>CAYHFN010000020.1:23763-57356 GCA_964355925.1 uncultured Chitinophagaceae bacterium
TGTTGCAACAACACTTTCGGAACCATTAACGGTTGAAGTGAAGGATGTCTATAATAACCCGGTAAAAAGCACCGTCGTTTATTTTCTTCCATCCGGTAAAGGAAAAGTCAATCCGGGACAAATGCTTACAGATTCTCTTGGCATTGCAAAAAGTTATTGGACGACAGACACGACGGTGGGAAATCAAACAGTTGAAGCACGGATCACCGCGACACAAACAAGTTTTGTTACGTTCAAAGCATTAGTAAAGGCCAGTACAGTGGTGGGATCATATGAGATACTTTCCAAAGATAGTGCTGTTGGGTTGCAAGGGGGAATTTTACTAAATGCAATTGTCGTAAAAGTAAAAGATAAGTATGGAAATCTTATTGGAGGTTTGCCAATTCGATTTAAAATTACCAATGGGGGAGGAAAAGTTCCGGCAAATGCTCTACTCTCAGATGAGAACGGTATCATCCGTTGTACATTCGATCTTGATGGTTTTGGATCGGTGACAACCATTCAAGGGTATGACAACAGCAACAATGTCATTCCACAGTTAGTATTTACAATGTACACTTATGAATATGTTTCCATAGATTCGCTATCGAGCAGTGGTGGAGCAGTATTTTTGTCATGGATTAAAAATCCTAATCCTTTTTTCCTCAACTATAAAATTGAACGCTGCAGTAACATTAATTTTGATAACTCAACTGTTGTTGTCGCAACACTAACGAATGAAAACACAACTACTGTAAACGATAACAGTTCAATTGTAGGAACATCGCCGTTCTATCGAGTTCAAACCAATTACACCAATGGATATTCATTTTATTCTTATAACATCAAACAAATAACGGTTCAGCCGTAATGGATAGTATATGGAACACAATGTGTTGTGAAGTGCGATCGTAGTAATCAAATGGTCACAATAAAAAAAACAGGTTTTTTAGTCATCACGATGTGTTCAATCGTTGCTTTTGCCTGCAACGAAACACTTCCATTGCGAGAAGATATTTCGAGTTTGGTAACTATAAATGCCCGCTCATTTGCTAACATAAAATCGCATTCAAATGAAACCGGCACAATACGACTGCTAGTTACCATCACAAACAATACCGATGAAACATTGGATGACATTGCGGCGATGACCGGAACAGTGGAAATAACATGGACTCCTCGGAAAGAAGAAGAAGGATTGTTTAATCACACAAGAACGCTTAAGCTGACCTCAAATGATGTATTTTCTGCAAAAAATTTTAATAGAACTACAAAACGATTAACTCTAGATCCGGGAGATTCAGTTGTAATGTATATTGATTGGGATTTGAAAACAAACGATAGCACATATATTCTCGATCATTGCTCAGCACAATTTGATAATCAATGCTTTGTTTCGTTGTTAGGTGTTGGTGGTCGCGTGCCTCGAAGAATTTCATTACGTCAAAATTTTTTGGTAAAGGCAAATATTAAATTATTTGATAGACTAGCGGTGTTATATATTCAAAACGTTAGAATGTCTCATTGCTTTATGTTTCAGCACGGTGGGGAATTAAACAAAGCTTTAGGTCTTCCAGATTGTGTGGATTTTACTAAATTTAATCCTTGTTCTGCTATTGAATAGTAGTGCCATGAAAGATTTAAATAATAATTTTGTTTCTTATTACATCGTAGCCTTTGCTTTCATTGCCGTTTCTTGTAACGAAACACTTCCGTTACGGGATGACATGTCTTCATTGGTTACCGTTAAAGTGCGTTCAGCATATAGCACAAAGTCACATTCAAGCGCTGCCGGTACAATTCGAGCACTTGTGACAGTGATAAACAATACGGATGAGACGTTGGATGATATTGCAGCGATGACCGGGACAATGGAAATAACGTGGATTCCCCCAAAAGAAGAAGAGAGAATATTTAACAGAACAAGAACATTTAAACTGAGTTCGAACGATATTTTCTACGCAAAAAATTTTAATCGACAAACGAAACGATTAACACTCGATCCGGGAGATTCCGTTGTTGTTTTTGTGGACTGGAATTTGAAGACAGACGACAGCACATACATTCTCTATTATTTCCCTTCTCAAAATGATCCACAATGCTTTGTATTCAATAACAGTGGTGGAGCTGGAAATCGCAGGATCTCAACAGGTCAGAATTTTTTGGTAAAGACAAATGTAAAATTGTTTGATAGACTGGCAGTATTATATATTCAACCGTTTAGATTAAGGCAATGCTTTATGTTTCCTCATAGCGGCGAAGCAAATGTTGGTTTAGGACTTCTGCCTTGCAAAGATTTTATTCAATTTGATCCTTGTTCTGCAATCGGACAATAATTTATGAAAAAAAATATTCTTGTATTAATCTTTATTTTAACTTCACTTCGATCCTTTGCAGGGACAAATGGAATCTTGGAAGGGAAGATCCATGACTCAGCGACAAAAGAAAATATTGTTTCAGTGACGATACAGATATTAGGAACCAATCTTGGAACGGTGAGCAATATCGATGGATATTATACTATTTACAATATCCGCGCTGGAGTGTATGATGTTAAATATTCTCTTCTCGGATATAAACCGGTAATAATGAAAAGTGTTTCAATCAATGCCGATATGCGAACACGGATCGATATCACTATGGATCAAACGTCGGTAGAATTGGGTGCAGTTGAGATTATTTCACAAAAACCGCTCATCCAAAAAGATCAGCCATCGACTGCATTTTCGATTGGTGAAGTGAAATTGGAGAAACTTCCTGTTACAACATTTCAAGAAGTTCTTTCCTTGCAGCCGGGAGTAACGTTGGAAGGAAATGTCCGTGGCGGCAAGACAAATGAAGTGATCTATTTGATCGATGGAATTCCTGTGCAGGATTTTGTCGGTGGTGGTCTTGGTGTCGAACTTCCAAAAAGTTCAATTGGGGGAATGACAATCTACACCGGAGGATTTGAAGCAGAATACGGCAATGCAATGTCGGCTGTGATCAACGTTATTACCAAAGGTGGAGAGAATACTCATCGTTTTGCGTTTCGATTTGAAAAAGATAATTGGATTCCTTCAAAACTGAATAAACAGATCGATAAACTTAACGAATTGGAATTAAGCGCAAGTGGTCCGATCATTCCGAATGATATATTCTATCTTTCTGCATTGACAGCCCGTGTCTCTAATACACGATGGTGGCAGGATATGGATAACTATTTCTCATCGCCGAATAACATAGAATTAAGTGGAATGTCAAAAATTGACTATATCGTATCAAATTCAATACGGTTAACCGCTCAGGGACTATATTCGTATCGCAATTGGCATGATTATGAATATAGCTGGCGTTATAATTTGGATGGTTTACCGGAACGTAAAAAACTTTCACTTCGGGGTGTTCTCTCCCTTTCGCATACGTTGTCTGATAGAACGGCGTATACGTTAAGTTTTACTCATTTTTATATGCAAAACCGTTTTGGCGAAGACTCTAAAGAACAGATTGATATTCAACCATACCAATATGATATCTTCTTGCGATATATTGTTGATGGAAGAAAAAATTGGTGGGCAAATGTTCAACAGCTTATGCAGGTGGTAAAAGGAGATATTTCTTCGCAAGTAGATGAATCTCAATTTGTTAAGCTGGGATTTGAGTTTAATATGTACGACATCTTTTATGATCTTGTAAAATTTGAACCGCAGCGTACATATTTTGGGAAACCGATTGAAAATGCACCATTGCTTAATTACAGTAATTTGTATGAATATCTTCCGCGTTCGGGTAGTGTCTATTTACAGGATAAAATTCGATTTGCTCTTGATGGCTCCATCCTTAGCTTAGGTGTGCGATGGGATTTTCTTGATCCAAGAGCGGAACGTCCGGTTGTAGAATTTATTCCTAATACAAATAATGAATTTAAACAAAAAATTGTCGGCTATAAAAAAGCGTCGATCAAACAACAGTTCAGTCCGCGAATTGCGTTTGCAGCCCCAATGGGTCCGAACAGCATGTTCTTTATGAACTTTGGATATTATTTCCAATATCCGTTGTTTGAATATCTGTATACCGGCATCAATCCGCCCCAAATACAAAGTGGAGCACGTAGTGTTCTTACCGGAAATCCTGATCTTGATCCTGAAAAAACAATTGCATGGGAGATTGGTTACAAACATGCAGTGACTGATAATTATGTCGGTTCTATGACATATTTTAAAAAGAATGTGAAGAATCAGATTGACTCAAAGACGTTGATTCCATTTGATAGTAAAGCTGGAGGGGATTTTGGATTTGCGCAATATGTGAACAATGCCGAAGCCAATGCTGAAGGAATTGAATTTATTATCAGTCGTGAGCGGGATGAAATGCTTTCAGGAAGTATATCCTATACATATATGGTTACCGAAGGAACAAGCGAGGTTGCAAATCAGTCTATTAATTTGGCACAATGGGGTTTTCCAATTCAGGCAACGTCGTTCCCATTAAGCTGGGATCAACGACATTCGGTAAAAGTAGATATAGAGACAAAAACATTCTTTGATATTGTTATCAATGGCATCATTTGGTTCAATTCTCCAAAACCGTACACTTTTTTCCCGACACGAGATGGTTTTACACCGGTAGATTCTTCCAAAGATTTTTTGCCGAATAATTCTCGGATGAAAAATATTTTATTCGCAAACATAAAACTTTCAAAGGAATTTAAGTTTGACAATTTGCAAGATTTTTCGCTGATGGTTTATGTGGATGCAAGAAATATCATTAACACGAAAAACGTCAAATGGATTGATTCTAACGGTAGAATTGGCGGTGAACTTGGTGATCCGAGTGCCTATTATGACCCACGGAGAATTAAAGTAGGGTGTTCAATGACGTTCTAATGATGCAATAACTTGCATTTCTTTGCATTTTCTCGTTATTTAATAGATAGAATTTTTTTGTTTATGTGCACAATATCAATGCATTTTATCCGTCATTTCGTATATTCCATTAACAGATGTTTTTAACCATTCATTTATGAGAGAAGATTTTAGGAGCGTTATTATGAAGAAGCGATTCTCGATTCCGTTGATTGTAACTGTATTCTTTGTTGCTTTCATCGGCGGCACACAGGTCAATCATTTAATTTCGGGCGACAATATTTATGAACAACTTTCTAAGTTTAAGGATGTTCTCAGTTACGCCGAAAAATATTACGTGGAAGATGTTGACACGCAAAAATTGACGGAAAATGCAATTACAGGTATGCTTGCTGATCTCGATCCTCACTCCGTCTATATTAAAGCTCAGCAGATGCAGCGTGTGACTGAGGATTTTCAAGGGAGGTTTGAAGGAATTGGAGTTGAATTTTCATTGGTGAATGATACAATCACCGTCGTTCAGCCGATTGGCGGAGGACCAAGTGCATCGCTTGGAATTATGTCGAACGATAAAATCGTAAAGATCGATGGTAAAAGTTCCATTGGTTTCAACAATGATCAAGTAATGAAGAGTTTGAAAGGACCCAAAGGGACCAAAGTTGCTGTTAGTATAGCTCGTTCCGGTGCAAAGGAATTACTGGAATTTGAAATAGTTCGTGATGTGATTCCGTTGTATAGTGTTGATGCTTCAACAATGTTGAATGACAACGTCGGTTACATCAATGTTACCAGATTTGCCGAAACAACGAATAAAGAGATCGCTGCTGCGCTCCAGAAATTGAAATCGCAAGGAATGAAACGTCTTGTGCTTGATCTGCGTTCAAATCCCGGAGGATATCTTGACCAAGCAGTAAAAATGGCGGATATCTTTTTAGAATCAGATGCAAAAGGAAATCCCCGTAAAGTTGTTTATACAATTAGTCGACGTCCTGAATTTAACGAAGAATATTTTGCTTCAACGAATAACAGTGAATATGAAAAAATGCCGCTGATCATTTTGATCTCAAACGGTTCTGCATCAGCAAGCGAAATTGTTTCCGGTGCAATTCAGGATTGGGATAGAGGACTGATCGTTGGAGAAACAAGTTTTGGTAAAGGTCTTGTTCAGAAGCAATTTCCGCTCTCCGATGGATCTGCACTGCGGTTGACGATCTCTCGATATTATACGCCAAGCGGTAGATTAATACAGCGTTCGTATGCAAATAAAGAAAAATATCAGGAAGAGGCATTTACACGCAACGAAGAAGAGGGAGAAAATATCGAACACAAAGAAAGTGCTGCTGATTCCGGACGGCCGAAATTCAAGACTGCAAAAGGAAGAGTTATTCTTGGCGGCGGCGGCATCACTCCAGATTTTATTGTGAAACCTGGAAATATTACAAAATATTCTTTGCAGTTGAATCGACGCAATATGTTCTATGAATTTATCACTGGGTATTTAACGCGTGACGGAGAGAAGATCAAAAATAAGTATAAATCTGATCTTCAATCATTCAATAAGAATTTTGTTATTGACGATCTTATGATGAATGAATTTTTATCCTTCACTAAAGAAAAGAAAATTGATTTTGTTGAAGAAGATTTCAAAAAAGATAAAGATTATATCCAGGCGCGATTAAAAGCATATATTGCCCGGAACTACTGGAACAATGAAGGCTGGTATTCCGTATTACTTGGCATTGATCATCAAGTAACAAAAGCAATTAGTTTATTCCCTGAAGCCGAAAAATTTGCTCGACTTAATTAACGAAAGAGAAAATATTTGTGAATCTTCACCGTTTAAAGAAAATATTTATAAGCAGCGCTTGTATAGCGTTGCTTTCTATTGCTATAGCTCCAACAACAACACGCAATCCAATTGAAGCAAAAGAAGTTGAAATAATTCAGGTTGAAATTCCTGCTGAAAATTCTATGTTTCAAATAGGAGAAGAACTGCAATACAATGTCAGTTATTCTTTTTTTGATATTGGACTTGTTAAAATGCAATTGTTAGATACTGCCACAAAAAATGGAATTAAAGTTTTTAAAGCCAAAGCATATCTTGATTCCTACAGCGGCTTACCGTTTGTAGATCTTCATCAGGTCTTTTACAGCGAAATGGATGCTGACGCAATTGCTCAATTATTTGTTACCCATACTACAACGAAACCTCAAGAGATGCCGTATTTCAAATATTATTTTGATTATAAAAAAAATAAAGTTACGTATCAATATGGTGTTGAACCGCAAGACTATACTACGAGATCAGGTGAAGAACCAATTACCAACAAACAGCTTGATGGTCTGTCACTTTTTTATTATGCTCGAAATAATTTCCGTCAAGTAAAAAAGTATTCAATGCCGGTCTTCGTCAGTGAAAAATCATATAAGACACATTTCAATTTTATGAATAAATTAGGATCGCAAGAAATTGATGCTGTAAAATATCCTGTTGAAACCATTGAGTTCGATGGATCTTCCGATTTTACCGGCGTATACGGTTTGACGGGATATTTCCGCGGATTTTTTAGTAACGATGAAGCAGGGGTTCCTATCGTGGCTAAAATGAAAGTTATTATAGGCAGCGTTCATATTGAGTTGATAAAGTGGACTCGTCAAGGTTGGATTCCTCCAAAGGCAGTAAAGTAATGGGAATTATTACCTATAAAGGAATTACCCCAACAATTGATCCTTCGGTGTTCATTGCTGATGGAGTACATATCATTGGTGATGTCGAGATAGGAAAAGATTCAAGTGTTTGGTATAATACCGTCATTCGTGGGGATGTGAATTTCATTAGAATTGGCGAACGGACAAATATTCAAGACAATACCGTTGTTCACGTCACCAATAAGAAATTTCCCACTCATATTGGTTCTAATGTTACAATAGGTCACAGCGCGGTAATTCATGCGTGTACTATTAATGATTATTCCTTAATTGGTATGGGTGCTATTGTTTTAGATGATGCAAAAATTGGTCCTTTTGCATTGGTTGCAGCAGGTGCTGTAGTAACGATGGGGATGGTTATTCCTGAAGGGATGCTTGCTGCGGGAGTTCCCGCAAAAATTGTTCGCACATTAACAGATGATGAAAAGAAATTCCTAATTAAATCTGCTCAAAATTATATTGAATATGTTTCAACATATCGGTAGAAATTTTTGATAATGAACAACCTCGATAGGATACTGATATGAAACTGAAATTTTGGGGTGTTCGTGGTTCAATTCCTACTCCTGGTAAGAACACGGTGAAATATGGCGGGAATACTCCGTCACTTGAACTTCGTTTGGATAATGATGAATTGATCATTCTTGACGCTGGAACCGGTATACGGAATTTAGGTGATCATCTTATAGCAAATGGTGAATCAATTCGCGCCTACATACTTATAACTCATCCTCATTGGGATCATATTCAAGGATTTCCATTCTTCAAACCGGCTTTCATTTCCGGGAACGAGATCACAGTCATCGGCACTGATAGAGAAGAAATAGATCTTCAGCACATCATTGCCGATCAAATGAAAAAAATTTATTTCCCGATTCAGCTAAACGAACTAAAAGCAAAGATACATTTTCGAAGTATCAGCGAAGAAGAATTTAAAATTTTTGATGCTCACGTGAAAACGCTATATGTTAACCATCCGGGGTTTACGGTTGCCTATAGAATTGATTACAAAGGGAAATCGTTGGTGTATGTCAGTGACAATGAGCCGTTTGATAAAGAATCAGCAACTCGAATGACAAATTTTGAACCGATTGTGTTGAAGAAATTTCTTGAACAAAAAGGAGATCCTAATCAACGGCTTGTAGATTTTATTCAAGGAGCGGATGTTTTAATTCATGATGCAACATATACTCCCGAGGAATATGTTGATAAAGTTGGGTGGGGGCATTCTCATTATTTATTCACCCTTAAACTTGCAAATGAGGCAAATGTTAAGCACTGCGTTCTCTTCCATCATGAACCAAACCGGACAGATGAGAACATCGATAGAATTCTTGAAAAATGTAGATATGAAATAAAACAGAAACATTTCACATTTGAATGTACAGCCGCATACGAAGGACTTGAGATTTCTTGGTAATTAACGAAAAACTTGACTTCCATACTAACCTCTCTCTATATTTGTACAGACCTGATGCTCATTTGAACATTCACACTTTACATATTGCAGTGAGACATCGAACCCCAATCAATTACGAAGGGGTTTTTCTGTTTGAAGGATATTTCGTATGAAATCAATATTTGCAAAAGCCGACATAAAAAAAATTGGAAAAATTCTTGGAGTTGAGGCAAAATTGCGGGGGAATAATTTCCGATTTGAAATGGCAAATAAAAAAGATAATCGACAATTGGCGTTGGAAATATATCCGAATATTTCAATTGGAAAGAAAAAAGGAAATCTTGTTTCAGCGTACACTCATAATACTCATTTTCAACTTCAATTTTGTAGTGGATATGTTGTGAGTCAAGATGTTGGAGAAGTGACATTTATTGGTGAAACAAAAGATAAAGTGTCAGCAATTATTATTGAAAAAGAAGGGGGCTGTACATTTTATGCTAATGTCGACCGTTCGATACTTTCCGGAGATTATCGGATGTTGAGTATTGATGTTATGCTTGCCGGAATTGCACTGTCACTTACTCAGGAAGATTCAAAAACAAAAAAGAAATGATTGTTGTATCTATAACAAAGGCATATAAGAACATTCCTTTTTCTGGCTCTGCGGTAAAGCACATTGCCGAATTTGTATGTAAAAAAGAAAAAATAAAAAATGCGGAACTCTCATTTGTTGTAGTAAATGATAAGACAATCCGCACGTTCAATAAAAAATTTTTACATCATGATTATGTAACTGATGTTATAACATTTCCGTTTGAACTAAAAGCTGTCACTGCCGAAATATATATCAATACGCAACAGGCAAAACGGCAGTCAAGAGAGAATAATGTAACAGTAAACAATGAGATAACACGTCTTATAGTGCATGGCACTTTGCATGCAATTGGTTACGATGATACTACAATAGCCACCAAAAGGAAGATGGATTTGATTCAGGAACGATATGTTTCTGAATTGAGTTTGTAAGAGTGAAGGAAGAAAAATAATGCAAGAAAAAATAGTGGAAATTTTAATGTATCTGATAGGCGAATTGCGGAACAATATTCCCATTCACGATATTGACCTAAGTGTTCTTTCAAAAAAAGGATATTCTACCACTGAAATCAGTACTGCATTCAACTGGCTATTCGAAAAAATTTCTGATGGAAGCAATATCATCACTGATATTGCAGCTAGCTCACCACATTCACATAGAGTGCTTCATGATGTGGAACGTTCAGTGATCAATGCGGAAGCATATGGTTATCTCATTCAGCTGCGTGAACTTGGAATAATAACCGAGATGGATATTGAAGTGGTGATCGATCGAATTATGATGAGTGGATATATGACCGTTGATTTGAATGAACTTAAATCAATGGTAGCACAATTAATGGCCGAGAATGACGATTCATTCAACACGGGAAGCAGAACAATGCTTGGCGGAAAAGATACAATCAATTAAAAAGGAAAAGTAGTTTACTCAATGGGAAAATCATTAATAATAGTAGAGTCACCTTCAAAAGCAAAGACAATCAATAAGTACCTTGGCAAGGATTATATTGTTGAAGCATCGGTCGGTCATATTAAAAACCTTCCGAAAAGTAAATTAGGCGTTGATGTTGAAAATAATTATGCGGCGGTATATGAGGTAATTGCCGGAAAAGAAGACGTTGTTGCAAAACTAAAAAGTTATGCCAGCGATGCAAAAAATATTTATATCGCAACTGACCCAGACCGTGAAGGTGAAGCGATAGCTTACGATATTCTTGAGGAATTAGAGGATAAGAATAAAAATATCTATCGCGTTCTGTTCCACGAAATTACTCCAACCGGTGTTGCAGAGGGAATGGACAACCCCCGGAAAGTGGATACAAATCTTGTTGACTCTCAGCGTGCCCGACGTGCAATGGATCGATTGGTTGGGTACAAAGTCAGTCCATTTCTATGGAAGACAGTATATTACGGACTTTCTGCCGGTCGAGTACAATCTGTAGCATTAAGAATTATTTGCGAACGTGAAGATGAGATCAAAAAATTTGTAGCGGAAGAATATTGGTCAATAAGCGCTGAGTTCAAAACCGAAAAATCAGATCCATTTTTTGCACGACTTGCAAAAATCTCTGGAAAAGACCCATCCATTGGAAATGAAATAATTTCCTCCGGTCATGTTGAAGAAATTCGTAAAACACAGTTCCAAATTTCTGATGTAGTTAAGAAGGATGTTAAACGAAACCCAAATCCGCCGTTTATTACAAGCACGTTGCAGCAAGAAGCTTCTGGTCGGTTGCGTCTTTCCGCAAAACGTACAATGATGCTTGCACAAAAACTGTATGAAGGTATCGATCTTGGTGATGAAGGGACCGTCGGTCTCATAACGTATATGAGAACTGATTCAACCCGACTAAGTGAAGATGCAATTGCTGGAGTCCGTGATTATATCTACTCAAATTACGGTAAAGAATATCTTCCTAAAGAAAAACGTGAATATAAGAAAGGAAAATCTTCACAGGATGCGCATGAAGCGATTCGTCCAACATCAATAAAGTTTACACCAAAATTTGTAAAAAAGTATCTTGATAAAGATATGTATGCTGTTTACCAGTTGATTTGGAATCGTTTTGTTGCCTCACAAATGAGCAGTGCAACGTTTGAACAATTAACGGTTGATATTGCCGGAGGAGTGTATCAATTCCGTGCAACTGGTTCTGTGCCGCTATTCCGTGGCTTTTTACAAGTATATGACGATATTCTAGAGGAAAAAGGTATTGAAGCGGATGACGAAGACCCAACATCAAAAATTCCGGCAAATCTTGAATCTGGACAAGACGCTCACCTCGAAAAACTTCTTCCGAAGCAGCATTTTACAAAGCCACCGGCCCGTTATACTGAAGCAAGCATGGTTAAAAAGCTTGAAGAACTTGGTATCGGACGTCCGAGTACATATGCCCAAATACTTTCAACGATACTTAATCGTCAATATGTCGATCAACAAGATAGAAAGCTCTATGCAACCGGTCTTGGACAAGTGGTCATCAAGATCTTGATGAAATGCTTCCCTGAAATTGTGAATTATAAATTCACAGCTCAGATGGAAGATGAATTAGAGACGATTGCAAGCGGAGAGAATAATTATGTAAAAGTGTTAGATGATTTTTATAAACCGTTCAGTCATTCATTGGAGCATATGAATGATGATGTTGCAAAGATCAAAAAATCATTGCAGCACGATGCAGGTGAAGCGTGTGATCTGTGCGGTAAGCCGATGATCATCAAATGGGGAAGATACGGACAATTCAAAGCGTGTTCAGGGTATCCAGCGTGTAAAAATCGTAAACCGTTGGAAGATGAAACAGAAAAATATGCTCACGTTGCCGGAATAATTTGCAAATTATGCGGCGGAGATATGAAAGTAAAAGGAGGACCATTTGGAACATTCCTTGGTTGTTCGAACTATCCCACGTGTAAAAATACCCAACCGATTTCCACCGGAGTGAAGTGCCCAAAGTGTACTGATGGTGAAATTGTACAAAGTAAAACTCGGAAGAAACGAATATTTTTCCGATGTTCAAATTCTAATGGTGATACTAAGACCTGTGATTTTATTTCTTGGGAAATGCCGATAATGCAACCATGCAAAAGTTGCGGTAATAATTATCTTACAAAAAAATCAACCAAACGTAAGGGTGATTACCTTCTGTGTCCGAATTGCAAAGAAGAATATTACCTTGATGAGCAGGAAGCTCAGGCCCTTGCAGTCTAACTGACTGAATTGAATGCAAAAAATTATCAGCGAATATCTTTCGTATCTTGAGAACGAAAGAAATTATTCTCAGCATACCATTGTTTCGTACGCGAACGACCTTGCCCAATATTATTCATTCCTCAAAGAACAGTTTCCAGAGTTGATACAAAAGCACAATGACACCGATACCGGTGTTATTCGTGCGTTTTTAGGATTGCAGTTGGATTCTGGTCTAGCCAAAAAAAGTGTTATAAGAAAACTTTCAACGCTTCGATCGTTCTATAAATTTCTCGTGAGAAAGAAGGTTGTACGAAATAATCCGGCGCTCAATATTGTCACTCCAAAAGCCGAAAAAAAACTTCCACAATTTATTGACAAAGATTCGATGCTAAAGATACTATCCCTTCCTGATAGTACTACTTTCAAAGGAGTTCGGGATTCTGCAATATTGGAGCTGTTCTATGGAAGTGGGATTCGTCGAGCAGAGTTACTCGGGTTAACACTGAGCGATTTTGATGAACGAAATCAGACCATAAAAGTTACCGGCAAAGGGAATAAACAACGGATCATTCCTTTTACACAAAATGCAAAACAATCGATACAGCGTTATTTGAAATTTCGTAAAGAGATTGTATCATTCACTGGTTCGAAAGAGAATATCCTTTTTATAAGTGACAAGGGCATCCGATTAACACCTTCAAAAATAAATACACTGGTTGCAAAATATCTTTCCGGAAACACGGAGTTACAAAAAAAGAGCCCACACGTTTTGCGTCATTCATTTGCGACTCATTTACTCGACAACGGAGCTGATATTTTGGCTGTAAAAGAATTATTAGGACACGAAAGTCTTTCAACGACACAAATATATACTCACGTTACAGTTGAACGTCTTAAAAAAATCTATCAACAAGCTCATCCCAAAGCATCAACTTGAAAGGAACAACATATGAACATATACATCACGGCTCGACACTTTAAAGCACATGAAACACTCCGTGCGTATGCATTTGATTCACTGAATAAAATGGAAAAATATTATGACGGGATATTAAGCGCAGATCTAATTTTAAGTTTTGAAAAATCTAAAAACAGCATAAAAGCTGCAGAACTTGTGGTGAAAGTTCAAGGTTCGGTTCTCAAATCGCTGGAAAAATCTGATGAGTATGTGAAATCAATTGATGCTGCAGTGGCTAAAGTGGAGAGACAACTGCAAAAATATAAATCTAAACATGAACTGAAAGACAAAAAAATGATTCGTAAAACTCGTGAGAAAATTTAAGAGGAATTATGGCGCTTAATATTGGTAAAGAATATCGGAAACAGCACATTACTATTGGATTCCTTGTCGAGAAAAATAAGAGTAGATTAAAACTCGAAACACTTGTGAATGTTGGGATGGATAATAAGGTTAAAGAAAAGAGCATTCATCGTCCCGGACTAGCACTAGCTGGATACGTTGGTCTTTTTACATACGACCGTGTGCAAATATTTGGCAATACTGAAATGTTGTATCTTAAAAGTATGCCGCTTGAAAAACGTATTGAAGCATTCAACACGCTGTTTAAGTTTGAAATTCCTTGTATTGTTATTACGGATAACAATGATATGGATAAAGAGCTTCTTCAAATTGCCCAAGATCATAATGTTCCTGTGTTTCGATCTCCATTTGAAACTACAAAGTTTGTGTATCTACTCAGCGATTTTTTAGATGACCAATTTTCTCAGCAATCAACTATCCATGGTTCTTTCGTTGATGTTTATGGAATTGGATTGTTATTTATTGGCCGCTCCGGAATCGGTAAAAGTGAAATTGCCCTCGATCTTATTGAACGCGGACATCGTTTAGTTTCCGATGATGTTGTAAAGATCACTCGTAAAGGTGAAAATATTCTTATCGGAACAGGAACAGATCTTGTCAAACATTTTATGGAAATTCGCGGTCTTGGACTTATAGACGTACAAAGCATCTTTGGAGTTCGCTCAATACGATTTCAAAAACGAATTGAAGTTGTTGTTGAATTAATGGAATGGGAACCGAATGGTAACTTTACACGAACAGGTTTAGATGAAGAAAAGATAAATATCCTTGATGTTGAAATTCCTCATGTAAAGCTTCCCATCCATCCCGGTAAGAATGTCACAGTAATTTCGGAAGTAATTGCTCTAAATTATTTGACCAAACATTATGGATATGATGCAGCTCAGGAATTCTCAAAAAAACTTGAAAAAGTAATTCAAAGTAAATCTAAAGGTGGGGGGAAACGAAATATTGACTATTTTGAGCACGATTTTGAATGATTTGAACGTTTATAATAGTTATTCTTGACAAACCGCTCATATTTTTATATTTTCTTTCTGCACAAACAAGTTCAACAAGGGTTATGATAAAACGAAAAAAACTTTTTTTCTATTCAAACGAACATGTTTCTTATGTAGAAGCAAAGCGTTATCGTTTAAAAGTATCTGTAACCATCGCTTTTTTGACGATTGTAGTGTTGTTTGCATTGGGATTTGTTAATAATTCGTATGGAGATTTTTTAGGTTTGGGTTTTAAAACTACAAACGAGTTAACAACAGAGAACGCAATTCTTAAGCAGCAAATTAAGGATATGAACGAGCGTATGAATAATTATTATGCATCAATGAATTCATTGGCTCTAAGCGATAATCAATTACGATCAATTGTAAATCTTCCAAAAATAGATCTTGAAACACGTCAGTTAGGAACCGGAGGAACTGCAATTGAATCGTTCGGAGGATTAATCTCTAAAGATGCTGACGAATTGATTAGTTCGTCCCGACAAATGCTAATTAAGTTGGATAAAGAAGTCGAGTTTCAACGGTCCAGTTATGAACAAATTTATAAGCAATATGAACATAATAAAGTAGTTTTCTCATCTATGCCGGCAGTCAAACCAATGGTCGGAACATATTCATATCATGGTTTTGGAATGCGAAACGATCCATTGATAGGAAATTTAAAAAAACATGAAGGCGTAGATATTCATGGTGATGTTGGAACACCCATCTATGCTACTGGTGATGGTGAAATTGAATTTACCGGACCAACCGGCAGTGGATATGGAATTGCTCTTATGATCAATCATGGATTTGGTTATAAGAGTTGGTATGCTCATCTGTCAAAATGTGTGGCACGGTCTGGTCAAAAAGTAAAACGTGGATCACTGATTGCGTATTCCGGTAATACTGGTAGGTCAACGGGTCCTCATTTGCATTATGAAGTGATTCGCAATGGAGAGAAACAAAACCCTGTTGAGTACTTTGTAGATGATGTTGATTACGAAAAAATTCGGGCTCAACTAGTAGACAATAAGTAAATGAAATTTAAAGTAAAGGTATTGATATTATGATTTGGACTATGGAACTGGCTTCGTATCTAGATGATGCTCCGTGGCCTGCAACAAAAGAGGAATTGATTGATTATGCGATTCGCATGGGATCTCCTCCAGAATTATTGGAAAATTTGAATGAACTTGAGGATGCTGAAGAACCGTATGAAAGCATAGAAGATATTTGGCCTGATTATCCGACAGGCGATGATTTTTTTTACGAAGATGAGAATGAGTATTAATCCTGTTGATGCATATATCGATTACAATGACCCAGCATAAAGATGCTGGGTTTTTTATTCACCCTGCTTTTTTTCCTCCTTTGATATCAAAAACATTATATTTTTTTTTATTGCTAACGGTTAGTGGCACCGTTAGTTTTCAATTCTGTTTTGGGCAGACTTCTCAAAAAGCCGAAGTGAATGATCTTGTTATACTCGCCGACAGCAATATTTCCGAACACGAAATAGTGAGTCAACTGGCAACCGCTGAAACACCGTGGGGTGCTTGGGTATTCCTCTATGAAAATATTTATCGTGGGATTGGTTCGCCCAGAGCCTATTATGATCCAAATATCTTTTATCAAGATATCGTTCACCTTCATGAATATTTAAAAAATAAAGGTTACTTTCACGCAGATATAGATACATTGATTTCGTATAGCAGCGATGGAAAATATGTTGACATCACAATTGGTATTCATGAAAACAAAAGATCTATGATCGACACTGTGAATTTATCAGGCTTGGAGAACATAGCGTCTGATGTTCGAAAAAATAGTTATGAAAAATCTTTAATTAAAATTGGTGACCCATTCGCCAAAAATCTTCTTACAGAAGAACAGTCGCGTATTCTAAAACTATTGGTCAATAGTGGATATTCAAAAGCATATGTTGACAGTAGTGCTGTTGTTCGTTACGCATCATCAAATAATATTACAGTTCTGCTAAAAATAAATGCTGGAGAACGATACATTTTTGGAAATACAAGTTTTGATCATTATGATGAACAAATTGATAGCAGTATTATTTTGCGGCAGTTAGATTTCCAGCAAGGCCAGATATATAATGAAGATAAACGAATTGAGAGTGAACAAAATCTCAATCGACTCGGAATCTTTGAATTTGGAAGCATTCGTCAAAATTCTCTTGTCAGTTATAAGGATAGCACTGAAAATATAATTCCCATGATTATTTCATTTCGGACTCTGGAGTTACAAGAGATCACTCCGGAATTTTTAGTTGAAAGATCCGATGACTATAGTCTTTCAACGGGTTTGGGATTAAGTTACAAACATCGAAATCTTTTTGGCGGTGCACAGAATTTTTCCTTTTCTTCCAGGGCACGAGCAAATAGTATTGAGAGATTGAGTTACTATGGAGCGTTTACTAGAGGACTTCAGGAACCAACACTATATGGTAAAGCAGATATTCAATCACAATTAGTGTTCCCATATTTTTTGAATAATAAAACCAGTGCTTCCATCACTATTTCCGCAGAAGCAGAAAAACAAAAAGAATACGACCTTACAACGTTAAGAGCAAAACTTGGATTTATTACAAAACTTTCTACGTTTACGATTGGTATTACAGAATTAAATATTGAACGTGTTGACCCTGCATATAGAATAGGGAACTCAGGAATTCGGCCCGAAGATTCTACAAAACAATTCAATTTTATTGAATCGTATACTTTGCAGCGTGATAAAACAAACAGTTTTTTTTCACCGACATCAGGTTTCTTCCATTCGGGTACAATTGAAGAAGGCGGAATGATTTCAAAATTTGCTGATGGATTTGGTCTTCCATATTCAGAGTATTTTAAGTTTTCAATCTTGGCAAAACATTTTTTTAGTAGTGAATATTCGCAAACACAAGTATTTGCCATAAAATTTAAGTCAGGTATAGCGCAATTATATAACCCAAAGAATACGATACCTGTGCCACTTCCGCGCAGATTCTTTGCCGGAGGAAGTTCTAGTGTGCGTGGTTGGAAAGATAAGCAACTTTCTGCTTTGCCAAGTTCTATCATTGGAGGTAATTTTGCATTTGAGGGAAGTTTTGAGTCGCGTACTCAATTGTCCCCTAATGGTGGAAAGTTTTTTAATGTAATTGAAATTCCGCGATTTTGGTTGGTATCATTTATGGATTATGGAAATACGTGGAATAAAATAAGTGATGCTAAGATATCTGAAGTTGCACTTGCTGTTGGTGTTGGTTTGCGATATGAGACTTTTGTTGGTCCTTTTCGTGTTGACCTTGCATGGAGATTCTATGATCCAAATGCACCGCCCGGGAGTCAATGGTTATATGAACAACAATTCTTCATAAATTCATTCTCAATTGTTCACATTGGAATAGGGCATGCATTCTAACTGGGATAAGATCATTGGGCAACAACGAGTAAAGAATACGTTGCAAACGGCAATTCGTAATCAACGACTGTCTCACGCATATTTATTTTGGGGTAATGTTGGTGTTGGCAAAGACGCACTTGCAATTGAATTTGCTCGAATATTATTATGTCATAAGCACATCGAAACGTCGTGCGGCGAATGTTCGAGTTGCAAAAAAATGGAAACACTTCAGCATCCAAACTTGAAACTGATCTTTCCTTTGCCCGGCGGTGACAGTGAAAAAAAAGAAGATTCTGAATCATTGGAAACTGATGTCGTAGATGAGATTCGTAAACAGATCGGTGAAAAAGCAGTTAATCCATATTATCATATTGATATACCTAAAGCAAAATTCATAAGGATAAAAACGATCCGAGAATTAAAGAAGGAATCGTCAATGAGTTCTGCTGAGCCAGGGAGAAAAATTTTCATTATTTTTGACGCAGACTTAATGAATGATACATCAGCTAATTCTTTGTTGAAGGTTTTAGAAGAACCACTTGATGGTGTCCATTTTTTACTAGTTTCATCTCACAAAGAAGCGGTGAAACAAACGATACTATCTCGTTGCCAGTTGATCCAATGCGCAATGTTATCGGACGAAGAAATTCAATCCGCGTTAAAAGAACGAAACTTAGTTGAACCAACGCAGGCTCATTTTATTGCTCGGTTAGCAAATGGTAATTATTCACGCGCACTTGAATTATTGGGTGAAGATATTAATAAATACAGAGTGGATGCAGTTCAATTTCTTCGAAGTATTCTTGGTGCATCTATTATAAAAATATTTGATGACCAAGAGGAATATCTTTCAGGAAATAAAAGAGACAATGCTGAACAGATATTGACCATGCTGCTTGTCTGGTTCCGTGATACTGTTGTTATGCGGGAACACTCACTAAACAATATCTTGAATGTCGATCAAGAGAAGGACTTGAATAATTTCGTCGGGAAGTTTGGAACAAAGAATCTTGAATCGTGTATGAATTCGATAGAAAGAGCACTCGAACTTCTCCGCAGAAATGTGTATCTTCCTCTTGTTATGCTGTCATTATCAGTCAATCTCCGTAGAATATTGAATGCAAAATAATTTTGAACGAATTTTAGTTACTTCTGCACTTCCGTATGCCAATGGACATATCCACCTTGGCCATTTAGCCGGATGTTATGTTCCATCTGATATTTATGTACGATATCAACGATTACAGCACAGAGAAGTGCTTCACATTAGCGGATCGGATGAACATGGCGTAGCTATTACGATCTCAGCGGAAAAAGAGAAAACAACTCCTCAAGCAATAGTTGATAAGTACCACAAGGCAAATAAGGAATCATTTAAACAATTCGGTATCAAGTTCGATAATTATTCACGGACATCCCTTCCAATCCATCACGAAACATCGAAAGAATTTTTTCTTGATCTTCTCGCCAAAGGTTTTCTGAAGGAAAAAGAAGAAGAACAGTATTATGATGCCGATGCAAAAATGTTTCTGCCGGACAGATATGTTGAGGGAACCTGCCCGAATTGCGGAAACGATAAAGCACGCGGAGATCAATGCGACAATTGTGGTAAGTATTACGATCAATTAGAACTGAAGAATCCAAAGAGCCTGATCTCGGGGAAAACTCCGATCGTTAAAAAAACTAAACATTGGTATTTTACATTGGGAAGTTTCCAAAAACAATTGGAAGTATATACTGAGAGCCATGCAAAAGATTGGAAAGATAACGTTCTTCAACAAACACGCAGCTGGTTGAAGGAAGGATTAAAAGATAGAGCTGTGACAAGAGACTTAAGCTGGGGGATTCCTGTTCCAATTGATGGCGCCGAAGGGAAAGTTCTCTATGTATGGTTCGATGCTGTTTTAGGATATATTTCGTCTACGAAGGAATGGGCAATTCAACAAGGACAACCGGAAAAGTGGAAAGAATTTTGGTGTGATGAAACAACTCGGTACATAGCATTCTTAGGGAAAGACAATATTGTATTTCATACAATCGTGTTTCCGGCAGAATTGATGGCAAAGGAAGGATATATCCTTCCGGACAATGTTCCCGCAAACGAGTTCTTGAATTTAGAAGGTGGAAAATTTTCTAAGAGTAGAAATAATGCCATTTATCTTAAAGATGTTCTTGAGAGATATCCCGCTGATTTATTTCGGTATACATTAGCGACCAATCTTCCGGAAACGAAAGATTCTGATTTTTATTGGAAAGATTTTCAGGCTAAGAATAATAATGAACTTGCCGATATCTATGGAAATTTCATCAATCGTACGATCACGTTTGTTGCAAAGAACTTTGGGAACATGGTGCCGCAACGAGGAGTTCTGAACGAGCGAGATAATGAAGTAATCTCATATGTTCGAGCTGCACCTCAACGGATTGGCGATCTTATTGAACAGTTTAAATTTCGAGATGCGACATTGGAGATGATGAATGTTGCGCGGGCTGCAAATAAGTATTTTAATGACTGCGAACCGTGGAAATCATTGAAGACAAATCCGGAGCAATGCGGAACGACACTAAACATTTGTTTGAATATTGTTCGATCCCTTGCGGTGTTGCTCTCTCCGATAGTTCCATTTTCATCAGACAAAGTTTTCAAAATGTTGAATCAACATTCGGCCATTGATAACGAGCAATGGCAGAATGCAGGAGAATCGCAACTGATTGATGGACATCAATTAGGTCTTTCAGAAATTTTATTTACCAAAATCGAGGATACGACAATCGAACAGGAACTATCAGCACTCGGACATAGTAATGCTACAGTAGCAGTAAATGACTCAGCCGTAAATAATTATGTGCCGCTGAAACCACAAATAACATACGATGATTTTGCAAAAATTGATTTTCGAACTGCAAAAATTATTGAAGCAGAAGCCGTTCCAAAATCAAAAAAATTATTACGATTACAAATCGATCTTGGATTTGAAAAACGACAGATCGTAGCAGGTATTGCTGAAAAGATAACGCCGGAACAATTGATAGGGAAAACGATCATCGTTGTCGCGAATCTGGCACCGGCAAAATTAATGGGAGTTGAGTCTCAAGGAATGTTGCTTGCGACAGCGGCAGACGGGGCGAATTTTGCGTTACTTACTACAACTATTACTGTCGATACAGGAGTTGGAATAAAATGATCGTAGTCACTGGCGGTGCAGGATTTATTGGAAGTGCAATGGTCTCCAAACTGAATGAGAATGGGGAAACGGATATTTTAATAGTCGATGAACTTTCGACATCCATCAAATGGAAAAATTTGGTCGGTAAACAATACATCGATTATATTCACAAAGATAATTTTCTTGAAATGCTGTTGAATGACCGGTTTCCGAAGATCGAAGCGATAATTCATATGGGAGCCAATTCTTCTACTACCGAAAAAGATGTTGACCATTTGATGGAAAACAATTACCGTTATACACGTGTATTAGCGGAATGGTCAATTCGAAAAAAAGCGCGATTCATTTATGCAAGCAGTGGTGCTACCTATGGTGATGGGTCACTTGGTTTTTCTGACGACAATGTGCTTGTACAAAAACTTGCTCCACTGAATGCGTACGGTTACTCGAAGCAAATGTTTGATCTGTGGATGCTCCGAAACAAATTAGAAAACAAAGTGGTGGGTATTAAATTCTTCAATGTGTTTGGTCCAAACGAATATCATAAAGACGATATGAAGAGTTTGGTGTGCAAAGCATATTATCAGATACAAGAGAATGGAAAAATACGATTATTTAAATCTTATAAACCTGAATATAAGCATGGCGAACAGGTAAGAGATTTTGTTTATATAAAAGATTGCGTGGAAGTACTATGGTGGTTTTTAAAATCTCCAAAAGTGAATGGCATTTTTAATCTCGGAACCGGCAAAGCGCGCACGTGGAATGATCTAGCAACGGCTGTTTTTTCCGCACTCAATCTTTCACCGAGTATTGAATATTCAGAGATGCCTGAGTCGATCAGAAATGCGTATCAATATCACACAGAAGCGGCTATTGCAAAACTAGAACGTGCTGGTTGTCCGGTTCAGTTTCGTTCTCTTGAAGATTCAGTAAAGGATTATGTGCAAAATTATTTGCATCCCGAATTGAGATTTCTGTAGCGTGCTATTGTAGCATCAGAGAAATAATTGTATTTTTATTTCGGAAAAACTAAAACAATTTACAGTGAATAATACCTTCATAACAATACGCTTTCTTGAGACGATCTATATTTCGTCTTTCATCCTCTCGGACAGTTCCATCGCGAACTAACGTTTAGTAAATCCACTTCCATTTTATTTTCAGCCAATTTTTGTTGAATTGTTTTTCAGTAAGGATCTTTTTATGAATTGGGTCATACTTGTTATTGCAGGGTTTTTCGAAGTTGGTTTTGCTTCGTGTCTTGGAAAAGCGAAAGAAACCTCCGGATCGGTTGCAACATTATGGATGGGAGGATTCTTTCTGTGTCTTGCAATAAGTATGGTTCTTTTATACAAAGCAGCACAAACACTGCCAATTGGTACGGCGTATGCAGTGTGGACCGGTGTTGGTGCAATTGGAACCGTGCTCGTTGGAATTTTTGTTTTTAAAGAACCGGCAGATTTTTGGCGGATATTTTTTCTCACAACATTGATCGGTTCGATCATTGGGCTGAAAGTCGTTTCATCACATTGAAATTAATTTAAGTAAATATCATAAAATATATTTAAGGAGAAACAAAATGAAGAAAAAAGATCTTTTGAAAGAGGTAATAAAACAGGTAGATGCGACTACGTTCAATTCAACACCGATCATTGATGCAATGCGCGATATGTCGTTCAGTTCGCGTGATACAGCTCGTGCAACGGACATTTTTAAGAAAATGATCGAACATAAAGGATGCACCAATGCGCTTGTTCTTGCAGGCAGCACCAGTGCCGGCGGATGTATGAATGTGTATTCCGATATGATCAAATACAATATGGTGGACATGGTTGTTGCTACCGGTGCTTCCATAGTGGATATGGATTTTTTTGAAGCACTTGGTTTTAAGCATTACAAAGGTACACCGTTCATTGATGATAATATGCTCCGCAATAATTATGTCGATCGGATCTATGATACGTACATTGATGAAAAAGCATTACAGGTATGTGATGGTGCAATTAAAACTATTGCTGATTCTTTGGAGAACAGACCGTATTCATCACGCGAGTTCATTTACGAAATGGGAAAATGGCTGAAGAAGAATTCAAAAAAGAAAAATTCGCTTGTCCAGCTGGCATATGAAAATAACGTTCCAATTTTTTGTCCGGCATTTACAGATTCATCTGCAGGATTCGGTTTGGTGAAACATCAGCATGACCGTATGAAAGCTGGGAAACCATATATGACGATCGATTCTGTAAAAGATTTTTATGAACTTACTCAGATAAAAATGGTTGCAAAAACATCGGGCTTGTTTATGATCGGCGGAGGTGTGCCGAAGAATTTTATTCAGGACACAGTTGTCTGCGCCGAAGTACTTGGTGTGGATGTTCCAATGCATGAGTATGCAATTCAAATCACAGTTGCCGATGTTCGTGACGGAGCATGTTCTTCTTCAACATTGAAGGAGGCAAGTTCATGGGGTAAAGTGAAAACAACGTGGGAACAAATGGTCTATGCGGAAGCAACGACAGTTGTTCCACTTATTTTCAGTTATCTCTATCATAATGCTGATTGGAAAAAACGAAAGAAATATGAATGGACTAAAATGTTTCAAAAATAGCACTGTTTTTGAGTAGATTTACAAAAGCCCATATGTTCAAAACATCGGGCTTTTTTATTTTAAAAATTCAAAATGTTCCATTGCTTTTCAAAAAAGTGGTCGTTATATTTTCACAGATTTTAACCGCTTTATTTCTACTAAGGAATCATTCCATGAAAAAAGTTCTTTCATTCATTGAATCAAATAAAGAACGTTACCTCTCAGAACTCAAAGATTTTCTTGCAATTCCCAGTGTCAGCTCACAAACTAATCATAATGGCGATATCCAAAAATGTGCACAATGGATTGCTAACCATATGAATGTGATAGGAATGCAGAATATCAAAATTATGCCAACACCAGGGCATCCTGTTGTTTACAGTGAATGGCTTAGTGCCCCTGGTGCACCAACGGTTCTTTTCTACGGACATTACGATGTTCAGCCTGTTGATCCGCTAAATCTTTGGACATCACCTCCGTTTGAAATGACAATTAGAGGAAGTAATATCTATGCGCGTGGTTCTGCCGATGACAAAGGGCAAGTGTTTATTCATTTTAAAGCAATTGAAGCTTTAATGAAATTGAATGGTACACTTCCGGTGAATATTAAAATGCTCATTGAAGGCGAGGAAGAAGTTGGTAGTGCCAACTTAGAAAATTTCGTAAAACAAAATAAGGAATTATTGAAGGCTGATCTTGTTCTCATATCCGATTCTTCGATGTTTGCAAAAGGTGTTCCTTCTATCTGTTATGCGTTACGTGGTTTATCGTATATGGAAATTGAAGTCAATGGACCTAATCGTGATCTTCATTCCGGTTCATTTGGCGGTTCTGTTCACAACCCAATCCAAGCATTGACAGAATTGATCGCTTCATTACATGACAAGAATGGGAAAGTAACGATCCCAGGTTTTTATGATGCAGTTCGACCATTATCAAAAGCAGAGCGGGATGCATTTAAAAAGCTTCCATTCAGCGAAAAGAAATATGCAAAAGAGCTTGGAGTTAAAGAATTATATGGGGAAAAAGGATTCTCTTCGCTTGAACGTGTGTGGGCGCGGCCGACATTAGAATGTAATGGAATTTGGGGCGGATATACCGGAGAAGGCGCTAAGACAGTTCTTCCGGCAAATGCATTCGCGAAAATTTCGTGCAGACTCGTACCGGATCAAGAATCCGGGAAGATGGCAAAGATGGTTGAGAAACATTTAAAAAAAATTGCTCCGAAGACCATCGATATTAAAGTGCGAAATTTGCATGGCGGTGAAGCAGCCATTACTCCAATTGATAGTGCGGGAGTGAAAGCCGCCGTTGCAGCATTGGAAAAAGGTTTTGGCAAGAAACCGCTCTATCAACGAGAAGGGGGATCGATTCCGATCGTCGTTCAGTTTAAGAAATTACTTGGTCTTGATACTGTTCTTCTCGGTTTTGGATTACCGGATGAAAACGCTCACTCTCCAAACGAATTTTTAAATATCGATAATTTCTTTGGAGGGATTAGAACGTCTGTTCATTTCTTTAACGAACTTCCCAATTTTTGGAACGGTAAATCCAAAAAGAAAAAATAGAGTCAAGGCGATGAGGGATCATCGCCTTTATTATTTGTAGAAGAATTTTCAAACATATTGGATTCATAACTGGAGTAATACTCTACGAGCCGCAAACTCTATGAGACGCGTAGAGTAAACTTTTTTAAGTTCAACAAAAAATATCTGCATAACTTCAGTTCCATAATAATTTCGTAACATAAAAAACATATATTCATTCACCTAATTCATTCTTATCTATCCCACACTAAACCAAGAGGTTATATGAAACAAGCGATACGCCTTCTGTTGCTGATGAGCATTCTCACATCAGCAATGTTTGCTCAAGGAGTTACAACCGCCGCTATCAACGGATCTGTGCTCGACAATAGCGGCCAACCGTTGCCAGGAGCTATTGTAATGGCAATTCACCAACCGACCGGTACAAAATATGGAGTTTCAACTCGTGAAGATGGTAATTACAATCTTCCGAATCTTCGTGTCGGTGGTCCGTATATGGTAAGTGTTTCCATTTTAGGATATTCAAAACAAGAACGTGGCGGTATTACATTGCAATTGTCGCAGACGCTTCGACAAGATTTTCGATTGAATGCGCAAGATGTTCAATTGGAAGCTGTTGAAGTTTCTGCCGAAAAAAGTGCTGTGTTAAACGCTGCACGCACTGGTGCTGCAACAGCTGTTGATAGAAGAGCTATCGAAGCACTACCGACGATTACCAGAAAAGTACAAGACTTTTCTCGCTTGACACCACAGTTCAGCGGTAATAATTCATTCGGAGGAATGGATAACCGATATAATAATACAACGATCGATGGTTCATATTTTAATAATTCTTTTGGTTTGCAAGGCCAACCCGGAGATAGAACCGGTGTTGCGCCAATTTCTATTGATGCAGTTGAACAAGTTCAGGTGAACATTGCACCATACGATGTTCGTCAAGGAAACTTTATCGGCGCCGGTATTAATACGATCACCAAGAGCGGAACAAACGAAATTTCAGGATCAGTGTATGATCTATTCCGTCATCAAGGTTTAGTCGGACAAAAAGCTGGTGATGTTGAATATAAACCGAGTACATTTAAATACAATCAAATTGGTGTGCGTATTGGCGGACCGATCATTGAGAATGAGTTATTCTTCTTTGGAAGTCTTGAAAGTGATAAGATTACCCAGCCGGGAACATCGTTCCGCGCAAATAAAGGCGGAGAGACTGTGGCGGGAAATACAACAAGAGTACTGGCATCTGATCTGGATAATCTAAGTTCATTTTTGAAAACAAAATTTGGATATGTAACAGGACCATATCAAGATTATAATAATGAGACACCAGCATTTCGTTTATTGACTAAACTGGATTATAATCTCGATGATAAGAATAAAATAACTCTTCGTTATATCCATCTCGATTCAAAAACAGATGTTTTAGTGTCAAACTCTAGTTCATTGGGCATTGGTGGTAATAGACAAACTAGTCTCAATGGATTAAGTTTTCAAAATTCAAATTATCAGATCGGCGAAAATATTAGAAACGTTATTGGTGAATGGAATAGCATTCTTGGTGATAATATGTCCAACAATCTTATTGTTGGTTATTCTCATCACGATGAAAGTCGCCAATCACGAGGATCATTCTTTCCGTTTGTAGATATCCTTGGTGCCGGTGCTACGAACTATACAACATTTGGTTATGAAGCTTTCACACCAAACAACGAACTGCGATATAGCAGTATTCAAGCGCAAGATAATTTCTCTTATTCGCTGGACGATCATTACTTTACTGTTGGTGCAAGCGTAGAAAAATATCAATCAGAAAATATTTTCTTCCCGGGCGCACAAAGCTCGTATGTCTATAACTCTCTTTCAGATTTCTACTATGATGCGAACAGAGCTACGACAGATACCGCTGCAACATTACGTCGATTCCAGGTACGTTGGGCAAATATTCCCGGAATGGTAAAACCGGTGCAAGATTTGAAAGTTCTCTACACAGGAGTGTATGTGCAAGATGAATATCAAATGACAAAAGATTTACGACTTTCTGCTGGATTAAGAATTGATATTCCATTCTTTGAAAATACCGGATTACGAAATCCTGAACTTGATACGATGGTATTCCGCGATGAAAATGGTGCTGCTGTAAAATATGGTACCGATAAACTACCGAATGCAAATATTCTCTGGTCACCGAGAGTTGGCTTTAATTGGGATGCTAGCGGTGAACGAACAACACAAGTACGTGGCGGAACAGGTATCTTCACCGGCAAACCGGCATACGTATGGATCTCAAATCAGATTGGTAACAATGGTATGCTAACCGGTTTTGAACAAATAGACAATACTAAGACCAGGCCGTTCAGCCCAAACCCAGATCGTTATAAACCAACTACCGTTACTGGTCTACCGGCATCGAGCTATGAATTAGCGTTAACAGATCCTAATTTTAAATTCCCGCAATTGTGGAGAAGCAATATCGCAGTAGATCAACAACTGCCATATAATGTTACCGCCACGGCAGAATTTTTATACAGTAAAGACGTAAATGGTGTTTATTATATAAACGCTAATCTTCCCGCTAATGCGGATACAGTATTTGCAGGAGCTGATAACCGACCGCGTTGGAAAGCTGTTGGTCGGCCAAATTCTGACAGAATCTATTCAAAAGTTCCTAATGCAGTAGTGATGAAAAATGAAAATACCGGATACTCTTGGAGCGCAGCTTTTTCATTAGAAAAAGGATTTACTGATGGTTGGTTTGCAAAAGCAGCATATAGTTATGGTGAATCAAAAAATACTGTTGATCCGGGTTCCATTGCTTCAGGTTCTTGGTATGGTAATGCAATGAGTGGAAATCCGAATAATCCAGGTGTTGGATTTGCAGGAACATCACCGGGTCATAGAGTTTTTGCAACGGCTTCTTATCGCGCAGAATATTTTGACATTGGTGCAACCACACTTTCAGTATTTTGGGAAGGTCGCACGATCGGTAACGCAAGCTATACATTTAGCGGTGATCTGAATGGCGATGGCGGAACAGGAAATGACTTGATATACATTCCCAAAGATCAAACGGAAATGAACTTTAGAGCAGTTGCTGCATCGGGAACGACGCCTGCCTTTACGGTTCAACAACAAGCAGATGCGTGGGATGTATATATCAAACAAGATGAATATTTAAATGCGAACAGAGGTAAATATGCTGGACGCGGTGCTGTATTCATGCCAATGGTATTTAGAGCAGACTTCAGCATTATCCAAGAAGTATTCACAGACTTTTTAGGCAAACGCAATTCTTTGCAATTTAGAGCTGACATTTTGAACTTTACCAACTTGCTGAATAAGAGTTGGGGTCTTAGCCAGCGTTTTGTTACTACTCAGCCATTAGTAGTTCAAACACCTGGTGTTGATGGTAAAGCAGCGTATCAATTAGCAAGAGTTGGTGGAAAACTGATTGATCATACGTTTGAAAAAACAGCTGCTATTAATGATGTTTTCCAAATTCAATTAGGTGTTCGTTATACATTTAACTAATTTTCTTTCTTAGTTAAAAGCCCTGCGAGTATTTCTTGCGGGGCTTTTTTTTTATTTTGGAGTTCGACTAAAGAACTCGTAAATTCATCTGCATTAAGTTGTAGGACACTTAATAGGTGTCCTATTATTTTTTTATGGAGATAGTATGAAAATTTATACAAAAACCGGTGACAAAGGTGAAACAGCATTGTTTGGCGGAGAACGAGTGCCGAAAGATGCAATGAGAATTGAAGCGTATGGCTCTGTTGATGAACTGAATTGTGTGGTTGGGGTTATTCGTTCCCTCAAACCGCACAAATCGATTGATACGATACTTAAGAAAATCCAACATCAATTGTTTGAGCTAGGCGCCGATCTTGCAACACCAAGTGCACACAAAAGTCCATTCATTACACGGATGAAAAAATCTCATTCGACACAGCTCGAAAAGATCATCGACAAGCTGGATGTTCAATTGCAGCCTCTCAAATCATTCATTCTTCCTGGAGGCTCTGTTGTTGCTTCTCATTTGCACCTTGCAAGAACAGTCTGCAGGCATGCTGAGCGAAATGTTGTTCGTCTTTCCCGGAACGAAGATATCGGAGACGCAGTTATTATTTATCTCAATCGCCTTTCTGATCTTTTGTTTGTTATGGCGCGTTTTGCAAATCATATTGATGGTAATGAAGAAATAAAATGGGTCAGTGGAAAACGGCCGGTGAAAAAATAGCGAAAAATGTGTATATTACAATGAAATCAAACATAAAAGGGAAACGATGTTAAAGTTTTTTAGTAGTTTATTCGGCAGTAAAAAAGACAAAGATGTTACAGTGTTACAACCTCTCGTTGTACTGATTAATGAACAATTTGCTCTATTGCAATCATTACGTGATGATGAACTTCGTGCCAAGACACAGGAATTCAAGAACCGCATTGCTGAAGCCATAAAAGAAATAAAAGAACAGATTGCAGAGATCCAGGAACAACTAAAAACGGAAAATAACGATACGAAACGTGAAGAACTATATTCTTCACTTGGAGAATTGGAAAAAGAAGAACTTGCGACGATAAAAGAAACTCTAGAGGAACTTCTTCCCGAAGCATTTGCTGTCGTAAAAGAAACGTGCCGTCGTCTTGTCGGTCAGGAATTTGATGTCGTTGGTTATAAATTAAAGTGGGAAATGGTTCCGTACGACGTTCAATTGATGGGGGGAATCGTTCTTCATCATGGAAAAATTTCCGAGATGGCAACCGGTGAAGGAAAAACATTGGTTGCTGTTGCACCAATGTATCTGAATGCGTTGGCCGGTAGAGGCGTTCATTTAGTAACAGTCAATGATTATTTGGCGCGGCGCGACAGTGAGTGGATGGGAAAGGTTTTCCACTTTCACGGAATGACGGTTGGCTGCATTGTCACGAATCAAAATCCTTTTATCCGCCGTGAGCAATATAATTGTGACATTACCTACGGAACCAACAACGAATTTGGTTTCGATTATTTGCGGGACAATATGGTGCACACATCCGATGAGATGGTGCAGCGCGGTCACTACTATGCAATCGTCGACGAAGTAGATTCGGTATTGATCGATGAAGCTCGAACTCCGCTCATCATCAGCGGACCGGTGGAAGTGGATGACCATAAATTCAATGAAATGAAACCGCGGTTGGAGCGATTGGTCAGCACACAAAAGAATTTGGTAGCAAAAATTACCGGTGAAGCAGAAAAATTATTTAACGACGGAAAAACAGAAGAAGCAGGGATCCTTTTCTTTCGTGCACATCGTGGAGATCCAAAGAATAATAAATTGACAAAATTATTCTCTGAAGGTGCTCAAAAAAAATTGATGCTGCAAACAGAGTCAGTGTATATTGCCGAACAGAATAAGCGACTACATGAGATTGATGATGAACTGTATTATTCGATCGATGAAAGGAATCACACGATCGATCTTACTGATAAGGGACGTGAATTTCTGGCAAGCGGTGGAGATAAAGACATGTTCATCCTTCCGGATGTTGGAACGGAGATGAGTTTTGTTGAAAATGATTCATCACTTTCGCATGATCAAAAACAACTCAAGAAAGATGAGATCAATAAGTTGTACGCTGAACGAAGTGATCGTGTGCATACCATTCGTCAATTACTGCGTGCGTATTCGCTGTATGAAAAAGATGTTGAGTATGTAATAAGTGATGATGGCAAGATTCAAATCGTCGATGAATTTACCGGACGCGTTCTGCATGGTCGACGATATTCGGATGGTTTGCATCAGGCAATTGAAGCGAAAGAAGGAGTGCACGTCGAACGAGACACTCAAACGCTTGCAACAGTAACATTGCAAAATTATTTCCGCTTGTATAAAAAATTAGCAGGAATGACCGGAACTGCCGAAACTGAAGCAGCAGAGTTCTTTGACATCTATAAACTTGATGTTGTCGTCATTCCAACGAACCAGCAAATTATTCGTGAGGACTTGAACGATTTAGTGTATAGAACAAAACGTGAAAAGTATAATGCGCTTTTAACGCAGATCAAAGAACTTCGGGAGAAAAAACAACCGGTTCTTGTTGGTACCACGAGCGTGGAAGTTTCAGAAACACTCAGCCGAATGATGACGCGCGAAAAAATTCCGCATAATGTTTTAAATGCAAAACAACATCAGCGTGAAGCGGAAATTGTTTCGAATGCCGGTTTACCAGGAGCAGTGACTATTGCGACGAACATGGCCGGACGCGGAACGGATATTAAACTTGGTCCCGGCGTTCGTGAAGTGGGCGGATTATCGATTATTGGTACAGAACGACACGAGGCACGGCGAATTGATCGGCAGCTTCGAGGTCGTTCCGGTCGCCAGGGTGATCCCGGTATGACGAAATTTTATCTCTCATTGGAAGACGATCTCATGCGGTTGTTTGGAAGCGATCGGATCGCTTCTATCATGACCAAAATGGGTGCAGAAGAAGGAGAAGTGATCGAACATTCCATGATCACGCGGATGATTGAACGCGCGCAGAAGAAAGTTGAAGAGAATAACTTTGGTATTCGAAAACGATTGTTGGAATACGATAACGTTATGAACCAACAGCGTGAAGTTGTCTATTCAAAACGCCGTCATGCTCTTCTCGGCGAATATCTTGATGATGATATCCATGAAATGTTGATCGATTATGTTGATGATGTCGTCGATCGGCATTATGAACCGGCAACGCTGGATGAAATGAGTGATGAACTTCGTTCAAATCTACTGATTGATCTTCAATTATCTCCAAAAGATTTCCAAACCCTTGGAGCCGCTGGAGTAAAAGAAAAAGTGATCGAGACCGCCCAGGAATTTTTGAAGCGAAAACGTGAATCGGTCGGGAATGAAACGATGAACTTTATACAAAAAGTTTCACTACTTCAAATAATTGATATACGCTGGAAAGAACATTTACGTGAAATGGATGACCTTAAAGAGGGAATTTATTTACGAGCATACGGTCAGAAAGATCCTGTATTGGAATACAAGTCCGAAGCATATAAAATGTTTGTCGAACTGCTTGGATTGATCAATCGTGAAGCGTTGAATATGGTCTTTAAACTCTTCCCGGAGAATCAACAGCAGATCGAAGCTCAGCAGCAGCGTCGCGGACTTAATCGTGAACGATTGACATTAACGCATAATGCTTCAACCGGTATGGGTTTGCAAGGCGGTATTGATCCGGAAGGCGGCGAAACAAAACAACAACAAGCTCCAAAGGTGCAGCAAATAATTTCGGCAGACAAGGTAGGTCGAAACGATCCGTGTCCTTGCGGCAGCGGAAAAAAATATAAAAACTGTCACGGAAAAAACTTATAAGCATTGATTAACAATCGCCCCATTCATAGTGGGGCGGTTCTGTTTTTTGGAGAAATATTTTATTTCAGTGTATTCAAAAATACACAACGTTTATTTGTAACTGCTCAGCGTGTGTCCATACCCGTTAAATTGTAGAGTCATACGATGTGTTACTTTTTAGAATTCATTATATTTTCAAATTTTCTCCAAAAAATTATAAACTCATCGTATGACTGAGTAATTACTTTTATTCTTTTACTAACAGATTGTAATTATGCTTCAATCCTTGTTCACAAAAAACCGATTAATTTTAAGCCTTCTTATCGTACTCTTTATCGCAGCGACATTATTCTCGTTGAACCAATTCTTCCTCTATACGCCGGACAGTGCCCGGTATGTTGCATGGGCAAATTCACTATCTCAGTTCAACGGATTTACAGATTATACTGCACCGGAAGCCAAACGTTACATGGTGCACTCTCCACTATATTCTTTGCTCCTTGCGCCCATAGCGTATATCTTTCCGGGTGATATCAT
>CAYHFN010000020.1:57456-58949 GCA_964355925.1 uncultured Chitinophagaceae bacterium
ATAAAAATGATCTTTTTTGTTCTCTATGTCGGCATCATTTTATCATATCCCGTACTTGATTCGAGATTTCTTTATCCGGTCTTTCTACTTTTTTTATTATGGATTGGTTCTGCCTTAACATTTTTATGGCAACTAAATCGTCGTTTCATTCATGGAGCAATTGTAGGATTCGCCGTAGTACTGATTATGCCGAACCTTGTTTGGACAATAAATTTTATCGATACACAGCATCGTCTTGCCGGCGATCCAATGGGAACATTTTTAGATTTGAAAGATTCGACCGGGAATTTTAGGCATATACAATTAGCGTTACCTCAAACCGGTGATTGGCTGAACTCGCAGAATGATTCATCTCAAGTTATTCTCTCACCATATAAAGAACTTGCATTCTATCTTAATCATAAAACAGTTTTTGTTCTTAATAGAATTACGCCGACCAGTATATTCAATCAAGTTGTTCAGGATTATGATGTTCATTATGTTGTTTTGAATAAGGATATTTACGGATGGCGGGATTACGAGATTCAGTTCGAATTCAATAAGCAATATTCTTTTCAATGTGTGTTTGATTCTGGATCAATTGGAATCTACAAAGTTATGCCAAAGACACTAGGGAGTGGTGATTCGGGAAAATATTCTCTCTTGATTTCAGAGATGAAGAATAAAAATTATTCGGCTGTTGATTTTTATTTCACTAACAATAGAAATATTGTCAATTACCACGCAGATTTATTGTATCTGAATGTCTTAAATAAACATTATCAAGGACAATTGGACAGTGTATCAATCCTTTTAGAACGTTTATATACAAAGCCGCAGGGGCTCTCATATTCAAGACTCGCTTCTGTCCATCAAACGTTGATCTCGCGAAGAGCTTTGTTGGATAAAGTTCCGTTCTCTGATTATCGTTCGAATATTCTTATGAATTTGGGAATTACCTATTGGCAGATTGATATGAAGGATGTAGCATTAAAATATTATCAACAATGTATATCGGAAGATAGTACTGTTGCATTAGCATACGTCTATAAAATAATCTTTTCTATGCAAGAGAATGATACGGTGACTGCGATAAAAACATATCAACGCATGCGCTCTGTATTTCCAACTGCTGAGTTGACCGAAAAAATGGATTCAATAATGATGTATCATTCTCTATATCGGAAAGCAGTTTCTTCAAAAATTAAAGCTGAAGCGCTTGAGGGAATTTTTGATATGTATCAGTTTCTTGGGTTTACAACAACAGCTATTGAGATTGCTTCCAAAGGATTGATGATTGACCCCGAACGAATTTCCTTATACAAAAAGTTGGGGATTTTATATGAGAAAGAATATGAATATTTTCCTGCTTTGATGAACTTAAATCAATATGCATTACGCTATAACAGTGACTCAATAGTTGCAACAAGGATTATCAGTTTAAAACGTAAATTATATCTTAGTAACTGATGTTACGCACCGTATATTTTCTTAAGGGAAAAACATTTTTTCAC
>CAYHFN010000021.1:0-55285 GCA_964355925.1 uncultured Chitinophagaceae bacterium
ATCAACAAATCCTTGTTCAAGAAGTTTACTGTTTGCATCATATTTAATCACAGCGGTAACATTTTTATTGTATGAATATTCATATCCAATCGTTACTCTCCTAAATAAGAAAGAATTTTTTCCTGACTGAGTCAGAACTGGATTCGATAAAAGCGGTTCCTGCACAGTGTACGAAGCGTCATTGAACAACATTCCAACGAACTTACCGGATGGAACTTCAACGGGTTGCTCGGTTGGTTTGATCGGTTGGGTTTTTACAATGGGTTTTTGTTGTGCAGTAACGAGAATCGTGAAAGAAAGCAGAATTACAAGAATGGAACTTTTATTCATAACTAATCCTTTCATTAGGTGTGTGTAACTATGAAAAAGTAATTCTTTTTTTATTCTCAAGCAACAGTTGAATCAACAATATAATAGTTTCTTATTCGTTCTATTAATCGTAAGTTATTCTATATTATTTGGAAAATTTCTATGAATATCGGCATTACATGTTATCCCACATACGGTGGTAGCGGAGTTGTAGCAACAGAATTAGGAAAAGCGCTCGCTAAAAGAGGACATAATATCCATTTTATCAGTTATGCAATGCCAATGAGGCTCACCGGTTTTGTGAACAATATCTTCTATCATGAAGTTGAAATTTCCACCTATCCTCTGTTCGAATTTCCACTCTACACACCTGCATTAGCGAGTAAAATGATCGAGGTTGCAAACTTTGAGAAGTTGGATATACTGCATGTTCATTATGCTGTCCCACACGCAACAAGTGCGTTCATCGCAAAACAGGTTATTCCAAATCCCGACTTTCGTGTGATCACAACGTTGCATGGAACGGATATTACGCTTGTCGGTCTTGAACCAAGTTTTCTACCGGTTGTGAAATTGAGTATAGAAAAAAGTGACGGCGTAACAGCAGTCTCTCGACATCTTCGCGAAAAGACACAGACAAATTATGGAATTGAAAAAGATATTGAAGTCATTTCTAACTTTGTCGATCCTGAAGAATACAAACGGAAAGCAGATTCTTGTTTGCGGAGTAATTTTTCTCCAAACGGAGAGCGAGTGCTCGCGCATATCTCAAACTTCCGTGCTGTAAAACGAGTTAGTGACGTTATAAAAATATTTGATATTGTCCAGCAAAAAATACCGGCAACGCTTGTACTTGTCGGTGACGGACCGGATAGAACAAGCTGCGAAATGCTGGCACGTGAATTAAAGATTCACGATAAGATTCGTTTTATGGGAAAACAGTCGGACCTGACTGAAATTCTTTCCGCCGCTGATCTATTTTTACTTCCAAGTCAACAAGAAAGTTTTGGACTTTCTGCTTTAGAGGCAATGTCGTATGAAGTTCCTGTCATTTCATCAAGTGTTGGCGGATTGCCCGAACTAGTGCTGCATAATCTGACAGGATACATCGCAGAAATCGGTGATGTGGAACGGATGGCAAAATATGCAATTGAATTATTGATGAACGAGAACAAACGATCAGCTTTTGCAAAAGAGGGACGAAAACGTGCTGTTGAGGTATTCAGCGAAGATAAGATCGTTACTGCGTATGAAGATTACTACAAGAAAGTTTTAAACTCACCGAAAGTGGATTGAATCTCTCGTTCCAAACCACTTGCCCGACTGAGTTATTCAAGCATGGAGTTTGGAAACAATATCTGTTTCATCAATTCAAAATATAATTCTTTATTTCTGAGAGATAAATCGTCTCCCCCATTTTCCATGGAACTTCCGAATGATCGGCTCCCGGAACCGCGATGAACTTTTTCGTTTCATTTGCATTCTGGTAAATCACTTTCCCATTCTTTTCCATATCAATAAATTTGTCATCCACTCCGTGAAGGATCAATACGGGAGATGTAACACGTTTGATCTTTTCTGCATTGTTGTATTCTCCTTTCATCACAAATGTGCCGGGCATCTCTAATAATGTTCCGCTTTGAGTCAATGCTGTAGCAGAGGCAAACGCTGCTTCAAGAATCAATCTTTTTGGAGTGAATGTATTTGCTGCTAGATGTGTTGCCGGTGCTCCTCCAAGAGAAAAACCATACACCGTAATCTGTCCGTCACTAAATCCTTTGGACTGCAAATAATTATACGCAGCCTCTGCATCAGAATAGATCCCAGCTTCTGTCGGCTCACCTCCACTCAATCCATATCCTTGATAATCATAGATGAACACATTAAATCCCATCTTATAGAACAACTCAACTCTATCCCAGTAGTATTGAAGATGATCGCGGTTTCCATGATTATACAAAATAACATTCTTCTCTCCGGCAACAGATGACTGTACAAAATATCCGTAGATCTTTTTCCCTTGTGAAGTCATTACTACTTCTGTGCGCAACGATTCAGGAATGACCGTTGTCCGAAGATTGTATGCTTTCAATGTGTCATTATTGAATAATGAACTGTCAAGATCGAAACAGCCACACAGTATAATCGTCATGCTGACGAATGTCAGCATCTTTGTTACGGGATAGATTCCGAATACGCCTTCGGCGTTTCGGAATGACAAATTATTTTGATTATGTGTTCTCATTTCAAACTATATTGAAGTCCAAAAAATAATCCGACATTTCCTTTGCCACTGATTGAACCGGCTCCTTCAAAAACACCATGACGAGTATCGCGATTCATAGCCATCCATTTTGATTCGATCTGTATTTCCATTCCATCCGCAATAGAAAAACTGTAACCGATAAATGGTGAGACAAAAAGATCTGACGTGGTATATTGATAAAGATTATCTGCACCGAAATACAATAACGAATGTTCATCGATCAAATAACTTCCTGTCAGTGTTCCCATTGGATAAACTCGAGTCGTCTTTCCTCGAAATGCATCCCAAAAGAAATATGCTCTCCCATTCAAAGTAATCTCGGGGCGGATTCCTTTTTCGGTAAGCACGCGTGTGCAAAATCCACCGTCAAATGCTACATCTTTGAATAATAATGCGGTGATATGTGCATTACCATACAGTGTAAGATTCGGTTGATAACCAACCATTACTCCGAAATTTAAATATGGAACTGGAATTGCAACTCCGCCGAGGGGAATGATCGGACCGCCGAGCGAAACGATCAGCTCAGTTGAGCCTTCGTCAATCGGTCGGATTGGCTGTGTAATTCCACATCCACCGAATGAGGAAATAATTAATAAGATGAGCACAAGATAAAAATTCATTATGGCACTTTTACGGCAGTCCATGTTTCAGAAAAACTGATCTTTGGCCATCCAGATTTTACCGCTTGAGCTGCATACGATCCACTTGCAGTTCCGGTAGATTTAAAATATCCATCAAACTTTCCGGAAATAGTAAATCCTTGATATGATTTTGAAAGAGCAACATTGAACGTTCCATTGTTATTTAATATCCCTATAAGGTCAATATCACGTACTAATCCAACACCTTCAAATTGTATATCCATTTTTCCGGTAATATCATACCGGGTTAGAATAATACTGTTTGCAATCTTAAAATTGAAATTCTTCGTAAGCGTTGTTCCCACCCAGTCACCAACAATTTTATTTGCTTCCAGACTTCCTGGAACATAATAGAGCACCGTTTTTATTCTTTCGGTATATAAACTTGAATTGGTTGGATGAGTTGCACGGACAGTGATCAATCGAATTCCTTGACTCAAACCGGTAACAGTTAATCCAAACGAACCATCGGACTGATATTGTATGCTATCTTTAGAAAATCCTGAGTTCAATTCTGACACTTTTAGTTTTGCCAGCTTTTGAACAAGACCGGAAACTGAAACACTGTTTTCAAATATTAACGATACCTCCGGCGGATTAAGTGATAAACCGGGAGCAGTATCAACCGCACGAACATTGACAATAACAGGTTTTGTTACCGCTTTTCCTATTTGTGCAGTGATGGCAGCATATCCTGGACTCTTGGAGGTGACCAATCCTTTGTTCACTGTTGCCACAGCAGAATTTGAAGAATACCATTGCGCATCAGAAACATTTACGTTCAGAAAAGTTGTATCAACTGATCGAACAGTATACGATATATCCGTCATTACACCGCTGTTCGTCATCGTAATTTCTGATATGTTGATGATACTTCCGGTCAATGAAAATTGCTGTGTCTCGTTGTTTACACTAAAATAAACTGAATCCCGTTCAGGCTGCATTCGCAAAGAAGAATATTCCTGCGGCACAACGGTTTTTACTTCATCTTGTTGACACGACGAGATACAAAACATCAGTGAAATGATAACGGTAAATTTTTTCATATTTTCTCCTTAAAGAATAATAACTATACCCGCACTTAAACAGACTCCGCCAGTTTTTGGGATTGCTCTGCCTTGGCTATTACTATCTTCCGAAACCATTAACGAATAATCACCTTCTGCAAATATTTTAATTGGACCAAGAATGGAAATTGTAAATCCAAGAGCAACTCCGCCTCCCTTATTCTCTGATTCCTGACGCATTGTAAGCTCTTTAACAATAGGATCATTTGTAGTAATTGTTTCTTCAGCTTTTGTTACAACATAAAGAAGGTCTGCATAGAGGGGTGAGTCATTGGATAAAAATCGGATTCCAACACTATAAAATTTTTGTTCCCAATCTGCTTTTCCGCTCACGTCAATATTTTGCACCTGCGATGTTCCACGTGCATAAAATTCTCTATACTTACCGATCGCTAATAATTGTTTGTTGCCAATACCGGCAACATAAATCCTAGAAACACTTCTATTGGAATAGATTGAATTGAACTTCGACGCATCAATTGCAAAATTACCTGCCGCTCCGCCAAATAAAAGCGAGAATGAATTCTTTTTTTTCTCATCTATATTAGTCTCTTCTTGTTCCTGACTGAAACCCACTTGAGATGGGAGGAAAAACATTATGACGATAAGGAAGATTTTCATAATACACTCACCTAATGGAAATGGAACTCTAAAACGTATTATTGAGGAAATTTCTTTTTGAATTGTTCAGGCACGAGAGCAAGTTTGCGTTCTTCATAATTAAAGAAGGCCGTTCCAGTCTTTGCTTTAACAACCTCTCTACCGCTCTCACGTTCGCGGACAAGATAATAAATGTCGCATCCGTATTTTGTGAAGTCTTTCACTGCAATTTGAATGCGCAGTGATTCGCCGTAAAACGCTTCCGATTTATAAACAATTGCTGAATCAGTCATGATGATTCCGACTCCTTCAACATTGAACTCGGAATATCCATGTTCCATTAAGAACCGTACGCGCGAATCGTGAAGGATTGAAAGAACTGAATCATTGCCGAGATGACCGCCGTAATTGATATCCGATATACGGATTGGAATTTCTGTGGTAAAATGAAAATGGAGAGGAAGATCAATTTTTATGCGTGGCATTATAGATATTCACCGGTAAATATTTTCGATAAACAACCCTGTATGAAGGTAAGTATTTTTCTTCATAGATGTTAGAATGATGGACTGCAGGATAATGATTCTCTCTCATTCGCTGAATATATATATGGACACTGTCTGTGTTGAAAGGAATCTTCTTATCCTTAACCATTTGTGAGAATAGATCCAAATTGTTTTTTAATATTTTTTCAGATTGAATAAATTCATTGGAGGTTTTAACAAATGCCTCAGCAAGCGAATCAATATTGCCGTTCATAGCAATAAATGGACGGAGATTGATCCGTATCAATTCGCCGTCCGGCGAAAGAAATTGATACAGTGGCTGAGAAGAATCCTTACGTAATGTTTGAATCTCCGAATTCAAATACCGTTTTGCCATATTAAAATCCATTTTCCAATGACCCGGTCCCATTGATGATTGATGGATAAACTTATAAAGATCCTGGATCGTTGCATCCGGATGTTCACGAAACTCGTTCAATAATAGATTTTTAAATTTTTCATTTGCATCATCATTGAATGCAAAACAATTGGATGAAGTAATCATGAAGATTGAAACTGATATAATATCCAGGAATATTCTATTCAATCGATTACCTATGCTGATGGTATTCTTGAATGCTCTTCACATTCAGTTTTCCCTGTTTAATACGTTCAATTCCTTTAACTGCAGTTGCTGCGGCAGAAAGTGTCGTAATGAATGCGATCTTTTGCTGAATTGCCGCCCATCCGATGGAATATTCATCGTACCTTGATTCTTCTCCGAGGGGTGTATTGATCACCAATTGCACTTCACCATTTTTAATTGCGTCCACAATGTTCGGTCTTCCTTCATTCACCTTAAAGATCGATGCCGCATTGATTCCGTTCGCCTGTAAAAATTTTGCAGTTCCCTCTGTCCCAATGATCTTGAATCCAAGATGAACATACTCTTTCATGATCCCGACTGTCTCAGCAGTCTTATCATTATTGTTCACGCTGACAAAGATCGTTCCATCCTTCGGAAGAGGATTTCCTGATGCAAGCTGTGCTTTTGCAACTGCCGCACCAAACGATTGTGAAATTCCCATCACTTCTCCGGTGGAACGCATTTCCGGTCCAAGAAACATTTTTACCTTGGGAAATTTATTGAATGGAAATACCGACTCTTTCATCGACATATGTTTTACTTTGCGGAAATCAAAACTCAATACACCGAGATCTTTCAATTTTTTTCCACCCATGATCTTTGCAGCAACTTTCGCCAATGCAAATCCGGTTGCTTTGCTCACAAATGGAACGGTACGCGATGCGCGTGGATTCACTTCCAACACATAGACCATATTGTCTTTCATGGCGTATTGAACATTCAACAATCCGCGCACATGTAAAAGTTTGGCAAGTTTTTTTGTTATCGCAATAATCTCCAACAGTTTATCTTCTTTTAACATGAATGGAGGAAGGACACTTGCACTGTCTCCGGAATGAATACCGGCTTCTTCCACATGTTCCATCACCCCGCCAATTAACACATCATCACCATCTGCTACAGCATCCACATCAAATTCGAATGCATCTTCAAGGAAGCAATCGATAAGGATCGGTTTCTCGGGAGAGACATCGACCGCAAGTTTCATATATTCTTTTAATGATGCAGAATTGTAACAGATCTGCATCGCTCGCCCGCCAAGAACATACGATGGACGAACAAGAACAGGATATCCGATCTCTTCCGCAACAAGCACAGCATCCTTTACTGAAAATGCAGTTCCGTATTTCGGATGAAGAATATTATTTTCTCGTAATAATGCACCAAACCGCTTCCGATCTTCTGCGAGGTCAATTCCTTCTGTTGACGTTCCAAGAATTGTTACTCCGTTCAATTCCAATGCTTTTGCAATCTTCAACGGCGTTTGTCCGCCGAAACTGACAATGACACCTTCCGGTTGTTCCAATTCACAAATATTGAGAACATCTTCAAGTGTGAGCGGTTCAAAATATAATTTATCCGTGGTGTCGTAATCCGTTGAAACAGTTTCAGGATTACAGTTGATCATGATCGTTTCATATCCTTCTTCACGTAATGCCATCACACCATGAACGCAGCAATAATCAAACTCAATTCCCTGCCCAATACGATTAGGTCCACCGCCGAGGATGATCACCTTTTTCTTTGCAGAACGCTTCGATTCATTTTCTTGATCGTAGGTTGAATAATGATACGGAGTGTTGGACTCAAACTCTGCTGCACACGTATCAACCATTTTATAGACGGGCAATACCGAAAGATTTTTCCGCAGTTGACGAACGTTCCCTTCGTCGGTCTTCCAAATATGAGCAAGCTGACGATCAGAGAATCCGTATTGTTTTGCTTTATAAAGAGTTTCTTTAGTGACCGAAGTAAAGAGTATCTCCTTCAATTCGGATTCAAAATCAACAATTTGTTTAATGTTGAACAAGAACCACGGATCGACCTTCGTTAAATTATGGACATCAGCAATCGAAAGCCCGAGTTGAAACGCGTATCGCAGATAAAAAATATTATTTGCTTTCGGTCTGCGTAATTGCTCCTTAACATTTTTGATCCACTCTGTTTTTTGATCTTTTGAGAGTGCTTCAATTTCAAAATGATCTTTTCCATCAGCACCTAAACCGAATCGACCTTGTTCAAGAGATCGAAGGGTTTTTTGCAACGCTTCTTTGAATGTTCGTCCGAACGCCATTGCTTCGCCGACCGATTTCATTTGAACGCCGAGAGAATCATCAACGCCTTTGAATTTTTCAAAATCCCATCGCGGTATCTTCACCACAGTGTAATCGATCGTTGGCTCAAACGATGCGGGGGTTAATTTTGTAATATCATTGGGAATTTCATCGAGTGTGTATCCGACGGCCAGTTTCGCAGCAATCTTTGCAATTGGGAATCCTGTTGCTTTGGATGCGAGCGCGGAACTTCGTGAGACACGCGGATTCATTTCGATAACATACATTTTTCCATTTTCAGGATTCATCGAAAATTGTACGTTCGATCCTCCCGTATCAACACCGATCGCGCGGATCACTTTCAACGCCGCATCGCGCATATACTGATATTCTTTATCAGTCAAAGTCTGCGCAGGAGCAACGGTTATCGAATCTCCTGTGTGAACTCCCATCGGATCGAAATTTTCGATGGAACAAATGATGACAACGTTATCTTTCGTATCGCGCATCACTTCAAGTTCATATTCTTTCCAACCGATAACGGATTCTTCAATAAGCACTTCGTGCACCGGACTGTTCAATAATCCCAATTCCACAATTTCTCTGAACTCTTCAATATTGTATGCAATACCACCGCCGGTTCCCCCCATGGTAAACGAAGGGCGAATAATTATCGGAAACTTTCCAATACTTTGCACAATTTTCAGTGCATCTTCAACCGTATAAACAAATCCGCCGCGCGGCATTTCCAATCCAATTTCAGTCATTGCTTTTTTGAATAACTGTCTGTCCTCCGCTTTTTTGATAGCCTGAAGATTCGCACCGATCAGTTCAACATTATATTTCTCCAGCACTCCGCTCTCAGCAAGAGCGACAGCAGTATTTAATGCCGTTTGACCGCCCATTGTCGGAAGTATTGCATCAGGTCGTTCTTTCTCGATGATCATCTCAACAAATTCGGGCGTGATCGGCTCGATATATGTTGCATCGGCTAATTCCGGATCGGTCATGATCGTTGCCGGATTGCTGTTGATAAGAATAATTCGGTATCCTTCTTCACGAAGTACTTTGCATGCTTGTGTTCCCGAATAATCAAATTCGCACGCTTGACCAATGACAATTGGTCCGCTGCCAATGATGAGGATGGATTTTATATCAGTTCGTTTTGGCAAGGTAGAATTTCCCTTAGGTCAAATTTTGAAGAATGGATGCTATTTTGATTTTTAGATCGGGAAGGTCGATTTTTACAATGTCCCAAAGAATAAAATCATCTATCCCAAAATATTCATGGACAAAAATATTACGGGCAGAAATGATGGTAGCCCAATCAACTTCTTTTGAAAGTATAATTATCTCAGACGATAAATGATTTGCTGCTTCACCAATTATTTCCACCTGTTTGACCACAGCAAACCGCATCATGGAATTTTCGGTGAAATCCTTAAATGTCGATTGATGAGTATACCGTTCAATTTCTGAAATTGCTTCTTGAATGTGAAGAAGACGTTGTTTATCTCCTAATTTATCTCGCATAGATAAGCTGTTTATCTTTTTCGATAAAAGGGAGAATATGTTTTGAAACTCCTTTTGATGTCACGAGTTCAACTTTCTTATTCAATATTTTTTCTAAATCCGATTTCATTTTGACAAATCCAAATCCTATCGGTTTTGAATAATCAAGTTCAAGGAAGATGTCAACATCACTCTCCTCATCTGCAGTCGCGCGCGCATAAGAACCAAAAACGTATGCGTTAATAATAGGTTTTTTGCTAAAATAATTTTGAATTGATTGAATTGAAGATGCTTGCAATTTCATAAATGCTCCGTTTCACAGAGAAAAACCTCCACGGAATTTCTCTGAGAGGTTTTGAGTTTGCTTTGATAAAAATACAATTTTTCTTCCAACATTACAATTCCTTATTGATTCTCAGCTTCTGCTTTTCTATCATTACACTACATTTGGAGAATGAATGCCAACACGTACAATTGCTTTAAAAGATCTCTTCAATACCGCTGTGATCGTAGCGGCTCTTGGGTATTTTGTTGATATCTACGACTTAATTCTTTTCAGCATCGTTCGAGTACCTAGTTTACGCGACCTTGGATTAACTCCGGAGCAAATCACCAGTCAAGGACTCTTATTGCTGAATGTGCAAATGGTTGGAATGCTCCTTGGAGGGATTTTGTGGGGAGTTTTAGGTGATAAAAAAGGACGAATTCAATTGTTGTTCGGATCAATTTTTTTATACTCGCTTGCGAATATAGCCAACGGATTTGTTCACAATATTGAACTGTATGCTCTCTTCCGGTTTATTGCCGGAGTTGGACTTGCCGGTGAACTCGGCGGCGGAATTACGCTTGTCGCAGAAATTATGCCAAAAGAGACGCGCGGATACGGAACAATGATCGTTGCAACCGTTGGAGTTGCCGGAGCGGTTCTGGCATATAATGTTGTGGAACATTTCGACTGGCGTAATGCATATTTTATCGGCGGCGGTTTGGGATTAGCGCTGCTCGTTCTTCGTGTGAGTGTGTTTGAATCCGGAATGTTCAACGCAGTGAAAGAAAAAAATGTTTCGCGCGGAAATTTTTTCAGTCTGTTCACCAATAAAGAACGATTCTACCGATATTTAAAATGTATCTTCATTGGTTTACCGACATGGTATTGTGTCGGAATTCTGGTAACACTCTCCCCTGAATTTGCAAAAGCGTTGAATATTGACGGGGCGGTGAGTGCAGGACGTGCAGTGATGTTCTTTTATCTCGGATTGATACCAGGAGATTTTCTCAGTGGACTGTTAAGTCAATTAATGCAAAGCAGACGAAAAATTATTCTTATATTTTTACTTCTTAATTGTGTAGCAATAACGACATACTTTTTGTCGCACGGAATCTCGGCAGAGTCACTGTACTACATCACATTCTTTTTGGGATTCAGTGTAGGATATTGGGCTGTCTTCGTTACAAATGCGGCTGAACAATTTGGAACGAATCTACGGGCAACCGTTGCGACAACTGTTCCCAATATGGCGCGCGGTGCAACGGTGCCGATCTCAATTGCTTTTACGTATGCTTCAGCACAATTTGGAATTCTTGCCGGCGGCGCAATTGTCGGTGCATTAAGTCTTAGCGTTGCACTTTACGCACTCTATCATTTGGATGAAACGTTCGGGAAAGATCTGGATTTTGTAGAAGAATAAAAATAATTGTAGGACACCTTGGAGGTGTCCTACAACTTCAATATTTATTTTAACATCAGCATCTTTTTTGTCTCTATGAAATTTCCTACTTCTAACTTATAGAAATACACTCCGCTCGCAACGTGTCGATTAAGATTGTTCTTCCCATTCCACTCAATAACAAAACGTCCTGCAGATTTTTCTTCATTCAACAATGTTGTAACTTCTCTTCCAATCACATCATAAATCTTTAAAGAGACATTTAATTGTCGTGGAAGAGAAAACTCAATCCTTGTGGTAGGATTAAAAGGATTGGGATAGTTCTGCGACAACGAAAAATCTTGCGGAGTGGTTGAGATTTGCTCAACATCAACACCAAGTGTTTTTAATGTGATTGACTTGATATCTCCAGTTTTGACTGAAATAAATGGCTGTATTCTAATTTTAGTTCCTGTAGCTGGTGGGACTCCGTCACTTTTTTCATTCACAAAAGAAATATTTTTTAATGTCCAGTTGACGCCATTCATTAAACGACCTTTAACTGTAGGGGAAAGATTCGGAACATTTCTTCCATTCGCATCTTTTACCAATGTTTGATAATACCGTATATCATTATTTGGACCATCCTTGACATCTGCAATACCGGCGATTTGATCAAAGACCGGTTTTCCATTGATCAAACCATTTGCTGCATCGATATTCCATAATGTATCCGTCGATGAAGTAACAATTACTGGCCAAACCCTAGTTGTATCTTGATAGACCGCAAATGGCACACTGCAATATTTTGCGTTAGCTGGCGTAGGATTGATTACTTCACGAGGCAACGTTAATGCGTAGTTTGAATCACCGGATAAAAATCGAATCTCAATGATGGATTCACTAGCCCTTGCGCCAGTCCAGTTATTAAGTGGTCCCACCATACTGTATGTTTTTTCGGGGTTCGGAACATTTAAAACTGCGCCTGTCGTTGGAGCAATTTGTTGTACTGATTTTGGTCCAAGCGGTGAAGGGGCAATGAAAATGGAAAATCCAACCAATCTATTTTCCGCACGTGTAAAAATTGATGGTGTCGGTATTGTTTGTGAAGGAAGTAATTGCCGTTTAATTAATCCATCAGCGATCTGCCCTCGAATTTCTCCATTAGGGCGCAATGCGGTTTTAATGTTTACAAATAAATTTCCTGCAAAGAAATCGTCCACTAACGAATCAGGAATTTGCCATGCATTATCTACGATTGTATTATTGAGAATTGAAAAAGTATAAGCAACCGGTCCGTTGATACCGTACGCGCTCATATAAATGTTCGCTGATTCAATTGGACCCGATAATGATTTGATAGTAAAATTTGAATATTTTACTGTTGTCTTCGCGTCATTGATCGTAAAATTAAATGATCCATTCGAATTTTTTATTACACTCGCAGTATCAACTGGTGTAAGATTAGCAGTTACTGTTGCATAATCCGATCCCGCAATCGGTTTAACAATTGTCCAATTCCTTGTAGAGAGTCCGCTTCCGCCAAACCATATATTGTATTGTTCTCCAGAATGTGACTTGTCGAATATGACGTACCCAATTTCTGCATCATTGACACCAATGACATTTGTGGCGGAAGTATTTAATGTATCTGTAATATTAGCCTGTTGAACAACAGGAAAAGACCATTCCGTATTCCAAAGATTCCCTTTATTATCAGATAATGAAACATTGACTTTGTAATTAGGTTCGGAATAATTCATCGGAAGTCGAAACGTAAAAAAATTACCTGATGAAACAGCAGATTCTCCTCCTGCCGCAACAGAACCAAATGAATATTCTTTCGCAAATTCTGTACTGGATGAAACTATTGCTTTCAATCCAGAAAGTGCAAACGGCGAATTATTTTTTACCGTAACCGTGTAATGGATAAATTCGCCATTGTTCACAATACCATTGTTATTAATATTATCAAACAATACCTGAACATTTGAAATTGTGATACTACCAACTGTTGTAACTCTTTCCAACACTTTTGTAATAGCATATGTTTTATTATTGCTATCGGTAAAAGTTAAATCAACACCGGAAGGAACTGCTGAACGAGCAATAGTAATTGCATTCGCAAAAACACCATCATTAGCACTGCCATCATTATGTAATCCATCATCGAGCAGTTGAACGGAATTTCCATAAATGTTACCGTTAATCGATTTAAATTTTCCTGAAGGAGCACTAGCTTTTAAATAAATTGTAGCTTCCGTAGAATTAGGATATGAAACTGATGCACTCAACGTTGGTGGAATCGATTCAAATAACGTATTGTACATAAATTGAACAGTCCTATCATTCTCCTTCATTGCTGCAATACTTTGTAAATAATCATTTCCAATTCCACCTACAACACCTACAACACCTACAACAATTTCCTGTGTATCACCAATCGCCATCGTAAAAGGACCGCTTGACTGCAACATCCTTCTATCACCCGGCGGATCTAACATGCCATCAATCCAACCAGTTCGAGTTATTGGATCACCTGATAGCCAAAATTTTGTTGGAAGTTTAGTTACTGGATCAATTACAGGATTCGGATCCGATAGTCCTTGTGGAGTTGGAGGAAGACCGCGCAGCATCTGATACCATTGAATTGCACCATCAGGCATAAATGGAGGATCATAATATGCTCCTCCGGCCGAAAAATAAATATAAGAAGTCATCTCTAAATTTTTATAGCCATTTTTTTTCTTTAGATCAAATACTGCAGTGTCGCCGGGTGAAGAAATAATTGGCCCTTGTAAAAAATCGTATCCCAACGATGGCGGCATTAAATTAAACTTTCGATAATTTTCGTCAAGATTTTTTGAATTGTACACATACCCTAAACTTAATGCAGTGTCACACCCAACATAATCATCTCCTGCATCTCCAAGATCCGGGTCGGACCAATGTGCAAGATATGTTTGAGTCAATCGAGCCGTATCCGGTGTTGTGACTGTCCCTTTATAGATCAATTTGAATTTTTTGTATATAATATTTCCTGGAACTCCACTAGAATTATATCCCCACACTGTTACTTGTTGTTCCAATCCTAAAGCTTTCGTTTTCCATGGAGATTCTATTGTTCCGATATCGTTGCACACATACCAAATCACTTGATCTGCCTTTGCAATTCCAGGTTCATCGGCTTGTGGGTATAATTTTGGAACTTCTTTCCCATTAACTGTTTCAAATTGCGGAGTGTAGATGCCATCGTTATTTGCATCATAGAAAGGTGCACCTTTTGAAGCGGGCCATTCCTGCCAATCCTTTTTGTATTGATCACGAATTGTTTGAATATCATTTTCAGTGACATCATTAAATGATTTTGAAAAATATTCCGCTGCATCCTGTTTTAGATCCACGGTTGCATAATCACGTCGAATTCTCCAGATGCGAACATTTGGATCGCTTGGGTTTTCAATCAATCCTGTTCGTGTGCCAAGTATTGCACCAGCTTGAAATCCTTTGTTGTAACTGAATCCGGTGATCCGTGGTCCGGAAATTCCATCCGTCGCAATAGTTCCAATCATTAAACCGGAACAATAGATAGCGAAATTTGTATTTCGCGGATACGACAAACCGGAATTTCCGGTCGCAGGATGGCGTTCCATCTCTCCGTTATCAGAATACCACGCAGACATATTATTTATGTTTAGCAACGTACTGAATGGTGCTCCCTGTGGTTTTCGAATTTTGTTTTGCTGGTCTTTTGCAATCGCATAAGTGGCAATTGCAGATAAGAGCATTACGAATATCAATTTAGTTTTCATCGTTATTTCCTCGAAAAGGAATATAAGTACAGGAGAGTTTCATATAATCCCTAAAATGAGATTAAACAAAAATATAATTCTTGCAGGTCGGCTTACTATCGTGCAATATACATTATTACAAAAAGAAGTGATATTACAAATTTCAATATATCCTAAGAAACAGGAGGGTTTTGACTGATTTCAATTCTGTTGCACTGACAGAAAAAAAATAATTCTAAGTGAGAATAATCATTTCGCTAAGTTGATTCTTGTTTTGGGAATCGGTTCCGAGCAAATGCGCGAATTTCGTTCGCATTTGCGGTTGCAATTCCAGTAAAAACTAGAAATGCACCTGCAAATAATTCAGCAGATATCTTCTCATGAAGGACCAAAACACCAAGCAGAACAGCAATTAACGGTGTTACAAAAGCAGTCAATGAGAGTAAAACAACTTCAACTCTTTTTAACAACCAGAAATAACTGACAAAAGTGACAATCGTTCCGAAGATGGCTAAAAAGAAAATACTAAAGATCGCCATTCCGGTAAATTGTACATTCGAAAAATCTTCTACAGCCACACTAGCTATCAGTAAAAGAACTGCACTGATCGACATCGGAACAAAGCTGACAACATACGGACTGATATCGTTTCCATGTTTTTTTATTGTCACTGCTGAGAACGCTTGAATGGCAGCGCTCAGTACGACTGCTCCCATTCCAAGAAGGACATCAGAACTTCCCGAAAATTGAACATCATTCGAAAAAATTGTAACAACGCCGCCGAATCCAATAAAAACGCCAAGAATTTTCAACAACGTCACCCGTTCCGTTGGGACCATAAAACTGGAAAGAAGTGCAACGAACAATGGGTACATTCCAAATAAGATTGAGGTCATTCCGGAAGAAATACGATGTTCTCCCCAATACACCAATCCAAAAGGGAATGAAAAAGATGTGAACGCAATAACAAAATAGAACCATTGTGTGTCAGCATTCCATGGGATAGAAATTTTCTTGAATTGTATAATACCAAACAATACAACACCTGCCAATGCAAATCTCAAACCCGCAGCAAGCAACGGCGTTAATGTTTCGAGACCAAGCTTGATAACAAGCCACGTAGATCCCCAAATGGTACAAATTGCAATATATGCGAAGATTACTTTTAGTTTGTCGGACATTTGAAAGGCGTTGAGTAATTGAGTCGTTAAGTATTTGAGTAGTAATGATTATTTATTGAGACTTTTGTACAATCCATCAAGCATTGCAATAATTTCATTGACAGAATCCAAAAGATTCTGTTTTGTCTTTTCATCAATATACTTGTTTACAAATGCAATCTCGATACATCCTTTGCATTCAAAACCGGATCGGACAGAGTATGTTAAAAAACGTGTAAATTCTTTATCCGAGTAATTTCCTGCTCCCTCTGTTATATTCAGCACAATAGAATCTGCAGCCCTTTTAAATTGGGAGGTAAAACTGTACAATTCTTCTTTGGGAAAATCTTTTGTTGTCGAGCGCACTGTAGTTGTAAAAACAAGCGCCTTTTGATACACTTTTAAATCTTGGTATTTGTGCATTAACGGCTCTAATATATTTTTATTAAAGTTCAACCTTGTCTACTCAAATACTCATATACTCAACGACTCACCTACTCAACCACTCAACTACTTATTACTCTTCCATCTTATTCATAACTAATCCCGAGATCAATTTGGGAAAAAAGAATGTCGATTTCTGAGGCATCACATTCCCTGATTTTGCTACGGCTCTTACTTGATCGATCTTTGTTGGATTTACAAAGAATGCGATTTGCGAAGCACCGCTCGCGACCTCGTCTATACACTCGTGAACATTTTGAATGTAATGGATATTCAATTTTTTATCTTGTGCATCCTGAGAAATTCCAAGAAGATTTCGGAGAATATGGTTATGCAGAAGGACAACATCCAGTTCCCGCACTTCCGCCGGAAGTTTATCGGTGATCAATGTTGCTAACAATGATTCATCCTTTAATGAGGCAGTAAAGAATTTTGGCGAGTGGTTCGAAACAAAACCGAATGTGAAACGACTGCTTTGTTTCTGTCCGTTCATCATCATTTGGGAAGTCGGGAATACTTGAAGTATAAAATGTTCTTGCAATTTTGCAGTCAGTTCACCGCCATCATATTTCGGCAAACTATGAATGACTCTATGCGTCGGAAAGATCACCAGTCCTTCATCATCAAGATTGGTAAAGAACATCATGATGTAATTATACAATTCTTTCCCGGTATGCTTCGGATTTTGCGAACGCATCAGATCTCGGTATGCTAATCCTGTTTCATACCGATGATGTCCATCAGCGATCAATACTTGTTTTGGTTCCATCAATGCAGCAATTCTATCAACGATCATTGGGTCGGAAATCTGCCACAATTGATTTTTCACTTCATCGAAATGTACATCGATCACCGGATAGGTTGAATGAATAGGATCGAGAAATTGATCGATCTTTTTTTCAGGATCAGAATACAGGCTGAACACCTGGCTAAAATTAGATTTCGTTGCTTTGAATAATTTGAACCTGTCCTCTTTTGCTTTCGACAATGTTCGTTCATGCGGAAGAACGATCTTCTTTTCAAATTCTTCAAGTCTGCACAACGCGATGAATCCCTTGCGCTGTATCTGTTTTCCTTCCAGCGATGTAAAGGTCTGCACTAACGGATAGATGGAGGGTGTAAGGTCACGAAGCAGAACATCTTCATTCTGCCATTCTTCATAAGTTTTTGCGGCTGAAGCGTAACGATCTTCTTCCCTTCCAAGGATCAAACGAATGACATTAAATGGATCCTTTGCATAGTATCCGTTTTGTTGCTCCGGCGATATAACATCATACGGCGGTGCAACAACACTTTCAATTGGTACTTTCATTTGATTATATCGGATTCCACGAAATGATTTTATCGTTGCCATAATAAATTCCCTGCTAAATTAATTTTATTCTTCTTTTTTATATCCAAAACGGTCCAGCCAATTTTGATTTCCACGCCAATCTTCTCGCACCTTAACGTGCAAATCCAAAAAAACTGCGTGTCCTAAAAATGTTTCTATTGATTTTCGTGCAAGACTTCCCAGTCGTTTCAACGCACGGCCCTCTTTTCCGATCAGAATTCCTTTTTGAGAGTTTCGTTCTAGGACTATATCTGCGGCAATGTAGTATTTCCCCTGCTCGCGTTCTTTGAATTCGGTGATATCAACTGTGGTTGAATACGGTATTTCTTGTTCATACTGTTCAAATATTATTTCACGGATCATTTCACTGACAAAGAAACGCTCCTGTGCATCACTCACAATCTCGGTATCAAAATATGGGGGATTAACAGGAATATATTTAAGCAGTGTAGAAACTAATTCATTTGTATTAAAGTTTGTCAGTGCAGAAATTGGGATGATCTCATCGAACGGAAACAGTGATTGAAGGTCTGCAAGCATTGGCAGAAGTTCCTGCTTCTTCAAAAGATCGATCTTATTGATCACCAGAAATGTTGTCTTGTTTGCAGCTTTTATCTTTTCAATCGCTTCGTTGTTCTTATCGTACGTTTTGTCTTTAACTTTCTCAGCATCAACCAATAGCAGCACAACATCAGCATCAGTAACTGCAGACGATGCGAAGTGCATCATCATTTCCTGCAGAAGATATTTCGGTTTGATGATCCCCGGTGTATCAAGAAAAACGATCTGATGATCTTCCCCATTAAGTATACCAAGAATTTTATGTCGTGTGGTTTGTGGTTTGTTGGTAACAATGGAGATTTTTTGCTTCAGCAAAGAGTTCAGCAGTGTTGATTTTCCAACGTTTGGCTCACCAATAAGAGCTACGTACCCGGATCGAAAAGTGTTCTGAGATTCAGTCATTAGTAAAATGTAACGAAAAAAGAGTTGGGATAAAAATGACTTTGCACGGTCAAAGGAAATAAAATAGTAGTCTCGTCATGCTGACGAATGTCAGCATCTGATTATAATCATAGATGCCGAAATACCGCTTTACGGTATCCCATACAGCGGGACGAGTTCGGCATGACATCAATTTGTTTTTTGAAAGTCATTATGGGTTTTACTATTTTGAAAATCCTAAAAAATGTAATACCTTGATATATATGAGCACACTTTCTCAACATGTAATTCTCAAAAAAAATGAAGACCGACGGATGATTGCCGGTCACCAATGGATATTCAGCAATGAACTGCAGCGAATCGTTGGTGATCCAAAGTGCGGCGATGTAATCGAAATTCTTCGAAGTGACGGTCGTTCTCTTGGTATCGGATTATACAATCCCGCATCGCTCATTGCAGTTCGCTTCATCTCCCCGCTGATCGAAGAGATTAATGCCTCATTCTTCGAGAAGAAAATCCGTTCCGCGTATGAATTACGAAAAAAACTTTTTCCCGGAAGCCAAACATTCCGCGTTGTAAATGGAGAAAGTGATTTCCTTCCCGGATTGATCATTGATAAATACAATGACTTTCTATCGATCCAAACATTTTCTGCAGGAATGGATCTTCGCCTTTCAATGATATGCGATGTGTTGGAAAATATTTTTCATCCAAAAGGAATTGTTGAACGAAATGAATCTCCACTAAGAACACTTGAAGGAATTCCATTACGGAAGAATCTTCTGCGCGGGAAAGTTGCTCCGATTATCATTGATTTGAACGGCGTGAAATTTACTGTTGATATTTTGGATGGACAAAAAAGCGGATTCTTTTTAGACCAAAGAGAAAATCGTGCGGCGATCAAACCATTTGCAAAAAATGCAACCGTATTGGATTGTTTCTCCAACGATGGCGGTTTTGGCCTCTATGCTTCATCGTATGGGGCAAAGAGTGTGGATTGTGTCGATATTTCAGAAGATGCGATCGGTAAAGCGAAAGAAAATGCAGCTTTAAATAATTTGACTAATATTCAATTTCATACTGCAGATGTGTTTAATTTTTTGGAACAATCCCTTGTTGCAGAAAAACGCTGGGATGTTGTCATTCTTGATCCACCCTCTTTTACGAAAAGTAAAAAGACCGTTGCAACGGCGATCAAAGGATATAAAGAGATCAATACGCATGCACTGCGGTTGGTAACACCGCACGGTATTCTTGTTTCGGCTTCCTGTTCACATCATATTGATCGTGACACATTTTTGGAAATAGTTCAGGAGAGCAGTATTAAAGCGGGGCGACGTATTAAATTGCTTCATTTTGCAGGAGCATCGCCCGATCATCCGACACTTCCATCTATGCCGGAAACTCATTATCTTAAATTTGCGTTGTTTAGTGTAGAATAAAATTTTTTCTGCTGCAATGTTGATAAGACACAAAGATTTGTTTTTTTCGTGCCTTACTGGCAAAAGAACTTAATTTATCGTGTGGTTGATATGAAAAAAATAATTACAATAATATTTTTTGGTGCGGCATACCTTTTTCCGCAGCAAAAAGATTCAGCAATGATTTTTGAATCTCCTGAACCGGTATTTACAAAACCGGTCCAATCAGCAATGGATGATGCGTGGGGAGCAGACATTCTGCTTTCGAACAATGGATTTGGACTTGCAGGATTTTATCGTCATCAATATTCTCGCGATCTGTTTGGAACAGTTACATTCGGTATAGCAGAATCAAAGGATGACAATGAGGTTGAGTATTACGATTGGTATGGACAATCCTATGTTCCGGGAAAGATCAATCGTTTCCTTCTTGTTCCGCTTCTTTTCGGAATTCAGTATAGAATCTTTGCGGATGATATCACGGACAGTTTCCGTCCATATCTCAATGCCGGTGCAGGACCTACACTCGTTCTCGCTGCACCATACGACCGGGAATATTTTAACAGTTTAGGTTACGCGCGTTCTCATTACACAGTTGGAGGATATATTGGCTTTGGGGCTTTTTTTGGATCGGATCCGGGAAGTCTTTCTGGAATAAATATTCGATATTATTTTGTTCCGTTCACCAGTGGAATTGAAAGTTTGCAAGATCCTGATGTATTAATAACTCCAACAATCGGTGAAACATTTACACCCTATTCAGTCCCTGGAAAGATCAGAAAGAAAAAAGATTTTGGTGGTTTTTTTATTACGATCAATCTCGGTTCAGCATTTTAATTTTTACCCTGCGAAGGTTCCGTCTGTCCGCCTTCTTTTTGGCGGAATCCTCGCAGGGTTTTTTCATCATTTCTTTTTAACAATTTCCTTCACTTCTTCAACATTTGTTTGACTCATCCCTGAGAATATCTTCGCAATTGCACCAACAGTTCCTGCAACGTCGGACAAGTTTGAAGGAATGATCATCGTATTATTTTTTTGAGCAAGTTTACCGAACTCACCAAGATATTGTTCTGCAATTCGAAGATTCACAGCATCCAATCCACCCTTATCGTTGATCGCGTTTGCAATTTCACGGATTCCTTTTGCTGTTGCCATTGCAACACGCTCAATTTCCTGTCCACGGCCTTCCGCTTCATTGATCCGTTTCATTTTCTCACCTTCGGACTTTGCGATCGCTTCTGCTTTATCACCATCGGCGCGGTTGATCTTTGCCTGTTTATCACCTTCCGACTCAGCGATAAGTGCCCGCTTCTCACGCTCTGCACGCATCTGTTTTTCCATAGCATCTTTAATACTTGGCGGCGGGACGATATTTTTAATTTCATGACGCGTTACTTTCAACCCCCACGGCGCAGCAGCTTTATCAACTGCCATCACAATTTCCTGATTGATTTTATCCCGCTCTTCAAATGTTCTGTCAAGTTCTATCCTTCCGACCTCGCTTCGCATTGTTGTTTGAGCTAATTGTGTTGATGCAAAGATATAATTGTCTACGCCGTAGGAGGCTTTCACCGGATCAGTGATCTGTAGATATAATATTCCGTCAACTTCTACTCCGATATTATCTTTGGTAATGCAGCCTTGCGGAGGAACATCAATGACCATTTCTTTCATTGAATGCTTATAGGCAATGCGGTCAATGAATGGAATTAGTATGTGAAATCCAGCCTCTAATGTACCGCTGTACTTTCCAAGACGTTCAATGATGAATACAGTTTTCTGAGGCACAACTCGCGCTGTCTTACCGATCAGAATAAATGCAAAAAAAATCAGACCTAATAGAATGTAGACTTCCATAACGATGCTCCTTTATTAGATTGGTTTTACTTTTAATGTAAGATTATTTCGTTCAAGCACTTCAACCGATGCTCCTTTTGTTATTGCGACATCCGATTCAGCATTCCACAATGTTCCGTGATATTCCACTTTCCCTCCGATTGTTGGATCGATATTAGAAAGTGCAATTGCTCTTTCTCCTCTGATATCATCTACTATTCCTGCAACATCAGGTCGTGATATCTTCCCTTGAAAATATTTTTTCCCGAACCTCCTAAATACTATCAATAACAAGACCGAAGTGATCAGAAAGATAAATAACTGACTTGTGAACGAAATTGGAATACCAAGCCACAGCAAAAATGATATGATCCACGCTCCTACTCCAAAAAATATGAGCACAAATCCCGGTGTTACAATTTCACCCAGCATTACTACAAGTCCGAACAAGAACCAGAGTAATTCATTTGATAATAATTCCATAGATTTCTCCTATCAATGCAATAACTAAAAGTAGAGAAAGAGTGTTAGAAAATCAATGTGATAATAAAACGTTATCATCTTATTAAACAGAAATAATCATTTTCCCGTTCCTAAAATTCCATTCTATTTTGCAAGAAACGAAAATATTCGCTCAGATAAATTTATCCTATTTAATGATAGCTTCTCATTGTTCATGTTTCGTATATTCCTAAAAACAATGGGAGAACAATATGCGAGTAGAAGTTCAACGCACAAATGAAAACTATGGATTAGAAGCCCGCAATGAAACCGGGAACTCAATCATTATTGACAGTAACAAAGCAAGCGGCGGCGATGATCTTGGATTCCGTCCAATGCAAATGCTTCTTGCGGCGCTTGGCGGCTGCAGCTCGATCGATGTGATCACGATCTTAAAGAAACAGAAACTTGAACCATTTGAACTGCGGGTGATCATAGACGGAGAACGAGATATGGGAAAAGATGCCAATCTGTGGAAGACAATACACGCACACTTCGTTATTAAAGGAAATGTTCCAAAAGAAAAAGCTGAACGTGCCGTTCAGCTTTCGATGGAGAAATTTTGCTCGGTGGCATTAACGCTGCAAGCAGCGGACGCAATTGTTACAAGCAGCGTAGAAGTACTATAGAATTCAATTTTACTTTTTCTCTTCTTTGTGCGGAGAGTCTAATTTAAATTTGAAAGGCAATACAACCCATACTTTAACAGGTTTTTCATTTAAGATTGCAGGTGAAAATTTCCATTGACCAGCTGTTTTAACGCATTCAAGTGTAATTGAATCAGCGGCAAGTTTTACTGTTGCAGAAGCATTGTCCATATTCACTTCAATATCTTTTTGCGTAAAAGTTGCTCTGGTTACCATACTTTTTTTAACGACCCCATCTTCCCCCACGAGTAATTTTAACCATACCATTCCATTCAACCCAGCTTGTCGTGCTGTAAAGGGATAAGCAGGGTACTTAGATTGAATCGGTGTCGGCATTTTATCAACCTTTAAATCTTCCGGCGGATCTTGTTCATCTTCGATGCCGACATTATTGCTCACAAAAGCAGATTGTACGATTTCATGTTGTTGAGCATACAAACAAACGCCAAGCCCAAAAATAAGAACTAATAATTGTTTCATTGTAACCTCCTTTATTTATTGAATAAAACTACTTCGGATAGTGATCGGTTCTATTTCAATCACATAAACATATTCTGTCACAGCTTTTCGAACAAAAACATTTGTTGCTGCAACATAACTTCCTACTAGCAAAAACAAAATAGTTGCCGCAAATGCTGGAATTGACAGGGTGAATTTTTTATCAACAACTCTTCGCAGTACTGATCTATTTGGAAGTAATCGTAATTGAGACGACGAACTCAGCGATTTGATTTTCAGGTCAAGAGTTAACGGAACATTCGGCGTGGGAATTGATAACAACTCATTCCGTAATTTTTGTAAATCGCGAAATTGCGTTCGCAACACTTCATTCGTGCTTAACTCATTAAATAAATTTTTCAGTTCTTCATCATTCAGATCGTTGTCGATAAAACGGTGGAGCAATTCTTCATTCTTCTTCATAATGCATCCTCTTTTATATATGGTTTTGCTTTTTCCATCAACTCTTTTCGTGCTTTAAAGAGTTTTGATTTGACCGAGCTCATTGTCGTTCCCGTAATTGCTGCGATCGTTTCGTAATTCATTGATTCGAACTCTCGCAATAACAATATTTCTTTATATTGTGGGAGCAATTGGTTCAACAACGTTTCAAGTACTTTTGTCCGTTCGTTGGTTTCTAATGTCATCAATGGTGTGTCTTCGGAAAAGATCTCATCAGTATCAGATAACGGGCGAAGTTTTTTCGTGCGGTTCAAAACAGCAAATGCTTCGTTCCGGGCAATCGTAAACATCCATGATTTCAGTGATGCAGGGTTTTGGAGTTTATCTTTTTCCGTTAATGCTTTTATAAACGTTTCGTGAACGACATCTTCAGCACTGTTTCCATCCCCTAATAAACGATAACAAAATGAATACAATCCCTGCTTGTATCGTTCATAGATCAGCGTCAGCGCTTGATTATCACCGTTCTGTAATCGTATTGCAATCTGTTCGTCTGAAATTGGATACTGTAGCATCACATATATGATGGAAAATGAATGAAAAAGTTGCTCAAAAAAAATCTAAATGAGCTTATGAAATTTTTATCGGAATTCATTCAAACTGCTGAAAGTTACAGGGATATTAAGAAATTTACAAAAATTAAGATTTTTCCAATTTTAAGCACATTTCGGTTACTGAAAATATACTGAAGTTTAGAAAATTCTAACACCGCATATACATAATTCTATCGTAAAATTTGTAAATTAATCACCAGTGAATAGAATATTAAAAATATTGCCTTCTATACGAAGAATCATCAATAGTATCCTCCCACCATTGTTATTGATCGCGTTAATCACGCATGCGAAAGACAAAAAAAATATTCTGCCTCCGCTTGAAAGTTATGTCATCACTAATTTTACTACAGATGTTGGATTACCACAAAATACCGTTGACCTTGTACAGCAAACTAGTGACGGATATTTATGGATCGGCACCTATGGCGGTCTGGCCCAATATAATGGTGCACGGTTTGTTCACTTTAACAAATCCATAACACCGGCATTTAAAATCAATCACGTATTGGTAATGTACGAAGATAAATTCGGAACATCGTGGTTCGGAACAAATGGAGGCGGGATTGTTCGTTTTAAAAAACATTCTTTTACCGCTCTCGATTCCTTCAAAGCCGATGGTAAGGAATACATTAAAACGATACAGCCTTTTGGTGAGAATGATATTCTTGTTGGAACTGAGCGAGGGGGAATTCAAAAGATACATATCGATCAATATGGAAATATTCTAAGCATTGAACCATTCCTGGAAGATCTACTCCCGAAAAACATTCTGTTCCGCACCATGGTGCAAATAAGCCAGAACAGGATGTATCTTGCAACGGATATCGGACTAATTTTCGTTGATGGAAAAAATATAAAGAACCTTACAACATCCAATGGTCTTCCAGACAATTCGATTACAGCTCTTGCAACAGACCATGATGGTGTATTGTGGATCGGTACGTCCAACGGACTTGCAAGATTATCAAACGGACTTATTCAAAAGTTCACGACATCCGACGGTCTAACGAACAATGCAATTCGAACAGTATTTGTCGATATAGATAATACGGTTTGGATCGGTACTGACGGCGGCGGAGTCAATAGATTTTTACGATCGAATGAAAAGAAACAATTCGATGCATTAACGCTTGATGATGGACTGGTGAATAATTTCATTAGAACGATCTTTCAAGACAGCGAACAGAATATTTGGATCGGAACGCGAAACGGTTTAAGCCAGTTACACATTAGAAAATTTGAATTGTACGGAAAAAAATTCGGCCTGTCGGATTCATACGTTCGCACAGTACTTGAAGATTCCCGTAAACGGATCTGGATCGGTACGAATGGAAGCGGTTTGAACTGCTTGGACGGTACAACGATCAAAATTTGGAACAAAAAAGAGCTCCCCAATAAATTTATTCGTGCACTATATGAAGATAAGAAAGGGGCATTATGGATTGGAACGGATGGCGGAGGCGTGGTTCGATTTGACGAGAAGGAAAAAAACGAAAAACAATTCACTCTCTATAATACAGATAAAGGTCTCACGGAAAATTATATCCGTGCATTTCAAGAAGGTTTCGACAACGACATATATGTTGCCACGTATGGCGGAGGAATCTCCAGGATCAAAGGCAATTCCATATTCCCTCTCACAACAAAACAAGGATTAGCCAACGACAATATCCTTGCAATGGTACGATCGTCTACCAATGATATTTGGGTCGGTACAAACGGCGGTGGAATAAACAGAATTACCTCCCGCGGAATAGAGACATACAATATAAAAGACGGACTTTCAAATAATTTTATCCTTTCTCTTTTCTCTGATCGCGACGGCGCACTCTGGATCGGAACGAACGGTGGCGGTATTAACCGGTTTGCGGACGGAAAATTTCAAACGTTTACAACGAAGGACGGCTTACGCGAAGATGTGACCTTAATGATCATTGAAGATGATAAGGGATTTTTATGGATCGGCGGCAACCAGGGAATTTCACGGATACGAAAATCCGAATTCCAGGAAGTTGCCAGCGGTCGATTGAAAAAATTCTCACGAATTGATTTTGGACGTTCCGACGGATTACAGAATGCCGAGATCAGCGGAGTTTCAACTCCAAACATTATTAAATCATCCGATGGAAAGATATGGTTTACCACCGTTGGCGGGCTTGCAATGGTCGATACCACAAGGATCACTGACCGAAATAATAGTTTCCCATTACACATTGAAGAAATCCGTATTAATGATCGGACATTCTATCCGGATTCGGTACTGACGATCGAACCAGGGTATTCAACTATTGAATTTCATTACACAGCATTAAGTTATGTATCGCAGGAGCGGATCCATTTCCGATATAAATTAGAGGGCTTTGACGAAAATTGGAATGATGCGGGAACAAGACGTACAGCGTACTATACGAATATTCCACCGGGGACATATACGTTTCGAGTTAGTACTTCCATCGATGGAGGCACATGGAGTTCAGAAGAGGCCACGACCAATATCATTTTTGAACCATTCTTTCATCAAACAATATATTTTGCGGCACTCATTGGCGTTGGACTCGTTCTGTTGGGAGCGGGATTATATGCTGTTAGAACTGCAAATATTAGCCGGCATGCGAAACATCTAAAAACAGTAGTCGATGAACGGACTAAAGAACTTCTTGATGCAAAAGAAAGAATTGAAGTTCATCTTCAAGAAGTTGAATCTGCACGTGATGAGTTTTCGCACATCAATGAACGACTGGATACTGCAAACAAAGAAAAATCCGATCTTATTGGGATCCTTTCTCACGACTTTAAGAATAAGGTCGTCAACTTGAATCACTTTGCCCGGACAATTAACGAGAGTCATTTTGATCAAACGGTCGTACAGGAACATTCAAAGTTGATGGAAGAAACAACAGAGTACATGTTGAAATTGATCGAGGATACTCTGAGTTCGTCAGCGTTGGAAAAGGGCCAGTTGGTCTTTACGAAAACACAAATTGATATCGTTCAATTGACGGAACTTGTCGTCTTAAAGAACAGAATTCTAGTGCAAAAGAAATCGCAGACAATCGAGTTCTCGTCTACACTAGATCACTGTATCGTCAGCGGAAGCGAGCGATGGCTGAATGAAGCGATCGATAATCTTCTCAACAACGCCGGGAAATTCTCAAATGCTCATACAACTATTTTCGTTTTGGTTGGAAACAATGAAAATACCGTTTTGATCAAGATACGAGATGACGGACCAGGACTGACCGACGAAGACAAAAAACAATTGTTCCAACAATTTAAACGGTTGTCAGCTCAGCCGACAGGTGGTGAGATCTCTACCGGACTTGGACTTGCAATTGTTAAGAAGATCGTTGAAATGCATCATGGAAAAGTGTGGGCAGAAAGTTCATTGGGCAGCGGAGCTACTTTTATCATCGAATTGCCGGTAGATCGACAGTCTTGACTCACACTGACGATCTTTTATAATCACGAAATTGAAATCCATTCATTTGTTGGGAATAGGATTCAACAAATTTTCTCCCGATAAGATGTTCATACTCGGGAAAAAAGGTATCTCCCAATTCATCGTTGTCTACCATCGTCAACAACAATTCATCTGCGAGATCGATCGTCTGTCGAAAGATCTCCCCCCCGCCGATAATGAAGATTTGTTCTTCTGTGTGCAGATGTGAAAGTGCGGACTCAAGAGAAGAATATATTTCAATATTTTCGGAAGCAATCTTCTGTTTTGAGATCACCACATTTTTCCTGTTCAACAACGGCGTACCGATCGACTCGAATGTCTTTCTTCCCATCAACACAGTATGATGAATGGTGAGTTGTTTGAATCGTTGAAGATCTTCCGGAATGTGCCACGGAATTTTTCCATTTTTTCCGATGACACGATTTTTATTGAGTGCGGCTATTAAAATTAGCTTCATTCAAATCTTTTTACTCTTATATAAGTGCATCTCTAAAACCATTTGATCGTTTTTTAAAAATTATAAAACCTTGCACAGATTACATTTTGATGTTTTTAGAGATGCTCATAAAAGAATCCCACAGATTACACCGATTTTTTAATGTTCCGTTATTTAAAACTAATCTGTGAAATCTGCGGCAACGTATTATCGCACCATTGTACCATTCAAAAACTATTTCCAGGGAATTGCAATTCCTAATTTAATAAACTTTGCTTCGATGTCGCCCCGTTCACGGTTACTCTTTAATTCTTGTCCTGCAGGAGGAATAAGTCCGAATTTTCGCGCAACTTCTAAGGCAGCATCCTTTCCGTTAAGATTAAGAGCTTTCATGATCTCAATTTCAACATTCGATAATGACGCTGCATTCACTTTGTAATCCTGGAATGCTTCCCACGCAAGCGGAACCCACCGTTTTACAATCTCATTTCCAATTGCATCAGCAAACATTCTAATTTCATACTGCGCATGAGAGTCCATGCGAAGCCAGAGAAAATGAAGAAGGTTATGAAGATCAACTTTCCAATATGCTTCGGTGTATGTTGAGAGAGACAGATCTTTTCTTGCTTGTTCGCGTGCCATTCCTGCATTCACACGTTCTTCATAAACTGAGCGTGATAAATTTTGCAATTGAAGTTCCTGCTCCGAAAATTTCTTCCCTCGTTCAAGATCGAAAAAGCCTTCACTCCCCTGCTTGTTATCGCTGGACTGCATTCTCCACTGTTCATCGCCGGCGCGCTGAGATGCGTCAATCGCCAACGAGTATCGAGTAGAATATTCGTTCACATTTGCAGTGCGATGTCGGATCCATTGTCTCCAGCAATCCATTGGAACTCGAACGTGCAATTTTATTTCGCACATTTCAAACGGGGTTGTATGTTGATGACGCAGTAGATAACGGATCAATCCGCGATCCTCGCTCACTTTTTTTGTCCCTTTCCCGTACGAAACGCGCGCCGCCTGTACAATGGATTCATCCGAACCCATATAATCAACTACGCGGACGAATCCGTCATCGAGAACTTTGAATGGAATGCCTAAAATTTCATCTAATTGGTGAACGATCGGTCTGGTAAGTTTTTCTACTTGTTCCATTTGAAGTAAATTGAGATGTGAAATGTTTTTGTGATTATTATGAACAAACTTACTGTAATTATGATTGAAAAACAATAAAAGGAGTTTAGTATTCGGTATATTTTTTTTACTAATGTCATTCTGACACTGAGCGGAGTGAAGTGGAAGAATCCGGTCTGTGCTGCGGGTTTTTGTTTTTGATTTTTTCCATACGCCACTACCAGATTCTTCGTCGTCACAAACAATGTGACTCCTCAGAATGACTTTGAGGGGAGATTTTTCAGATAAAATATTTTTTTTCTGTCAATAACAGCTCGTTAAATATTTTAGTATTAAAGGACTGTAACGTCTTAAATTAATTGAAGAAGATAACAAATAGTTGCAAGAATCACTGGCACTATTGGCTACAGTGAAGAACTATTCGTACCTTTCATTTAGTTCTTTTCATTCTCTCCGGAGCATTTATGAAACTATTTCTTCTCTTTTTTCTTTTTTTTACCGTCAATTCGTCCGCTCAACAACAGGTTCTCCTTCGCATCAATGCGCAGGGAGAGCAAGAAGCGATTCCGATTAAAAGAGGTGAATCTGTTCAAGCAGCAATAGAAAGAATTTCGAATACTCCGGTCTCCTCTTTCGCTTCACCAAACGGCATTGTTGACAAAATAAAAAATTATGATTCAACAGCAACAGCGTCCAACTTTGGATTTAACCATCAAGAAGTTGCATTGTCGTGGTTCAAAGCTGAAGCAGAAGGAGTAGCAAAAAATATTGTATGGCATAATTATGGTTTAACAGGCGATATCGGCAAAGCCTCGATCCGTGCATGGAAAGTAGATCCTCGACTTGATTCTCTTCCACCAACTGCCGGAAGCGGAGGCGCTCGGTCTGCAATCGGATATTATATTGATTCTGCTGACGGTGATGGTAATGTTACCTCTTTCAAAGATAAAGCAACAAACAAAACATTTGTGCACGCTGCCGGATATCTTGACAGTCTTTATCTTGCTTTCGATCCTCTCGGAACTGAATCGAAATGGCACCCGGGGGGACTGCAAGTAAAACTAGATTCCGCTAAATGGCAGGGCATTGATATTCTCGGTACTGGTGATTCCATAGTATTCAAAAAAGGAGAGTTATTTGGTTTCACGATACAAAACGATTCACCACCAGGTGGTGCAGACGCTCGTATGGAAATGTGGGCGTATGGTAATACTAAGTCTCCGTATCATTCATTAAAATTCTATGAAGCACCTCGTACAGGAACAGGAAGTAAAGGGTGGCATATTCGTGGTGATTTTGAATGGCAGATTTACGTTTTAGTAGAATATAGTACAAGCCCTGCACCAAGAATTACGTTGCAAAAATTATTCACAACATTAAGTACATCACCGCGCACTGTAAAAGTTACTATCCAAATGTTTGATCAGATTAGTAGTGTGGATCTCTATGCTAAGATTAACAACGGACAATTTGTAAAATCTGCCATGACTGGAACTTCTCCAAATTATTCCGGCACATTACCTGCAGCCAACCCAAAAGATACACTTACATATTATGTCGTTGCGAAAGATATCAATTCCAATTCAGGGATTTCTCAAACATATAGCTATACTATTTTCCAACCAACAAAGAATGTTTTGTATTTGTATAATGGGCGAGCTATCCCAAGCGGCTTCACAGTTTCAACTATTGCTCCATACTATATGGTAAAAGATAGTATCACCGAAGCTGTGTACTATGATACATGGGATGTAAAAAATTATGGAACAACCGATATTCCTCAACTGTTGACTAATTATAAATTAGTGAATGAAGTTGCCGGAGATGGCGGATATGCTGATTTAATGTCTATGGCGGGAACATTCCTTTCTGGTGGAACACCTACAGCAAAACGAGCATGGATTTTTGCTGATCAAGATCACGGATTTATCAGTAGTTGGGATACTTCATTTTCAGATAACAATCCGCATGCAAAATATTTTGGATTGAGAGCTATCATCAACCAAGATTATACTAATGGTATTAAATATCCCTGGGAAATTAATGTTGATAGTGCAATTTATACCGACCCAGTATTTGGATTTATTGGAAACAAAATCAAAAAAGACACAGTAAAATTTTGGTACGAGCCATACTATGAAGTTTCCTCGACTTATTCCAATTGGATGGATGAAATTACTCCAACAGCAGATGCAACTGTTCTGTTTAGAGATAAAAATCATGGTAATAAAGTTCTCGGAGTTACTAAAAAAGCTGCAGACAATTCATGGTACACTTATGCGCTAATGTTTGATTATTTAGGAACTAACTTTAGAAGTGATACAACTGGTGGGCACACTACTATGAACGATAGTAAATATAAATACTCATGGATTGTTAACGCTGGTCATGTAATGAAAAATGCTTTAGCCATCGTAACCGGTGTTGAAAAAGATAATTCATCCTCGCCAAGTGAATTTGCTCTTTATCAAAATTACCCCAATCCGTTTAATCCGACAACGGTAATAAGCTATCGGCTGTCTGTAAACAGCTTAACTACATTAAAAGTGTATGATTTGTTAGGTAAAGAAGTGGCAACATTGGTCAATGAAAAACAAAACTCAGGAATGCATAGCGTGACATTCGCAGGAACCAAACTATCAACCGGCGTCTATTTCTATCGCCTGCAATCCGGAAGTTTTGTTGAAACAAAAAAATTATTGTTGTTGAAGTAACGATGTTTGTCTTATTCGGTGGGATTCCTTTTCATGCCATCGTACGCTGGCATCCAACTTTTGGATTCCGGCTTCCCGCCTGATCACTTTGCAGGCCGGTCGCCGAAGCGATGAAGTCGGAAGAATCGATGAATTGACGATGATAAGATGGAAAAAAATAAATCAGTCTTATTGCTCTTATTTCCCACGCTTATTGTGTTTAATTTTTATACGCAGAGTAAATAGCCTTCCTTTTTTCCGCAAATTTACCGTATCTTTGTCCACAAATTAATAGTTGCATACCGTAAGAAAACATCTTCGTTTTGCAATATTCAGTTTCACCGTTCTCAAACAGAGAGTCGTTATGGTCATCACAAACAAATCCGTCCTTGTTCTCGGCGGCTGGGGACTTGTCGGTTCCGCAATCTGCCGTAAATTAATGGAAGAAAATCCAAAGCAGATCATCCTCACTTCCCTCAAAGAATCCGAAGCAAAAGAAGCGTGCGAAACAATGCGCCGCGAATATCCAAAAGCCGCAAAGAATTTTTTCGTCCCCTGGTGGGGAAATATCTTCGTCCGGAATGAATTTAAGGATCTTACCCGCGAAGTAATTCTCAACGATCAGGCAAAGCGGACAAAATTCTTGGATGACGTGATCGAAGAATTGACTCCCGAAGTGCTGGAACGATCCGCATTATATCAATTGATCACCAAATACAAACCGGATATTGTGATCGACTGTATCAACTCTGCCACGGCAATCGCTTATCAGGATATCTTTCAAAGTTCGCGCGATGTTGTTCTCGCATTAAAGAATAATTCAGCTAATCTTCGAGACACGGTCGAAAAACTTCTCGCAACACAATATACACCTCAACTGATCCGTCACGTGCAGATCTTCTACCGTTCGATGAATATTGCAAAGACAACAACCTATGTGAAGATCGGAACAAGCGGAACCGGCGGAATGGGATTGAATATTCCTTACACACACAGCGAAGAGAAACCTTCCCGCGTTCTTCTTTCAAAATCAGTTGTTGCCGGAGCACATACAATGCTTCTCTTTTTAATGGGAAGAACTCCGGACGCTCCTATCACGAAAGAGATCAAACCTACGGGAGCAATTGCATGGAAAAAAATTGCGTACGGTGAAATTGCGAAACGAGGCAAACCGATCGATCTTTTTGACTGTGACATGGATAAAGGAATTGAACTAAAAGGAAAATTTACAATAAAGATGGACAATATTGCAAAACCAACAGGTCAACGGTTGAAGTCCGTATTTATCGATACTGGCGAGAACGGCATTTTCTCTCGCGGAGAATTTGAAGCGATCGCAACTCCGGGACAGATGGAATTTGTCACTCCCGAAGAAATTGCTGAATCAGTATTGTATGAAATTCGCGGAGGCAATACCGGACACGATATCATCAATGCGCTGGACAATGCTACTCTTTCACCGACCTATCGCGCAGGATTTATGTTTCAAGGAGCGCTTGAGAAAATGAAAAGGCTTGAAAAGGAGAATAACACAAACAGCGTTGCATTTGAAATGCTCGGTCCCCCGCGTCTTTCAAAATTATTATATGAAGCGCACTTACTGAAAAAAGTGTTCGGAACCGTCAATGTTGTCATGAAAACTTCTGTAAAGAAAATGTCTTCGGCATTGACCGATTACATTTCCAACGATATTGCATTGCGTTCGCAGATCATTTCGATCGGAATTCCAATTTTGCTCCCCAACGGAAAAACATTGCTTCGCGGAAATGAAGTTAAGATCCCTGCGTTTCGCGGCATCAATGAATTGGATGTTACACCCGAACACATCGATGATTGGGCACGGAATGGCTGGATCGATCTCCGCGCAAGCAACATGGAACAGTGGAAACACAGATTGAACGAAATAAGAAAAGAAGTCGAACTGTATACTGCCGGTGATACAAGCTCACGAAATTTCAGAACGACAGAATATTGGTCCGACTTCAACGATATCGATGCCGGCAAAATTGTCGGATGGGTCTTCACCGAAGAAGAAAAAGGAAAGCGAATGAAATCGTAAAAGCAATGATGAATTTTAATAAACGAGACACACCAAAGTAACAAACTCTTCCATAATCAAAAAGGAGTACCAATGAAACATCTTAAGCTTATCGTAGCAGTAATACTTGTTGTGTTCACTTTCTCCCTTGCCGATGAGGGAATGTGGACGTTCGACAACCCGCCTAAAAAACAATTGAAGGACAAATACGGATTCGACATCACACAGGAATGGCTCGATCATGTTCGCCTTTCTTCTGTCCGGTTCAATGATGGCGGTTCCGGCTCATTCGTTTCTTCGAACGGACTTGTTATGACGAATCACCATGTAGGTGCCGGGCAATTACAAAAAATGTCCACACCGGAAAAAGATTATATCAAGACCGGATTTTACGCAAAAACATCTGCTGAAGAAGTTAAATGCGTTGATCTTGAACTGAATGTGTTGACCGAAATGGAAAATGTCACTGACAAAGTAATTGGTGCAATTGCCGGTAAATCCGGCGGCGAAGCAATGAAAGCACGCCGCGCAATGCTGGCACAATTACAACAAGAGAGCAATGAAAAATCCGGTATGCGTTCTGATATCGTGACATTATATAACGGTGCTGAATATTGGATCTATCGTTACAAAAAATTTACGGATGTTCGTTTAGTGATGGCTCCCGAGAAACAGATCGCGTTCTACGGCGGCGATCCGGATAATTTCACATTCCCCCGTTATGATGTTGACATGTGTTTCTTCCGTGTCTATGAAAATGATAAACCATACAATACCCCTCATTTTTTAAAATGGAAAACCACTGGCGCGGCAGACGGAGAATTAGTGTTTACATCGGGTCATCCCGGTTCAACGAATCGGCAGCAGACATATGCCCAGATCGAATATTCACGTGATTATCAATATCCTGCTCGACTTGCAACCATTAAGAGAACAATTGGCGTCTTGAAACAATTTTCAGCACTGGGTGAAGAACAACGCCGCCGTGCTGATGGAATGCTCTTTGGATATGAGAATACACAAAAAGCAATGACCGGTGAATATCAGGGATTGCTTGAAAAGAATTTAATGGCGAAGAAACAAAATGATGAAAAAGAACTTTTGATCAGGATCAATGCAAATCCTGAACTGAAAGCAAAATTTGCTTGGGCATGGGATTCTGTCTCAACAGCAATGGAACGAACAAAATCTAAATTCAAAGAACTGACCTACCGTGGTCTAGGCGGCGCACTCGGTGGACGTGCATTAACAATTGCTCGTTACGCTATTGAATCGAAAAAACCGAACGGCGAACGAATGCCGCAATTTCAAGATGCTATGGTAAAGATGACATTGGAAAATCTTTATTCACCGGCACCGGTCTATCCTGATTTGGAAGAAGTGTTGATGGCAGATCGTTTCCAAGAAGCACTGGACATGTTGGGAGCAAGCGATCCATGGGTCATGGCAGTTCTTGATGGAAAAACACCGGCCGATGCAGCAAAGATGTATGTCTCAGGAACAAAAATCGCTGATCCGGCTTTTCGTAAAGCATTGATCGAAGCCGGAGAAAAAGAGATCTCTGCTTCAACAGATCCGATGATCATTCTTGCACGAAAAATTGTTCCTATCGGTGATGAGATGCGCGCATGGCAGGATAAGAATGTTTCCGGATTGATAGCAATGGCAAGTGAAGCTACCGGTAAAGCACGCTTTGCGGCATACGGTAAAGAACTTCCCCCTGATGCAAACTTTACACTTCGACTTTCTTATGGACAAGTAAAAGGGTATCCGATGAACGGAACGATCGCGCCAAGCATTACCACAATGTACGGGTTATACGATCGTGCACATAGTTTTGCTAATCACAAAGATTTTGAATTACCGCAGCGATTTAAAGATGGTGTTAACAAACTGACACTTTCAACACCAATGAATCTCGTTTCCACCAATGATATTATCGGTGGAAATTCCGGTTCACCCGTCGTCAATGCAAAAGCAGAACTCGTTGGATTGATCTTTGACGGTAACATCGAAAGCCTTCCAGGTCGTTTCCTCTATTCTGAAGAAAAGAACCGCGCAGTTGCCGTTCATCCCGGCGTGATGATCGAAACAATGCGTAAATTGTATGATGCAAATGTTCTTGCCGACGAAATTGAAGGTATTACTGCAAAACCGGAGCCACCAAAAGAAACACCGGTCGCACCTGTAAAACCGGTTTCGAAAAAGAAAAAATAAATTTCATATGTTGTCATTCCCGCGAAGTCGGGAATCCATTAAAAGGCATCCCAATACAACGGGATGCCTTTTTTGTTGTTCATTTTTTTTTATATTATTGGAAACAAGAACACATTATATGAAAAACTTTGAACGACTGAATCGACTTCCTCCCTTCTTATTTTCCTTTGCTAATGAATTGAAAATATTTACCGCCACTGAGAAATGGATAGATTTACAGTCTCTCTTGGAATTGATTTAATTGGTTGAATACAAAATATGATGAAACGACTTATCTTTTTTTTCCTTTTGATCAATCTCAGCTTTTCCCAACAAGATAAATTCAACGTCTCCCTTCGTTTGGATTTTTCTTCCATCGATGCGTTGATCGATTTGAATGAGGGGAAAATTGCAAATATTAATCGCGCAGCAGAATTAAAAGGAAATCAGATCGCTGCAGCGACAAGCGCACTCCTCGCACGTCAACCATATTCACCGGACCATTTTGTGCGAGAACTTGACCGTTTTCGTAATGGTTCTACTTCTTCAAATGATATTTATGGTTTACGTTCAACACTTGAATTCTTACCTCAAATTAAAGCGTTGGTAGTGGAGGTCAAGCGTCGACAGTTGGACAGAAAAGTTGTTGCTACAATCGCTCCATTTTTTCCTGAGAAAGCTCGTGTCAATATTTCCATTCCGGTGTATTTTGTTGCTTTAGGAAATGAGAATGCAGCAGCTTTTGTTCGAAGCATTGCGTGGCGGGACAATGTTCCTTACTTCGTTGGAGACGGTGAGGGTGAATTGACGATTGTTGTTAATCTTACACGATCGGTCCAATACATTCACGATATTCAAATTCAGTTTGTTGATATGATGAGCACGCTTGCACACGAGACATTTCATGCTGTTTTTGGCGTTTATAAACAATCATCACCTGTGTGGAGAACGATAGAATATCAACAAGAACCATATTGGACGCTCGCAGAACTGTCTCAGAACGAAGGGATTGCATATTTGATCTCATTGCAACAACGCAGTGGCTCTGCATTATCGGCAGGACAACTTTCTTCCTCTAAACAAGCTGTCGAATCATTAAACAATGCCTTAAAAGAACTCTCCTCACCATCCATCTCTCCATCTCGTGCAAGGGAGTTGATCATGAACTCAAATCTTTCCGGTTCATACGAAAAAAATTATGGCGCTTCGGCAGGATTATTAATGGCGTATGCCATTGATGCAAAACTTGGGAGGAAAGCGTTAACAGAATGTTTGGAATTTGGTGTCGCAGATTTTTTTCTAAAGTACCAACAACTTGCAACTCAATACGGCGAGCTGACGAAATTCGACAAAGAAGTAATTGAAATGCTTCAAAAATAAAGAAGAAGAAACCTTGCGAAGGTTACTTCTAATTCTGAATATACCTTCGCAAGATTGTGTGTGTTGACGGTTTTTAAGAAAGGATAATCAGAAATAAATTATTCGAACCGAAGCGCTTCAATTGGATCAAGATTCGCAGCTTTCCAAGCAGGATATACGCCAAAGACGATACCAATGAACGAACAAAAGAATAATGCAGTAATATTCATCTGTAACGCTGTAAAATCGAGAAATGGAGTTTGTAAGATTGCAACTGAATTATTCCACGGAAACACCGGAGGTGAGTCAAGAAGTAATGAGACAATATTCCCCATGATGGAACCGGTAATAATTCCAATCACACCGCCGATCTGACTGAAAACAACAGACTCTGTTAAAAACTGGGAAAGAACATTGAATTTTGTAGCACCTAATGCTTTTCTGATACCAATCTCTTTTGTTCTTTCCGTCACTGAAACAAGCATGATATTCATGATTCCAATTCCTGCGGCAAGCAATGCGATACACGCAATACCAACGGCACCGATCTTGATCATAAATGTCGTTTCATTGAATTGTGCTATGACAGTCTCATTGGAAAAAAATTCGAAATCATCCGGTTCACCCGGCGGCACTTGTCGAATAACTCGTAACACTCCGCGAGAAAATTCAAGAACGTCATTGTATGTTTTTTGATCACGTGCAGTAACCATAATATTCACCGAACGTTCTTTACCGTATGTATTCATATGAGTGGTAATTGGAATAACCACCATATTCCCTTGGTTCCCACCCAACATTCCACCTTTGTTTACAATTGTACCGATAACTTTGTATTGACTGCCATCGACTCGAACCAACTCTCCGATGGGATTACCGGTCGGAAATAATTTTTTAACAACATCACCCCCTAACACAATAACATTGGATGCTGATTTTATTTCTTGATTGGTGAACGATCGCCCCCCTTCAATATCCCAGTTATTTGTGGCCAAACCATCAATAGATTCACCCATTACTGTAACACTTGGATTTGTTTTGATGTTTTTGTATTCGGCCACTTTTCTGCCTTCAAATACTTCCAGTCCTATCAATTTTGCAAGCTGCATTCTCTCAGAGAACAATTCAGCTTGATCATACGAAATATCTTTACGATTACGGTATCTTCTGCGATTTCCATCACTGAAAAAATTTTGAGGGTATTTTTGGATCTGAAATGTATTAGCACCTAACGAACTAACACCGTTCTCAATTGCATTTTGAAGGACTCCCATCGCAGTCATAACCCCAATGATGGAAAAAACACCAACACCAATTCCAAGGAGCGTTAACACAGAACGAAGTTTGTTCACTCGGATCGCATTTAATGCCATTCCAACACTTTCTTGTAACTGCATAAGAATTTCTTTCAGAAATATTATTCGTTGTCACTATTGAGTGAACAAGTGCACTATAAAATAAAATTGTTGAAGTTATACGACGAGTTATTCGTCAAAGAATCATCATACCTTCAAATTTCAACTACAAAGCAAACTCATCGTATAACAATGTAAATATTATTCATGACGAAGAGCTTCGACCGGATCCATTTTTGATGCTCGGTTTGCCGGTAAAAATCCTGAAACAACGCCAACAACCAAGGAGATCAGGATTGCAATTGCTATAACAGATAACGGCATTGAGGTCGGTAAAATCTGATTGATAAGTAAACTTAATGGGTAGGAAATAATGATTCCAATAATGCCGCCAATAAGTGATAATGCTGCAGACTCTATCAAGAATTGCAATAAAATCGTTGATCGCCGTGCACCAATTGCTTTTCGAATTCCAATCTCTTTTGTCCGTTCAGTGACTGAAACGAACATGATATTCATTATTCCGATCGCACCAACAAACAGTGAGAGTGCTGTAATGAATAATCCTATTGCTGCAATCACTCCGCCGATCTGATTAAACGTTTGGATGAACATCTCCTGCTGGTTAATTGCAAAATCATCCTTTACTCCGGGTTTTACATTGCGCGCTTTGCGAAGAATTCCACGCAATTCTTCTTTGGTGTTTTCCAGATCATTTATATTTCCTGCTTTTACACGAATGTCTATACCCCTGTGGTGGTTACTGAATTTTTGAAGAAAATTCGTTATAGGGATGATCGCTTGATTGTCCATATCCATTCCTAAAAAACTTCCTTGCTTTGCGACGACACCGACAACGCGAAATGTATGAGCTCCAAGTTTCACATACTTACCAAGCGGTGTCTCACTTGGAAACAATTTTTCAGCAACGGTGTATCCAAGAACAACAACCGGACGGTCGCCATTAGATTCTGATTGAGAAAAGAATCTTCCCATTTCAATATTTAAACCACCAACCTGAATATATTGTTCGTTCACTCCTAAGAGGAAAATTCTGTCTGCACTTAAACTTCGATATTTTATCGGCACACCTGTCCCTGCAAATGGAGTAACCGCTGCTATCGTTGAACCTTGATCTCTTACTGCTTTAAATTGTTTTAAATCGATATTTTTACGATTCCTCGATGCATCAAAGTCTTCTTGGCTCGAAAACCATGAAAATTTTTGCACAAAGAGAACGTCAGCGCCAATTTTTGATACCATCTCATTGAATGAACGGCTCATCCCTTCGATCGCAGTTCCCATCAGCGTAACAGAAACAATACCGATTACGATTCCAAGCGTTGTTAACACCGATCGCATCTTATTCGCACGAATTGCTTGGAATGAAATCCCAAGTCCTTCTTTTACCTCATATGCAAAATCAGCAATTTTCATAAAATTGATTGTGGTAGTGGATAATATTCTACGCGTGAACTCCTGGTAAAACTCTATTCTCTACCATAAAATCTTTTTCTATTAGACCATCCCGAACACGAATGATTCTATGTGCGTGACGTGCAATGTCTTCTTCGTGCGTTACAAGAATGATCGTATTTCCTTGTGAGTGCAGATCATTGAACAATCCCATGATCTCAACTCCCGTCTTGGAATCCAGATTTCCTGTCGGTTCATCGGCCAAAATAATGGAAGGATGCGTTACAAGTGCGCGTGCAATCGCAACACGCTGGCGTTGTCCGCCGGAAAGTTCATTTGGTTTATGATGCATTCGGTCTTCAAGACGAACGTGCCCTAATGCTTCTTCAGCACGTGCTTTTCGATCCGCTTTTTTCATTCCGGAATAGATCAATGGCAGTTCAACATTATGAAGCGCATCAGATCGTGCTAAAAGGTTGAATGTCTGGAACACAAACCCGATATCCTTGTTTCGGATCTTTGCAAGTTCATTGTCGTTCATATCCCCAACGTTGACACCGTTAAATTCGTAAAGACCTGATGTAGGAGTGTCAAGACAACCAATAACATTCATTAATGTTGATTTGCCGGAGCCTGAAGGTCCCATAATTGCAACATATTCATTTTTCTGAATCTGGATCGTTACATCAACAAGCGCATTTACCTCAACCGTTCCCATAACGTATGTCTTCTTGATATTTTTAATATTAATTACAGGCTGCATAAGGTTCCTACAATTCTTTTATTTTCTTTTGGGCAGATTCCGCACGTCGTCCCTGCGGTTCTACGGTTAAAAACCATTGATATGTTTCTTTTGCTTTTTGTTTCAATCCTTTTAGTTCATAACAGTCAGCTAATGAGAAAATTGATGCGCTAAAATTTTTATCAATTGCAATCGCCTGCAAATATTTTTCGATTGCCAGATCAATCTTTTTTTCAAATTTTAGAACATCAGCATAACTATCATAGGAATCAGGATTTTTTGGCTCAAGTTCAATATACTTTTTCATTTGGGAATATGCATCGGTAAATCTCTTTTGATTCATATACAAATAACCGAGCCGTTTATAACCATCCCCGGTGTCCGGTTTCATTGCAATCGCTTTTTTTATCTGTTTTTCCGCCTCAATGGTATCTTTCTTTACCCTGGCGTAATAACTTGAAAGAAGATTATAACCTCGGTACGGATTAAGCTTAACAACTGCATTTGCCTGTTCAAATGCTTTCTCTTCGCTTCCACCCATAATCCCGGGTGCCATAACATAATATTGATAGAGGGAAAAACGCGCATCAACATTGCTCGGATCAAGTTCTGAAGCTTTGAGATAGGCGTTTTTAATCTTTGGTGCAAGGAATCCCTGCGAAACAATATTGGCAGTCATAGCTTTTTGCCCAAGAATGTTTCCCCGCATCATATGATACTTAGAAACATTCTCATTCAGATCTATTGCTTCTTCAATGGCATCTTGTGCATCATCATGCTTTTGTTGAATCATAAAAACAAGCGAAAGAAAATAGTATGCTTCAGCATCTTTCTTATTCTTTTGAATTGCAGTTTCGAAGAACGATTGCGCTTCAGAATACTTCTTTTGGTTTATCAGTTTAATACCGGTGCTGTCTGTTTGCGCAGTCAGCACCCATACTGTTACTGAAAAGAGAATAATTATTTTTATCGTAATTGTCATAGTGGAGTGTTTTATTTCTTTTCTTCTTGTTTCCCGAGTGCAAACTTGGCTTTCGAGTTTTCAACTTTCACAATAGATTCATCTTCCAAATCGCGATTGATGGCTTTGTATGATCCACTGACGATCTCAACATCAGCATTCAATCCCGTCGTTATTTCTACGTATCCTTCATCATTAATCCCGCGTTTTACAGGGACCATTTTCACTTTTCCATTTTCTACGATAAACACACATTCAATCGGTTTCTCATTTGTAGATAAACCGCCTTGTTTACCTTCCTCTTTACTCCCTTCATTTTTATTTCCTCCATCTTTTTTATCCCCTTTATCGCCTCCCTTATCCTTGGGCACGCGAGTAGTTACACTTTGGATCGGTACAGCAAGAGTATTTGATTTTGTTTCTGTTTCAATATCTGCCGTCATTGACATTCCGGGACGAAGAGAAATGTCTTTGTTCATCACCCGGATCTTCACTTCAAAGTTGGTCACTTCATCTTGTGTCCCAAGTCCTTTTGACTTTGCAGTATTTGCTATTTCATAGACTGTTCCTACAAATTTTTTGTCAGGATATGCATCAATGGTGATCCGAGCGGTATCACCTATGGAGATTGTAATGATATCATTTTCGCCGACATCAACACGCGCTTCCATCATTGAAAGATCGGCAACGGTCATGATCTGCGTTCCTTGTGTAAATCCGCTTCCGCTAACGCGTTCTCCAAGTTCAGAGATCAACTGTGATATCGTTCCATTCATTGGAGAATAGATTGAGGTCTTATTCAAACTTTCTTTTGCATCACGTAATGATGCTTGAGCCTGCTGGACTCCAGCTTGTGCAGATTCGTATTGTGATTTTGAAACACTGGCTGCAGTCTTTGATGAAATAAATTCCTGGTCTGACAATAATTTTTTCTCATATAATTCCTGCGCACGTTTGTATTCCGATTCTGATTTTTCAAGATTAGCTTTTTGCAGATTCAAACTGGCTCTGGCTGATTGCAATCCTGCCTCTGCTCGATCTACTTGTGCTTGATACTGGTCCGGTTTGATGCGGACAAGTAGATCACCGCGTTTGACTTTATCACCTTCTTTTACCGGAAGTGAAGTAATTTCACCGCTTACTTCGGCATTGATCTTCACCATTGTCTCCGGTTGTATCTTGCCGGAAGCATTGACCATTTGTGTGATCGTGCGGCGGGAAACTTTTTCAGTTTGCACTGTAACGATATTCTCTTTCTTCGCTCCCAATATGACGACGAGTATAAGCACAATTGCAACTACCCCGATTGCAATAAAGATGTATATTTTTTTTTTATTTTTCTTACCGTTTGCCATGACTGCTCCGTTGTATAATAATTTAGTTTCTAAAATTTTTCTCTGCCAACCGTTATTCTGAATTGAAGTTTTGCATAGACAAAATCATACGTAGAACTTACTTGATTGCTTTGCGCCTGAGTGTAATTTGCACTTGCGATCAAAAGATCCAACAATGTATTTGCACCCAAATTATACCGTTCTTCTGCGATACGTCGGTCTTCCATTGCTGATTTTACACTTTTTAGAGATACCTCATATCGTTTACGAGCAGTTTCAAGATTAAGCAAAGAAGACTTTACATCTTTCCCCACTTTTCGTTTTGCTTGTTCAACTGAACTTTCCGCAAGTTGAAGATCAAGCTGACTTGTTTGAACCGCAGTGCTCGTTTGGAATCCGCTGAACAATGGAACTGAAAGTGTCAATCCGGCATTCCATCCTTTTGTTTGACCAATTGTTCCTAATCCAGTTCCACCAAGACTATATCCTGCACCTGCACTCAGTCGCGGATAATGTCCCCCTTGCGCAATGGTTAGATTACTTTCAGCGATCTGCTTGTTTAACATTGAAGATTGATAGTCCGGCCGTGAAGAAAGTGCTTCTTGTACCAATTTATTATAATCCGAATATTCCTGCTGCAGAGAATCCATATTTAGATGATTGATCTGATCGATCACTGTTTCATCACTGAAATTATAATCTTTATCTCCGTCAATCGATATCAAATACAGCAGGTCATATTTTGAATTGTCATAATTACTTTGAGCACTGATCAGCGACAATTCATCATTCGCAGTTTGCACTTGCTGACGATAGACATCTGCTTTTGCGACCGCTCCAACTTTATTCGATTCTTCGATCCTGGAAAGCTGCTGCTGACTTCTTTTGAGATTATCCTGACTCACTTTTAATAATTGCTCATTGCGAAGAACCGTTAAATACGCTTGTTCAACTGCAAGAACGATATCCTGTTTTCGTTTTTGGAAATCAAATTCAGATGCATCGGAACTGGCATTTGCTCTGCTCAGCGTTGATGTATTCCGAAAACCATCAAACAAGGTCAAACTTGCATCAATACCCGCACTCGAACTTCCCCGTGCTGAATTTGTAACTAACGATCCGCTCCGGCTAAGATTCGCTGACGCGGAAACTGATGGAATAAAATTCCCAACAGCAGTTGTTATATTGGCACTTTGAATTTGCGAAATGTTCTTAGCGCGAATGACATCAATATTTTTTTCGAGGGCAGTTTGAATTACTTTTTGCAGGGTCAGTTTCTCTTGTGCAGTTGCTGCTGTTAAAAACAGCGAAATTAAAACAATAACGATGATATTTCTCATGTATTTCTCCAATAGATACAAAAACTAAGTGGTTTTAACGGTTATAAACGATAAAAGTTGCAGAATAGTTCGTAATTATTCCAGATTTATTTGTGTTTGATGGTTTTCTTCAATAGAAGGTTTAAGTATTTGTTATAAATCTCTTGTTAAACTTCTTCTTTGTAATTCTTTACGACTTCGTCTTTAATCTCAAGTAAATATTGCAATGCCGGTTCACGTTCATTCGGAATTCGTCCATCTAAAATTGCTTCTTCAATCTTTGACTTGAGAACTCCAACAAGCTTCCCTGCAGGAAGTGAACATATTTCCATGATCTCATTTCCGCGAATAGGAGGCTGAAACGCGCGAAGACGATCTTTTTCTTCTACTTCTTTCATTCTCAGGGAAACGAGATCATAATTTTCAGAATATTGTTTTACTAATTTTGGATTTTTTGACGTTATGTCTGCTCTGCACAATGTCATCAGATCGTCGATCTCTTCTCCGGCTTCAAATAAAATTCTCCGAACAGCTGAATCTGTTACTTGTTCATCAACCAATTGCATCGGACGTTGATGAAGTCGAACGATCTTTTCAACATAATGGACATGATCAAACGGAAGTTTTAACTTACGATAAATATGTTTGACCATTCTCGCACCAATTTCCTCATGTCCATGAAATGTCCAGCCGATACCTTCAATGAATTTTTTGGTCTTAGGTTTTGCGATATCGTGAAGAAGTGCTGCCATTCTTAAATTAACGTCCTCCGTCATCGTGCTGATGTTATCCACCACTTGGCACGTATGCAAGAATACATCCTTATGATGATGATCTTGCCGTTGTTCAACCCCTGAAAGTTCTGCAACATCCTGAAAAACGATCTGCATGATTCCGGTATCGAACATCAATCGTAATCCGATAGAGGGTTTTGGACTCGCCATGATCTTCATGAACTCTTCAGTTACTCGTTCTTGCGAAATGATCGATAATCGTTCTTTCATCGGGGGAATTGCAGCAAGGGTGTTTTCTTCGATCGTGAATCCTTTTTGCGATGAAAAACGGATCGCACGTAAAATTCGAAGAGGATCATCATCGAACGTCATTGACGGGTCGAGCGGTGTACGAATGATCTGTTGTTGCAAATCCAGTTGTCCGTTGAACGGATCGATCAATTCTCCCCATGTTGTTCTGTTGATCGAAACAGCAAGCGCATTGATAGTAAAATCACGACGTGAAAGATCTTCTTCCAATGTTCCAACTTCAACCAACGGATTACGTGATTCACGAATATAACTTTCTTTGCGTGCGCCAACAAATTCGATCTTCCCTTCTTCTGTTGGAAGCATTGCCGTACCAAATTTTTCGTATATGATAATTTTTTTCTTTCTCAGTGAACTTGCAACAGCTTGAGCAAATTCAACTCCGCTTCCAACTACAACGATATCAATATCGGTAACTTCCTTGCCGAGCAGTTTATCGCGAACGTATCCGCCAACAACATACGCTTCGATCGAACGCTCATCAGCGATCATGCCGATTTTTTTTAGAATTTTATTTGTTATCTCAAGCTTCATATTTATTTACTATACGGAAAATTTTTGTACTTGAATCTTATTCAAGATCTGCTGAGCAACGTCTAGTGCGTGGCGACCATCTTCACCCGATACAACAGGACGTGAATTGGTCTGCACAGCATGGAGGAACGATTCAAGTTCATATTTTAACGCGTTGATCTTTTTTATTTCAGGTTGTTCATAGATGATACTGCGCTTCTTTTTTCCTTCACCAATTTGTCCAAGCAGCATCGTAGACCAGATACTTCCTTCACCTTCATTTCCTAAACGAAAAACATCAGCGCTTCCTTGTTGAAAATCGATTGCGATGTATGCATTATTCTGGAACATTCTCATCTTGCGCATTTTATTTCGTGAGATACGGCTCGCCGTAACATTGGCAACACAACCGTTCTCAAATTGTAAGCGGGCGTTTGCAATATCCGGTGTATCCGAAACTACAGCAACACCATTTGCATCGATCTGCTTCACCGGTGAATTGACCAAACTTAAAATGATATCTATGTCATGGATCATTAAGTCGAGAACAACAGCAACATCAGTTCCGCGCGGATTAAATTGAGCCAGACGGTGCGATTCAATGAACATTGGCGCAAGCTTATATGATTCGAGCGAAATAATTGCAGGATTGAACCGCTCAATATGACCGACTTGGATCAAAACATTCCTTCCTTTAGCCAACGCAATCAATTCATCCGCTTCCTGCAAGGTTGAAGTGATCGGTTTTTCGATCAACACATGTTTACCATCGGTGATAATTTTTTTTGCAACATCAAAATGTGTAGTCGTTACTGTTGCAATACTTATGGCATCAACGTTCGGAAGCATTTCTTCAATCGTAGCAAATGCTTTCACCTTGAATTTTGCAGCAATTTCTTTTCTTTTTTCTTCATTCACATCAAAGACACCAACGAAATTCGCAGCGTCAATTTCAGCATACATTTTTGCGTGAAGTGAGCCAAGATGACCGACTCCGATAACACCGATGTTTATTTTATTTGACATTAATTCCTCACTGGTCTATCCTTAGTTTCGTAAATTGGAAGTCTTTTCGACGGTTGTTCACCAAGTGGCAGCGATGATTCTGTCCGCTCACCTGATTGTCTAGTTCCTGGACTTTTTACGCGAACAGCACCGATGACGCGATCGAATCCCCCAAACTGGCGATCATGATAATACACTAGTGCCGTAAACCGATTAATTGTCTGCCAATCATTTCCTTCCAATGTAATCCAGTCTTGGTTGATAACGTTACCATCAGAATCAATATCACCTAATACATATTGATAGTCATATACACCACGACGAAGCCAAATCAAAATTTTATAGAGCTGTGTAACGTGGTCACGTTTCATTTCATATTCCGGAGCCACTGACCAATTTGAGAATCCACCGACGATGAATATTTTTTTGTTTGGCTGATCTATTAATCGGAGACGCATTTCTACTTCAAGATAATCAGAATTTGCTCCCGTAAATGCTTTTAATTTTGTTGCCCCGTTTGCGTCAGGTTTCCCCTGCCATTGAAATCGCGATACATCAGGATTATCTTTTAAAATCACAGATTTATTATTTGGATAAAAAGATGTTGAAGAAAGATCTAATCTGCGATATTCATTTCCGGAAGCAACATCTCTACTCCAGAACGTTTTTGTCGTTTTATAAAAATTTTCTACGAACGTTTCTGCACTATTAGCATCAACTTCTATTCTATTGGCGTGTTCAAAGTCCCAATTTTTTATGATGTCAACCGTCCTAACATCGGAATGATTGATTCCGGTATTTGATCCAAGATTCTCCTGCGGGACAGAGACTGTGATAGAAATGAAGTTCATTTGATTCAGCGGTGCATTGTAATTTGGGTGATATTTATTTTCGATCACTATGGATGTTGGCGCAATTGTTTCGGCAACAATGAACTTTCCTGAGGCATGAATTTTATCTTTATCATCTCTGTCAACAATTGAATAGACATAATTTCCCGAATATAAAAATTCAACCATGTTTCTATTGTTTGGGAATGAATTCTTATAGTGATACGAATAATGGTATACTCCATTTGGAGCAACGGTATAGTTCAATGTCATTGAACGGACCTTCGCCGGATCGTTGACAAAAAGATTTGCATCAATCTTCCAATCCTTTGATGCATGCTTGAAGATAATTTCAAGATTTGGCGGCAGCGATGTGGTCACATCAAATTCGATAGTGATATATTCAGACGTTACGATGATCGGCGGACGATATTCATCATCGTTTGCATACGTGCGAAGACCGAAGATCTCCACTTGCGATAGTGAAAACATTGATACAATAATCAATAATAAAAATATTTTTTTCATAGATCGTTCCTTGTGATGATACAATATCTATTGTCACAATGTGTAGATTTGTTTCAACCAATCGAAAAATTCTTTCACATCATGAAAAAGATAATCCGGCGATAATTTTACGACATCATCTTTGCCGTAAGAATCCCACACGACTGAGGCTATATCAACGCCGGTCTCGCGCGAGGCTTTAAAATCTGCAACCGCATCACCAACCATCAATACATCATTCGAATTCAGTGAGAATTTTTCAAGGATCTTTTTAATTCCATTACCGGATGGCTTGAATTCGTCAACATCGTCACCGGTCACCGTCATTTGAAAGTACTGAGAGATATTGAATTGTTCGAGAGAAATATCGGTCGTTCTTCTCCCTTTCCCGGTAAAAAGAGCGATGATGATATTCTTTGATTTGAGAAATTCCAATAATTCTCGTATTCCCGGATACAATACCGCCAAACTATTATGTTCATTATTATAGAATTGATAATAATCAACCATTGCTGGTTCAATGAACTTCGAACCGATCATATTCTCCACCGCTTCTTTTTCCGGAGGTCCAAAGAATGCGATTACTTCATTCGGTGTTAAGCGTTTGTCAATATATTTTTCCGCAACATGATTGAACGAATCATAAATGAGTTGATTCGTCTGTGTCAGCGTTCCATCCATATCAAAGATGATGCATTTATATTTTTTCATAAAATAAAAAAAGCGTCACAATGCACGTTGCATGCAGATGACGCTTTGAATGTTATCGTTTAACAAGAATGGTTTTGTACGACCCTCTATTTTTGGCACTCTACGCAGAAACAAATTCTTCACTGCGACCAGAATGACACGTCTTTATTTAAGCGATTGTCACTTCTTTTGAAAGATAGACATCTTGAATTGCATTCAAAATTGCAACGCCATCCTTCATCGGCTTTTGGAATGCCTTACGTCCGGAGATCAATCCCATTCCGCCTGCACGCTTGTTGATCACTGCTGTCTTCACTGCATCTGCAAGATCGTTCGAACCGGAAGCTCCACCCGAATTGATCAAACCTTGTCGTCCCATATAGCAGTTTGCAACTTGATAACGAGTAAGATCGATCGGATGATCGCTTGATAATTTTTCATACACAAGTTTATCGATCTTTCCGTAGCTCGATCCACTCATATTCAACGCATTATAACCGCCGTTATTCTCAGGCAATTTTTGTTTGATAATATCCGCTTGGATCGTTACGCCAAGATGATTTGCTTGTCCTGTAAGATCAGCTGAAACATGATAATCGTTTTCTTTTGTCTTGAAAGCGTTATTGCGTGTGTAGCACCACAAGATTGTCCCCATTCCAAGTTCATGTGCCTGTTGGAACATCTGACTTACTTCCCAAATTTGTCTGCGTGATTCAGCAGAACCGAAATATATTGTTGCACCAACAGCGACACATCCCATGTCCCACGCTTGTTTGATACTTGCAAACAATGTTTCATCGTACGTATTCGGATACGACATGAATTCATTATGATTGAATTTCATAATGAAAGGAATTCTATGCGCGTATTTTCTTGCAACAGAACCGAGCACACCAAGGGTCGAAGCCACACCGTTGCATCCCCCTTCGATCGCAAGTTTCACAATATTTTCTCCGTCAAAATAGATCGGATTCTTTGCAAATGAAGCTCCGCCGGAATGTTCAATTCCCTGATCGACAGGAAGAATCGAAAGATATCCGGTATTTGAAAGACGACCCGCACCAAACAATTGTTGTAAACTTTTCAGAACGGGTGTCGGACGATCAGTTTGGATAAAAATATCATCAACAAACGTTGATGATGGAAGATGAATTGTTTCTTTTGGAATGGTAGTGCATTTATGATCGAGCAAATTTTTTGCATCTGCTCCGAGGAGTTCAACAATATTAGTTGACATAGTATTTTTTTCCTTAATGGGCGATCAGTTTTTTGTATGCTTCAACATCGAGAAGATTTTTCAGTTCGTCTGGATTGGCAAGCGCTACTTTAATCATCCAACCGCGTTCATATGGTTCTTTATTTACTAACTCAGGTGAATCCTGAATTTCTTTGTTCACATCTTTTACATCCCCGGTGATAGGAGTATAGAGATCAGAGACTGCTTTCACGGCTTCTACCGTTCCGAATGATTGACCCGCTTCAATTTTTTTTCCAATGGAAGGAAGTTCAACGAAAACGATATCGCCAAGCTCGCCTTGAGCATATTCTGTGATACCAATGGTACCAACATTTCCTTCAATGCGAATCCATTCATGGTCTTTGGTATATTTCAGGTTTTCCGGAAAGTTCATAGATAAGTCCTTTTTTAGTTTGTCATTGCAGGAAGTCCTCTTCTTCAGGACGACGAAGCAATCTCAAGGTAATGTTGAAGATCGCCACTTCCCGATTAAGAACATCGTGACTCGCGATGACACGAGTAATTAGTCTTTGAATTTAAATGTTTCGATAAATTTTGTATCAAAAATTCCGCTGCGAAAAACATCATCCTTCATTACTTTTTTATGAAATGGAATTGTCGTGCTTACTCCCTCGATAATTGTTTCATCTAATGCCATATAGATCTTATCAATTGCTTCTTCACGCGTTTTACCATGTGCGATCAATTTCCCGATCATTGAATCATAGTATGGAGGAATGATATAGTCAGTATAGACATGCGAATCAACACGAATGCCATTGCCGCCCGGAAAATGTAAACTGGTGATCTTTCCTGGCGACGGACGGAAATCATGATTCGGATCTTCTGCATTGATACGACACTCAATTGCATGGCCGTTCATTTTTACTTTTTTGATCGATAACTTTTTTCCATTGGCAATATTGATCTGTTCTTTTATCAGATCGATTCCTGTCACCATTTCCGTTACACAATGTTCAACTTGAATACGTGTATTCATTTCCATAAAATAGAAATTCTTATTCTTATCAAGTAAGAACTCTATTGTTCCCGCTCCAAGATAATGTACGCTCTTAGCGCCTCGAACAGCCGCACTTCCCATCTTTTCACGAAGTTCTTCATCAACTGCAGGCGAAGGAGATTCTTCAATTAATTTTTGATGACGTCGCTGAATGGAACAATCACGCTCGCCTAAATGAATTACATTCCCAAACTTATCACCAAGTAACTGAATTTCAATATGTCGCGGCTCTTCAAGGTATTTTTCGATATAACATCCGCCGTTGCCAAACGCCGCTTCTGCTTCCGCACTTGCAGTGTTGTATGAATTTTCAACTTCACTAAAATCTCTTACGATACGCATTCCACGGCCGCCACCGCCGGCAGTTGCTTTAATGATAACAGGAAGTCCAAATTCTTTTGCCAAACGTTTTGCTTCTGCAGCATTCTTTATAATTCCATCACTGCCGGGAACAACAGGTACATTTGCTTTTCGCATTGTATCTTTAGCAAATGCCTTATCACCCATAGCATTGATCATCTCCGGTGTCGGACCTATGAATGTAATTCCAGATGAGATGCAGATCTCTGCAAAGTTTGCGTTCTCAGCTAAAAATCCGTAACCGGGATGAATTGCATCTGCTCCAGTTACTTCTGCTGCGGCAATAATTCTGGGGATCTTAAGGTAACTTTCTTTTCCGGGTGCGGGACCGATGCAAATTGCTTCATCGGCAAAACGAACGTGTAAGGAAAATTTATCCGCTTCTGAATATACAGCAACGGTTTTGATTCCCATTTCTTTACAAGCGCGGATGATTCGTAGAGCAATTTCACCGCGGTTTGCTATCAGTATTTTCTTGATCAATGAAACTCCAAAAAATTAAATCAAAAGGTCGGCAGAAGAGCCGACCTTAAAGAACCAAACAATTACGGTTCGATTAAGAAGAGAACTTGTCCGTATTCTACAGGTTTTCCATTTTCAACATTTATTTTTACGATCGTTCCGGCAATATCACTCTCAATCTCATTCATTAACTTCATTGCTTCAACAATGCACAACACACCCCCCTGTTTCACTTTTGAACCAACTTCAACATACGGAGCTGCTTCAGGGGAAGATGATGCATAAAATGTTCCAACGATAGGGGATTTAACTTCATGATACTTTTTGTTTGCCGCAGCAGGTGCTGTCGGTTTTACCTCCGCTGCCGGTGCAGATGGAGCGGGTGCTGCAAACTGTTGTTGTGGCATCGCCATTTGGTATGGTGATCCTGCAACGACGTTTTGCGGTGCAGACTTTGTAATTCTAATTTTTTGTCCCTTCTCTTCTACTTCGATCTCATTCACAGTACTCTTCTCAATCAACTCCAACAATTGCTTTACATATTTTAAGTCCATTGACTCTCCAAAAAATAAATGGATGGTGATGAAGAAACGGTTATTGCTTTACGCGTTCTAAATATTGACCTGTGCGCACATCAACTTTGATGATATCACCTTCGTTAATAAATAAAGGAACGTTGACCATACCGCCGGATTCGACTTTTGCAGGTTTTGTTGCTCCGGTGGCAGTGTCCCCCTTAACTCCGGGACCAGTTTCAACAACTTTTAGATTTACGTTAAACGGAAGTTCAGCGGCAACAGGAACAGTTCCATCAAACATTATTTCAACTATCTCCCCTTCTTTTAGATACTTTGCCCCATCGCCAAGTAGTGATTCTTCTACAGGAATTTGCTCATACGTTTCCTGATCCATAAAATTATAGCTCTGGCCATCGTGATAGAGATATGAGTATTTTTTTCTCTCTACTCGAACAACTATTATTTCTTCACCTGAACGAAAACGGTTCTCAACAAGACGTCCGTGACGCATATTTCTCATTTTTACTTGATAAAATGCTCGAAGGTTTCCTGGTGTGCGGTGCTGGTGCTCTTCTACAATGTGTAATTCATTGTTGAAACGAATGAAAATTCCATTCTTAAGATCTGCGGTAGTTGCCATAACTCTGGGAAAATCCTTTACTTTAAGCTAAAATTGAATGATTTTATATCAAAAGTTAATAAATATACCCAGAATGACTAAGATAGTCAAGGAAAGTTACCCTATGCAGAATATTAGAATTTTAGTTGTTAGACATACGATATTAGTCTCGGTCTCAAAAATAAAAAATCTTTGTCATTGCAAGCCCTTTTTGGGCGAAGCAATCTTATTTCTAAAGAAAGATTGCTTCGTCGCCCTACAAAACAGGACTCCTCACAATGACAAACGCTTTGTTTTAGGAATTTGGATTTTGATGTTTGGAATTTCACTGACTGGTTGTAATTCTCAACAACAAAAACCGTACAATCAATCTACAATGATTACCTATGCAGAACTGACACTATTATATGAGAAAGAAAAGATGGTGAACAAACAGACAGACTCATCGTACGTGATTAAAGTGAATGAATTTTTTGCAAGCAAAGGTTTGCAGCAGGATGAATTTAAGAAGAGAATCGAAACTATTTCTCAGAATGATGAAAACTGGAAAATCTTTATTCAGGATGTTTCGACTGCGATGGATAGTTTGAAGCGGATTGGGACTGCAAAGTAGATTTAATACTTTCATCATAAACAGTTTCCCCTACTTGATCGACGATAATCATTTCAATGCCAGTCGGGCGTCCTCCAACGTTAATTTCATCCATCCAACGAACGTTTTTGAGCAGCAGTTGCAATAAAAAATCCCGCCGTAAAGCGGGACCGAAGTATCTTGTACACCCTGATGGATTTCCCGCCAGACTGACCGACATGATAGATTTTTATTCAGTCGGGCAGGCGGGGAACCCCCAACTTCCATTCCGACTGGGTTTATCGAGTGAAGCGAAGATAAATCAATTGTCGGAATGAGAATCCCGCACATATTTTTCTTCAAAGGCGGGACCGAACTATCTCTTGTACACCCGGAGGGATTTCCCGCCAGACTGACCGACATGATAGATTTTTATTCAGTCGGGCAGGCAGGGAACCCCCAACTTCCATTCCTACTGGGTTTATCGAGTGAAGCGAAGATAAATCCATTGTCGGAATGAGAATCCCGCACATATTTTTCTTCAAAAGCGGGACCGAACTATTTCTTGTACACCCGGAGGGATTTGAACCCCCAACCCTCAGATTCGAAGTCTGATGCTCTATCCAGTTGAGCTACGGATGCGTT
>CAYHFN010000022.1:0-6811 GCA_964355925.1 uncultured Chitinophagaceae bacterium
CATTTGTATTGACACTCATCGATTCCGGTTACTGGCTTGTGAGCATGATTATCGGGGGAATTATATTGGTGAAAATGCAAAAGAATGAAGCCACAGCAAAATGAATATTTATAGAATTCCGCTAATTCTTAAATTGTGGAAGTCTATTGTTTCACCTTTTTTGTAATTTAAGGTATTAATAAATTACCACATTGTTCTCGCTGTAATATTTTTCTACATTTCTGTATGAATTTCCTTCTCGCACCAAATGCTATGAAAGGGGCACTCTCTGCCTCCAAGATCTCAGCAATCATCTCGAAAACTGTACGAAGAAAATATCGTGATGCCGTGATCGTCTCTTCTCCCATCGCGGATGGAGGTAATGGCACTCTTGATTGTTTAATGAGTGCATTTGGTGGAACGATCTATGAACAGGAAGTGACCGGACCAATTCCATCGGTAAAAGTAAAAGCACGATACGGAATTACGAGAGAATCTATCGCGATCATTGAATCTGCAGAAGCGATCGGGCTGCAGCACATTACTCCAACCGCTGAAACAATTGCCAATTCAACAACACGGGGAATTGGAGAATTGATCCTTGCTGCGCTCGAAAAACAATGCAAAGAAATCTTGATTGGTCTTGGAGGAACTGCAACCAATGACGGCGGAGCAGGATTGATAGGCGCGTTGGGAATTGATTTAGCAGATGAGAATGGCGACCGATTACGTGAAGGGACCATTGCTCTCTCAAAACTCCAAGCAATGATGAATTATGAATTAGGAAGGATGAATAGCGTAAAAACTATTGCATTGTCTGATGTAAAGAATGTTTTACTTGGAGAACAAGGAGCAACATATACATTCGCTCGACAAAAAGGGGCAAATGACGATCAACTTCCCTATCTGGAGGCAGCCTTGAAAAATTATGGCGAAGTAGTAGAGCAAACAATTGGTAAAAGTTTTCAGAATATTCCCGGTAGCGGAGCCGCGGGAGGTTTAGGTTTTGGATTGATGGCATTTTGTAATGCTGAAATGGTTTCCGGAATTGATTTTATTCTTGATGCAATTCATTTTGACGAACAACTTGCTTCTTGTGATTGTGTTATCACAACTGAAGGAATGCTAGATGAACAAACACTGTATGGAAAAGGAATTGCAGGAATTGCATCTCGGGCTCAACGATTTAATAAACCAGTTCACGCATTTGTCGGACAAATAAAAGGAAATCAAGATGACCTCCGTTCAAAACTCGGACTTGCATCGTTAACGCAAATTTCTCCCGACGAACTTACCACTCAGGAAGCGATCCGTGATGCAAGCTGGTTGTTGGCAGATGCGGTGTATCATCACGCATTTTAACCTCGGAGAACGATATGAAATAAGAATTTATAATCTGTGTTCCAAAATATTGACACAGTAGAAATATCAAATCAATTGAGTTTAGCGTCCCTCTTGAGTATCTTGGTACGCTAAAACCAAGCTGGAAAATGAAGATTCTTGTCGGTGCACAAGACGATCACGGAGGAGCCGGAATAGGCGAATTTCGAACAATCGAGGAGAATGTGAGCGAATGGCTTGGCGGAGGAAAACCAGATCAGAACGATTCGAACATCTTTGATGTTCTTATAATGAACTAACACAATTACATTATCTTTGGAGGAAGTATGTTTTTTTTAATTTTTGCGATCGCTTCAATTGTTGCTTTTTTTTCATGGCGCACCATGCGGGTTAATCCTAACACAGCCGGAACAGCAAATATTTCATTACTTGTTGGTTTTGGGGCTGCTTTGGTCGCACTTTCAAATTGCTTTACCGTTATTCCTGCCGGAAATATCGGCGTAATAGATTTTTTTGGAACTGTTTCCGACAACACGTTAAAATCCGGAATTAATTTTGTCAACCCCCTTGCGCGTATTGTTAAAATGTCCGTCAAAACACAAGAATTAAAAGAAGTAATGGAGGTTCCGTCTAAGGAGGGATTGACAGTACAATTGGAGGTAAGCGTTCTGTATCATTTGAATCCTGAAAAAGCGGCCGATGTATACAAAACTGTCGGTGAAGAATACGAAGGAATCATTATTGAACCACAATTTCGTTCTGTCACACGTGGAGTAACGGCAAGTTTTGAAGCAAAAGCACTGTACACATCAGAACGCGAACATCTTTCCAAAATGATTCTGACTGAGATTACCACAGCCATTGCCGCACGCGGCATAACTGTTGAATCTGCGCCTCTGCGTCGCGTTACGCTCCCGGCGGGATTGTCGGCTTCCATTGAACAGAAATTACAGTCCGAACAGGAAAGCCAACGAATGCAGTTTGTGTTGACAAAGGAAAAACAGGAAGCTGATCGAAAACGAATCGAAGCGCAGGGTATTTCGGATTTTCAAAAAATTGTCAACCAAGGATTGAATCAGCAATTGCTGACGTGGAAAGGAATTGAAGCAACGGAAAAACTTGCAACTTCCACCAATGCAAAGATCGTGGTCATTGGCGGCGGTAAGACAGGATTACCGTTGATCTTCGACGCTAAGTAAAAAATAATTTTATCGTAATTACAAAAAAAGCAGAGCGGAATTTATTTTCCTCTCTGCTTTTTTATTTTTAGAGACATCTAAAAAATATTTACATTTCATCACGCTGATTGAGCACGAAGTGATTTTTTCCATTCAACATATCCAATAATTGCCAAAATAAGATAGACTACATACAAGAACATTGTTAGATGCAATCCTTTCATTTTATACATCGCAATTGAACCAATATTCACAACTGTCCACAAGATCCAATTTTCAATATATTTTTTTGCCATCATCCACTGCGCTGCCATACTCAGCACTGCTAGCAACGAATCGATGTACGGCAACGAAGCATCGGTAAGTTTGTGCAGAATCGAACCTAATGCTACCGTTGCTATAACAACAAATAGTGTTGTAAGTCCATACATTGTTTTTGTTCCCCACGACACTGTTAATTCTGTCTTTTTTTCTCCGCCGTACATCCATTCAAACCAGCCGTATGCCTGCAAAACAATGAAGAAAACCTGCAATCCCATATCGGCATACAGTTTCACTTCGTAAAAGATGAAAATGTAAATAAATACGGATATGATCCCGAGAGGATAGCACCATACATTCTGACGTGTGACTAAAAAAACAGAGAGTAATCCAAGAATGACGGCGATAATTTCTGTAATTGTCATTGCTATTTCGAAATGTGAGAATGGATTGTAAACAATAGCAACGAACCGGATTTTAGGGTAATGGAGATTATATTTTTTACAGCTTCATTACTCGATCCTTCGCGGACACCAAGTTCAAGCGTTTCATTCTTCAAAGGAAATTTCAATCCTTGTGTCGTAATACCCAAGCATTTTCCCATAGGCATGAGAGATATTTGCTGGCCAATTTCAGAAGAGAATCGAATTTTTTTGTATACTATTTGAGCAGTGCATCGTTCGTCAAAAAATTGTAGGGAAATTTTCCTATGATACTTCATCAAAATGCTGAAATTTGCCATTGTATGATCTGGCCGTTCCCCGGTTGCACCAATGATGGTTGCGGATGCAAATGAGTTCGCAAGAAGATAGTTCAAAGTTTTCTCCAGATCGGTACTGTTTTGGTCCGGATTGTGAATGATCGGAACGGATGAAAAATAATACCGTGTCTTTTGCGTGATCGAATCCAGATCGCCGATAATGAAATTGGGTAAGATGTTGAATGCGCGCGCTTTGTTTGCGCCGCCGTCAGCACAAATAATGAATGGTTTTTTCTTCAACAGCGGACCGAGTAATTTTTGTGACGGCATTTCTCCGTTGCAAATCACCAGTGCATGTTTTTGTTTTTTCATAATGTTGTAATCTGTAAAGCCTTGAATCTTTACGGGTTTTCATTTTATAATTTAACGGCTAGACCGATAAGATAATTCCGTTCTGCGGCTGGGAAAAAAGCATTTCCTTCACCGTTTTGCATATATAATTTATTCAAAACATTTCTCACTTCACCTCTCAACGAAATTTCTGCATCACCAATTTTTGGAAGAACACAAACCGATTCAAAATTGATGACGGTATATGCGTTATTTTCATTATCGGTTGTATTAAAATTATCAGTATGGAACGCGCCGACATATTTTCCAAGTATTGAAGTGGAAATGCCTTCGTAATCAAACGTGAACCGAGTATTCCCTACAAAACTTGGAAAACCTGCGATCGGATTATTATCAAGTTTTTCTTTGTGCGAATAGTTTACATTTGCAGCTGAACTATCAAGAATGATCGTTGTAAAATCGATGATCTTATTCAATGATAATGCTGCATTTCCACCGATGACAAAATGATCGATTAAGCGAATTGTTCCATCTACTTCTACACCAAGATGCCGCGTACGTGGTGCATTACCATACACAGGATTTCCGAAAATATCAACCTGTCCGGATTTCACAAGTTCATTGGTGAATTCCATCCAATACACATTACCTGACCATTGAATGGTATTGCTCTTGTAACCGAGACCAAGTTCAAAATTTAAAAGTTGTTCCGGTTTTGCAATAGGCTTGTCAAAATTGTATTGTGTTACCCCACCCGTTGTATCTGCTTCAAATCCGGGAATCGCTCCAAAGTACGAATCTTCGGCAGAATACAAATTTCTCAATCGCGGTTCGCGCGATGTATAGCCAAACGAAATATATGCATTTAATTCTTCATCAATGTTATAATTCAATCCTAACCGAGGATTGAAGAAATAGTATGGAACAATGAATGAATTCATCAAAAATTTTTCATTCTTAATTTGATATCCATTATATGCAAACTGCACATTTGCCATCAGCGTCATATCATCCTGAACTTTGTAGTTTTCCGTTACATATACTGATGCCATGTGTTTGAATGCGTCATATTGGTAAAAACGATAATCGGGATCAAAATTCGCAGGAAGACCTTCGGCATATTGAATTTTTCCCCAATGAGAACCATGATGATATCGATATTCAGCTCCGATGATCAATTCTCCCTGGTCGTGTTCCCATTCATATCGCGGCAGCCATCCCCATTGAACAAGATCAACGCCGCCGCGGATGATTGCATTTTTAATTGACGGAGTAGGAACAAATCCGTGCACGCTGTCAACACGAAGTGTTGCCGCATCCGCCCACGATCCGTCATAATCAAAATATCCATGACTGTCATAAAAGAACAATGTATTATGAATTTTTTGCGTTTTAGAAATTTTCCATTCATTTAAAATTTCATAATGCGGTTGATTGAAACCTTCATTCTCTTGTTGCCGACGAGGTATTGCATACGTAATACCTGAACCGTTGTCTTCCACATACGAAAGATTCATTCTTCGTAATTTTTTATCTGAGTTCACAAATTTTGGCAAACCTATATACACAAGTTGATCTGTCAATGGTCCGCCAAAGAGATGAACACGCGTCGTCATATTCTCGTCAAACCTCAATGCTCCGAGAAAATATGAGCCGGCTTCGAAGGCAGAATGGATCCTATAACCGTTGGATTGAATTTTTCCAAGTCGTCCATAGAACATATATTTATTGTCGATCAATCCGGAATTGAATGAGGCGGAGAGTTTCTTCATTGTCATCGGCAGTGACTGTGAACTGTCGCCGTATTCCTGGAAACCGAACATTACTTCAAACTTTGCATACGGTTTTGGTGTGAATGGATTGGTGATAATATTCACCGAACCGCCGATCGCCGGCGGTCCATAAAATGCACTTCCTGCTCCGCGCTGCACCTGCACGTTGGATGAACTCGCCAGTAGATCGGGAAAATCGATCCAATAGACATTGTGATCTTCAGGATCGTTCTGCGGAACACCATTCACCATAATAGATAACCGGCGCTGATCGAATCCACGCAAGAAGATATAATTATATCCAACGCCGTTTCCTCCGTCAGAATATGAGATCATAGCGGGAAGCTCCGAAAGCATTACCGGAACATCCTGCATGGAATACCGCTGTTCGATCACTCCTTTGCTCAGATTGGTGAATGTGACCGGCGTTTCTCGTTCTTTGGCGATCGTTCCCGTAACCAATACCGGATCGAAACTATATTTCACAGTATCAGTTTCCTGTTGTGAAAATATTTGCGAGGAAAAAACTATCATGGTTAAAAATAATAGTTTCGTATTTCGTGTTTTGTGTTTTGCGTTTTCCATTTATATCTCTGTGATATTATATCTAAAAATAAAAATGCCGTTTCCACGTTTGAAGAACGCGTGAAAACGGCAAATAAAATAATGAAGTTAAAATTTTATTGTCGTTTCCCTACGCTGGTATTATCCAGATCAGGTGGTTCTGGCACTCAAGGCGCCATCAAGGGTATGTTCTCAGTTTCCCGCAGTTTTTTTGCGGAATAACACCCCTAACGAATTAGTTAGCTAGATTTTTTAAAAGAACAAATTTCTATATCAATATAAGGATGAAGGATGAATTATGAAAGGAGAATTTTAAACTGGGTGTTTTTTTTGCACAATCCTTTTTTAAAAATCTAACAACACACCATTCTTCACCACTTTCCATACGTGATTAATGCCGTAATGATATGGAATGGTACGATAATCATGCACGTTATATAACACAACATCCGCTTGTTTGCCGATCTCGATGCTGCCGATCTCGCTGGAAAGTCCGAGAGCGGCAGCGCCGTTCAATGTTGCGGCAACAATCGCTTCTTCCGGTGTCATCTGCATTTGAGTGCAGGCAAGTGTCATCATCATCTGCATTGAAGAACACATTTGTGAACCTGGATTAAAATCGGTTGCGATGGCAAGAGGAATTCCCGCATCAATGATTTTTCGCG
>CAYHFN010000022.1:6911-44889 GCA_964355925.1 uncultured Chitinophagaceae bacterium
GGATTAAAATCGGTTGCGATGGCAAGAGGAATTCCCGCATCAATGATTTTTCGCGCAGGCGCATACAGATGATTGAGAAAGAGAGAACATCCCGGAAGAACGGTTGCAATGGTTTCAGAATTTTTAAGTGCTCCAATTCCACTCTCGTTCGTCTTTTCCAAATGATCAACGGAAATTGCATTATGCTTTGCACCAAGTTCAACCGCTCCGATAGCATTGAGCTGGTCTGCGTGAAGTTTCGGGATCAATCCAAGTCGTTTAGATTCCAGAATGATCTGTTCCGTTGCTTTCAGATCAAAATAACCGAGTTCGCAGAACACATCAACAAACGTTGCTAAATTTTTCCCTGCAATGTATGGAAGCATATAATCGCAAATGCGATCGATATACGCTTGTTTGTCATCCTTATACTCCGGCGGAAATGCATGTGCTCCTAAAAATGTAGCAACAATTGTCAAGTAATGATCTCGTTTAAGATCGGAGATCACTTCAAGAATCTTCATTTCCGTTTCGGGTGAAAGTCCGTATCCACTTTTGATCTCAACTGTTGTCGTTCCGTTGCGGAGCATATCGTTCAATCGCCTCTCAGCAAATTTGTATAGATCACGTTTTGTCGCTTCGCGCGTTGCTCTCATTGTGGAAAGAATTCCACCTCCTGCCTCAGCGATCTGTTGATATGTTTTTCCTTCGGCACGCATTGCAAATTCATTCTCACGGCTTCCCGCAAAGACTGTGTGGGTATGCGAATCAACAAAACCTGGAAGGACTACCTTTCCTTCTGCATCGATCACATCAATTTCTGGCGGAGCAGAAAATTCTCCACTCTTTCCAATTGCGGTGATGATTCCATTTTCAATAAGAAGTGATGCGTTCACAGCAATATGCAATTCACGCATATCGCTTCCGGTTTTCACGCGTTTTCCATGCGAGGCAACCGTAACTAATTGACCGATATTTGTAATAAATAAATTCATGCTGTCGTTGTATTAATCTTTTTTTGTTGTTTCAAGTAAAGCCTTATATCCGCGACATTGTATCACAGGAAGTTTTGGATATTTTGCAAACGATTTATCTCTCGTTGACTTGTTGCAGAGATGAAATTCTTTTCCACGCCCGCTTGTTATGATAGAATGATGGATGCATTGCGCGCATAATCCAATCTGTCCAACACTCACGTTATTCCCAATTTTTTGATCGTTGAGGAAAGCATTTTGTACGATTGCTGAAGTGACTCTTCCACATTAGCAATGAATTCATTGGTGATTGTCTCCAAATTTGTTTCGGCATTGTGTTCAATCACTTTGCAATATTCCGCAAGAATATTTGCACCATAGCTCAATGCTAATCCACGCAGTTTGTGAGAAACAAAAACTAGTTGTTCTGCATCGTGTTTAATCCATGCCGTACGCAGTTGTTCCATCATCTCAGCAGATTGTGACGGAAAGGGCAGAACAAATTCTCTAAAGAAATTTTCATCAGTTTCTGAAAGAATCTCTTGAAGACGTATAAACATATCGTCTCCTGATGATCGTTCTGATGAAATTTTTATTTTACGCTCTGCAATCATCTCTCCATATATTCGCAGCATCGAACGCAGCCCTTCCAATCGCACTGGTTTGCTGATATAATCATCCATTCCGGCATCGATACATTTTTCTCTGTCCCCGCTCATTGCATCTGCAGTCATTGCAATAATCTTCGGACGAATGGATGCATCAATTGTTCTCACGATCTCTCGCGTAGCCGATAAACCATCCAATTCCGGCATATGAAGATCCATCAGAATAATATCGTAATGCTTTTGTTTCGTCATCTCCAACGCTTCTTTACCATTCGCTGCAATATCCGCAGAATATCCCAACTGTTGTAATAGTCGAAGCGCAAGTTTTTGATTGATAATATTATCTTCTGCAATAAGAATGGTTAACGGAACCTGATGAGCAAGCTGTTCAATCTTTTGCTTTCCTGGATCAACCCGAATAAATGGACCGATATTGTTTTTTGCAAGCACATCAATCATAGTTGAATACAGCTGCGCTTGTTTCATTGGTTTCAAAATAACAGCGGAGAATAATGCATTTTCTTCATCAGTAAATTCAGTGCGTCCCGAAGATGAAAAAAGAATCATAGGAAATTGTTTTTGACTTCTTGAATTAAACATTGCTCGTGCAAGTTCAATACCGTTCATTTCCGGCATATTAAAATCGACTATCGCAATATCAAACGGATCATTCTCGTTCACCCATTTAAGTGCTTCGCGCTGTGATGTTGTTGCCCGAGGATGCATTCCCCAGTTTGTGCATTGAATACTTAGGATATTCAGATTCGTTGCATTGTCATCAACGAGCAATACTCGTTTTCCCTGAAGTTCCGGAATTTTGCCGCGAATATATTTTTTCGGTAATCCTTCAATATCCGTTGTTGTTGGTACTTTTATTGTAAAATGAAATGTTGAACCTTTTCCCTCTTCACTTTCAACCCATACATTGCCTTCCATCAATTCCACAAGGCGTTTTGTAATAACTAATCCAAGTCCTGTGCCGCCGAATTTTCTGGTTGTTGAAGCATCAACTTGTGAAAATGCTTGGAATAATTTGTTCACTTTATCATTCGGAATTCCTATGCCGGTATCTCTTACGGAGAATTGAAGTATCGTCATCGTTCCTTCTTTGCCGATCTCTTTTACGGAAACCAATACTTCACCTTGTTCGGTAAATTTGATCGCATTATTTGTAAGATTTAAAAGGATCTGACGTAATCGAACTGGATCTCCAATAATAAACGGCGAAACGGATGAATCGATGTGATAGACAATGTCCAAGTGTTTTTCTACGGCATGGCGTGCAACAAGGTCGAACGTCTCTTCGATCAAACTCTGCACTTCAATCGGACGTTTTTCCATGTCTAATTTGCCGGACTCGATCTTCGAAAAATCTAAAATGTCGTTGATCAGCGTCAGCAACGTTTCTCCACTGGAACGGATGATCTCAGTAAATTCGCGCTGTTCGTTATTCAACGTTGTCTGCAACAAAAGATCGGTCATCCCGATAACACCGTTCATCGGCGTGCGGATCTCATGACTCATGGTTGCCAGAAATTGTGATTTTGCAATTGTTGCAGATTCTGCTGTGTCTTTTGCTTCTTTCAATTCCTGCTCATAACGATTTTTTTCAGAAATATCCCGCGCTATAGCAAGAAAACCAACAACCTTATTCTTCTCGAACAACAGTTCAACACTCTGTCCTAGAATGACCTCTTCTCCATTTTTTTTCACGGTTGAAAATTCAAAATAGCTTGACTTAGTTTTATCAAGAATCTGACGGTAATAATTGCGTGAAACTTTTTGTTGTTCCGTCTTTTTCACAAACATGGTGAAATGCATTCCTATCACATCTGAAACGGAATAACCAAGCATCGTCAATCCCATTGGATTTATGTATGTAAATTTTCCTTGTTCATCTGTTCGATAAATAATATCAGACGCATTTTCTATGATCTGACGGAACCGTTCTTCACTGTCGGTTAATTGTTGTTGTGTTTGTTTTTGTTCTGTAATATCAATGAACGCCGCCATTGCATACCGAAGATTTCCTTCGCTGTCATAGATTGGAGCACCGGTCACAAACAGTGGCGTTACAGCATCAGGTTTCCAAATTTCAATGTCGGAAATCGTTGAACGTTCCCCTTTAAGCGCTCGTGCAATCGGAATCATTTCAGAAGGATACAGTGTATCCGTTCCTTGTATATAGGCGTTGTAAATTTCGGCGAGGTTTTCTGATGAGGCGTTTGGAACAATTCCAATTCCTAAGATTTTTTTTGCTTCTTCGTTTGCGTAGTACGGTTTTCCATCGGCAGATAAAATATAAATTCCGGCAGGAACTGCCTCCAAAAAATTAATGAACCGTTGTTCACTGTTACGAATCTCTCGTTCCGCCTTCGTACGCTGTTGGATTTCCAACGTTAGAACGATGAATACCGTCAAAAGAATAACGACTCCTGCAAAACCGCCAAGGGTAATAAATAATAACGTACGATTTGTCTTATCGTCATTTTTCACTGCTTTTTGGGCCAATACTATTTTCTCGGATGATTCCATGAAATATATAACACTATCAATCCTGCGAACAAAGTTCTGACTCTCCTTGACAGGAAATTTTTTCTCTGCTGCCGACAATCCATTCAATGCGTTTGCATTAATCTTATCACTATTAAATTGATTGCGGGCAATAATCAATTCGGTTAGTGCGTGTAATGAATTCTTCTGCCGAAGATTATTGGATATCAAACCCTCGACGATGGTGACCATATTTCGAATCGAATCTTCTATCGTTTGATAACGCAGCAGATAAGATGAGTCGTTAGTAACATAGAATGCGCGTAGCTCTGTTTGAGCGAAGGATGTTTCAGAAAGGATATTATCAAGTTTTCCGATTATGGTATAGGTGTGCACAACCTCATCATAATTACCGGAGAGTTCCAGAACGGTTCGAAATCCCAAGAGACCGACAACAGTCAACATTAACAAGGCAACGACAAATGCTATGATCAATCGTTGGTTAACGATACTCTTTACTACTTCGTTTGAAGTTAATGTTGAAAGAAAAATTTTCATGAAAAAGACTCGAAAGAAAAAGATTTTCGTTATTTCATCATCGGAATTTTTACGCCAAAATGTTTCGCGTTCTTCACTGCTCGTTCATATCCCGCATCAACATGACGAATGATTCCCATTCCGGGGTCGTAGGTCAACACTCGTTCTAATCGTTCGTCCGCATCAATACTTCCGTCGCAGACGATCACCATTCCGTTATGGATAGAATTTCCGATTCCAACACCGCCGCCATGATGAACACTGACCCAACTTGCACCACCGGCAGAATTTAACATTGCACCAAGAATTGGCCAATCGGCAATGGCATCGCTTCCATCCATCATTTTTTCAGTTTCACGATTCGGAGATGCAACACTTCCGCAGTCCAAATGATCGCGACCGATCACAATCGGCGCTTTCACTTCACCGCTCCGGACAAGTTGATTGAATATTTTTCCCATCTTTGCACGCTCGCCATATCCAAGCCAGCAAATGCGTGCGGGCAATCCTTGAAATGCAACCATTTTCTGTGCTTTTTCGATCCAATTTTTTAATAAGGTATTATCGGGAAATGTTTCCAGAATTGCGCGATCGGTTCGGTAAATATCTTCAGGATCACCGGAAAGCGCAACCCAACGAAATGGGCCTTTACCATCGCAGAACAACGGACGAATGTATTCAGGAACGAATCCGGGAATATCGAATGCGTTTTTCACACCGCCAATCTGAGCTTCACCTCGAATATTATTTCCATAATCAAAAACGATCTTCCCTTTTTTCTTCAGTACGAGTAGACCTTTTACGTGTTCAACAATTGATGCACGGGAAAGTTCTACATACTTTTTTGGATTCTTCTTTCGAAGATCAATTGCTTTTTTAAATGTCATTCCCGCTGGAACATATCCGTTAAGCGGATCGTGCGCGGATGTTTGATCGGTAATAATATCCGGAAGAAATTTTCCATTCGCAATTTTCGGAACAATCTCAGCCGCATTGCCAAGCAGTCCGACTGAAAGTGGGATTTTATTTTCTTTTGCAGAACGGATCATCGCCATCGCTTCTTCAAAATCATCGGTCATCGTATCCAGATATTTTGTTGCGAGACGTTTTTTTATCCGCGAGCGATCAACATCAATAGCAAGACACGCCGCACCATTCATTGTTGCAGCAAGAGGTTGAGCGCCACCCATTCCGCCGAGACCTGCCGTCAGTAAAAATCTTCCGGCAAGCGTTCCGCCAAAATGCTGGCGCGCTGCTTCTGCAAATGTTTCGTATGTTCCCTGCAAAATTCCTTGCGAACCGATGTAGATCCAGCTTCCCGCAGTCATCTGTCCATACATCGTCAATCCTAATGCTTCAAGACGGCGGAATTCGTCCCACGTTGCCCATTTTGGAACGAGCATTGAATTTGATATCAACACGCGCGGTGCATTGGTATGTGTGCGAAAAATTCCGACCGGCTTACCGGACTGCACAAGAAGTGTTTCGTTGTTCTCTAATTTTTTTAAAGTATCGATGATGGAATCATAACATTGCCAATTCCGCGCGGCTTTCCCTGTTCCGCCGTAAACGATCAGTTCCTGCGGTCGTTCAGCAACATCGGGATCGAGATTGTTCATTAACATTCTGATCGCCGCTTCCTGAACCCATCCTTTTGCAGAATAGGTTGTTCCGCGCGGTGCGCGGACGGATCGAGTTAACGCCATTACTGTACTCCAAGTTTTAATTGACGCCATCTCAAAACTGATAGTCATTGCGAGGGAGCAAAGCAACGACAACGATTAAGTGTTTTTACGATGACTATAATTGAATATAAACAAAAAAAGGCGAAACAGAGAACTGTTATCGCCTTAACTTTTAATTAAAATGCTGTAACGACTCAGCAATTATATATCGTTGAACTTAAATCGTACAAAGACTTTGCAGCAGATACGATGAACGATGTCAAACAATTTTTCCTGTATTTTATCGTTACAGGTGCAATAATTGTGTTATTAAACAACAATCTGATCGGTGTTCAGACTGTCATTCAAAATATTGTTGTGCTTTCGGCAGGATGTGGCTTCGTATTTTATCAACTGCTTAAATCAAAAAAATTTATTGTGTGAGAGCAGATATTACGAGGGGCTTTTTAGAGACGGATAATTATCCGTCTCTACATTTATTGATATTTATTTTTTTACGGTCAAATGTTGTTTTATTGTTGAAAGCAGTATCTCCGGATCGAAGGGTTTGGTAAGATAATCTGTCACGCCGATCCCAAACGCATAATCCACAAATTCTTTTTGATAATATGCCGAAATGATGATGAATGGGATGATCATTTTTTTGGTCTTCAATTCATGAAGAAAATCTAATCCCGTCCGTTTTCCTATGCCGAAATTGAAATCACAGAGAATGATCGACGGTTTCATTTGAACGGCAATTGTATATGCATTTTCAGGAGTTTCTGCAGTGCAACAAATGTAACCATTCTTTTCCAACAATGTTTTTGTCAGTTTGATATGATTTGTATTGTCATCAACAATCAACACAACATCGCCAACAGATTTCACGTCCGGAACTTCCACAACTTTTTGTTCTTGTTTTTCCGGCAAAGGCAGTTTCGAGTCGATTGTTTCTTGTTCTTGTATAATCGGCAGGACCGGTTTTAATTCACTGGATTTTTTTTCTTTCAGTAATATTTTCTCTTCTTCGGTTATCTTGTATTGTTTTGTAAGATCCCCAACGTACACGACACCTTTTTCTTTACGCTCCTCAACTTTTTTTAAATAGGTCGTGATTCGTATTTGATCATCCAGTTTTTGGAATTCGGCATCGGAAAGTTTCAGATCATCTTTGGCTTTCAAAATCTTTGTTAGAATAATACTGGTGATGATTCCATCATCATACGCTTTGTTTAATAATGTAATAAGCTCGTTGTTCATAGTGATATGGATCGTCGTTTGTGTTATGTTGATGCGATCGAGTAATGAGTATTAAATTCCTTTGGCAAATTTTCGCATTGTCGATCGCATCATACCAAGATTTGTTTTTTGCGGATCTGCCACAATATAGTACAATGCCTTACCGGTCTTTGAAAGTGTCAACATGTGGATTTGAGTATCGAGTGTGATGAAAATATCTCTTATAGTATCTTTCAATTTCAGTGCCGCAACGGCTTTTTGTTCTGTTCTAAGAACTTCCGTATGATGTACCGCTGCCACATCAGGATCGAAATCAGGGGTATTACAATAACTATCGATCGACATTCCTGCGGAAAGATTTACTACTGCAACAGCTATCGCCTCAGGAATCTCCGAAAGGACACCTTCTATAAAATCACCTGCTAATGTTCCTTTGGTATATGGCATAGTGCTCTGGTAGTAAATTGAATTGTAGTTTATTCCATTGATAATTTACAATTTTTTTGATCGTAAATCCTCTATTAAAATCGTAATCTAGTAATTACATTATAGAATAGAAGCAATCACAACAGTTGCGTCATCTTTTAATTCTTTTGTCACAGTAAACTGACGAATACCGTCAATCAAAGCCATGCTAAGCTGTTCCGCAGATGAATGTTGGGTTTCAATGATCCAATTGTGAAGCCGATCCATTCCAAATTGCTCTTGTTGTGGATTTGATGCCTCTAAAATTCCGTCAGTAATAAGATAGAGCGTGTCGCCATGGGTCAATTGTAATGTCTGTGTGGAAAATGATGTCATCGCTTGAATTCCAAGAGCAAAATGATGCGTTCTGAATTCATTCAGAGAATTCCCTGAGCGGACAAGTATCTGAGGATGACCTGCAGTTACAATGGTTGCAGTGGATAATTCTTTGTCCAGTAAAACGAGTGCACAAGTGATGAATTTATTTTTTTCTGTCACAGAATAGATCGTTCTGTTCACATTGGTGAGAAGTTCCGCCGGTGATTGTGTGTGTTGAAGTTCTTGAATGATACTGCTCTTGGTCATTGCGGACAAAACTCCGGCACCAGTTCCATGTCCTGAAGCATCGGCAATAACAATTAGAATCTTCGTTTTTGAAAGTGTAATGATGTCGTAAAAATCCCCGCCGATCTCCGTCGCCGGAAGACTTACTCCCGATATTTCGCACCAATCCGTAGTAACGGCAGATTTTGGAAGGAGCGATTCATGAATGGATTGAGCAATTTTTACTTCTGTTTCTATTTCCGTGCGTCGTTTATATTCTTTACCGATCGAGCGGACAAATAACGTATACCCTGTGGTAAGGCAAAGAATTGCAACCAACCCAAACGATGTGCGTTTTGTTTGGATATCCGAAAGTTGTTCTGAGGTAAGAGAGAACGGCAAATTTGGTTTGACTTCTACAGGATCAACATCCGGTCTAAGAATTTTCGGATCCGTAAATGCTATTGTAAAGTTTATTACAATATAGGCTAGAATCGAAAGGACAAGGCGAACTGGTTTCGTCATGTAAAGAATAATCGATGCCGATAATAATCCACTCAACACCGTCATTACTGCCAGCCGAGCCCACGAACTTTGGATGATCGATGATTCCATCATTAATGTAAGCGGACCAATGGTTGCAAACAAAAAGAAGACCGCAGCAGCAAGCTGGCGAATCGATTTTTTATCCATTGTTTTCCACGTATTGCTCGACTGAAACTTCATAAATATTGATCCTTATCATGAAACTGGATACTTCTACGGCAAAGAAAGGATTTAGATACAAAATTTTCATTGAAATTGCCCGCAATTGTTGGTACTCTTTTATGGTCGCAGAAATCTACTCTGAATCAATTATGAAACGGTTTAACAAAAAAATTATTTCGGTGGGAATAACAATCATATTGGTTGTTTTTATTGCAATTCAATTCATTCCACCTTCCGTTTCACATAAAAATCCACCGGTAACCGGTGAGCCGAAGTGGAATTCAGCTGAAACCCGCGCAACTTTCTTTAATTCGTGCGCTGATTGCCACAGTAATGAAACAAGCTTCCCTTGGTACAGCAGCGTTGCTCCCATTTCCTGGTTGGTCGAAAGTGACGTCCGCTCAGGGCGAAGGCACTTTAATGTTTCAGAGTGGAACATCAGAACGCAAAACGGCAACGAAGCTGCCGAAGAAGTTCAACATGGTTCAATGCCGACAGGACTATATTTAATTATGCATTCCAAAGCAAATTTGAATGCTCTAGAGAAAAAGAAATTTGTTGAAGGTTTGACCGCTACTTTCGGAACATCCCAACACAAACGAAACACAATAAAATTTGAATAACGATTTGAAAATATTTTTGACAATTATCGCTTCTCTCCTATTTTCCGCTTGCGATAAAGCATCCGAAACAGTTGCCACTCAAAATCCAATAGTGACTGATAGTGTTATTGCTATCCCATTTCCTCCAAAATTTATAGCGGTTAATTATATAGAACTTGATAAGATCGAAAGGATTTCGAAATTTCGTTCGGGAATTGGACATGATTACAGCGACGATTCAGAATCGTGCCGAAGTATGAAACATTATTTTCAACCGAAGAGTGCGGTCAATTGGTCGTTGGTGAAAATATTTTCTCCTGTTGATGGAAAAGTGGTCCGAATATTTGATGAATGGGCTGGAACGCAAGTACAGATCCAACCAAAAACAATGCAATCTTGCACCATCATTATTTTTCATATTGCATTGCAGAAACCATTGATCGTTGGTGATTCGGTATCAGCGGGACAATTGCTTGGAATGCATATCGGTTCGCAGACAATGTCGGATATCGCGGTCGGTTTCTCATTGCAGAACAAATGGAGATTGTTCTCATATTTTGATGTCATAAGCGATTCATTATTTCAACAATACACAGCAAAAGTAATTTCGTCACGCGCTCAATGCATCATTTCAAAAGAAGCGCGCGATGCCGATTCGTTGAAATGCAGCGGTGAAACATTTAGCTCCTCAGGAATATTGGAAAATTGGGTGACCCTGAAGTGATTATCTTCAGATCCAAAAATTCTTTTCTTCCTTCTTTTTCATTCCTTCTCTATATTAACGAATATTCATTATCACTCAATTCAAGGATCTCATGAAAAACTTGTTCTTTTTGCTTTGTCTGCTCATCTCATTTTCATCGGCGCAGGTCTTTAATAGGCTATCCACGACGAATGGTGAAGCCCGCGATAAATCGTATGATGTTCTTCATTACAAGATCGAATTGTCGTTCGATGAATCAAAAAAAATGATCATTGGAAAAACAACGACCACATTCGTACCGTTCCTTGCTACGTTACGTTCTGTTGAATTTGATGCGGAGAATATGAATTTCACTTCCGTTATGATGGGAAAAAAATCTCTCTTGTTCGATTCCCTTGCAACAACCATTCGCATTGCATTGGATAAAGAGTATTCATACAAGGATACACTGACGGTGACGATCGGATACAATTGCATCCCAAAACGGGGCGCATATTTCATTCAACCTGATTCCGGTTATCCGAACAAGCCGTGGCAGGTTTGGTCGCAGGGCGAAGATATGGACAATCATCACTGGTTCCCCTGCTGGGATTTTCCAAATGACAGAGCAACAAGCGAAATCATTGCTACCGTTAAGAACAATTACGAATTTCTTTCAAACGGAAAATTGGTCAGCACAAAAGAAAATAAAAAAGAAGGAACAAAAACATTCCGTTGGGTGCAGAGCAAACCGCATCCGGCGTATTTGGTGATGTTTGCAATGGGAGAATATACGATCCTGAAAGAGAAAGTGGATGGCGTCCCGCTGGAATATTACGTGTATAAGAATCATGTTGATGATGCAAAAGCATGTTACGCACAGACCGGTGCAATCATGAAATTCTTCAATGAGAAGATCGGTTTTAAATACGCGTGGGATAAATACGCACAGGTTATTGTGGCAGATTTTATCTACGGCGGAATGGAGAATACTTCCGCAACAACATTGATGGATCGGGCAACAGTATTCAACGCCCGTGCACGCGTGGATGAATCGGCAGCAAGTTTAATCGCGCACGAAATGGCACATCAATGGTGGGGTGATGTTGTTACATGCAACGATTGGCGCCATTTATGGCTGAATGAAAGTTTCGCCAGTTATTTTGATCCGCTCTATTTTGAACATGCCTACGGCAAAGACGAATTCCTTCATATTATGCAGCAGGCACAGCAAGCAGGAATCAATACCGACAAATCTCTTGGAAGAAAACCGATCGTCAGCGTCGGCTCATACGGCAGCAATATCTATCCCCGCGGCGCTTCTGTATTGAATATGCTTCGATTTGTTCTCGGCGATGAATTATTTTGGAAAGCGATCAATCATTACATCACCAAATATCAATTCCAAACCGTTGAGACGAACGACTTTAAGAATGCGATCGAAGAAGCAACAGGACAAAATCTGTACTGGTTCTTCGATCAGTGGATCTACAAAGCGGGATATCCGAAATTCGATGTTTCGTATTCATATAACGATTCCTCAAAATCAATTTTGTTGAATGTAAAACAAACACAAATGATAGATAGTTTGACTGTTGTTTTTAAAACTCCAATTGATATTGAAATTGTTACGCCGATGGGAAGCAACACTCAGCGGATCAACATCGTCCAAAAAGAATCAACCTATACGCTAGCTTCAACGAAGAAACCAAACCTTGTTTTGTTCGATAAGGATAATTGGATATTGAAAGAAGTAACATATTCAAATAGAAATGTCAGTGAATGGAAATACCAGGCAGAACTTGGAAATGATGTTGTTGCACGCAAAACTGCAATTGTTGAATTAGCGAAACAAGACAGTGCAGGAGAGTATATTCCATTGATCGCAAAAATATCCGGCAGTGATAAATTCTGGGGTGTTAGACAATCTGCCGTTGTTGCGTTGGGAACGATCAAGACAGATTCGGATATCAAGAAAAATGCATTGATCGCTGCATTGCGCGATAAAAAATCACAGGTGCGCGCTTCGGCAGCAACACAGCTTGGAAAAATAAAATCACCCGACGTTACCACGGCATTACGCGCGGCATTGAACGATTCAAGTTATTCAACAGAAGCGAACGCGCTTGCATCGCTTTCCAAAGTCGATTCTCTTAATGTGATTCCATTCATTAAAGAACGGTTGAACGGATGGTCTTACAACAATCAGATCGCCAACACTGCATTGAATTCTCTTGCACGATTGGATTCCGTTGCAGGAGTAAATACCGCGCTGCTCAAAGTTCAATATGGTGCTGATATATTGGGACGGAATACAGCGATGAACGTCTTAAGGAAATACGGAAAGACACGGGATGATGTAAAAGCGATGTGTGTTTCATTGTTGAATGATAAATCAGGCTCAATAAAATTCAATGCGGCAGAACTTCTTGGGGAGATCGGAAATGAATCGCATATTGCAGCACTGGAAGTTCTTGCAAATAAAAAAGATGACAATGCAAGCGGTGCAGCAAAAAAAGCGATAGATAAAATAAAAGAGAGAAGTAAAAAATAATTTACTAACACATCTTGGGATTTTTATGAACACCAAACATATTCTAATCTTTTTTGTACTTGTTACAATTTCAACCGCACAGCAATTTCCGCAGTTCTTTCTCGATAAAACACTTCGTGTCGATTATTATCACACCGGCACAAAGGGAACGGAAATATTTGCATTGGATAAGATCTATGATGAAGGGATCTGGTCCGGAAGCAAGACTCAATTGCTGGACAATTTGAACTATGGCGAATATATGCTTCGCGTATACGATGTGCAGAGCGGTGCACCGATCTATTCCCGCGGATTCTCATCGATGTTCAATGAATGGCATTCAACAGATGAATCGGTTGCTGGAATCATGAAGACATTCCACGAAACGGCACGAATTCCTTTCCCAAAGAATAAAATTCAAATGACGATCTCCCGCCGCGATAAACAGATGATCTTTCACGAGATGTTTTCAACGGTGATCGATCCGAACAATACTTCGGTAGTGAACGTTCAAAAACGAACAGCACAATTCAAATCCACAAAGCTGATCGACAACGGTACATCGGATAAGAAGGTCGATCTGTTAATTGTTGGAGACGGATATGCGAAAGCAGATATGCAAAAGTTCCGCGACGATGCGAAACATTATTCCGACGTTCTGTTCGGAACATCGCCGTTCAAAGAACGAAAAAAAGATTTCAACGTCTGGACGATCGAAGTGGAATCCAAAGAGAGCGGCATTGATAAGCCGGGAAAGAATGAATGGAAAGAGAATGCGCTCGGAACAATGTATGACACGTTCGGTTCCGCTCGATACGTGTTGACGGAAGAGAATCGGACGCTTCGCGATATAGCAGGTCAAGTTCCGTACGATGCGATCGCAATTCTGGTGAACGACAATCGCTACGGAGGTGGCGGAATCTATAATCTATACACAACGTGTTTCACTGTAAGCGATGTAAAAGGAATGGAATGGCAGATGGATTATGTCTTTGTTCATGAACTGGGACATTCATTTGCCGGACTCGGCGATGAATATTACACCTCTTCCGTTTCCTACAATGATTTCTATCAAGCAGGTGTTGAACCATGGGAGCCGAATCTTACTGCATCATCCAACAAAGAGAATTTAAAATGGAAATCATTCGTCACTGCATCAACAGTTGTCCCAACATCATGGAGAAAAGCGGAATATGATTCCATCGAAGCGCTCCGCGGAAAACTTGACCGCCTTGCACCGGAATATTATGAAAAACGAAAACCGCTGTATGAGGCAGAACAAGCGATCATCAAAGATCCTGCATTCAAGAATATCGTTGGCACATTTGAAGGAGCAGGATATGTTTCCAAGGGGATCTTCCGCCCTTCCATTGATTGCCGAATGTTTTCACTCAGTCTCATCGGATTCGATCCGGTCTGCTCCACTGCGATTGAAAAAGTGATCGATTCATATGTAAAATAAGTTTGGAGCTGTTGAGATGATTGACGGTTGAGTATTTGTGCGGATTGACATTGCAAAGAAGTAAACGACAACACAAAGAGTGTTATAATTTAAATGCATCGATCATCTCATCAATTTTTTCTAATACTGCCGGGGTAGAAATTCCTCGTAACGATTTTGGATCATCGGAAAAAAGAACGATTTGCTTTTCGCTCAGCGGTCGGAATTTATGGTAGTTCCATTCCACGGTCGGGTACAATGCTACGATCGGAATGTTAAAAGCAGATGCAACATGCACAACCGAAGTGTCGACTGAAATAACAATTGCTGATAAACTAAGTAATGCAATAACATGCTGTATAGTCGGTGAATTGAACAATGTACTTTCCGGATGTTGTGAATGTAAAAATTCTGCACGCGTTCGATCGATCGGCTGAAAAATGATCACACAACGAAATCCTCTTTGTATGCACAATGCGATCACTTTACCCCACGAACCATCGTTCCACATCCGCGATTCGTTTCCGACGGAGATATTTACAACAGCAATACGCTGAGTGGAATTTTTAAATATTTCATTCACTTCATTCGCAATCATCGGATCAACAAACAATTCCAACTGCGGAATAGTGCTAGACAATATTCCCAACGAAGAAAGTGTTCTTACATTCCTTTCAGCGGCGTGCAACATTACATTTTCTTCGTCCGATGGAATGTCAACATTAAAAATGTGCTTCCCTTTTTTATTAAATCCTATTTTCTTGGTTGCTCCTGAAAATTGTGCAAGCAGTGTCCCTTCGCTGGATGCATGATCTTTAGGATCGAGCCAGAGATCATAGTGTTGAGCACGAACGGCTGCAATCGTTCTCAGCAAGCCAATAATACCTTTGTTATGAACAATTATTTTATGGATATGTGGATTATTCTCAACAATCGGCACTCCTCGCGGCGATGTCAGTACATGAATTTTCGCTGAATGATCGTGTTCGTGCAATGCACGGAACATTGGTGTTGTTAAGATCATATCACCGATCCGGCCGATCTGGACAATTAACATCTTCATAGGTGAGTTAAAATAATTGAGATTCACACGAGAGGCAAGGATTTATTCATCGATATTTTTCTTTCTTTGTATTATGCTCCATTAACGCTACCTTAATCTGTTTATGAAAAAAATCAAAATAATCATACTATTCTCAGCGATAATTTTTTTACCAATGCTCAGCCAAGGTCAGAATTATTTTTACACCGGAAAAAATTATGGAAGCGAAGCAGCGTATAATCCCATCTTCGTAATTCTTAATGGCGGATTTGATATGATACAGGTAAATCGGTCGCGTGATCTTCGCACACTACCCCTGTATCATGGCGGAAAAAATGTTATCCGCAACATTAAAGATCCCTTTGGCCCAATTTATCGCTATGGTGTCGGGAATTTTCTGAAAGATCAGGTAATTCCTCTTGGGTTAAGCAAGAAGGACGGACAGTGGTGGCCAAACTACACGCTACATCTCATCGGCGGAGGAATGACGTATGCTGCATTGACAGAATGGTATTCGTATCACGGATTTGAATATCCAAAAACATTTGCTGTTGGGACAAAGATTGTCTATCACATGATCAATGAATCTGTTGAGAATGATCGCTATGTTGGTGATAATGTCGATCCCATCGCCGATATTTATCTCTTCGACCTTGGCGGTATTATTCTATTCAGCAGTGATGATGTGAAAAAATTCTTTAGTGAGAAAATGAATCTTGCCGATTGGTCGCTCCAGCCTTCATTCTCTTTGCGGAATGCACATCTTGAAAACAACGGAGAGTTTTTTTCAATCAAGTGGAAATTTCCTTTTTCAGAACGATGGCATCTATTTTATTTTTTTGGAACAAACGGGGTCGGTGGTCTTTCATATAAATGGGATGATGGAACCGCATTCTCTTTTGGTGTTGGAATGGCAGCGGCAAAACTTATTACTTTAAATACTCAAACCAATAAGCAAACGCTCGATCTTGTATGGAATGTCGGTTTTTTTTATGATCTGAACAATTCTCTGCTGACAAGTCTTTCAATCACAAAAAAAACTGATTATATGATCAACCTGAATGTTTATCCCGGCATCATCAAGATCGGGGATTTTTCTCCAGGAATGTGGTTTGCAGTGAACAAAGATAGAAGCACCATTGTTGGCATTACTGCCGCTTGGTCTCCCATAGGCATTGCCTATACAACGGAATAAAATACAACAAAGTATCTTCCCGCAAAAAAAAGTATCTGTAATAATTTAAAACATCGCCACAATGAATACGTTGATAACGCTCGCAAATGAATTTCTTTCTCAACGCACAATTGCGGTGGTTGGTATTTCTTCCAATCAGCAGGCGGTTGCAAATCATATTTATAAAAAATTAAAATCAACGCAACGATCCGTTGTGGCAATCCATCCAAGACTTATGACATTTGATGGAGATATTTGTTATCCGAATCTTCAATCTGTTCCGCAGAATATCGACGCTGTCTTCATTGCAGCCAAACCTGAAAACAGTGACCGAATTATCGATGACTGTATTGCACTCAATATTCCGCGAGTCTGGATGCATTATTCATTTGGTCTTCAACATTCATCAAAAAGTTCTGCAAACTCCAGCGTTTCTTCTAACGCGGTGGAGCGATGTCGCCAACACAACATCACTGTTATACCGGGTGCCTGCCCGATGATGTTTTTAGATGAAAGAGACCCGTTCCACTCCTGCTTGCGCTGGATTCTTTCTGTCACCGGTAAATTAACGGTATAAGTTCGCTTAAAAAATCCGTCCAATTTTTATTTTATACTGACTGCTGCCGAGATATTTGTTACGAATTGATATTGTATAAAGTTAGAGTTACATTTTTGCGCAGATTAATCCGTATGGAACGAGCACAGCAATAGTGAATGGTAAACTGCTGATTTTTTAAATAACCTGAACAACGAAAGTAAAAAAATATGAACACCTTTTCATTTCGCAGCATTATCATCTACAGCATCATAGTCATTTCGGTCACAACGGCGCAGGAAACATTTACACTTGAGTATAAATTCAACAAAGGAAAAACATACCGCTACCGCACTATCACATCGAATTCAATAGTGAACGAAATGATGGGAGTTTCAACTCCAACGAATACTACCGGAACGATTGTTTCGAAACTTATCATTGAAGATATCTTGCCGAACAGATCGTTTGTTATTGTAGCTTTGGTCGATTCATTTCTCTCTGTCGCTAATGGAGTAACAACCCCCGGACTGTCCAGAGATATTATCGGGAAACGTGCGAAGCTTATAGTTTCGAGTCATGGTGCGATTGAGCAGAGGAAAATAATTGATTCCATTACGGTAAATGGATTCGATATGAATAAAATGCAATTCAACAACCTTCTTTTGGTTCTGCCGGAAAAAAACCTTTCACCCGGAAGTACCTGGACCGCTGTAAAAATTGATACGATGGTATTCTTCGGAATATCAATGATCACCACAACTACCACCGATTACAACATTTTGGGATCCGAGAAAAAAAATGATCACGATTGTATAATGATCAACTATAAAGCAACAAGCACCGTTTTCGGTGAAGGATCACCCCAGGGAATGAAAGCAACCGCAAACGGAAAATCAACGGTTAATGGTAATATATATTTTGATGTTTCAAAAGGATTTCTCGTTGCAGAAGAATCAACAACAAACGGAAATATCGCGATGGATATTGAGTCCGGTATGTCTATTGCTATGACCACCATGGGAAAAATGATAAAAATATTAGCGGAATAGTATTGTGAAACGGCAAACGATGACATTTTGCAAATAAAGGATCTTTACGTGAAAAGCTGATACCATGAAGTATTTCACTGCAACAATAATGAACAGAAGAATATGAAACCATCATTCAGAAAACGACTCTTCGCATGGTCATTAAAGCAAGGGGATGATGTAAACCACACGATCTATGGAGAATATAAAAAAGATCTCTTCAAAGATCTCTCCGGTGTTGTCGTTGAGGTCGGTCCGGGAACAGGAATTAATTTTCGATACTTCCCCTCTTCTATTATAGAATGGATCGGGATCGAACCAAATGAAGCATTCAGTGCAATGCTGATGACAAAAGCGAAACAGTATGGAATCAATGCAAAATTAATTTCAGGCGATGCTGCTCATGTTCCTCTTGCTGACAACAGCGTTGATGAAGTGCTCTGCACACTTGTTCTCTGTTCGGTGGAAGATCCGCATCGAACGATTGACGAATTAAAACGGATATTGAAACCGGGAGGCCGGTTCATCTTTATAGAACATGTTGCTTCACCTGCGCAGAGTATGCTGCGAACTTTTCAGAATTTTATTAATCCACTCAATAAGTTTATTGCGGATGGATGCAACTGTAACCGCGAAACGTGGCTCCACTTTGAACAAGGTGGATTCTCAGAGATTGCTTTTATCCACCACAAGATAAACGGAGCATTCGCAGTTCACTCTCCCCACGTATTGGGATATGTGGTAAAATAAAACAGACCCACCTGACCCCAATGGGGCAGAGTTTCTTTCAAAATTTCTTTCAACAAACACAATAATTTTTCCTACAGTATTATTTCAAACTCCTTTCTATTGTTCTAAATTTCTATATTTCAATACAATATCTTCCATTCACTATCGTCTTGTAATGTGAACACAAGTAATAACAATACGGAACAACCAGTGGTACATGCGATAGCTTTAGAAAAGCAACCGTCCGGAAATCTTGCCGCGGAACAGACTTTCCGAACGGAACGAAAACGTCTCTTTGATTTTATTCGACGGCGTGTGCGCACGGAGGAAGATGCGGAAGATATCCTTTCGGATGTTTTCTATCAATTGATCTCCAGTTACAACGTCACCGACCCGATCGAAAAGATGACCTCGTGGCTTTTCACAGTTGCACGCAACAAGATCATTGATTGGTACAGGAAGAAACGTCCCGAATCGCTTCCGCGCGATCTGAACGATCCTTCGCTCCCGTTGAATCTTGAAGATATTCTCTACGATCCGACACAGAATCCTGATGAAGTGTATGCCCGTTCTCTTGTCTGGACAGAACTGGCAGAAGCGTTGGATGAATTACCGGAAGAACAGAAACAAGTGTTTGTGATGCACGAGCTGGAAGGAAAGAGTTTTAAAGAGATCGCAGAGATCACCGGCGAACCGCAGAACACGCTTCTTTCCCGAAAACGATATGCTGTGTTGTATCTGAGAGAACAGCTTCAAGAATTGTACGACGAATTTGAGTTTAATAAATAAATAGTGTTGCAATGTCATTGCGAATCCCGATTTATCGGGATGAAGCAATCTTAACCATCAATAAAAATATTGCCGCGTCGTTCGTCCTGAAAAAATCGGAACTCACTCGTCGCAATGACAAAAGAAAAAGAAATATTTTTAAAGGAGATATAATCATGAAATACTGGTGGATCGCAAAGATCGCAAAATTTATCGCACTCGGAATCATCGCCATTATATTGATCGGTTTTGCGGTGATGCAGTTATGGAACTGGCTCATTCCGGAAATTTTCCACGGACCAACCGTTACGTACTGGCAGGCAATGGGACTTCTTCTTCTTTCGCACATTCTTGTGCGTGGCTGGCACGGACATGGCGGAATGGGATGGAGATCGCATCGATGGAAACATCGCATGGAAGAAAAACTTGCCGCAATGACTCCGGAAGAACGCGAAGAGTTCAAATCAGAATGGAAGCGCCGCTGCGGACATTATCCCGGCGAGGAAAAAAAAGAATCGTAAATAAAGATGAAGTCATACTGAGCAAGTTGTCGCCGTCAATAAAACATCCTTCGACGCGCTCGTCCAAAGAACAGACTCTCTTGCTCAGGATGACGATACGGCGACAACGCGTCGAAGTATGGATTTAACAATTATGATACATTCTCAGTTGTAAAAATATTTGGAGCTACTATGAATATTGGAATACTTGGTACCGGCGGTGTTGCACGTGCAATCTCTGCAAAACTTGTTTCATTAGGACATTTGGTAATGCTTGGAACACGCAATGTTGAAGAGACCATAAGCAGAACCAAAGGGGACGCAATGGGTAACGTCTCTTTTCAAGAATGGATCGGGAAGAATGCTTTGATAAAAGTTGGAACATTTGCTGAATCTGGGGCTTTTGGTGAATTGCTTGTCAATGCAACAACGGGCAGCGGTTCATTGCCTGCCCTCTCCGCAGTCGGAGAAAAAAATCTCAGTGGAAAAATTTTGATTGATATTTCCAACCCACTTGATTTTTCAAAAGGATTCCCTCCATCTCTTTCTGTTTCAAATACCGATTCACTCGGAGAACAGATCCAGCGTGCATTCCCGAATGTAAAAGTAGTAAAAGCACTTAACACACTTTCGAATCCGTTGATGGTAAATCCGTCACTCGTAAACAACGGCGATCATACATTGCCAATTTGCGGAAATGATGCAGAAGCAAAAAAGAAAGTCGTTTCACTTCTGATAACATTCGGATGGAAACAAGAAAACATTTTCGATCTGGGTGATATTACCAATGCCCGCGGAACAGAAGCATTTCTCCTTTTGTGGATAAGAATGTTTGGCGTATTACAAACACCGATGTTTCAATTTAAAATTGTGAAATAATTTTCAACTGCGGGAAGTGTCGTGTCGCAACAATTATCAACAAAACGAAAAAGAAGTATGAACGAACTAACAATGTATATTGTCTGGATGGGCATCATGATAACGGTGCTCAGTATCGGATTTTTTTATATGGCATGGCGTCTCGTCATTCCATTCCATTTTGCCGCACCGTATAAGCAGATCGCATGGACGGCGTTGGCATTGATGTATCTCATTCCATTCAGTTCGTTTTTTATGGTCCGCTTTGCCGAAAAATACAGCGGATTATATTCGTGGATCGGGTATGTTTCGCTTGGATTTATTTCATTCGTTTTTGTCGCGCTCGTCTTTCGAGATGTTGCAATGTTGATGGGATTTGGCGGACAAAAATTATTTTCGTTCCTTTCGTCTTCACCGCAAACATTTGATGCGGCAAAGAGAGAATTTCTTTTACAAACAACAAATCTTGGCGTTCTCGGTGTTGCAGGAACGCTGACAGCATACGGCGTGTATGAAGCGCGAAAGAAACCGGGAATCGTGAATGTTGATATTCCCATTGCAAAACTGCCGAAAGAATTTGACGGATTTAGGATCGTGCAGATCAGCGATATTCATGCCGGACTTACCATTAAGCGTGATTTTATTGAAACCATTGCAGAAGAAATTAAAAAACTTTCTCCTGATCTGATCGCATTCACCGGCGATATGGCGGATGGTTCTGTTCCTCATTTGAAAAACGATCTCGAACCGCTCGCAAATGTGTACGCACCGCACGGAAAATTCTTTATCACCGGAAATCATGAATATTATTCGGGCGTAGAACAATGGGTTACTCACGCACGCGATATGGGATACGATGTGTTGATGAACGAACACCGTCTCGTTACAAAGAATGGCGCATCATTCGTTCTTGCAGGCGTTACCGATTATAGCGGCGGTGGATTCTCCCCTGCTCATAAATCAGACCCCGCAAAAGCGTTGAACGGCGCGCCGAAAAAGTTTGCAAAAATTCTTTTGGCTCATCAACCTAGAACATTATTTCATGTGAACGATCTCGACCTTGATCTTGTTTTAATGGGACATACACACGGTGGACAATTTTTCCCATGGAATCTTGTTGCTACAATCGGTCAACCGTTCATCAAAGGATTGAACAAATACAATAACAGAACCTGGGCGTATGTAAGTAAGGGTACGGGATATTGGGGTCCGCCGGTTCGGGTTGGTGCACGATCGGAGATTACTGTTCTGACATTGAAATCCGTTTAAACCGCCGAAAATATCAGGAGAAAGAAAAAATTTTCTGCTTAGACAAAGTCCCACGAACTTTATAAGCATATTGGATTTTTCTTTTTATCCGTATTCATTCCTATCTCCTGTTTAAGAAAGCATTCAGAAGTTCTTTGTACGGCGTTACTTCACCATCAGCATTTTTCGTGTTCCCGCAAATATTTTTCCCGCATTCTTTTTGGATAACACCGACATGGTGTAAAAATAGATACCTGATGAGAATCTTGATCCGTCAAATGACTGTTCGTAGGTTCCCGCCTCCACTGTGCCTTCGAATAATTCCGCCACCTGTTGACCGATCACATTATGAACGGTTAGCCTCACTTCGCACCGTTCCGGAACAGAGAACCGGATGCTGGTTGAGGGATTGAAAGGATTGGGATAGTTTTGATCCATAGAAAATGTTTTTGGTATTGACACCGGAACATTTTTCACTGTTGTGGCAAAATCCGACAGCGGCCGTTTCCAGATATCCATATTCACGGCGGCATAGAGATCGGTGCCGATAACGGCAAGGGAATAAAATGAAGAGAATTGCGGAAGCCCTGCGTTCCGGTCGTTCCAGGTTGTGCCATTATCCGTTGAGACCTGAATTCCTTTTTGGAACATCGTCAAAAAAACATTCGATCCTGCGGCTAGGACCATCCCCACAGAATACGTGGAATCGTTATAGACCTGAGTCCAATGTGCACCGTTATCTGTTGTGCGATACAGATCTCCCCCGGAGCGGACAAAACAATACGATCCGGAAGCGGAAAGTTCGGCTGCATCCGTTAGTGGCGACGATGAAGAAATGATCGACCACAGCGCTCCGCTGTTCGTGGAAAGCCAGAGGCCTTCATAGGTCGATCCGGCGAAGAGATTCGTTCCGTTGGACGCCAATTTATCCACCGGAATGCTGGTGAAACTGAAACCGTTGTTAATCGCTGTCCAATTCGTTCCATTGTTCGTTGATTTGAAGATGCCGCCCATGGTGGCAGCATACAGATTACCTCCAACGACGAACACTTGATTCACATTCAAACTTGTCAATCCCGTGTTCACCGTGGTCCAGTTCGTTCCGCTGTTCGTGGAACGGAAGACCCCTTTGCCGAAGATAGTGCAAAAGACCGTCGTCCCGTTCACCGCAATGGAACCTACGGAGATATTTCCGAATGAATTGGCTGGAAGACCATTGACAGCATCAGACCAGGTGGCACCATTATCTGTCGAACGGTGAAAGCCGTAATTTGAACCTGCAAAGATGTTTAATCCTATTGCTGCAAGAGAGACGGCGGGGGCAGTCGTGTTGGGACTCCCCAGTTTCACCCATTGAGCTTCCATTACAGAAGTGATCAATATCAGTCCTGCGATGAGACTGAGTAGAATATTTTTATTGTTATGCACACGGAACGGTTTCATAAAGCGGATCTCCTTTAATATCCTTTGGAAAAACAGAGCAGAACAAAATCAAACATGTTTCTCTGTTTGTATTATTTTGAACCGATCAGTATATCAAAATATACTCTTATTTGAAATAAAAAAATGTAAGCAAATGATCAGGATAATCATGAATGAATATCATCTTCTCAATCATAATCATAGTTTATCAACATAATGCACCTGAATAAAAAAAGTCCCTCGCACTAACTAAATGCGTGGGACTTTTCATTTCATACAGCAAGGAACAATTATCGATTGGCAATTCCCGTCAAAAAATACATCATTGCCAGGGCCGCAAGTTTTGCGGTTCGCGCATCAAAATCGAATTTAGGATTCAATTCAACAATGTCGATCAATTTTGTCTTGCGACGTTTTCCGGCAAACAATGCAGCGGTTAGAAATTCTTCCGCCGTCAATCCGGTCGGAAGCGGTGCACTGACTCCGGGAGCATCAGTACTATGTACGGCATCCAGATCAAAACTCATATAGAGTGAATCAGTAGAGGAGGTTGATAGTTCATACGCAAGATCGAGCGTCTTTGCAATTCCTTCCTTACGAACATCTCGAAGAGAAAAAATTGTTGCGCCACGTTCGATCATTTCTGCATAATGGTCAGCAGAATTAGCAAAGGATTGAATGCCGATCTCTACTAAATTCATTGCGTTCAATGGGCTCTGATGCTGATCCAACATTTGGCGAAAGGAAGTTCCGCTGTTCCGTTTCGGTATCGGTTTACTGTAATCCAGATGTGTATCGATATTAATTACGCCGACTGTTTGTTTCCCTTTTGAGAAACCGGCAAAATTTGGATATGCAATATCGTGTCCGCCACCAAGCACAATTGGAATGATATCAACAGAGACCAATGAATGGACCACCTCTGCAAGTTTATCGTGTGTTTCTTCCAGCGTCTTCCCGATCTTGATGTTGCCAAAATCAAACGCCAGTATTGTTGAGGGTGATTTTTCTTTACCGATCACAAACGGGGTCCGCTTATAGAATTCCCTCCGGATAGCATCGGGACCATCCTTTGCACCAACTCGGCCGCCATTCCGTTTCACTCCTTCGTCAGTCGGCACGCCGATAAATCCTACTTTTACGTCATCACTAAAGTTCTTTTCATCGCGCAGCGTTATGTCGCCCATCCGCGGATCGGAAGGATCGTTGCGGGAGAAGAAGATTTTTTCGTTTGGTGGGTCAAGATGTTTGAATACTGTACTCATGCTTACGTTAAAGTTATGAAACTTCAAGCAAGATGCAAGTACAGTTTTATTGCCTGTAATCCTTCGTTCTTTGTTCACAATGAAATGATGATGATATTTTTTCAAATAAAAAATTACGGCGTCGCTATTTTTTGCTTCTTGATGTAATTTGCAGTAATTTAGAAAAAATCTTTAATCCGTTCTGTTACCCGTCATTCCAATGCCAAAACACGTACGCCTTGCTATTATAACGTTATTCCTTATTGCTCTGCAAACGACCATCGTCAATTTTACATCCATTGCGAACATCATTCCGGATATTATGTTGATCTGGATCGTATACATCGCAATTACAGAAGGACAAATTCCAGCAACAATGTATGGATTCGCTATCGGTCTGCTGCTGGATCTTGTGAGCGGGCAGTTCTTGGGGCTTTCCGCATTATCAAAAACGATCGCGGGATTCCTGGCTGGATATTTCTATAACGAGAACAAGATGCAGATGAATCTTGCCAACTATCAGTTTTTAGTGATCGTCGGTATCGTTTCGATGGTTCACAATCTAATTTATTTTATTATTTTTACTCAAGGAAGTGACGTTGGATTGTTCACGGCAGTCTTTCGATTCGGAATATTCTCCGCGCTCTACACAACATCGGTTTCTTCCATCCCGATGTTCATTCATTCACGCAAACCATCACTCCGCTGATCTATGATTGATGATTTTGGTTCTGCCGATCGACGTTTTATTGTTCGCATTATACTTGCGGCGGGATTTGCAATTCTGCTTTCTCGATTGTTCCAGTTGCAATATCTTAACGCAGAACTGTACGGAAAAGAAGCAGAAGAAAATTCCATCCGTAATGTTCCAAAGGTTGCCATCCGCGGGTATGTCTACGATCGAAAAGGAATGCTGCTCGTCGATAACCGTCCTTCGTATAGTGTCATGCTTACACCGGTGGACTTTGACAAAAAAAATCTCCAATTATTGTCAACGATACTTTCTATGTCCGAAGAAATGGTCTTGGATAAGATCAAACTTGGAAGAAAATACAACGCATTCATTCCGACACGCGTTAAGCGGGATATTTCATTTGCAGAACTTTCCATGCTCGAAGAACATAAGGATAAATTGTACGGTGTAGAAATCCAGATGGAATCTAAACGATCGTATCCGGCGGCAGCGCATGGAAGTCATCTGTTCGGTTACGCAAAAGAAATTTCAGATGTGCAGTTGGAAAAACAAAAAGATTATTATCAACCCGCCGATATCATCGGCAGTACAGGAATTGAAGCAAAATACGAACAACTGCTTCGCGGTGAAAAAGGATGGGAGTTCATTTCGCAAAATGCAAAAGGACAGATCATCGGAACATTCGATAATGGCAAGCATGATATTCTTCCTGTTGACGGAATCGATCTTCATCTTGCAATTGACGGTGACGTGCAGGCAATGGCAGAATCACTATTAAACGGCAGACGCGGTGCCGTTGTCGCCATCGATCCCCGTAACGGAGGAATCATTGCACTCGTCAGTAAACCGGATTATAATCTTTCCATCTTTAGTGGAACAACTCCGCCGGATGTGTGGCATGCGTTGAATACCGACGAAGGAATTCCACTCTACAATCGCGCAACACTTACACGGTATCCGCCCGGTTCAACTTTTAAAATGCTCCTTGCGCTCACGGCACTTGATAAGAAAATCATTGACGAAAATTGGAAGGTAACATGTCCGGGATCGTTCCGATATGGAAACAAGGTTTTCAAATGTGAACATGTTCACGGAACGGTGAATGTTGTGGATGCTATCCACAGATCATGCAATGTTTTTTTCTATCAGCTGATGTTGAAAGTTGGTTTGGATGAATGGAGCGACATGGGAAAACGATTTGGATTTGGAAAACAGACAAAAGTGGATATCACCGAGGAAAATTCGGGTTTGATGCCTGACCGGAATTATTATGATCGAATTCACGGTAAAGGAAAATGGACACAAGGATATCTGATAAGTCTCGGAATCGGCCAGGGTGAAGTAGGCGTAACGCCGCTGCAATTAGCAAATTACACTGCAATGCTTGCAAATAAAGGGAATTATTACCAGCCGCATGCACTCAATAAAACATACGATAAACGGACAAAACAATTTACCGAGTTCAAGGTAGACCATCATGAAGTGAAACTTTCCAACCATGCTTGGGAACTCGTTCGCGAAGGAATGCGTCGTGTTGTAATGGCACCGGGTGGAACGGGTGCAGCATCACGTATTCCGGGAATTGAAGTGGCAGGTAAAACCGGTACGGCACAGAATCCGCACGGAAAATCTCATGCATGGTTTATCGGTTTTGCACCGTTTGAAGATCCAAAGATCGCGATCTGTGTAATGATTGAGAATGTCGGGTACGGCGGAGCGTTTGCTGCACCCATCGCCGGTTTATGTATGGAACAGTTTTTGTACGGTGAGATCATCCGATATAGTAAGAAGCCGATGAAGTTGGAACCAAATCTTCCGGATGAAGAACCGATAGTAGAAAATTAATTCATTTATTTTATGAACTCATTTTTAAAAGAATATTTCGATCGCACGATTTTTTTCTGCGTTCTTTCACTTGCAGGCATCGGGCTGCTCTCTATTTACAGCGCAACATTCGATGCGTATGAAGGACGTGATTTTTACCGGCAGCTTCTGTGGGTAATGATCGGTATTGTTGCGATGCTCTCTATGATGTTGCTTCCATTGCGATGGCTGCAGCGCAATGCGCTCAAAATTTTTTTCGCTTCGCTCTCTTTATTGATACTAGTATTGATCGCAGGTAAACGCGTCTATGGTTCTCAAAGCTGGCTTGGTTTTGCGGGACTTGGCATTCAACCTTCGGAGTTCGTAAAGATCACCACAATGCTTGCTCTCGCATCATTCTTAAGTCAAAGCGATGTGAAGGCCACCGATCTAAAAGATCTTGTAAAGACGAGCGCGATCGTGGCGCTTCCGATTGCATTGATCATGCTTCAGCCGGATTTTGGAACAGCACTCACCTTCCTTGCAATGTTCATTCCTGTTCTCTACTGGGCGGGTGCATCAAAATTTCTTATTATCATTATCATCGCTCCTGCATTCATTGCGGCAGCTTCTATTTTTGGTACAACTCCGTTCTTGATCATTCTTATCCTTCTTGGTATAGGCTTGTACATGCTTCGCGATGAGAATCGTTTCTTTGCGGTGATTGTGTTCGGTGCAAATGTTGTGATTGGATTTTTTGTGCAGATCGTTTATGAAAAACTTCCGTTGTATCAGCAAAAACGTATTGCAACATTTCTGGATCCAAACAACGATCCGCTCGGTGCCGGATACAATGTCATTCAGGCAAAGGTTGCGATCGGTTCCGGCGGCCTTTTTGGAAAAGGATTCATGCGCGGAACTCAAACGCAGCTGAGTTTCATTCCAAAACAATGGACCGATTTTATTTTCTGCGTTCCCGGAGAAGAGTTTGGTCTTCTCGGAGGGATTGTTGTAATCGGACTTTTTGCTGTATTATTGTTTCACGGCGTACATCTTGCTTCAACAGCAAAGAATAAATTCGGCAGTCTGCTTGCAATAGGTTTCACTTGTCTGTTTGCGTTCCACGTGTTTGTGAATATTGGAATGTCTGTTGGCTTAATGCCTGTGATAGGAATTCCGCTTCCATTTCTAAGTTATGGCGGTTCATCACTTGTTTCGTATATGATGATTGCAGGATTGATGATGAATGTGTACGCGAATAGAAAAGAATATTGATGGTTTTTACACCATTGAATGAATAAATCCCGTTTTGCGGATGTATTCATAGCATACCTTTTGCACCGTTTTACCTTCCCATTTTTCGCAATCCTTATTCTGCTTTCCTATCCTCAATAAATTTTCCCTAAAAATTCGATTTTTTCAAGGGAAAACTGCCAAAAACTCATAGCACGGTTTTTGATGCTTGATGAGGTAAATAACCTATTAAAATGAACTTATGAGCACATCAATCAAAATACGCACTGGTAATCAAATGATCGCCGAAGGTGCACTGCACGCCGGCTGCCAATTCTTTGCCGGATATCCGATCACTCCCGCATCGGGAATCTATAAATCAATGATCGAAGAACTTCCCAAACTAAACGGCGTTGCAATCAGTTCGCCGGATGAAATATCGGCTCTTGCATATTGTATCGGCGCTTCAGCGCGAGGCGCAAAAGCGATGACCGCAACATCAGGTCCCGGCTGGTCGCTAATGATCGAGACCGTTCAATACGCATTAATGACGGAACTTCCGGTTGTCATTGCGGTCGTTCAACGGCTCGGACCAAGCACCGGCGGAGCAACACAGGGTGCGCAGGGAGATATTCTTTTGACTGAATATTGCACCTCGGGTGCATATACAATTCCAATCTTTGCGCCGAGTACTGCGGAAGAATGTTTTGAAGTAACAACGCTTGCAATGTTTTGGGCGGAAGAACTTCGAACGCCGGTCATTGTTCTTTCCGATAAAGAAATTGGAATGATGTCCGAAGATGTTGATTTTGGATCACTCGTTTCATCACCGATCAACTATCGCAGACAACCGATCAAAGACGGAACAGATGGATACAAAACGTACGATTTTAAAACGCTGGCGGATGTTCCTCTCTTCTCTCCGGTTGGCGGTGAACACAAAACAACTTTTACCGGATCGGCGCACAACAAAAGCGGATCGTTACAAAAAAATTCTCCCGAAACGATCGAGGTTCTTCACCATCTGCAAAAAAAGATCACATCGCGCGCGGAAGATATGGCATTTATCAAAACAGATGATGATCCGAATGCGGACATTCTTATTATCAGTTTCGGTATCACAGCACGGACCGCAAGGGAAGCGGTAAAACAAGCCCGCGAACGCAGAATTCGCGTACGGATGGTCAATGTAATTTCTCTTTTCCCGATACCTGAAAAATTATTAAAAAAAGCAGCAGAAGGTGTCCATACCGTTTTTGTGGCAGAAGAAAATCTTACCGGACAATACCGTTCGGTCATTCAATATTTATTCACCGATAAAAAGGTTGTTGGGATCAACTCGTGGGGTACAATGATCACACCAAACGACATTCTGGAGCACATCACATTATGACAACCGTTCAACCGAAAACATTCTTGAAAGATTCTGTGTCGTTCCCTTTCTGCAAGGGATGCGGACATCATCATTATGTTCACAATCTTGACCGCGCATTATCGTCGCTGCAGCTCGATCCGAAAAAGGTCTGCCTCGTCAGCGATATTGGATGCATCGGAATTCTTGATGCACTTTTTATTTCTCCTCATACATTCCACACAACACACGGACGCTCGACCGCTTTTGCAACCGGCGTTGAACTTGCAGATGGAATCTTAAATGATTCAAAATTAAAAACAGTTGTTGTTATCGGCGATGGAGGTGCAACAATCGGACTGCTTCACGTTGTCAACGCAGCATTGATGAATGTTGATGTGACAGTGCTTGTTGCAAATAATATGTTGTATGGAATGACCGGTGGACAAAATTCCGGCTTCTCCCCGCTCGAATTCATCACACCGACAACGCCGGAGGGAAATATTGTCCCGCCGATGGATATTTGCGCAATGATCAAAAGCTGCGGTGCGGAATATGTGACCAGCATTTCGGCAACCGATAAAAATCTGACGGCCGTCATCGCAGACGCGATCGCGCATCCCGGTTTTGCGTTGGTAGAAATTGTGGAACTCTGCACCGAATTTGCGATCGGGAAGAATAAGATCGACGGAAAAACAATTCAAACCTTGGCAGATCAGCATAATACCGCGACACTGCCGACCGTATTCAAACGAAAAGAATTCTGTGAAGAATATAAGTCCAAAGTATTGAACCGTCCATTAAAAATTAAAAATGATGCATTAACACAGAAATATATTTCATCGTTGCGCGGATCACGTCGTTGGGTGATCGCCGGAACCGCTGGGGAAAAAGTGCAGTTGTCATCATATTTATTGGTGCGCGCTGGAATCTTGTGCGGACTTCACGCAACACAGAAAAATGATAATCCAGTCACGCAAGGCTCGGGATTCTCACTGTCGGAAGTTGTTGTAAGCAGTGACGAAATCTATTACACCGGAATCGATGTGCCTGATGTTGTCATCATTTCGTCTGCCGAAGGATTAAAAGAAGTGACAGTGAATGGAACTCTTTCCCGCAGTAATAAACAGACCGTTATTATTATGGAAGATTCCCTCCCCGAAATCGTGACGACGGCAAAACTGTATCGCGTGCCGCTTCGTTCAATGTGCACCCCGCAGCGCGCAACAACCAGCGCTGTTGCCGCATTTATCGCACACGAATTGATGATCCCGCTGGAAGCAATGATTGACTCGATCCAAATGCATGTCGGGGAAAAGGTCGCATTATATCAAGAAGATATAAAAAAAATATTACCGCTATTGTCATAACATATTCAGAGGTATCTATGCAGACTGTAGAAGAATACTCATCCGTTACCCAAATGGTAGAACGGCTTATTGAACGAGAGAATGAAAGCATCGCACTGTATGAACGCACCATCCGTCAGATCGGCGACAGCTTGATCAAGCCGCTTCTTATTTCCATCGCTCAGGAAAAACGAGAGCACCGGCGAATGCTTGAACATGAATTGGAAGAATTGAACGAACAATTCGAGTTGGAAGAAGGAATCGTATAATACATTTCTTGCAAACAATGTTTGAAGTTTACACTTGGAGTTCGTATTTTCAGTTCAACAATTTTTGGGCGGTAATCCATTGAAGTGGACTAACATTTATTTATTCTCGCTGTTCGGTCTGCTGATGGGAACGGCATCGCTATTTGGTTATACGCAGAATTATGAACTGCTGTTGTGGATCGCCATCGCGTTGGCTTCCGCTCTGCTAATTGCCCGGACAACAACACATAAAATATTTCTTCACGGAATTTTGGCAGGCGTTGGAATGGGACTTTCAAATGCGATGGTTCAGATCGCATTTTTTTCTCTCTATGTGCAGCACAATTCACACGCTGCTTCGGAATTAGAACATTTTACAAATGCGTTTTCACCGCAATGGTTCTTGTTTGTTTCAAGTCCGTTCGTCGGGGGAATATATGGATCGTTGATCGGTGCGTTGTCTATTGCGGCAGCAAAGTTTCATCACCCAAAATAAAGCGATGTTGATATCATGCGTCATTTCCAAAAATCCTGCATCGTTGTCATTGCTCCAAAGGAGTCCCTTCGGGACGAGACGTTTTTTGTCGAAGTTCCAAAGGAATCCCTCTCGGACAATCTTGCTTTTTTCTTTTTGCTATCGAAAAGATTACTTCGGTCGCTACGCCCCCTCGCAATGACCATCTATTTTTGAGATAGCTTCAAAATATTTTTTTGCATTCTTCTCTGTGAACTCTATGGCAAAAAGGCTTTACCATTCTCTTGTCTCACCGAGTTTCGATGTCCAAAAATCTTCTTTTGAAAGTTTCTGTTCTTCAACTGCACTGATTAGTTTTTTTGGCGGCTCGTCCATCGGTTCGTCGGTTAGAATAAATGTTCCCCAGTGAATACTAAGCATTTTTTTTCCGCGCACATCCTGAAATGTCTGGACTGCTTCTGATGGATCCATGTGCACCGGCTTCATCAGCTTTCTTGGATCATATGCACCGATAGGAATCATTGTTAGATCGAACGGACCGAATTTCTTTCCGATATTTTTAAAATGAGAACAGTATCCTGAATCACCCGCAAAGAATAATCTCTTTTTCCCTAGTACTGTCCACGAACACCATAATGTCTGGTTGCGGTCGTTGATCCATCTGCCGGAAAAATGCTGCGCCGGTGTGCAGAGTATTTTCAAATTGTTGAATGATGCCCCTTCCCACCAATCCAACTCTTCAACATTCTGAATTCCACGTTCCTCAAACCAATCGCGCACACGGAGCGGAACAAAGAATTTCACATGCGGATGATGGTCGGCAATATATGCAATACTGTATTCGTCGAGGTGATCGTAATGATTGTGCGAGATGAGAACAAAATCGAGCGGCGGAAGTTTTTCAATGGCAAGTCCCGGTTCGGAAACACGCGGCGAACCTGCAAATTTGAACGGTCCCGCTTTGCTTGACCAGACGGGATCGGTGAGAAAATTCAATCCTTCCATTTGGATCAATGCGGTTGAATGACCGATCCATGTTACAGTATATGATTTATTTTCCTTGAAGATCGAACCGTCATTCACTTCTCTTGGAATATCGAATTTTGGTGTGCTTGAAAAAAAATCACCAAGTTTTCCAGCGATCCACGGAGCCATTTCGTTGAATCCTGCTTCAGCAAAATCAGGATCGGTGTTGATGAATCCGTTCTCTCCGTGATGAGACGGCAGTCCGGATCGTTCTTGCGATAATAACGATAATGATGGAAGCATAAGCGGAGTAACAACTAATTTTTTTAAGAGTGACCGTCGATTCATAGATGAAATTTCAGCTTAAATTGCTTGAAGTGCAAGTAATTGGAAAAATACTCTTCAACAAACGAATTTCTGGTCAAATTGTTGCGATAATGAAGAGTACTACTCCAACGTATCTTTCCTTGCATCCCCACACATTTTTCTTTATCCTTTCAGAACAACAGAATCCTTCTTTCGTTTCAGTGCATCATATCAATGACCAAAACACTCGACACACAGACCGAACACCATCTTATCGCCAAAGTAAAAAAGGGTGATGAGCGCGCATTTGCGCAATTGGTGAAGCAATACGAACAGACGGTGTATGGGTTTGCGTTCAAACTGTGCAGGGATAAGGATAAAGCGGAAGAATCGTTCCAGGATACGTTTATCAACGTCTATCGCAAGATCGATCAGTTCGATTCGCGGTCGAAGTTCTCAACATGGCTCTATACTATTGTTGCCAACAATTGTTTGATGAACCGGCGAAAACGGAAATTAGACGGACTGATGGAATCGTTCGACGATGCACCGGATGTGAATGATGAACAGATACAGAAGCAACTGCAGTCGTGGGACGATTCACCGATCGAAACATTGATGAACAAAGAATTGCGCAAAACAATGGACGATGCAATTCAGGGATTACCGGATGAATACAAAGTTGTTTTTGTCCTGCGCGATCTGGAGAACAGAACGGCGGAAGAGACAGCGAAGATCTTGAAGCTTTCCGTTCCGGCGGTTAAATCGCGTTTGAGACGTTCACGAATGTTTTTACGGCATAAATTACACGGAGTGATGCAACATCATTAATATGAAACAACGACACATCCATATTCACACTCTTTCCTGTTCAAAAGTGTACGAACACTTGTGCGATAATCTGGATTCGAAACTGGATTCAGAATCGTGCCGCAGGATCAAAGCACATCTTCAAGGATGCGAGAATTGCTCCGCCCTGCTCGATTCGTTGAAGAAGACGGTCTTTTTGTATAGATCATATCCTGCGCCTGCATTGCCTGCAAAAGCCAAAAAAGACCTCTTTGCCGTTATACGGCTGGATAAAAAATATCCGAAAAAACCTCTCCGTCGCTGAATCCTTTTGTAGTATCGCTGCATCATATCCGTAGAATTAATACACCAATCATTTAATATTTTTATAGAGAGGATTTATCATGATCACCAATATTGGCGCAACAGAACGACCGATCCGTATCGCACTCGGATTACTGATCACATCACTCGCATTTTGGGGTCCGGAAACACCATGGGCGTACGTTGGATTAATCTTTGTTGTTACCGGATTCATGAAATATTGCCCCATCTGGCATATCACCGGTATTAACACGAACAAAAAAATTGAAACTGAAAAACTGAAGTAATGTAGTATCGTCATTACGAGGAGCGAAGCGACGACCAACGGTCTCAGAGAAGTAATCTTTTTTAAAAAGACAAACGAGATTGCTTCCCCCCGATAAACAACATCGGGACTTGCAATGACAATCATTAAAGATTATCAATAAAAAATAAAAGGTACAACAATGTCTGAAGCACTCACAAAAGATACATTCATCAAAAAAGTATTTGATTACGAAAACAATAAGGATTGGAATTTCAGCGGCGAACTTCCTGCTGTGGTCGATTTTTGGGCGCCGTGGTGCGGTCCATGCAAAATGGTCGGACCGATCATTGAAGAGTTGTCCGAAGAGATGAAAGGACAGGTAAATTTCTACAAGGTGAATACCGATGTAGAACAAGAACTCGCAAGCGTGTTTGGAATACGTTCGATCCCTTCGCTTCTCTTTATTCCCAAAGAAGGAAAACCAATGATGGCTGCCGGTGCTCTTCCAAAGAACGAATTGAAGAAGGTTATCAACGAAAATTTATTAACTAAAAAGATCATCGCGATATAAAAAATTGAGGATCTATGCCAACCTATGAATATCGCTGTAGTGATTGCAGCAAAGAATATGAAGTGTTTCACAAAGTAAAAGAAGTTGAAGAAGATGTTGTTTGTCCGAAGTGCAATTCAACATCACATATGCGATTAATGTCCCTCACCGGAATGGCGATGAATAGTTACTCATCGGCATCGTCTTCATCAAATTACAATTCATCAGAATCGTGCAGCGGCGGCGGTTGCTGCGGTGGATCGTGCGGAGTCAATTGATATGAATAAAAAATATAAGAATATTGCTTTCCTTATTTTTGTTATGGCAGTTGTCGGTTATATTGCCGCACAACAGACAATGAACAACGATGCTGTGATCTCTCCAAAAGATGCTCGCGCACAATTAAAGACCGATACAACAATTATTTTGTTGGATGTGCGGACGTTGGAAGAACATCGTAATGAACGAATCGGCAACACACTGTTGATTCCTGTACAGGAATTGGAACAGCGCATTCATGAACTTGACACATACAAAGACCGAACGATCATCGTCTATTGCCGATCAGGAAACAGAAGCGGCTCCGCAACAGCGATACTGCGTAAACACGGATTCAACGCAATAAATATGCAGGGTGGAATCATCAAATGGAAATCAGAACAATTTGAAACAATAACCGGACCTGCGAAATGACCTCAGAACAAATCTTTTTTTATGCAATGCTCGGCATTATGCTGATCTTCTATATTCGCAAGCAATTACTTACCCGCTCGTTGAACAATTATTCCGGCGTTGAAGCGAAACAACAGGTGAAAGCAGGAAGTATTCTACTTGATGTTCGCACGGCAGGTGAACGCAAATCAAGTTCAATTCCCACGTCAATTCATATTCCGGTGCATGAACTTTCTTCCCGTTTGAAAGAACTGGAAAAACACCGCGGTAAAGAGATCATTTGTTACTGCGCAAGCGGTAGCAGAAGCGTCAGTGCGGCACTGAAATTGAAAAAAGCGGGATTCACAGTCGGAAATTTGAAAGGCGGTATCGGTTCATGGAATTTTTCAAATCTTTAACGGTCTGGCATAAACGGGCAATCGCTGCAGTTATCGGCGGTGCCGGCGGTTATGCGTATTATTATTACATTGGATGCATTAGCGGTACGTGTGCAATCACCAGTAATCCGTATATTTCAACAGTGTACGGAATGGCAATGGCAGCACTTCTCGTAAGCTCGCCAAAAAAGAAAGAAACCGGAGAAAACAATGGAACCGACAACACCGCAACCGATCAAAAAATTTAAAACATTTACGTATCATACCGGAGTCGAATGGAGATCCGACAGACAGGGAGTTCTTCGCTCTGAAGGAAAACCACAGATCGATGTTTCCAGTCCGCCGGAATTCAAAGGAATTCCCGGTGTGTGGACTCCTGAAGATATGCTGGTCGGCGCAGTAGAGATTTGTCAGATGTCGACGTTCCTTGCGTTTGGAATACGAAAAGGAATTCCGCTCAAATCGTACAAAAGTTCGGCAGAAGGTCTGTTGGAAAATGTTGACGGAAAATATCTCTTTACAAAAATTATTGTGAAACCAATTATTGTTGTGGAAGCGTCGTGGACAAAAGAACAGGTGGAAGAACTCGTTCACACTGCACACGATAATTGTCTGATCGGAAATTCGATCACGGCGGAAGTTACTGTTAACCCAACGATTATCATAGAATAAATTACCGTCACCTCCAAAGGAGTCCTTCGGACCTGAACTTGTTTCAGGGTCTAGAATATAAAGATGCCGAAACAAGTTCGGCATGACGATCTCTTAAGGAATAATTATGAGCTACGGAATTTCAAAAACAGTTTCGCTTTCATTTGAACAAGCGATTAAAAAAGTAACAGAAGAATTAAAGAAAGAGGGCTTTGGTGTTCTTACAACAATTGACATGAAAGAAACGTTGAAGAAGAAAATTGATGTTGATATTCCGCGCTATACTATTCTTGGTGCGTGTAATCCTCAATTTGCAAACAAGGCGCTTCAAATAGAAAAAGAGATCGGTTTACTTCTTCCGTGTAATGTTCTTGTATACGAACAGAATGGATCTGTTATTGTTTCCGCATTCGATCCAAGCGCGATGGATAAAATTGTTTCTAATCCCGCGATTCAACCTCTTTCCGAAGAAGTGCAGCAACGATTGCTCCGCGTCGTTGAAGCATTGTAATATTTTCTTACAAGAGAACGAAACGACACTGCAGAAGAATTTTTTCATCATTCTTCTATTGTTCTGACTCCCTCATTTTGTGATGCATCAATTGCGCTATTTGCGAGCCCCGCTCTTTTGCATATTCTGCATTTCTCCCGGCAAAGAGTTCATCGACCGTCTCATAAAATAGTCGTACCCATGAATCAAAGTGATACTGCAAAAGCGGAGATTTCTTGTTCAATGCTTCGTGGATCATCATTGGATTACCAACATAGGTGCGCTCCTCCAACAGAATACCAGCCCAAAATGAATACATCATCGGAAGATGATGGTCCCAGTCGACTTTGGCAACATGGATAAAGATCGGACCGATGATCGCATCCCGTTGCACTTTATCATAGAACGTGTTCACAAGTTGCTCAATATCC
>CAYHFN010000022.1:44989-53345 GCA_964355925.1 uncultured Chitinophagaceae bacterium
GATCGCATCCCGTTGCACTTTATCATAGAACGTGTTCACAAGTTGCTCAATATCCCGACGAGTGGTGATGTCGTTTTTCATAAGGTGATTTCTTTCTTACGGTAATAATTTTGCAATAATTCGAAATCCAACATCTTGAGTGGAATGCTGCGGTTGAAATGCATCTCTGTATGAGATGTAAAGATTGGCAATACTGGCACTGTACCAAGAACCGCCGCGAATCACTCTTTCACCTTCGCTTGTTTCAAGATTGCGTGAATCTAATTGAAAGGGATTTTTCTTATTGAATGAACGATGAATAGACATTGTCCACTCACTGACATTACCTGTTGTGTGGAACAAACCATAGCGGTTTGGTTTATATTTCATTTGTGTTGATGCAATATCATAAACAGGGGTTAGGTCATCGGGATTTTTTTTCCAATTGAACAACGCCATCTGGTCATCACTAATCGTCATTGCCAAACTGTAATCTTCATTATCGGGACCACGTGCAGCTTTTTCCCATTCCGCTTCATTTGGTAGTGAATATAGCCAATGTCCATTCCCTATCTTCTTCGACAGCCATTTACAATATGCATTCGCTTCAAACCAATTCACCCATGTTACCGGCTGCATTGGCTGACCGAATCGTTGATAATCTTTATTGTTTTTTGATAACGTTGCTGAAACCTGCGTCGTATTCGAAGCCATCCACAATCTTCCTTCATCAGTCCACCATTCCTGATTCGAATATCCGCTTGGGTCATTCAAGAATTGGCGAAATTCTTCATTGGTGATTTCAAATGGCGCAATATAAAACGCCGTTAACCAAACGTAGTGAGGTATTGTTGGAAGTTGTTTGTCACCAAAAAGGAATGATCCGCTTGGGATATACTGGTATGAAGGAAGTTCTTTTAGTAATACCGGTGGCTGTTCCGGTCGTGCTTCTCTGCAATTAACAATGAATGAACCATCGTTATCGGGTCCACATCGAAATCCTGTAAGTGCTATTGGATAATAATATTCTTTTTGTTGAATTGTTACTTTAGCAAAATAATTTCCGGTGGGAAGCCAGTATGATTGTGCGACAGTAACATCCAATTTTTTAGCGGCGGTCAAGGAATCTCCAGCTTTGAACAATTGATATGTCGCACCAGATGGGACAGAAATGATCACTTCTGTTTCGCCATTTTTGAAATGCCGATCATCAGCATAATCATCAGAATTAACGTAATAGGAGATTGAACCAATTACACAAAGCAACAATACGCCAACGGCTGCAAAAAGATATTTTTTCATTGCGTCATAATTAATAGTTTATTAGCAAAAGAATGTTCCGTACACGATAGTTCTACTTCTCAGTCAATAGGAGAATTCCATTGAAAAATAGATGTTTCTCCCCGGACGAGCAATAGCACCCCAATCCAAATGGTCACGATAATCTGCATCAAATAGATTTTCCATTCCAACGTTTATGGAAAGCTGTGCACCGCTAAATGGCAGAACATAACTAGCACGAAAATGGGCGAGAAGATACGATGCCGTTGTTTGCTCGCCAACCGATGTTCTCACACAAGATTGTGACGATGCATATTCACATTCACTTTGAATCGTGACATTCTCGAACCGATAGCGGACTGACGAAAGTATTTTTAATGGCGGAATAAGCGGCAATGGCTCTGAATCGTCGCTTTTTCCATAAACATATTTTGTTGTTGCTATAATGTCAAGATTATCTTGCGGATGAAGAAATAAGGATAATTCCATTCCACGCATTGTTGCAAATGGAAGATTAGTGAATATCTTTACCCCATGAGCTCCAATCGTCATTGCACTCAATATTCCATCCTGTGCGCCGATGATGAAATCGTTGATTCGATTATAGAAACCCGTCGCTTTGATCTGAAAGAGTTCGGCTTGATACTGTGTTGATATTTCTGATTGTAGAGATTGTTCATTGTGGAGTTCGGGATTGCCGACATAATCAAATCCATCGAATCGATTATAAAGATAAAACCCGAACGATTCATTCATTGTTGGTATTCGTTCAGCATAACCAACGGTAATGGTTGCATTAATATCTTCGGAAAACCGATTGGTTAGATTCAGCGTACCGCTTTTTAACAAAGTATTCTTGGCATGATCTGTCCTATATCCGAAAACAGAAAGTTGTTGCCTTCCAAACTCCGATGTTATAAATGAATTATTGTTTTCTAATCGTCCGTTAAATGAGGCGTTAATATCATGTGAAATATACCACTCATCTTTAGCAAATATTGCAGAGGATAAACGGCGTGCATCCGGCAGTGTTAACATAAACATCGGCAGACCGTTGGGAGGATACATCGTCATTTCTGCACGAACTGTTGTTTGATAGATCTCCGTTCGAATTTGCGTAGAATGATCGGCAAGAAAATTCAGTTGAGTGTTGACATAACCGCCAACCGTCGAGCTCCACCCCGGCATATCCATATGAATTGGAACAACGGGTCGATGTGTATCATCCATATAATGGGTGATGCTGTTACGGTATGCTTTAACCTCGAATTGTGAAAGAATATTAGCGTTATTTGTAAAACGGTATGACAGCGAATATATTCTGGCTTTTGCATATCCAACATCCATTGTTAGTGCTGGATAACCGATATTCCACCCATCATCAAAGAGCATATCAGATTTGAGTTCTTCATTCTCCGAAAGTTTATATATTCCGGTGACAGAAAGATTTGTTTTTTCATAATACGAAAATGGAATTGTGGCGCCATTTCCCGCCGTATAATTTTTGCTATTGCGATAAACACCGTTAACCAAAAAAGCGATCCGGTCAGTTCCTGAAATAACGGAAATATTCCCATTGTATGAATTTGCAGATGATTGAAATCCGGAACCGGCTGAAACTTTTGTTGTTGAAAATGTTGGTTCTGCAAGTCGAACATTCACCGCACCGCCCAGTGAAGAGCCAAATGCAAGACCGTTTGTTCCTGTTGCAATATCAATACTAAAAAGATTTTGCGGCTCAACATAGATTGTGACCGGATCCATTTTATCTGTACACGCACCGTGGATCTGCATACCATCGATCGTAAGACTGATCTGTCCTGCAGAAAATCCACGGATACTTGGTTCAAGTCCATAATTTCCCCGACGGATCATTTGAACACTTTCTGATCGCGAGAGAATCTCTTCCGTTGTTGCGGATGTATTCGCTTTGTAAAAATCAATTACTGCATCTCGATGTTCGGAATTTTTAATGACAATTACCTCCTGTAATAGATAGATTTTTGTCGTATCGGGTTGCTGTGCAACAGCAACTCCAAACAGGAAACAGATCAGAATATATTTCATAATATTATAATAAGAAGCGAGGGATGCATGAAAGTCTTCCCTCGCTAAATAGTTCTTTTTATAGTGTAACGTCAAAATACATTGTTGTATCTACAACCGCTCCATTTTTATAAATATCTAGATTAATTCTCCAGTCACCGGTCATGGTAAAATTCACTTTTCCTTTGTAATGCCCATTTGCACTGTGCCTTGGATTGATATTGTTTGGTGAGCCGTGTCCCATTGAAGGCATTTCCGGTGTGACAACCACCGTGTAACCGGAATCTGCCGGAAATGACAACATGGAACTCCTCTTATGAATGGTGATCTCAAAATCATTGATGCCGACTTTAAGACTTGATGGACGCAGATAACTGACAAATAATTTTGCACTATCATTTTTTGCAACGATGGATTTTAAGATAGCAGGTGTTCTATCGGCAACTGAGACGGAGAGCGTGGCAACCCCTTCTTTGCCCGTTGCGTGATTATGAACTTCAACATCGACAGTCCACGATCCTCCCATTGACGCCATGATGAAAACGATTTGGCACGGGAAAAGACTGTTTACTGCAATTGTGCTGGCGGGGTTTTCATACGGAGCAGAATGTTTCATCGTTCCCATATCCATCATCGGATTCAAATGGATATGTGCATCGGTTACTACTGTTCCTTTTGCAGAATCGAGCACGGCAATAAAAACGTTATTATAACCGGTAAAGAGCTCTGTTGTAGACCAAAGTTGCACTTTCATCCCAACACCTGCCGCATAACCTTCGGATATTTTTGTTAGACCTTCGAAGGGATCAGTTGTTGGTGTTGTTACAGGATTATCTTCTTTATTACAACCAGAGAAAACAATAACCGTAAAAAATAGTACTGCAAACACTTTTTTCATTGAAAGCATAGAAATTCCTTTTCTTCTTAAAGACAGATTATCAATTGAAGACAATGCTTCAATCTTTGTTAAATTATTTTGAGTTGTAGAATATTACGAACGGGAGTTTTGTTCCGGCGGTTGGGTTAATTTCAGCGTAAATCCATCAGAAACATCTCCGTGATGAAAAGGAGAAAACAAAAGGAGTGTATGAGCGTCAATCAAATGACAATAGATCTTGTCTATTGTAAATGAGGTTAATTCCGGCGTGCGGACTTCGATCTTTGGAAGATCATTTTTTGGCTGCTCATTCTCTACTTCAATAACGTAACATTTGCCGCAGCAATCAGGATTTTGTTTATTGACGCAAAATGTTTCAGTAATATAGTCTTGATATACAAAATATGCAGCCCAAATGATTGGGCTGCTCATGACATACAACGAGAAAAAGAATACAACGAAAAGAGAAACAAGAATATTTTTTTTCATTAGATAAGGCTTGAATTAGATATCTTGTTTATTCAACAAGCGATGTGAGACAACGATAGGAATTCCGATCCACACCAACAACGATCCGATCAACAGTCCTACGCTCATTCCGCTTCCGCCAAGGAATCGAAGCAATGCTGCGCCGGCAGCTCCAAAGATAGAAACATTGTCAAGGATGATGAGCGCGGCAACACGCACCATATCGACGGGATTACCGAAGAGCGAAAGGAACAGAATAGTATTCGCGGTTTGACCTTTGAATAACAGAGACACACCAATGATGATCAAATCATAAAATAATACGAAGAAGAACCATACAAACAATGAAATACCGAACGATCGTGATTTGCGTTTATTGGTGGTTGCGATCATCACAGCCACAACAAGAAATACCAATGCAAGCATCAATGATAGCATTACAAACAATCCGTATTGTATCAATCCTTCTGTTCCCGTAACTGTAACAATAATTCCTCCCGCAACGATAAAACCAACGATCATCGAAAGAGAGAGAGAGAAGAACAATCCTGATATTTTCCCCAGCAAAACTTCTCCTCGAAATACCGGCTGAGAAAAAAGCAGTTCAGTCGTTCCTCGATCGCTGGTAAAACTGAGTGTTCCCATTATCAGCGCAACAAGCGGAACAATATACAATACTAAATTGAGCATACTGGCAGATGTGCGTGTAAAATTCTGCATACCGGAATAACCTTCGGCCATAATTCCGATGTACGAAATTCCAACGACAAGAACACCAAAGACCACCGCAAAAATAATGGTCCATTTATTGCGAATGTTCACCAGCAATTCTTGACGTGCAATACGAGTAATGAGTAAATAATTCACAGTGATCCCTAATTTTTCTTAGGAGCGCAGCATGCATCTCCTTCTATTGATGCAAGTTCTGGGGGATATTGCTCCTTCAATTTTTTTGCACGTTGTTGATCTGTAACGGCTATTTGTCCTGAACCCATCGGCGTTTCGATCCCTGTTTGAATGACTATACTTTTTCCGAATGGTATCCACGCTTTCGTTTCATAATCTTTGACAAATATTTTTTCGAAATCATCAACATTATGATCTTTGCGGTAGTTTTCAAAACAACGGAGATCGTCGAATTTTACTACCAAACCATCTTTCATGATTATCTCTGATGCAAACGCAGGGTCAGAAACAGACATTCGGCAGCTCGCGCATTCATCTTCCGGAAAAAGTTCTACCGGTTGTATCTCTTTCGGTCCGCAGGAAATAAGCAACAGCGATACCATCATTCCAAAAACATATTTAGTGTTTTTCATTGTGTGATGTCCCTACATAGTGTAAATAAAGATCTTCGATTGTCCCTTCTTTAAGGAAGGTTGTACGAAGATTTTCAATTGATTCAAGTGCGGCAAGTTTGCCGGAGACAAAAATTGCGACACGATCTGCAAGCTGTTCTGCTTCCGCAAGCAAATGAGTTGAAAAAATAATAGTCTTCCCTTTTGCTTTTTGTCCCATAATAAAATCACGGAACTGTTTTACTCCTTGCGGATCAAGATTTGCCGTCGGTTCATCCAACAACAATATCGGCGAATCCGGAATTGTTACGACCGTCATACCCAATCGCTGGATCATCCCACCTGAGAATTCGTGAACCGGTTTATCGGAAAATCCATTAAACCCTGCATTAGAAAGTGCATCATCAGCGACAGATTTAGAAATATTTCGGAGTGAACTGTAGAATCGAACAACTTCACGTGCAGTCAATGTCTCAGGAAAAATTACGCGTTGAGGCAAATAGCTCATAAGCTGCTTTGCTTCTTTTGAATGTGTACGGACATCGATTCCGTGAACGTGTATTGAACCGGATGTTGGGATATTGAGTCCAACAATGGATTTCAGTGTTGTGGTCTTACCGCTTCCATTGGGACCAAGGAATGCAAAGACTTCTCCTTGTTTCACGGTAAATGATACATCGTTTACCGCGGTGAACTTACCATACAGCTTCGTGAGATGTTCAACAACGATCATAATAATTTTTTCTTTCGAATGCGAAGCACAAACACAATTACAATTGAAATAAGAACCGGGATCAGCCATGGTACAAACGATGCTGTTATTTTCTTTTGTGTCCTCATGGTATCATCGTTTATTTCTTTTTTGAACCAATCTAAATGTACTGGATTGATCAATGGGTATTCGTCTATTTCACCCGAAATATCTAAAATCGGAAACGCTTTTGCTGAAACGGCTAATGCCTGTGATGCCGGGCTATATAAATAGAGCCGTACGTTTGCATTATTTCCTTCCAAATAGGAAAAGACATTTTCGATCTTCATTGGAATATCACCGATGCCATTGTTATCGATGTCATAGCCATCATACGAGCTCCAAAAATTTCCTTTACCATTCAAACTCCAGAATGATTCTGTTCGCCTTCCAACGATGGTCAAGGGATTCAGATTATCGATAATATTATTCTCGGTAAATATATTGTGGATGGAGTTCTGAAACATTTCAAACGCCAGATCGTTACGCGCTATAATGTTGTGGCGAAAGAGATTGTTTGTGGATGATTCGAAAAATATTCCGATAACATTGTCAGAAAAAATATTTGAATCTGCAACAGAATAATGGCAATCCTGAAGCAACATTCCATAGGATGCAAATCCTCTGTTCCGCAAAAATATATTATGTTTCATTACTATTCCGCGCGTGAACATGATCGCAGCACCGGCAACGTTATCGCGGAAGATATTCCGTAAAAAAGTGTTCGAATCGGCATACATATAATGCAAACCGTACCGTAGATGATGTACTTCATTATCCTGAATGAGCGTATGATTGGCATTTTGAATGTAGAATCCATCACGTGTCTCAGAAATAGTATTGTTTTCCAGGATATTGTAATTAGAATTCCACAGATGGATGCCGCTTCCGCGTTCACCTTGAGAAAGGGATTGCCTTCCGGTTACAACATTCTGCGCAATAAAATTAGAATCCGACATATAAAGATAAACACCAAAGAGGATATCATTAAGTGTGTTATTGCGAATGATGTTATGATTAGACTTGATGAGGATTCCGGCATCTTCGTTTACCAGCATATTTCCGCTATGTTCAATAACAAAACCGGAGAATGTGCACTGGGGAGCAAGAATGGTAACAATACTCCCTTTTCCTGTACCATAAATAACAGGAGATTGTTTTCCAATAAGATGTAAGGATTTCCCGATCACAATATCTTCGCAATATCTTCCTCCGTCAACAATCACAGTATCACCGGGTTGTGCACGATCAATCAATGATTGGATTGTTTGCTGAGCAAACAACGATTGTACGAATACAAATGCTATAACAATATTTATCAATCTCACTACTGCCATACAAACACCAGAACCATCCCAAAGAGAATTGATTGCCCTAACAAAAGAAATCCCAGTTTTTTGAATTTTATTTTTCCTGTCAACGTGATCGTACCATATATCGAATGGATAAACATCGGCACAAATGCCAATGTCGCATTCAACGGCGTATAATGATAGATCGAAAGGATGATGACAACTGAAATGACAAAGATATGGTACAGGATATTTAATTTACCCAATGTTAGTTTTTCACGTATCGGTAAATGATCCTTTTTTAGTGCGCTAACCTTAATTTTCATATGAACATAAAAGACACTACATCCGAAAAAGAGAAAAT
>CAYHFN010000023.1:0-4525 GCA_964355925.1 uncultured Chitinophagaceae bacterium
GCGCTTCCCCACGGAGCTGCTGAAACCGCAGACATTTGTGTTGATGGTGTTTCCGATTCATCATCACTGTCGATTATATCAACAACAACATGTCCCGGCAGGAATGGCACAAGATGTTTCGCAACGCAGATCGGTCCCATTCCGGGTCCGCCGCCGCCGTGAGGAATGCAGAATGTTTTGTGCAGATTCAAATGACAGACATCTGCGCCGATGCGCGCCGGACTGGTCAATCCGACCTGCGCGTTCATGTTCGCGCCGTCCATATATACTTGTCCACCGTTCTTATGGACCATGGCACACATTTCCTGAATGCTCTCTTCGAACACACCGTGCGTTGAAGGATATGTCACCATCAAACAAGCAAGATTTTCTTTATGCTGTTCTGCTTTTGCTTTTAAGTCTGCCACTTCAACATTTCCACGTTCGTCACACTTTACTACAACAACTTGCATTCCTGCCATTACAGCACTTGCAGGATTCGTTCCATGTGCAGATGAAGGGATCAATGCAATGTTGCGGTGAGATTCTTTTTTGTTCTTAAAATATTCACGAATAACAAGCAGTCCGGTATACTCTCCCTGTGCTCCGGCATTCGGTTGAAGCGACACCCCAGCAAATCCGGTGATCTCTTTTAGATCGTTGGAGAGTTCTTCGAAGATCTGCGTATACCCCATTGCTTGTTCGCGCGGTGCAAATGGATGGAGCGCTCCAAATTCCGGCATTGTAACCGGAAGCATTTCCGTTGTTGCATTCAACTTCATTGTGCATGAGCCAAGCGGTATCATCGAGAAGTTCAAGGAAAGATCTTTCATCTCAAGCGCGTGTATGTACCGAAGCATTTCATGTTCAGAATGATGCGAATTAAATACAGGATGCATCATAAAATTACTCGTCCGAATGAATTTCTTCTCCCATTCCATCTGCAAATTCTTCGACAACTCTGCAACCGAAACAACTTTGCTTTTTATAGACGCAAAGATGGAAAGAAGCGTTTCAATTTCCTTCAATGTTGTTGTTTCATCAATTGAGACTCCGACTGATTTTTCATCGATCATACGGACATTCATCATCGCACCGACTGCGCGGTTGATCACAGAATTGGTCGCCGTTCCTGTCTCAACTTTTAATGTATCAAAATATGTTTCGTTGGATTGTTCGAAGCCGAGCTTCTTCAATCCTTTGTCCAATACTTTTGCAAGACCATGAACACGGTACGCAATATTTTTCAATCCTTTGGAACCGTGATAGACACCGTACATACTTGCCATGATTGCAAGAAGCACCTGCGCCGTGCAGATATTGCTCGTCGCTTTTTCGCGGCGGATGTGCTGTTCGCGCGTTTGCAGCGCCATCCGGTATGCTTGGTTCCCGTATGAATCGATCGAAACGCCTATAATACGTCCCGGCATCACTCGTTTGTATTCATCTTTTGTTGCAAGAAATGCTGCGTGCGGTCCGCCGTAGCCCATCGGCACGCCGAACCTCTGTGAACTTCCGATAACGATATCGGCACCGAATTCTCCTGGAGGAGTCAGAATTGTTAACGCAAGAATATCTGCAGCAACGCCGACAAGGACATTGTTTGATTTGGCAGCAGCGCAGAATTCCGAATAATCATAAATTGCACCGGTTCCCGCAGGATACTGAAGCAATGCACCGAATATTTTATCGGTGAATTTCAGCGTACGGTGATCGCCGATAACAATTTCAATTCCAAGAGGAATTGCTCTCGTCTTTAACACATCGATCGTCTGCAGAAAACATTCTTTTGACACAAAGAATTGATTCCCTTTTTTATCATGATTCGATGAATACATCATGAACATCGCTTCTGCTGCCGCAGTCCCTTCGTCTAACAACGAAGCATTTGCGATCTGCATTCCGGTAAGTTCGATCACCATTGTCTGATAATTGAGGAGTGCTTCGAGTCTTCCCTGCGCAATTTCTGCCTGATACGGAGTGTAAGCAGTGTACCAACCCGGATTTTCCAGAATATTCCGCTGGATCACCTGTGGGACAATCGTCCCGTAATATCCCGCACCGATGAATGACTTAAATATTTTATTCCGTGCTGCGATTCCCCGCACATGATTCATCACTTCAAATTCGGTCATCGGTTTCGCAAGGTTCATCGGCGATTCAAGACGGATGTGCGGAGGAACGGTCTGGTCGATCAATGCATCGAGCGATGAAACACCTATCTCCTTCAGCATCAGTTTTGTTTCTTCTTCGTTCGGACCAATGTGCCGTGGTTCAAATATGTCTGTAGGATTTATGTTTAGAGTCATGGTTTTTGTTAGTAGTAAAATGAGTGTGAATTCGAGTTTAGAGTTTCGTGATTTGTGTTTTAAGTTTCAGGTCTTTAGTCTCGAAACTCAAACCTCTATTGTTTTTTTCAATCGCTCCACCGCTTCTTCCGCTGCCGCCTGCTCTGCTTCTTTTTTATTTTTTCCAACGCCTATCCCAAATACTTCGACTCCAACCAATACCTGAACGGTAAATGTCCGGTCGTGATCAGGTCCTTCTTCTTTTGTTGTTTGATAGCGGGGAATCCCAGAACCGCGCGCCTGCGAAAGTTCGAGCAGTTCGCTTTTATAATTATGATCGCTTGTTACTAAATAGTCATTGTCCAATGCAGAAGTTAACTGTTCAAGAATAAATTTTTTCGCCTGCTCAAATCCGCCGTCAAGATAGATCGCCGCAATGATCGCTTCATACGCATCGGAAAGGATTGTATCGAATCCTTTTTCCTGCACGCCAGCGGAGTTGGTATGCGTCAGCAAAAACGAACGAAGATTGATCTCTTTTGCACAATATGCCAATGCTTTTCTGTTCACCAATCGCGCACGGAGAATCGTCAGTTCTCCCTCTTCTTTGTCCGGATGCTGCGCATACAAATATTCTGCAACAACAAAGCTTAAAATCGCATCTCCCAAAAACTCCAGACGCTCGTTCGAAGCAAGACCGTTGATATGGGAAATTGGAATGAAAGACCGATGGACAAGTGCGCTGACGAAATAATCTTTGTTGCGAATGCTATAACGCAGAGCCGATTCCAATTGGTTCCAGTCAACGCGAGGATAGAGTGCTAAGAGTTCTCGGGGCGAAGTGCCGAAGAGCGATCTTAAAAAATGACGAAACCTCGATAGAGCCACAAACAGTTTGTATTAGTTGATATTTATTGAATTGTTATAAATATATGGAAATTTGTGGAGAGATGCCTGGGTCAGATTGTGTTTTGGTGTCACTTCTATTAATTCGTAAGTAAAAGAACAGAAAATTTATTAAGGAAATACAAAAGTTGAATTTGGGTATTTTGTGGAGGATATCTGAAGTCATTGTTCAACGTCTGACATCTCGCGTAGGCTCAGTTGAGCAACCCTACCGTAAAAACATCAGATATTAAAGAACATGTCAGACGTTCACCCTTTAGCTTCTCTGTGCCTCAGTGTCTAGGCGGTAAAAAATCTCTATCGCAACAAATACTCATCCCACACTGCCTTGGCAATATCGGCAATCACTTCATCGCGTACATTTTCTTTTCCGTTGTAATCAGAAACGAACACAACAATCGTAACGGGTATACCATTTGGAAGAATCACAATTCCAACATCATTTGTAGCGGCAGCAATTCCCTTCTCATTCTCTCCGGATGAGCCGGTCTTGTGAGCAACAATGGTTCCTTCGGGCAATTTTCCTTTCAGTCGTTTCATTCCGGTGGTGGTATTTACCATTACCTGCCAGAGATATGCTCTGTTTTTTTGCGAGAGCATACTGTCTTGATAAAATTTGGTAATCAGTTGCGCCATTGCATACGGAGTGCTGTAATTGCGGTATTGAATATTCCAGTCAGTGTGCATTTCCTTTTCGGTTGCAACAATTGCCATTCCTTGAATTCCAAGAGAGTGAATATAGTCGTCAACAATTTTTGTACCGCCGAGTAATCGGAAAAGAATATCGCATCCATTATTATCGCTGAGAGAAACAGTCGTAGCTATTAATTCATCAAGGGTGATATCGATGTTACCGTTCGGGTATTTCTCCCGTAATGGACTCCAGGTATTCGGAAGTAGGTCACTCTTATTGAGATGAATGCGTTCATCAAGAGAGAACGTCCCCTTATCAATCTTATGAAGAACCGCCAACGCAACCGGGAATTTGAAAACACTTTGCATTGGAAATTTTTCTTTTCCGTTCACCGTCAGCGTGTCGCAGTTTTTTAAATTAATTACGGCAACACCAATACGGCCTGTGGCATTATTGACAATCCTCTCGATTTTATTTCGAAGTGAGTCTGTTTGCGAAAAAGAAATAGAATAAAACGTTAGGAAAAGAACGAGCAGAGCGATGAAAATATTATCGATTAGTTTCATAATGGATGTGCGTTTGCAGTAATAAAAATTATACTATTGCTTTTTTTCAGTCACTCCAAAATGGAATTTTTCAAATATGTAGCAAACCCCAAGGCCTAACGCATACGCAGCAATATCCAGCGGATCAAACCTTCCGGGAAAGAGACCTCGCG
>CAYHFN010000023.1:4625-25553 GCA_964355925.1 uncultured Chitinophagaceae bacterium
AACGCATACGCAGCAATATCCAGCGGATCAAACCTTCCGGGAAAGAGACCTCGCGGATAATAGATTTGACTTATCTCGGTAAAGACACTCGCGAAGAAAAATGAACCTGCCGCAATCTCCGGTGATCGTCCAAATATTCCGGCTGGAAAACGTCTGCTCCCCTGCTGCCATAATTTTCTTGTTTGAATATATAACAATGCCGGTCCTGAGAGATCTGCTGCATGAGTTGTGAGAAATACCACATGAACATGGAGCAAATTAAGTATTGCAGCAATACCGAACAGAATTGTTAAACAATATAAAGCTATTGTCCAAGAACGATTATATATCAACATCTTATGAATATTTTCGACTTATCAGTGATTTTTACAGTAATCAGTTTGGTACTATATTCTTAAATTTTTATAATATCAATTATCGACATAAATGTAGAATATTTGTTGAAAAAAACAAAACACGAGGCGGTTATTTTTTTGTATCCTTTTCCACACAATCTAAAGTGAAAGAGGAAATTTACCTTCTTTGTGTTTTTGCCTAAAATATAAGTTATTAATGTTAAAGTATGTTGAAGAGTTGACCAATCCGCCGTATGTGATACGTTGGTTTCAATGTAGTTGCATTCTCACCATTCTTCGGATTAAACCAGCAGGTATCGATCCCGAAATTGATACCTCCCTGAATATCGGACGATAATGAATCGCCAATCATCAATACACTCGTTTTATCGCTGTGAATCAGTTTCTTTAACGCAAATTCAAAGATGCGTGGATCCGGTTTGCTCACACCAATCTCTTCCGAAATGATAATATCAGAAATATATTTTTTGATGGAAGAACGTTCCAATCGCGATAGTTGAACATCTTTGATCCCGTTTGTTACGATCACAACAGTATATTTGCTGCTTAAATATTTACACATTTCTTCTGCACCATCTAACAAAAAAGCTCCTTCACTTAAATACTTGATAAAGAGTTCACTAAATTCATCGGCAGAAAAATTAATGTCGAGATTGTGAAATAATCGTCTGAACCGCTCAACTCGAACCTGTTTGCTGCTCAGCAATCCTTTCTCAACATCATTCCAAAGCAATTTGTTGATAATGTTATATTTTTGCTTCATTTCTTCAACATCCAAATTATGATCCATCCCGATGAATGATTTTTCAAAAGCAAACTTCTCTGCTCTTTCGAAATCGAAGAGCGTATCATCAGCATCAACTAGAATTAGTTTATACAATTATTATTCTCCTCGATTTACAATGTAACTGACACCTCTAAGAGATCGTGGACATTATGGATGACTGTCACTTACTTTGCTTCTACCACAAAAAAAGGACGGATTCTCATCCGTCCTAACAAATTATTCTCTGAATCTTTGAGCTTTTGTGTGTTGCTTTTAAGTTCTATTCTGAAAATTTCTTAAAACAAAGCGTCGCATTATGTCCCCCGAAACCGAATGCATTACAGATCGCAGCATTGATAGCTTTCTTGATCGCAACATTCGGTACATAGTTCAGATCGCATTCCGGATCGGGCGTTTCGTAATTGATCGTCGGATGCACTTCATCTGTCACAACACTCATTACTGTTGCAATTGCACCAATAACTCCGGCGGCTCCAAGTAAATGACCGATCATTGACTTGGTGGAATTAACAACAAGTTTTTGCGCGTGATCGCCAAAGACTGTTCTGATCGCATTTGTTTCGTACTTGTCATTGTAATATGTTGAAGTGCCGTGAGCATTTACATAATCAATATCAGTCGGATTCAATCCTGCGTCGTTCAACGCCATTTTGATCGATCGCTGTGCTCCTTCACCGCCCGGCGCAGGTTCGGTGATATGATGAGCATCTCCCGTAAATCCCATTCCGGCAAGTTCTGCATAGATCTTCGCGCCGCGTGCTTTCGCATGTTCCAATTCTTCAAGAATCATAATTCCGCCACCTTCACCCATAACGAATCCGTCGCGGTTCTTCTCGAATGGACGGCTCGCTTTTTCAGGCGCATCATTCCGTGTAGAAAGAGCTTTCAGCGCATTGAATCCGCCAATGCCCATTTCACAGATTCCTGCTTCCGATCCGCCGCAAACCATCATATCCACAACTCCGCGCTGGATCAACATCATAGAATCACCGATCGCATGCGAAGCTGTTGCGCAGGCGGATACCGTCGCATAGTTCGGACCTTTCAATCCGTATTTGATTGAGATACGTCCGGCGGCGATATCAGGGATCATCATCGGTATGAAGAACGGACTGATGCGGCTTGGACCTTTTGCTTCAACCATATTGGTCGTCTGAGTTTGGAATGTTTTAAATCCGCCGATTCCCGAACCAAACACAACACCGATGCGTTCTTTATTTTCATTCTCTAAATTTACACCACAATCTTTTATCGCTTCTTCAGCAGCTGCTAGTCCGTATTGAGTGTATTGATCGACACGTTGAGCAAGTTTTCGATCCATATAATTATGCGGGTCGAATCCTTTCAACTGTCCTGCAAATTTTGTGTCATACTGGGTCGTATCAAAATAAGTGATATTGGCAATACCGCTTTTTCCGGCGAGTGCGTTCGTCCAAAATTCTTTAACGGTCAATCCAATTGGGGTTACAGCACCCATACCGGTAACGACAACACGACGCATTTGACGAGAAGCCATAACAATTTCCTGAATTTAGTGACGAATAGTGAAACAATGATCTCTAATGATTTTCATCCTAAGTGCAGCGAAGTATCTGCTTGTCCAAAGGACCCCTTCGGGGCAGAGAGGGGTAAAATATTACCCAGCGCACAAACCAGATTCTTCACTTCGTCCCGAAAACATCATTGGGACGAAGTGAAGAATGGACACGGTAAATATTTTAAATATCAAATAGAAAAACCACACCGTCACAATAAGTTCTGCGAACACTGAAACGGTGTGGTTCTATTGGTACAGTTATTTTTTTGCAGTGGTAATGTATGTAATAGCATCACCGACGGTACCGATCTTTTCAGCATCTTCATCCGGAATGCTAATACCAAACGATTTTTCAAATTCCATTACCAATTCAACGGTATCAAGTGAATCTGCACCAAGATCATTTGTGAATGAAGCTGTTTCTGTTACCTGTGCTGCATCAACACCAAGTTTGGTGACGATGATCTCTTTTACCTTTGCTGCTACATCTGACATAATGTTTCTCCTAATTATGTGTTTATTGGATTACGTTTATTTTGCGTTCTTTTTTTGATTATTTCAATATACTATTTAAGAATTACATTGCCATACCACCGTCAACATTAATCGTCTGTCCGGTAATATAGCTAGAATCATTCGATGCCAAAAAGCAGACAACCGCTGCAATCTCTTCCGGCTTGGCAATTCGCTTCTGTGGAATGATGCCCAAGATAGCTTCTTTTTGCTTTTCATTCAACTTTTCTGTCATATCAGTTTCAATAAATCCGGGTGCAATTGCATTCACCTGAACATTACGGGAAGCAAGCTCTTTTGCAATGGATTTAGTGAATCCGATAACTCCTGCTTTGGACGCAACATAGTTCGCTTGTCCCGCATTGCCAACAACTCCGACTACCGAAGAAATGTTGATGATTTTGCCTGATTGTTGACTCATCATCTGACGGCAGGCCGCTTTTGTAAAGTTAAAAACACTCTTTAAATTCGTTGTGATCACATCATCCCAATCCTGCTCACTCATTCTCATCAATAATCCATCTTTTGTAATGCCGGCGTTATTCACTAAAATATCAAGTCGTCCGAAATCTTTGATCACGCTCTGCACAACATCATTCGATTGGTTGGTATCAGCTGCGTTCGATTGAAATGCTGCCGCTTTTCTTCCCATTGACTGTAACTCTATAACCAGAGCATTTGCTTCTTCAACTCTGCTCCGATATGTGAATGCAACATCAGCACCCGATTGTGCAAGGTGTAAAACAATTGATCGTCCAATTCCGCGTGAACCACCTGTAACAAGAGCAACTTTTCCGGAAAGATTATAATTTGTCATATTCTTTTTAATAATTAATTATTTTGATTGATGATTACTCTTCATATCAACCAACGCTTCATATCCTTCTTTTCCCAATACAAATTCTAATTCTGCTTTGCAGGAATCAACCAATGTGGAATCAGTATCGCTAACAATCGAACAGCATTGTGCTTTGTCCTGCTGGTAATCATCGAACGTCAACACACCGGTATCAAGCACAATTGGAAATGCTATACAATAGAATGGTTTGATCTTCCACGGATCGTTGTATTTTTCCGCACTGACAAGTTGAACACTGCACCGTCCGTCTTGTCCAAGAAAAACACATTTATCGTTATAAACTTCTGTCCCAATAGCATAGCCGGCTGGAAAATCTTGATCGTCAACTCTGATATTATCGAACCAAACCGATTCATTCGTCGTCTGTGTTTCATCCATCTTCAACTTGATCTCTTCTGTATGCTGAAGGATGACATCACGCTCACTCGGGTCTAAATACACTCCTGATGAGCAGCATGTTGTTTGACATTGATATGGTCCACAGCCCCTTGAAAATCCTTTTTCAAACAGAACGGGATCGATCGTGTACTTCCCGATTTTTAATTCTGACATTATAAATGTACTTCCGATGCTTTATCAATTCCCAAAATTTCGACATTCACTGCCGTTCGTTTAACTAAGCCTTGCAATACTTTTCCCGGACCAATTTCAATGAACGTTGTTGCTCCGTCTGTAGCCATATTATTCACTGTCTCTTCCCATCGCACGGGACTTGTTACTTGCTCAAACAACAAACTACGAATTTCAGAAGCACGTTGAACAGGTTTTGCTGTAACATTTGCATACACCGGAATTTTTGCATCGTTGATCGTCACTGCATCCAACGCTTCTTTCAATTTAACTTTTGCAGACTGCATCAATGGTGAATGAAACGCTCCACTGACAACCAATTCTTTCACCAATTTTGCGCCGCGTTCTTTTGCAATTTCCATCGCTTTGCGAACGCCAACGACCGAACCCGAAATAACGATCTGACCCGGTGAATTGAAATTTGCCGCTTGAACAACTCCGGCCTCACTTGCTTTGAAAGTTACTTCATTGACTACGTTTGCATCAAGACCGACAATTGCAGCCATTGTTCCCGGATTTTCTTCGCCTGCTTTCTGCATCAATTCTCCCCGCAGACGAACAAGTTTGAGTGCATCAGCAAATAAAATTGCTTCGGCTGCCACCAACGCTGAATATTCGCCGAGGGAATGTCCCGCAACCATCGATGCATCTGTTCGTTTCAACAAACTCCACAACGCTATGCTATGAAGAAAAATTGCGGGCTGTGTATTCTTTGTCTGTTTTAAATCTTCTTCCGGTCCTTCAAAACAAATTTTTGACAATGAAAATCCGAGAACTGAATCTGCCTCATCAAAATATTCTTTGGCTTCAGAAAATTGTTCGCAGAGATCCTTCCCCATCCCAACATATTGCGAACCTTGCCCCGGAAATATATACGCTGTCATATATAAAAAGATAAAAGTTTCAAGTGAAAAGTTGTTGTACAATTATGTCGGAAAAAGTTTGCAATTTTAACTTTTAACTTTACACTCGATTTAATATGCCCATTTAACATACACTGCACCCCACGTATAGCCTGCGCCGAAACTTGCCAAGACAAGATTCTGTCCCTTCTTCACTTTGCCTTCGTGCCACCATTCAGAAAGAGCCAGCGGAATCGTGGCAGCTGTTGTATTTCCATACCGACCGATATTGATCATCACTTTTGATTTATCCAATCTCATCCGATCAGCGGTTGCATCAATAATACGTAAATTAGCCTGATGGGGAATGAGCCAGTCAACATCTGCGCCTGTTAGATTATTGCGTTGTAATATTTCTTCGGAAACATCAGCCATCCCCTTTACCGCAACCTTAAAGACTGCTTTTCCATCCTGCACCAAATAATGCATTTTTTTATCGATCGTATCATGAGTAGGAGGATTTAAACTTCCTCCTGCCGACATATATAAGAATTGTCCGCCGCTGCCATCAGAATATAATTTATGATCCAACACTCCCAGATGTTCATCGCTACTCGGTTCTAATAACACTGCACCGGCTCCATCACCAAATATAATTGCAGTGTTCCGGTCTGTATAATCCATAATAGAACTCATCTTATCCGCGCCAACGACAAGCACTTTCTTATACGCACCGGTTTCGATCAATTGTGTTCCAAGTGAAATAGCATATACAAATCCTGAACAGGCTGCGGAAATATCAAATCCCCATGCTTTTTTTGCCCCAATCTTTTCTTGTAACACACACGCAGTTGCGGGAAAGAACATATCTGGCGTAACGGTTGCAAAAATAATGACATCAATCTCTTCAGCACCAATTCCACGATTCTTGAGAAGCATTTGAACTGCGGGAACGGCAAGATCCGATGTTGCACCATCTTCGGCAATTCGGCGTTCACTGATTCCTGTTCGAGTACGAATCCATTCATCATTCGTATCAACTAATTTTTCAAGGTCAAAATTTGTTAATATTTTTGGTGGAACGAAATGACCAACCGATGTAATTGCTGCTCTAATTTTACTCATTAAAACTCTCTAGCTCTTTAATTGTTCTTGAATATGCTGATTGATCTTAAATTGAACCACTTCTTCTGCACGAAACAACATGTTCTTTATCGCTTTGGGTGGCGAACCGCCATGACCAATAATTGTTACACCGTTCACACCCAGCAGCGGAATCCCGCCATGTTCAGTATAATCCATATCTTTAAAGATCTCGCGAAGTGAACCGCGCAACATTCCGATCATTAATTTATTGAGAATACTCTTGTCTGCAAATTTCTTGAATTGAAACTTTAAATATCCCGGAATACTCTCCGCAAATTTCAGCAGAACATTCCCGACAAATCCATCACACACAACAACATCAACATGACCTTTCAGAATATCACGCCCTTCAATATTGCCGACAAAATTCAATTTCTCTTTTCGTTCAGAAATATATTTGAATGTTTCTTTTGCAAGTTCGTTCCCTTTGGATTCCTCTTCACCGATATTTAACAATCCGACACGCGGATTTTTTTTCTTGAACATGTATTCGGAGTAAATACTTCCCATCACACCAAATTCAAAAAGAAACTGCGGTCGGCAATCTGAAACCGCTCCGGCATCAACAATCAGAGTGGGACCTTGTTCACTCGGAAAAATGGCCGCAACGGTCGGTCTGCTTACACCGGGAATTCTTCCAAGGATCAATGTTGAAGCCGCGGTAACCGCCCCGGTATTTCCAGGAGAAACAAACGCATCAACCATACCTTCTTTATGTATCGTCACTCCTTTAACAAGCGACGAATTTGGTTTGGTTTTTATCGCCACAACCGGTGAGTCATGCATGTCAATGACATCGGGCGCATGAACGATCGAAAAATCAAGACCATCAGTGTTCCCGATCTTCTTCAATTCTTCTTTGATCTTGTTCTCATCGCCAACCAACACAACATGAAATCGATTATTACTTTGACGAAGACATTCAATCGCACCCTGCACTTCATATGCCGGTGCAAAATCACCGCCCATCGCGTCTAACGCAACACGGATCTTTTGAGGGGATTGATTCACGAAATTTTGTGGTTGAAGAATGAACAGCTAAAAAAAAGCCACTGCAGAAATTTTCGGCAGTGGCTGTGAGTAAACAGACTTTATTTAAGCAGTTTTCTTTTCTTTGATCACTCTGCCATTGTACATCAATTTACCTTCCGATGTCCAGACAGCTCGGTGACTTAAATGTGCTTCCCCGGATGCTTTATCGATTGCAATAGTAGGATTTTCAGCTTTGTAATGTGTTCGGCGTTTACGACCGCGTGTTTTGGAATGTCGTCGTTTTGGATTTGGCATTTCTTCGTTCCCTTCAAAATAATGTTTTAGTTTTTTTCAGTTCGTAATAATTCTTGTAGTTTTTGCCATCGCGGATCGGCTACCGTTTCCACTTCTGGTTCATGCTTAATTGATTCAGGTATTTTACAGTTTTTTTTGCACAACAATTTCAACGGAGTAGCAATGACCAGGTACTCTTTCACTGACCGGTCAAGATCGATTATATTATCTTCTTTTCTTAAGACAAAATAATCATCGTCATCTCTTGTTTCACCATCATCATTCCATATGTAGACCGATGTAAATGATGTTTTCACCACTTCCTCAAAATCATCGGCACATCGGTCACAGACAAAAACACCCTTGACAGAAGCATTCACCTTAACTGCTATTTGATGAATACTCTTCTCAAGGGTAACGTGCGCGTGAACCTCACCCAAAAAATTTTGGTCTAATCCCAATTCAATTGCAGATTTTGCAAAGTCGTATAATTGTACGCCCTCTGACAGGCCTGTAATATTGATCTTCATTCTCTTTTCCTCGTTCAAATTCAGAGGGAATTGCTGTTTTTTCTTAAAATTTCAAAGAATTTACGAAAAAATTATGTCTAAATATAGAAAGTTTGACTGAGAGAGTCAAGAATTTGCTAAAAAATCCAGAAGACCCTCCGAAAATTGGTTAAAAGGGTCTTCTGTGGATATTCTCTGTACAATTTTATTATGCTTGCACTACAGCCGGTTCTATTACAGGTTCCACCGCAGCTAATTCTTCTCTTGTTGTTGTAGGAGGAATTCCTTGTTTTCCTAATTCGTCATGCACAAAATCTACCGCTTCAGCCAATGCATCGGCAAATTTTTCAAAATCTTCTTTATAGAGGAATATTTTATGTTTCTTGAATTCGTCTTCGGCAATTTTTTTGCTCTCTGTTATTGTAATGTAAAAGTCTTTTTCAGATTTGGTTGCTTTCACATCAAAAAAGTAAGTACGCTTACCCGCACGTACACGTCTGCTAAATACTTCTTCTTTTCTTTCCGTCGATTGTGTAGTAGAAGTTTCCAATTCTACGCCTCCTGTATATAGTGAATGATAAATTGTGCAGCATTTCTGCACGGATGTTGATTGTTAAATTATTTTTGTATAACGGCAATTTTCGAAGTTGCAACTTGATCGCCCGCTCTATTATGAGCCACAACTATATATATTCCACTTGCAACTAATCTGCCTTCTCCGTCACGGCAATTCCAGAACGCACGTCCGCCCCCTTGAGCAGAAAATTGAGAGATCACTTTACCATTTAATGCAAGAATTTTTACAGAACTCTCATCCACTAATCCTCGTATCTCCACAGATTGATGCTCAGGAAGATATATCGGATTTGGTGAAAGGCTAATGGAAGAAAATGTTGACTGAGTTTCTATCGCGGGAACTTCAATACTTGACAATCCTTTATCGGTACCAAAATACATGATTCCTCTTTTTTTATCAAATGCCAAGGAAATGACATTGTTATCGGCAAGTTTACCGTTGGTATTTTCTACCGTATATTGATTCAGAAGCTGCCTACCGTCCTGAGAAACAACAAATACTCCTTTTGATGAAGTTGCGATCCATTTATTATTTTGTGCGTCAATGGTGATCCAATTGATATATTGATCTGCTATAAAGTTCAAGAATATTTTTGAGACCCTGCTTTTTGGATTGTTGATTTCAGTAATAATGGTAATACCTTTGCTGGTCGCTATCCAAACATCATTTTCTTTGTCAATGACCATCGATTGCGAATGAAGATCAGAAGCACCGTCATCTTCCGTTATCACTCCCCAGCCGTTTTGTGCACCGGGGATATTGCGCGATTCGTTAAAGTACGCTATCGTTGCAGAACGTGAAAAATTTGTCGGGACCGTATTGATAAACCATTTGGTATTATTTTGATCGATAACAACTCCAAACATATAATCCGGAAAGCTTCCGTATGGAAATCCGCTAAACGATTCCCAGGTTGAGTCTGGTTTCATCTTCCAAATTGTTTTACTGAAATCGGCTGCACGAAAAATAGGCACCCAAACATTTCCATTCCTATCCACAGCAATTTTCCCGGGAACAATATAATTCGTATTCTCACTGACACCAACAAATCCAGGGGTGTTCTGATTAAATACTTTAACAACATTATTATTTTTATCTACCAGAACTAATCCGCCGCCCCATGTGCTGATCCATTTGGAATTATTGGGTCCAAGTTCGATTGCAAAACAATCTTTCGACAATAACATTGGTGTATTTGCCGTAGTATAATTTCTCCATTGAGACCCATTGAAACTATAAAATCCAGATCCTTGTGAACTGCCTGATACCGACCATACCATCCCATTTTCATCAACAACAATTTGCGGAAATGAATTTGAATTTGGTCCGTTTGGAAGAAAATATTCCCATTGTAATGTTTGATTCCACGAACCAATTCCTGATGAAATATATCCCAAAAATACACGACGTTGTTTCGTCATGGCGCCGCTTGAAACTGTGGCTGGTATACCGTCGTTAATGACCGAAACCGAATTACTACCATTAAGAGATTTTACAGAGTTTCCATCAACAAATACCAGCGACGTATCAACTGATGAAATAATCCTTACGGCGGTTGTTAATCCATTCACAACGTTCCAATTATTGTTTTGAAATTGGATCATTCCCACGGTTGATGAGGCGTACAATCCACCGTTGAATTCTGCAAAATTATTCACTGTGGAATTATTGGAAAGAATTTCCCACGATTCTGGCGCAATAAGATTTGTCGAACCAGGCTTTGAGACAACAATCCCCGAAGTGGTTGCCGCAAATACTCTGTTTTGGTAAACTCGAACAGAAGAAACAATCGGCTCGATAAGCGACGCAAATCGTGTAAATGTATCTGAAAATTCGAATCTTGAAATAGAAAATACAACCGCTCCAAATCCGGTGGCAATATACATTGTATCACCAGATTGGAAGAAATTATTGATGCTTCGATTGGTTTTTCCCGAACGGATTATGTCGGTTATATAACGCCAATTATTTTTCTTAGGGTTATAGACGTCGATATTTCCTGACTGTTGACCAATCCACACATTTCCGAAAGAGTCAACAAAGATTGTAGTAGCGTCGTTTGTTGAAAGACCGTCTGAATTGACAAATTTTTGGTAGGACGAATCGGTTGGATTAAATTGAAAAATGCCGCCAGATGTGGCAGCCCAAATTGTTGTCCCGTCTGATGTAACTGAACGGACATTCTTCATATCGGTATAGCTTTTCCAGTCACCAATTCCTGCAACAGCTTCGGCAGATAGAAAGAAAAAACTACTAGTAAACAATAGCGCAAAAAACCAACGACTCTTCATTAACACATTTCCGGCACGCAAACGATAGACTCCTCTCGCTACAATTTAAGATTGTTGAATTAACCGTAACAAAGAGTCTCTCGCGCTTCCCTTTCTGATTATTAAACTATTTTTGAATATAGATCTGCCATCTCAATGGCCCCTAACGCTGTATCGTATCCTTTGTTGCCAACACTGCCACCGGCACGTTCCATTGCTTGTTCAAAAGTATCGGTTGTGAGAACTCCAAATAACACAGGAATATTCCGTTCATATGAAACTGCACCAATTCCTCTTGCACATTCATGACAGATAAAGTCGAAATGCGCAGTTTCACCACGGATCACAGCACCAAGACAAACGACAGCATCATATTTTTTTTTAAGTGTAATAACTGATGCAACCTGCGGCAACTCATATGCACCAGGACAATAATAGACATCTACATCTGTGGCCCCATTTTTTTTAAAACATTGCAACGCCCCATCAAGCAATTTCTGCGTAACAGATTTATTGAATCGGCTGACAACAATTGCAAAATTTTTATTGTGCGCGTTTACGCCGCCCTCAAACTCGTGTGGAAAAACTTCGGTTGCCATGGTGTGCAGAATCAACGTCCTCTACTGTTTAAGTGAATTGCCGGAAAATAATCTATGTTTCATCATATTCACTCGACTCTCGTCAATATAAAAATTTCCTAACACTTCATCGTCATTTTTTTTTCCGCCGTGAAAATCGGAACCGCCACTTTCTAAAAGAAAATATTCATTTACTACACCGCGATAATATGATGTATGAGTTGGCTGGTGCGAAGGATGGATCACTTCAATTCCATCTAAACCTGCTCGAATTGTCTCATGAAGAAGTTCTTCTGTGGTGAACCGACCGGGATGGGCAAGAAAAGAAAGTCCGCCGGATGATGAAATAAGTTGGATTGCATCATTTAACGTAAGCTGGAATTTTTTTTCAAATGCCGGACCTCCGTTGCCAATAAATTTATCAAACGCCTGATGATATGTTTCGATAAATCCTTCTTCAACCATTGCAGAAGCGATATGCGGACGACCAACTGCTCCGTGTCCCGCTCGATTAAGAACCGATTCGATCGTTAGCGGAACATTGATATTGTTTAATTTTGCAACAATTCGTTCAGCACGTTTTACTCGTTCCAACCTAAAAAACTCCAAATATTCTAACAACCGTTTATTGGTATAATCTAAAAAATATCCAAGAATGTGAACGTCTCTATCATCAACTAAAGCGCTCAGTTCCACTCCGGGTATCACTTCCACGCCAAATTCTTTCCCATATTCAATTGCATCGGGAAATGCAGCGACACTATCATGATCCGTAATACTGATTACAGACAGACCGCGTTGTTTGCATTTTTTAATCACCTCATACGGAGAGAATATTCCGTCCGAATAGGTTGTATGTATATGCATGTCTGCTTTAATCATAGAACGCTTTGTTGTTGATTAGGAATGTAGAGTCTTGAAATTTTCGTAATCATTGATAATCAACTTGCTGCCTTGCAGCTGCAAATATCCTTTTTTTATAAACTTGTGAATCATTCGAGAGATAGTTTCGCGCGATGTTCCTGCCATGTTCGCAAGATCTTGCTGTAATGGTAGTTCATCAATCTCGACTCTTCCTTTTCGAAATACTCCAACATCATCCGCTAATTGCAGCACAACATTTGCGACTCGTCCTGCAGCATCTTTGAGCGACAAACTCTTTATTTGTGCATCGGCTTTTCGTAGCCGACCGGTCATTTCCCGAAGCAAACCGATGGCAACTGAAGGATAATCAGTCAATGATTTCAAAAAATCACCGCGATGGATCATAAACAATTCAGATTTTGAAGTGGCAACAACACTTGCCGAACGAGTTGAACCATCGAGAATCGCCATTTCACCGAAAAAATCACTCTCCCCTAATATTGAGAGGATCACTTCACGACCGTCATCATCCATACGCACAACTTTTACTTTTCCGGAAATAATCACAAACAGCGCCGCACCGGTTTCTTCTTCCAGAAGAATGATGCTCCCTTTTTTATATTTTTTCCGAACTCCAAGTGCTGCAATATGTTGGAGATCTTTATCACTAAGTTCAGTGAAAATCGGAACATTGCGCAGAACTTCAACTTCTTCAGACATTGGGGACCACCATCCTAGTTAGGTTAGAAGCAAACACTATTAAGCTGGATAAATATAGAGTGTGTTGTGATGAAAGTCAAGATTGAGAAAAACAAAAAAATCTAAGAAAATAGGTCAGTACGTCAAATGGGTTTATTGTTATTTTTGAAAACAATAAATGATCTTGTTTTCTGCAGCAATAAAAATTGAATTATGCCAAACAAGAGGAGTGGTTTTAATTCTGCTTTCAAGATCATATTTCCACAAGACGTTTCCGTCTTCCAACGAAAGTGCATACACGTTCTTATCTAATGATGCAATAATAACGGCATTTAGCGATATAACTGGGGTTGTATTAATCGCACTCTTTGATTGAAATTTCCAACGTTCTTTTCCGTCGGAAAGCGAGTATGCCGACACTGACCCATCAAGTGAGGAAACATACAAAATTCCATTCAATGCAGCCGGTGACGACATTATTTTATCACCGATAAATATTTTTCGTTCAAGCATTCCGGAAATTGCATCCAGTATATATACATTGGAATCACGGGATGCAGCTATTAGTTTTCCGTTATGCGTAGTCAAACCTGCAAAGAGAGCATTGCCGGTAGAATATTCCCAACGCATATCTCCATTCTTTTTATCTAATCCATAAATCTCTCCATCGGCATTTGCACAAAAAACAATATCTTCCAATGCACATGCAGATGCATAGATTGGTGCCTTCGTATCGAACTTCCAGATTGATTCACCATATTGCGCTTTAAAACAATAAAACGTTCCGTCCATTCCGCCGACAAATAAGAGAGAGTCAGAAATCAACGGAGATGAAACTACACCGCCAATATTTTTTGACCACTGAACATCTCCCCTTTCCGTATTGAATGATATCAAATTATCATTGGTCGATTCCAATCCGACAATGATATATTTTTGATAGGCAACCGGCGAGGAGGAAATCGGTGAGATGTTTTTATTATAGCTGATCCGTTTTCCTGTTTCAACATCAACAGCATGGAGTTCACCTTGCAACGTTCCGATAATCAATGTTCTATTGACAATAATGGGGGCGCCGGTTCCAAATCCTGCGGACGCATCATACTCCCATGCAATTTTTAATGGAAATGAAAATGTCGATGAATCTGTAAATTCCCTTGAAGCATTTCTACCAAGCATTGGAATATTATCCGGAGATTGATTCATATTTAATCGCAGTTTTAATGTTGAACCACATCCAGAAATAATAACAAAACAAACGAGCGCGCTGCAAACCGCTGATTTTGTATTTTGAAAAATATTAATAACCATCAAAAATCCCACCCGAAGAAAAATTGATAGAACAATCCGGTTTGAAAATTATTAAAATCATCGATAATTCGTTTTCCGATATCATATCGCAATACTAAAAATCCGCCAATATTCCAGCGCAAACCGGTGCCAATACTTCCAATTGTTGATCCATATTTTTTGTCCCATGCCGCACCGGCATCAAAAAATGCCGCTGCACGAAACGAACCTAAACCAAAATTCGCAAATGGAAATTTAATAGCAAGCTGATCCACAAACGGAACACGATATTCATGACTCATAATCCATAATTTATTTCCACGAATCGACCATCGGGGCCACCCGCGTAAATCCCAGCTTCCACCCATGAAAAATCGACGCGCCTCTTTTCCCTCATTTATCAATAGCGTAAATCGTGAAGCGAGTGCAGATCGATCACTCGTTCGATTATAAATTCTATAATCTACAATTGCAGTATAATAACCAACATTTCCGTATTGAACATCTTGTGTATATGCAAGTGTTGTCAAGAATCGAGATCCATCGATCGGTCCCGTCTGCATCCATAATGAGTTGTCGTGAACAAACGTGAGAGAGTTCGAAAGGATCAACGCTTTCCGTGGTCGTAAATTGATATAATTATCCTTATCTGAATTACTGAAGCTGATTGTACTTTCAATGCGCTCGAATTTTGATAACGGATAACTCAACACAAAATATCCTCCGAAATTACGTTCGTAATAGAAAAGATCAGGGTCGGTAAGATCGTACCGGCGACCGGAGAAATGAAAAATACCCGAAGCGTAATTCATTCTCTGTCCGAGTGAAACCCGAGTGACTGCAAGATTGAAGCTCTCTAAAAATTCATCGGAAGATTGTGCGTTATTATAGAGTAAAAAATAATACTGATCGTTTCCAAGAACATCACTGATCGCCAATGCTGCTCCACCCGATGTTCCAAAAACCGGATCGGTTGTCACCTGACTTTGTGCAATATCAAGAGAATATTCACCTTCATATGATTCAAATTTTATCAATGTATCTGCTGCAATTATTTTGGGCTGCCATGCAGCAACCGGATCGGTCAAAATAAATTGATGGTGAATCGATGAAGAATCAATTAAGCGGGAAACATTCTGCAACATATAGATCTTAAAACTATAATTTTCGAATCCTGAAAATACGATTTCATTTGTGTCGGTCCAACGGGGATCAAAGGCTGCATTGGAAAAGTGTGATATCTTTTTCATTGAAGAATAATTTTGTCCCAATAGTTCGGTTGGGATCGTCCAGATATTTTGTGCACCATCAGTATTTGATGTAAACGAAAGATATTTTCCATCCGGAGAGAATGCCGGAGAATAAAAATTTTCCTCCCCACGCGTAACCGGAAAGATTGTTCGGGAATTTACATCGAATTGAAAAAGATTGTACACGTCTGTTCGTTTGAATTCTGTTCTGTCCGAACTAAAAACGATCTTCGATCCATCGGGAGACCACACCGGATCGCGGTCATCGTATGAATCGTTCGTTAGACGGGTCAATTCTTCTCGCGGCATATCATATGCATACAGATCCATTCTTCCCGATTTATCATTTGCCGAGAATATTATTTTTTTTCCGTCTGGCGACCAGTTTGGAGATGCATAGACAACAAGGTTCGGGAATTGAAATGTCTGCTTGAGATTTTTTTCTTTTAGGTCGTATAGATGAAGAGCATCTGTCTCACCTTTCTTGGTAATAAACGCTAGTATCCCTGTTTTTGAAATATCCATTTTACTTTGGAATACATGAAATGATTCGAATTCATCGTTCTTTTCACCTTGAACTACCAATTCAGGTTCACGGTCATCTTCGGTTTTCACATCAAGACTAATTTTATAGATCGAAGTATATCCGGTAACATTTCCGATAAAATAAATTTCTCTTTTCTCTCCGTTTCGAAAATAAACCGGTTTAGTATTGAATCCTTTCTTCACTACGGTCTTCGTTACTTGACTCGAATAATCACTCGACGCTAATACAGGATAATATTTCTTCTTGAATGCATATATCCACTCATCATCAAACTCTTTATAATCTTTGCCAATAGTTGCTTTCATTATTTCACTGAAAGAACTGCTCCGCCAAAAATTTTCCATCAACAGCATTAACTTCTCTTCGCCGAAACGATCTTCGATATATTTTAAAATATATTGACCCTGTTTATACATAAGAAATGTTCCATAGATCGATTCCATGTTTTGAAGCGGAACAATATAATTGTTCAACACAGCATCACGTATCAACATTTCGGATTGATCATCTGAAGATGTTGACCATACTTCAGCAAGTCCCTCGGTAAACCACAGCGGCGGCATTCGATCTTGTGGTAAACGATGGTCGACAAGAACACGGCCGATCTTACTGTGCATAAAGACATGCACAAGCTCATGGCGGATAACGTGACGGAACCGTGAGAGAGAACCATCTGCAGGAATGACAACGCGGCCTTTCATAAATTCGAAGAATCCGCCAACGCCTTCGGGAATAAATCCGCCCGTAGTATTTGTCTGTTGAAAATGCAAATGCGACGAGTAAAAAATGAGTGGGACACGATTGTTGAGCGAATGATTGAACTTGCTTTCCAGTTGCTTGTATGCTTCTTCAGCAAAAAATGCTCCTTGTTGAGCAAGTTCTGTCATTTCCGGATAATAATAAATGTCGAAATGTTCGGTGCGAAGTATTTGCCAGTTAAATTCCGTGTATTGAACTTTATTGTGTCCGAAGTACGAGAATTGCGCAGAAAGAGGAAGAGCAAAGAGAACAATGAAGATTATATTGAGAACTAATCTTTTCATAGATGAGTTTCATTTCTACTAGAAACTACACTTTGGCGGGGAAAGGTGCAAGTATACAATTATCGACAATTACATTCTAATCGTAAGTTATCTCGTTCCCAAACTCAGCATGGGAACGAGATGTAAATTCTTTGCGTCTTAGCAGTTAAAAATTATTTCACTTTACCAAGTTCTTCTTTCAAGAAATCGATCTTCTTTACCGGACTTGGATCAACGCCATTTAATATTGCCAGATAGTAGCTGACCCAATCCGCAAGATACAACAGTGAAAATGTACGGGTTAGAAGCGATTTTCCTTCGCTGTACACTTCAGTAATGCCGTCTGCCAATCCGCCGATAATTCCTTTGGAAACATCCATGCGCAATTGGATCCGTTTGTAATCTTCTTTGTCCCGCAGAATTACAACGTGGATATTTTTCATAATATTTTTCAGCACTTCCCATCCAACAATTTCATTGTGATTTAATTCCGGAAAGACATGACCGTATGCAAGTGTCTTCGCATTTTCACTGATCTGTCCGCGCCAGCGAGTGTTGACTGTATCGAATTTATCTGCACCGGAATAGATGACCGGGAGTTTTCCGTGCAGTGTTTTTGCAAGATTCAATGCGCGATTATCCGACGCATCATGATTTGAATATCGAGCAGAAAGTGTATTCAACAGCGCAAGTGTTTCTTTGATCACTTTTTTCTGGTTTTTAATGAATCCAGGTTTACTCAACGCGATCAATGTCGGGAAGAACGAATATCCAAGAGCTGCTCGCGGCGGAAGTCCACCCGGAATTTTGATGTACGGATGTTTATGTTTCTTCGCAATCTTTTCAACTTCACCGCCGGAAGTGATGCAAAAGATCATCGCTTTTCGTTTGATCGCATCTTTGTAAGCAGCAACTGTTTCTTCCGTGTTTCCGGAATAACTGGAAATGATCACCAATGTATTCTTTCCGACAAATTCAGCAAAATAATAATGGCGATTGACGATTACCGGCACGTCACATTTGTCAGCAAGATATGCGCGGAGAAGATCACCGCCAATTGCTGAACCGCCGAGTCCAGTGATAACGATATTCTTTATTTTTGATACATTTAGTTTTATTTTCGCCGCTTCACCGATCGCTACTGCTTCGGCCGCTTGATTGGGGAAATTAAGGATAAGGTTTCTCATCCCTTTTGGATCGTGTTGTTTGATTAATTCATTCATAGATTTTTCGATTAAATAAATATGTAAGAGACTTCTGAAAAACTCTTGAGTATTGTCATTACGAGACGTTTTTTGTCGAAGCTATCTTGCTTTTTGTTTGTTTTAAGAAGATTGCTTCGTCGCTTCGCTCCTCGCAATGACTTTTTCAGAAGTTTCTATGGTTAAGTGAGTTTCGATTTTTGAATTTCACGATTCAGGGTTGGGGGTTATTGTGATGTACCAGCATATCATTACTCTTTAAACTTGAACCATGAAACCGGAAACAATTTCTTATTCCAATAGCAGATCGGGAACCATTGTGTGAAGATTCACTTTAAGAAAATCTTTCACATCGTCTTCGGTCTTCATTTCCAGAACTCTACGAGCAATTTCTTCCGCTTCGGAATATGAAACTGACCGAATAATTTTTTTGATCTCCGGAAGAATGTACGGATTCATACTGAATTCATCCAAACCTAAACCAAGTAGCAATAACAGAGCAACCGGATCTCCCGCCATTTCGCCGCACATACTCACCGGTTTTCCGGCTCGATGTCCCTCTTTAATGATATGGTGGATCGTTTTTATCACTGCAGGGTGAAATTCTTGGTACAATTCAGCAACAACTTCATTTCCTCTATCAACTGCCAATAAATATTGGATAAGATCGTTCGTACCGATGCTTAAAAAATCCACCTCTTGAGCAATATCTCCGGCAATTACTGCAGCTGCTGGAATCTCGATCATTGCTCCGATCTTAATATTCTCATCAAACGGAATTGCTTTTTCTCGTAATTCTTTTTTTGCTTGTTCAAGAAGCTCTTTTGTCCGGCGAATCTCTTTTAAACCGGAGATCATTGGAAGCATGATCCATACTTCACCGTGTGCACTCGCACGAAGCATTGCGCGGAGTTGCGTTAGAAATACTTCTGGGATGTCCAGCAATACTCGAATTCCGCGCCATCCTAAGAACGGGTTCTCTTCGTCTTTTGGATTCGACACGACCTTGTCGCCGCCAATATCGAGCGTTCTCATCACAACTTTATACGGTGCGGATTTTTGAACGATCGATCTGTATTCAGAATATTGTTCTTCTTCGCTCGGATAATTCTCAGTTCGAAGGAATAATCCTTCCGTACGGTACAATCCAATTCCGTGTGATCCTTTTGTATGTACATTTTCAGCTTCTTCACTGAATTCAATATTACAGGACAACTGAACGATCTTTCCGTCAAGTGTCTGTGCTGTCAGTTCACGGATCTCTTTTAATGAGGTATCAAAATGATCGTGTTCTTCTTTTCGCTCTTTGCATCGAATAAGCGTTTCTTCGTTTGGATGCACAATGACATTTCCCGTATAACCGTCTACAACAATCGTGTCACCTGCTTGAACATATTTCGTCACTTCTTTCAACCCGACAACCGATGGAATATTCAATGACCGCGAAAGAAGCGCAGCATGCGATGTGATTCCTCCCATATCGGTTGCATATGCCAGTACTGCATTCCTGCTGAAGAGTATGGTATCTGCAGGAGTGAGAATTTCAGAAATGACAATTGAATTTGGTTCAAAACGAGAAATAAGTTTTTCCTGTTGAATATTTCTAATGATTCGATTCTTTACATCTTCAACATCATGGGCACGCTCTCGCATATATTCATCGGATGAGTTCATCATCAGCTGTTGATATTTTGAGATCTCACGATGAACTGCGTATTCCGCACTCTTCAATTCTTTTGTTATCCTCTTACGAATCGAATCAAATAATACGGCGTCAGAAAGGATCATGATCTGGGCTTCAAAGATCTTTGCTTTCTGGCTGCCTACTTTCTGTTCCGTCAGCTGAAGTACTTTCTGCAGTTCTTTTTCCGACCTTATAATAGAGTGCTGAAGCCGATCAAGTTCGATCGGGACCTCATCATTTGAAATTGATTTATCTTCAACACGCGGTGCTTGTTTTGCAAATACGTACGCTTTACCGACTACAATGCCGGGTGATGCAGGGGTTCCGTGAAGAATTATTTCTTTTTTGTTTTCCATTGTAATTTATCGAACTCACCTTATCTAAATCTAATCATCATCAAAAATCTTAGGCTTCCGTTAAAAATGTGTCCCAAAGGGATCCCTTCGAGACGAGATTGACGTGGAAGGAAAATTACATCTCATCAAATCCGCGTTCAAATAATCCTACGACTGTCAGCATTGCCAGTTCTTCATCTTCTCCGTCAAACTTCAATTGCAATG
>CAYHFN010000023.1:25653-52056 GCA_964355925.1 uncultured Chitinophagaceae bacterium
ACGACTGTCAGCATTGCCAGTTCTTCATCTTCTCCGTCAAACTTCAATTGCAATGTTGAGCCTTGCTCAGCAGCAAGTGTCATTACTCCAATAATACTTTTCCCATTGATCTCAAATCCATCTTTATAAATAAAAAATTCGGATTTAAACTGGGCGGCAAGTTTTACTAATCCGGCTGCCGGGCGTGTGTGCAATCCTGCTCTATTTCGTATCGTTACTTCTTTTTCGATCATATCAGAATTGTCGGTTCAAGACCATATTGGAAAACCAGAAGAGCATTTCCCGCGCAGGCGTATCGCGTAATTTTTCTAACTGAAGATTCGCCTGACGAATATCCTTATCTATTGATTGTTTTGCAAGTTCTAAAATCCCATAGCGTTCATAAATATCTTTTACCAGGGGAATGTTCTTTGCCGATGTTCCTTTGTTCTTAAAAATCGAATGGATCAATTTCTTATCTTTTCCCTGAGCGCGTTCAGCGGCACGGATCAACAAGAATGTTTTCTTCCCTTCAATGATGTCTCCACCGATCTTTTTGCCGAATTCTTTTTCGTCCGCAACAACATCTAGCAGATCATCTTGAATCTGAAATGCACGGCCGATATACGTGCCAAATGAACGGAGTGCACGGATTTCTCGTTCCGTTCCGCCGCCAATTAACGCACCAATTTCGGAGGAAACGGAGAATAATTTACCGGTTTTTTTGGCGATCATAAAGAGGTAATCGTCTATAGAAACATCTTGCAGCATTTCATATTCTTTATCGAACGCCTGACCTTCACACACTTCAACAACACCTTCTGTAAACACATCGGCAACATGAGCGATCGCTTTCGATCGTGTGCGTAATAATTCACGATATGCAAGTGCCACAAGTTCATCGCCAACAAGGATCGCAATATTACTGTCCCATCGAACATGAACAGTTGATCTGCCTCGGCGCGATTCCGCATTGTCCATAATATCATCATGCACAAGCGTGAAATTATGAAGTACTTCTATTGCAACAGCAGCATTCAATGCTTCGGTTATTGATCCGCCAACCGCTTCACATGATAGAACAATCAACAATGGACGCATCCGTTTTCCACTTGCCGAGAGAACGTACTTCATCGGTTCATAAAGGGAAACCGGTTCCTTCTTACGAATGCAGGAATAGATCCTTTGATCGATCAGCAATTTATACTTATGATATTTTTTTTCAGGTGATTTCATAGAATTGCTTACCACTCCCAAAGGGATGCCTTCGGCATAAGACACAAAAACACAAAGAAAAAATTTTACTTCTTACGTTTCAAGTTTTTACTGAATTGTAATTTTTCTATCGAAGAAACTCCGATTAAAAACATAGCACCTTTGCACTCCAGCATTAATTGTTCGATCTTTTTTCTTAAACCTTTTTTTCCATAGCTCATTAATGCTTTTAACATCGGACGTGCAGAAGCTGTTATATCAGCACCAAAAGCAATCGATTTTGCACACTCAATTCCGTTAGAAATTCCGCCGGATGAAATGATGGTCAATTTCGGATGAATATTTTTTTTCAGTGGAACAACCTCCTGTAATGCATCGGTTGTCCGTATTCCCCAATCCCAAAAAGGATCCCAATCCACATACTTGTTATAGTTGCTCCGAAGAATTTCAACACCGGCCCAGCTTGTTCCTCCCGCTCCAGCGATATCAATTGTTCGAACGCCAACTTCGGTCAATCGCTGCGCAACATCGAATGAAATTCCTGCCCCAATTTCTTTTACAATTACTGGAATAGTAAGTCCATTTACAAGTCTCTCAATTCCATTCAACACTCCACGAAAATTCGTATTCCCTTCCGGCTGTAAAAATTCCTGTAATGGATTAAGATGAACCGCAAACGCATCTGCACCGATAAGATCGGCAAGTTTTTGTATTGATGAAATATCTTTTAATGATGCAACTTCAGCCGCACCAATATTTCCGATCAACGGAATTGACGGCGCAGATTTCCGGGCAATGGAAAACGATCTGTGATACGCTCTGTTTTCCATTGCTTGTCGCTGACTTCCAACACCCATTGCAAGATGATATTCTTCGCACACTTCTGCCAGTTGTCGGTTGATCTTTTCTGCTTCGGGATAACCACCGGTCATACACGAGATCATGAATGGGAACGATAGTTTCTTATTGAGGAACACGGTCGATGTATCAATTTCCGAAAGATTTATTTCCGGAAGTGCATTGTGAACAAATTCCCATTCCTCAAATCCGGAAGTTTTTGCCTTGAACGAAACATCCTTCTTCACCGTCAGTTCAACGTGATCTCGCTTTCGGGAAGTTGTCGTTTGTCGTTTCATTGAAAAAATAATACCCAAATAATCAGGAATATGCAAGAAAGAGAAATCACTAAATCTTTTTGCGCACCGGCAAGCAAAACAGATTATTGCTTGAAATGTGAGCGGAAAAAAACCAGCGGACGAATTGCTAAAATAGCACTCACTATTCCCTTAAAAACTATTTCACCAAATATGATCGAAGCAACTTCGCGATAAGTAAATACACCGGCAAATGCAATCAGATTGAACAACAGACTATCAAGAGGAATACTGACACTATTACTTTTAAAGACCCGCATTCCCCACGTGTTGTCAATAAAGTGATGAAAAATTTCCGTATCGGCAGTTTCTGCTAGAACAATAGCAATCAATGATGCTGTAACGATTCTCCATTGAACACCACCTGCAATTGTAACAACAAGATTAAGGACGGCTGCTATGGCAATCATTTTATAGACGTTATTCCGTCCCAACGATTGATGAACGCGATCTCTTGCGGTAAATGTTATACCAAAAATGAACGTTGCAATGGATACTTGTCCGAAAACGGGAAAATAAATGAACCACGTTGCAGTATAATTTGCAGCTAATGTTGCGGCAATGTAGATAATGGCGAAGATCATAAAATAAAATCCCCGCTATTCGCGGGGAATTTTGTTGTCGGGAAGACAGGATTCGAACCTGCGACTTCTTGGTCCCAAACCAAGCGCTCTAGCCGGGCTGAGCTACTTCCCGATTGTATTATTTTTTATATTTCAGAATCTAACGTGTTATAAATCTGCGACTTTTTACTGGGTACGCTCTAGTTCCAAAGGAATCCCTTCGGGACCGGGCTACTTCCCGATTTTTTTGACATTTCAATATAATCAATTTTACTAATATTTGGAACGAAAATTTTGTATTTTCTTCAGTCTTTATATTCTATAATAATACTCACTTTGGATGAACATTTTCTCGCGTCTTTCTTTTCATTACCGAATTTTTGTCGTTGTCGGACTGTTTGTTGCAGTTTCCTTTGCAATCCTATGGTTCCTCATACGGCCATTGTATGAACATCAAGTTATAGAAGAACGCACTACGGTTATTCAGGAATTGAAGCATTTTGCAACACGCTCTGTCGACGAACAACTTGAAAATTGGATCGATATTTCGAGGTACCTTGCGTGGAATCTTCAGAATCATCCTGGTGATGCTGAAGTATTGATGCGTCAACAGATTGCTTTTGACACAGCTATCGTACAAATGATCGTCTCCTCCTCGGAATTGAATGACGAATATGTCATTACCAATTCGTTGTATCCAAAATTTGCTTTCACTCCTTCCACTAATGAGTGGATGAACATTCAGAGCGATTCCACAATTAAAGTGCTGTGGACAAACAATCTCGATCATAATCAAAAAATTTTTGGCGTTCGGAAGTTGTTTTTTATCGATCAAACTGCATACATCATCACATTGTATTCCGCCACAAATAATTTATTATCTCAGTTAAACAAATTACCGGTCGGCGGCAATTTTGTTGTTCAAGTCGGAAATGAAGATCGGTTCATTTTTAATAACTCGACGATTACATTCCCAATCAGTCAATCATCGTGGCAAAATCTTTCGGTTATGCAGGATGTCACGGTTGAGAATAGTAAATGGAAAGTTTTCACTTCAACATTCTCTTCCGTACCGATGTTCCTGCTCATCGGTATTCCGATGGATGTCATTCTTCAGCCGGTGCATGATCTGTTTGTCTATTCTTCGTTGATGATCTTCGGCATAACATCGTTTGTCATTGTATTCGGCTGGATATTTTCCCGTCAATTATCCAAACCAATTGCAAATTTGGTTCGCGATGTTGAACATTTAAGCACGCTTGATTTTTCACAGCCGATTGAAATTCCACAACTTCAGGAAATTGCAAGGGTCGCAACGACCGTTGAATCGATGCGAACGGTGCTCGAACGGTATCAGCGCATCAACGTAGAAAAAATTATTTTTGAAGAATGGAAAAATAAGTTCTTTCTTCTTCATAGCGAAGATGGCATTTGCATCACGGACAGCAGCGGTATATTCACATTTATGAATGAACGGTTTTCGACTTTAAAAGATGAATTGCAAAAGATCAAAACCGTTTCCGATAAACATTCGTTGATATCTCATCGGCACATAAAGCGATCGAAAGAAACATCACGGGAAGAGAACAGCGGACAATATACGATCACGTTTCAACAGTCAGAATTAGCAGTTGAAATCCCGGAGCAAGAACCAGAGTTTTTCCGTTTGCATGACGTTACGATCGCACGAGGAGAAGAAAATCTCGGATCATTGATCGTTCTACACGATCTGACCAACGAACGAATGATCGACAAAATGAAAACAGAAATGATGAATTTCATCGTTCACGAACTTCGAAATCCACTGAACAGCATCATGGGATTTTCTTCGTTTATGATCGAGGAACCGGAAATGGCACTGGACGAACGGTCTGAATATATTCGGATCATTCAAGAAAGCAGCCGGACAATGAATCAATTAGTAAACAGATTTCTCGACGTTCAACGGCTTGAGTCTCATACAGTTGATTACCATAAGGAAAATACCGACCTGGTTGCCGTTGCGAAACTTGTGTGTGATTCGCAAAAGCCTCAATTATTGGCAAAATCGATACAACTGCAATTCATTGCCGAAGAGAATATTCCTTCAACAATTGTTGCACCAGATCTGATGCGGGAAGCATTTTTGAATCTTGTTTCCAATGCAGTTAAGTACGGAGATGAGAACCGAACAATAGAAGTTGAAATGAAACGACAGAATGATTTTATTATATTTATCATTACTGACCATGGCTATGGCATATCGATTGAAGATCAGGAAAAATTGTTTTCAAAATTTTTCCGTGTGACATCGAATAAAAAAGCGGCCGGACAACTCGGCACCGGCTTAGGGCTGGCACACGTTAAAGAAGTGATGAAATTCCATAAAGGCGATGTCGCTTTAGAATCGAACAACAATATAGGGTGCAGATTTACGCTTACCATTCCGATCGTATGAAAAAACTTTTTTTAATTTCTTCAGTTTTATTTTTTTCGTCTATTTCAATCGCGCAGATGAAATTCTCTTCGGGTGATCTTACGAAAAAAACCGTTGAGCTGACGGGAGATGCATCGGCTTGGTCTATTGTTGTTTCGTTTGCAGAGAGAGATGAAATAGCAAACTCTTTCACCTTGTCAAAAGATGCACTCACTCAGATAAAGAAATTTGAACAGCTTCATAAAAAGATAAAAGAAGGAAAGTTGTTCTTCAATAAATTGTTAAAAGCCGGTGCGCGAGTTTTCGCTGTTGATGAATTACAGCGGGCAACCGCTTTCGGCGTCGACTATGATCTGGATGTAAAGGAAGGAAAATTTACCGAGGCATCAAAATCCGGCGGACTCTATCTTCTTTCCCTTGAAAAAATCAGAAAAGAGATCGAACAAAAACGGAATGAGGATATTGATGCTCTGATCGCTGAAAGGACCGGCGATGTGAATAAACGAAAAGGATTTCTTGGCGACTGGAAAACTGCTGTTAAAGGCGATCTTCTGACGCAAGCCGATGGTTTAAAAACCGGCGAGGCAAGTTTTGCTCAGCTTGCATTTACGGACGGAGTTGAAGTAATGGTCGACCCAAATTCATCCGTTGTTATTCGGGAATCAAAAATGGATAAACTCGATCAAAGCATTCGACGCGATATTGCTCTGGTAAAGGGAAGTTTGCTGACGAAGTTAACGGAAAGTGCAAAAGAGAGAAATAATTTTACGTTTCAAGCCGGCTCTTCCGAATCACAGGTTCGTTCAGGAAAATTTTGGGCAAGTGCTGTTGAAGAACGCCGCGTAAAACTTTCCAATTATGATGGGACAATGGATGTTACCGCAAACAAAGGGAAAGTAAAATTGAAATCTAACGAAGGAACGGTAGTAGAAAAAGGAAAGGATCCCCTTCCTCCCATCCCGCTCCTTTCTTCACCACAATTGCGATGGAACGGGATCGATTCGGTAATCTACTCCAATAATTTCTTATTGCAATGGAATTCCGTACAATACAGCACTGGATATACTGTTGAATTGTGTAAGTCAAAAGAGTTCAATACCAACGCTACGCTTCTTTCCGCAAAACAGTCCAGCCTAACGTTGGAAAATATTGAACTTGGAATTGTGTTTATTCGGTTGACCGCGGTCGATAAATTTGGACTTCGCGGAATGGAAAGTCCAACGTATAAATTAATGCGGGTGGAAGACAAACTTCCGCCGCCAATTTATATTGACGGTTGGGATACCGATAGACGATATACAGCACTTCCCAAAATAACGGTGAAAGGGACGACTGAGGCTGACGCATCATTGCGTATCAATGGAAAAGAAACGGTGCTTGATGCAAACGGTGCGTTCTCAATCACTGTTGCGGTCGAAAAGGTCGAAAAACAATTGAATCTGAAATCGACAGATCGATCCGGAAATTCACGACAGCGCATCTTGTCGATAGTACAGATTGATACGAACCGCGTAACAAATATTGACTGGAACTGTCCTGTTGAAGGATTTATTTTAACGCCAACATCTGAAGAAATTTCTGCACACGGAACGGCGTATCCTTCAATGAAGATCCACGTAACGCACGGTCAACAAACGTCCGTCGTTCAAACAGATTCGCAAGGCAACTGGGCAATTTCGGTAAAACGCATCACCGGGGCACAATTGATGCTGGTATTTGAATCAATTAGTGATAATATTATTGTAGTAACAAAAACTTATCAGGTAGAATAAATGGCGGTTGCACATCGTATCACATATATCACATTATTCCTTCTAAACAAATTGCAAGCCTTACGGTTGACATATCTTTTATTGTTTGGTTCTATTGTTTCTGTTTCGTATGCGCAGGAAGTTTTCCTTTCTGTTTCAGGAAACCAGGCAAACAAAAAAGAGACCGGTGACAATACACATCAATACGATATCTGGATCAAACCGGATGCAAATGCTGCGAACGCAACTCTTCATATTTTTGATGCCGGTCTCGGCGGTGTTGCCGATATCATTGCCGGTACGAGTGAAACTAAAACCATCTTTGAACTTATCCCTTTCGATCAACTGTATTCATATTCAAACGGAAAGATCGTAACCGTTTCACGAACCGCAAAAGCAACCGCTAGGCTAACAACTCTTACCGAGCAGCAATATCTCAATCGATGGACTAAATTTTCACCGCTTTCACTATCGTCAAAAAATGGATGGATCCTTCGGGTTCGTGCGTTGGATGGAAATGATGTGAATAGTTTTCAACTTGTTGTTGCCGATTCTAATTCCGTCACATCTGTTCGAAATGATTGGTCACTGATCGCGATCGATCTTTCGATCTGTTTATTCCGAATCTCACCGACTGCAGAAATGCAAATACGCCCGTATCAGCCCGCAGATGGTTCTGTCTATTCGTTCGCATCGTTTGGAGAGGAGCAAGTACAAGTTGGTGTTCGAGATGAATTTGGAAATAGTTCAAAACTACCGGTACCAAAAGGATTCTTTATTCCAACTCTTCTCAATGGTTTGAAAAATAATTGGGGTCTAACAATTTCAGGATCTCCGTTGAAGGTGAACAATCTTGTTATAAAAGGAACTTCTTCCCCGATGCTATGGGAATTGAAACCAACGATCGTCCGACAGCCTCAGCGTCCGGAGATTGGCATTGTACAACTGGCAAGTTCATCGTGCAACAATGTTCTTTTGACAATGAATGAAGCGACAAAGAAAAATCTTTTTGACGGAACCCCGAAATGGAGCTTTGAAAAATCGACCATCGAAAAAGATTCTGCTGATATCAATTTTCATAAACCGGGAAAATATTTTGCATCACTATTTTTCCCAACACGCGGAATCTATTTCCCAAAATATTGGCGGCAAGATTTTACCGTAAACGTCAACGCTCCCCCTGCTGCCGTTATCACCGCCGATAAATTGATTGTTGCGCCAGGTGAGATCGTTACGCTTTCATCTGCTGCATCTTCCGATCCGGAAAAAAGTCCCTTATCATACCAATGGTTTGTCAACGGAGAATTCCGCAGTGATGAAAAGACTCTTACGCTTTCCAGTCTTTTGCCCACAACGTACGACGTAAAACTTGTTGTCAATGACGGCGCTCCAAATTCATCGTGTACCGAAGCAACTGCACAGCAAAAGATCCGTGTGAATGCACAACCGTATGTTGATGTAAACTTTAGAAATATTTTTGGACGTTCAACAACTGTTCCGTTTGTTGTTGAAAATAATGCAGATAATGATAATGACGTTCTTGATTTTTTATGGAACGGGACCGGAATTGTTGGTAAGAATAAAGGAAATTCAGTAAACATCAAACACGATAAGGCCGGCACATATTCGTTGACGTTGACGGCAAACGATAGAACAAATACTTCCAATTCTACATTCACACAGACGATCACTTACCGTGTGAATGCTGAACCGTTACCATCGTTCAATCTTGTAAAACAAGCTGCACCTGGAGATACTCTATCTCTGTCTGCGTCTGTTATTGATGAAGATAATTCTTCTGTTGCTTTTGCGTGGTCTTCTTCTTCGGGACACGAATTGACGGGCAAACAGGCAAACATTCAATTTAAAACACCCGGGGATTATTCTGTTATCCTTACGGCAGATGACGGAGAAGGTGTTGAAAATTCCGTTCAAACCTATACCAAAGAAATCCATATCAACGCCCCGCCGGTTCCAATGATCGCTGCTGAAATGCGTTCTACGTCGGCCAGGCAAAAAATCTCCGCTGAAAAGACAACTGATGCAGATCAGAAAGAACTTGTTCACACATGGGATTTTGGTGATGGATCAATCGGAATTGGGAAGACAGTGATCCATGAATTTCAGCAAAGCGGACGGTATACAATTACATTAACGGTTGATGACCGGCAAAAACAAACGAATAGTATTCAAAAAACTTTGCATGAATTAGTGATCAACCGATATCCAATGGCGCAATTTTTGTTGCCGTCAAAGTGGGAACCAACTCGTCCGCTGCAAGTTGATGGTTCGCGCAGTAATGATCCTGATGGTTCAATATTAGAATTCACATGGTTCGTTAATGGAAAAGAGATCGCAAAAGGTGTAAATCCGTCAATCACATTTGATGTTCCCGGTGATTATGCCGTTGCTTTAAAGGTAAAGGATAATTCAGGATTTGACGATGCCGTTGGTGTAAAAACTGTTCCTATTCACATCAATTATCCGCCAACGGTAAAATGGAAAATGATCCCCGAAGTTGCTGAACCGAATGTTGCTGTTACGTTTGATGCAAGTCCTTCGAGCGATCATGAAACAAGAAATCTCAATTCTGTGCGGTGGAATTTTTCGGATGGTTCAACTGCAGAGGGAATGAAAGTTACAAAAACATTCGCGCGTTCCGGAATTATCAGTGCTACAGCAATTGTTGATGATGAAGCAGGTTTTGCAAACTCCGCACAATCGTTGAAAAAAAATATTCTTGTAAATTCCTCTCCGATCATTGTCACAAAGACATTGATCAAAACAAACTCACGACGAATTCTTCTTGACGCAAGCCAGAGTTATGATATTGATAAACACGCGATAAATTTTGAATGGCTGCTTCCCGATGGAAGCCGAGTTAATAAAGCATCATTTACATGGGACGCTCCTTCCGGAGGCGTTCATTTTATTACGCTGACAGCTAATGACGGGCAAGGAAGGAAGAATAGTATCACCCGCGAAACGGTAAAACTTCTTATCAATCGTCCTCCTGTCGCTGTCGTTGATTCGTTGATCTATTCCTGCACAGGACAGACAATGCTTTTCAACGGCTCATTATCCTACGATCAAGACGGTGATGCAGTCTCAACAAAATGGGATTTTGGTGACGGCGCAACAACAACCGAAACAAATCCGGCACACGTTTATAAATTACCCGGTTATTACACCGTAAAATTATTACTGGATGACGGATTTGCCGATCAACCAACAACTGCAACAATTCCTATTATCGTTCAAGGATCGCCGGTTGCGTATCAAACATTTACCGATACGACGATCTGTGTAAATGTCCCACTTGATTTTGACGGAACTCGAAGCATCGATCCAAACGGCCCGATTGGTTCGTATGCATGGGATTTTGGGGATGGCATTAGTTCGTTTGGCTCGAAAGTTTCCCACGCATACACAAAAGCTGGAATCTATTACTCTACGCTTACGGTTGTGGGAAGCGGCAGCGGACGATGCAGCAAAGTCAGTCAGGTTACCTCAACAATTCATGTGATTGAAGGACCGACTGCAAACTTTATCATTTCGGAACGGATCAGCATCGGTGAGTTAGTTAAATTCGATCCTTCAATTTCAAAACCGAATGGAACGATCTCTTCTGTTCGATGGAAATTGGGAAAAGATACGGTTATTAATAATTCTGTATTAGAACAGATTCAGTACCGATTTAATAAAGCGGGAACGTATGAAATTGAATTGACCATTGGAATTCAATCGACAACTAATTGCAACTCCGCTTCCATCATGAAAAAGATAATCGTCAATGATCCTCCGATTATTGTCTGGAAAATACCGACGGATGCAGCGTTGGGCGATCAACTAATTTTGGATGCTTCAAAATCGTACGACAATGATGGAATTATTGCAACATATGACTGGTCCATCGATGATAAAAAGATCGGCACAACACCGATTGTTACTGTTGCAAATCTTTCACCCGGAAACCATAAAGTTTCCTTGAAAATTGCAGATAACTCTCAAACATCGTCACAATTTGCACGAAATGAATCAACCGTTAGGATCAATTCCAAACCAAATCCAACATTCGCACTTCCCGAAGTATTATTTGAGAATGAACTTGTCACATTACGTCCCGATAAACAGACCGACTCAGACGGAGATAACTTGCAATTCTCCTGGAGGTTGAACAATATTTCAACATCCGATACAATTCAAATGCCGGCAGGAAGAACAACCATTACGTTAACGGCAAACGACGGACGAAATGTTCGAAACTCTATCGATTCCGTACAAAAAGAATTTTTTGCAATTGGAAAACCGAACCTCGCGATCGATCATCCGCAACAGTGGATTGTTGGAACAGAGATCAATGCAAATCAAATATATGCCAATGGAACAATCAATTTTCTGGAGAACGGAATTATTAAACCTTTTTGGAGACCAACCGTTTCCGGTAATCAGACTGCGACAATAACCTGGGCGCCAAAAGGAAAATCGTTATCACAATCCATGTTTACCGTAACAGTGTTCGATTCATTAATATTTACAGAGAAACCCGCAGTTCAAAATATCATCTGGAATCCGTCAAATCCGACGATCATTCTTTCGTCTCCGAATGTTAATCGTTCAGAGAACGCAAAGATCGTCTATGAATGGCGAAAAGGAAAATCGTTGTTTGGTGTTGGGAAAGTAGTTGAATGTCTGCTGAATAGAGGAAAAAATGTATTCATTGCACGCGCAATCGATCAAGAAATGCAGGGGGCGCATTACGCTGAAGTTGAGGTAGTAATTTTCTGCGAATAATAATCTCGTAATCTTGTTGTAATACTTTTAATCCCAAAAATCATACACTGATTTTTGGGATTTTTTTATTCTCCCTTTTTTGAGCAGATAAACCGGTCTTGTTTCTGATTTATTTTCATTGAGTGCGTAGCAAAAATACAGTACCTTTTTGAACAAATAATCCTGACCAAATTGAGCATATCATGAAAAAGCCTTTACATTTATTTTCGGTTCCAACCATCACTTCCATTCAACACATGATCATCCATTCAATGAATCACTACGGTGATAAACTTGCATTGGAAGATCTGAACGATACCCCAATTCCCCGGGTAACATATTCTTCACTTGCCAAGAATATTTTTAAATTCGGCACTGCGTTAAAAAAACTTGGGATAAAAGAGCGCGCACATATTGCAGTCATTGGCGAGAATAGAGTGCAGTGGGGAATCAGTTATCTGACCGGAGCATGTTTCAATTTTGTTATAGTCCCTATCGATAAAAATCTAAGCACCAATGAAATTTTGAATGTCATCCACGAGTCCGATGCCGAAGCGGTGATCTTTTCCGGCCAATTCGAACCTGTCTTCAGAGAAAAACATTCTTCACTGATGAAGGTGAAGCATTATATTTCTATGGACAGCACAGATTCCGGGAATCATTTTTTTTCAATGATGGAACTCATCCAAAATTCGAACGGGTGCGCTGTTGATGATCTTCCAACGATCGATCCAAAAGAAATGAGTGTTATTATTTTTACTTCTGGTACACTCGGGCGAGCAAAAGGGGTGATGCTTTCACAACACAACATCGCACAAAATCTTACAGCGATGCTTAGTATTTTCTTTATGTATCCTGAAGACCGATTCTTATCAGTACTTCCAATGCATCACACGTATGAATGCAACTGTGGAATGCTTTGTCCTTTATACGCAGGTTCATCCATTCATTTTGCACGTTCTTTAAAAACAGTTGTGGACGATCTACAACGTGTTAAAGCAACTATTCTACTTGGCGTTCCGCTGTTGTATGACAAAATGTTCAAGCGCATTCAAAAAGGAATCCGGGAAAAGAAAGCAGTCGCTGCACTTTTCGATCCATTGATCCGATTTACTGACACGGCACAGCAATTCGGATGGAGCAGTGCAAAAAAAACAATCTTCAAAGAGATCCATCATAAATTTGGCGGCTCGATCCGCTCATTCATTGCCGGCGGTGCTGCACCGGATCCGTTGGTCGCAAAAGGACTGCGCGATCTCGGTTTCAATTTCATTCAAGGATATGGATTGACAGAGACCTCTCCAATTCTTGCATTGAATACACCAACTAATTTTAAAGATGATGCAGCCGGAATACCATTGCCAGGTGTTGAGATCACTATCCATAATCCAAATACTGACGGCACCGGTGAGGTATATGCAAAAGGACCGAATGTGATGCTCGGATATTATAAGAACCCTACAGCAACCGCAGACGTGTTCGATGGTGAATGGTTCAAAACGGGAGATATTGGTTTTATCGATCCGGACGGATTTCTGCATATCAGCGGAAGAAAAAAGAACGTCATCATTTCAAAAAGCGGAAAAAATGTTTTCCCGGAAGAGATAGAAGATGTTCTCAATCGCAGTCCGTTTATTTTAGAATCATTGGTGTATGGCGAAGATGATGCGAAGTTAGATGAGATCATCGCCGCACAAATTGTTGTTGATGCGGAAGCTCTGATCGAATATTCTGAAAAGTCGGGTAAACAGATCACCAACGAATTGATCCATTCCATTGTTTCGGAAGAGATCAAAAAAGCAAATAAACAATTAGGCAGCTACAAACAGATACGAAAATTTGTGATCAGAGATCAAGAGTTCCAAAAGACAACAACGCAGAAGATCAAACGATTTGCAAATCTACAGAATCAAGCGACGGAAAGTGTTTAAAACAAGAATCTCCGCAACGAACTGCGGAGATTCTGAGTTCTCAAATAGCGGCATTGTTAATGTCGCTTTCCTTCAATCGCTGCAATCTCATTCAACAGATCGCGTTTGGTAAATCCTGATTTCCTCATCAATGAAACGACAAATCCTTCAAGTTGCTCTTTTGTTTCATCATCAATTTCCATCGAGGTCATGATCATAACTGGAATATTGAATGTTGCAGAACTATGCTTCAATTGATACGCAACATTGAATCCCGACATTTCCGGCATTACCAGATCGAGAATGATGAGATCCGGTTTTTCTTGTTCCGCAAGCACAAGTCCGTCTTTACCGTTATGCGCTTTGATCACCGTACATCCCTCAGCTTCAAGAATGATCTGAACAAGATCGGTCACCGATCGGTCATCATCAATCACGAGAATCTTTGTGGTATTCTGTCTCCCCAGTCCCTCCACTTTTTTCACTGCAGCGATCAGATCGTCTTTCTGCACCGGCTTCACAAAATATTCAACAGCACCAAGACCAAATCCGACATTTCGTTCATCGACCATGGAAATAATGATCACCGGAATTTCTCTGCAGAGCGGATGATCTTTCAATTCCCGTAACACTTGCCAGCCGTCTTTCACCGGAAGAAGAATATCGAGTGTAATGACATCCGGTTTCCACAGTTTTGCTTTTTCCAGCGCTTCAACACCGTTCGTCGCAATTTCGATCACATACCCTGCCTCGCTTAAATAGGTATGTAGCAGTGTACGGGCATGCGGTTTATCTTCAACGATCAACACTCGGCGTTGTCGTGATTGGTCAGTTGTTTCTGATATTTTTTTAAACACTTTCTCAACTTCGTTTTCCACTTGAACCATCATCGGAATACGTGCAACGAACGTGCTCCCTTCGCCGTATTCGCTCATAACATACAATGAACCTCCATGAAGTTCCGTCAATTTTTTTGTGATAGCAAGACCGAGTCCAGTCCCTTCGATCTTCTTAGCACCCTGATCTGTCTGTTGGAACGGCTGGAACAATTTCTGGACTTCATCTTTTCGAATACCAACGCCAAAATCCTGCACGGAAAATTCAATTTCATGATATTTTCTTTTAGCGGTCAGGATTATTTTCCCTTCTGAATTGCTGAATTTGATCGCGTTAGAAACAAGATTTAAGAGAATTTGTTTTAACCGAACACCATCCGCAATTATATCATCCAATTCATCATCCATTACAACTTCAAGAGTTAGTTTCTTCTCATCCACCTGCGGCTGAACTACCTGTTTGATCCCTGCAATTAAATTTCGAATACCAACCGGAGAAAAACGAAGGTCCATTTTTCCTGCTTCGATCTTTGAAAGATCGAGTATATCGTTGATCAGGTGAAGCAGATGTGTTCCGCTCATTTTAATGGCGGCATTATATTCCGACAGCAGTTCCGGTTTAAGTGCATTTCCTTCTTCCGTGATCAAATCCGAGAAGCCGATGATCGAATTGAGCGGTGAACGAAGTTCATGGCTGAAAAATGCAAGGAATCGTTTTAATTTATCGTGTGCTTCCTGCGTCTGTGAACGCTGGATCTCAAGATCGACATTCTTCACCCGAAGTTCATCGATCAAACCTCTGCGACTAATTCCTAGCGTGATCTCACTGGTAAGGAGTGAAAGGAACGACATTTCTTTCTCTACTAGTTCACGCGATGTATTAATCAGGATCTCCAGCACACCAAGTTTTTCCTTCTCAATACGAAGCGGTAACGATACCAGTGTCGTTACATTTGCTGTAACAACTTTTTGCGGTGCGAAAGAATACAAGACACTTCGCGAGATGTCCGAAGTAACGATCTTGTTTCCGGTTGTAAATGCTTCGATGCTTGCAAAGTTTAAATTGTTTGTTACCGAGAGTGAATAGAGGTTTTTTTGCATCTCCGACAATGGAATATCGGGAGCAAGCAGAATCAACTGTTCATCGTGCTTGCGATGAAAATAAAGCAGAACATTTTGGACCGGAAGCTCGTAGTGTTTTGTGATCGCATTGACAATATCTCCGCATAAATCTTCCAACTGTCCGGCAGTATTAATCGCATGAGAAACATCCAACAATAAGTTCCTCTGAAGTTCCTGTCGTTTTTGTTCAGTAATATCTTGTAAAAATACCGATAACCCATTCTGATTTGGATAAATACGAAAATCAAACCATCGATCATAATTGTTGTCAAAATACCTTTTTTCGTGTGATTGAAAAGATTGCGTTTCCATCGCACGACGATATTTTTCACCCAATTCATCATTCTCCAAGTTGAGAAACACTTCAAAAATATTTTTCCCTAATACTTCACTTCGAATAAATTGCGTCCCTACTTCCGCCGCTTTGTTGAAATAGGTAAAAATGAAATTTTTATCCAGCGCAAAGAACCCGCCGCTGATACTTTCGAGAACTTCTTCGGGATTAAGGTTTTGTTGGGTCATTATTTGGATCGAATAAAAATAGTTAACGAATTAGATGCGGCGGTTGAAAACCGCGATAGGTATCAAATTGTGAATCGTAAAAGACCAAATTAAATGTGCTGTCCCGCAATGTTCCCCCGGATGGGTACAAATAGAATTCGGATAATATATCAGTTTTTGTTTTGGATAACAATCCATCAACGGTATAAAACTTAACGGTATAGAACCCTTGTGAATATGGTGCAGTTTTTAATTGCTCGTGAAGATTCTGTTCACTAAAGATAAACAGATCAATGCTCATCGATCGTTCAGCCCCAATTCTGCCAGTGTATCCGGACGAATGATCATCAATAGATGTGATTGTTGTACAATAAGATATTGTTTTCCTTCAAACTCAATTTCGATGGCGGCATCACGAAGAAACAATGCATAATCTCCTTCTTCAGCCTGCAATGGTATATATTTTACCGGATCTTTAGGCGCGGACCACGATTCCTGATCGATAAAGTTTGGATTGACAACCGGATAGCCTGGACCGACTCTAATGATGTAACCAGCTTGGACTTTATCTTTCTCTTTTACACCAGGCGGCAGATACAATCCGTGCGCAGTCTTCTCCTGACCTTTGTCCGGTTCTATCAACATCTTGTCGCCGACAAGAAATATTTTTTTCTTTAAAGTGAGTGTCATTTTCCCCTCACAATATACAAAGAAATAAATGTTTTATCACACTGATTTAATCGACTTGTGTTAAACAACTTGGGTATGCATTTGAATTCCGATCTTCTTCAAAAATTCGTTGGGAAGTTCACCACCCGCAAAAATAAAAACATAGGAATTTTTCAACTCTTGTTCACCGTTCTGTGTCTGCAGAAGAACGGAGTCTTCCCGTATCTCTTTCACGTCGGAATTGAATAGTAACGATATTTTTTTCCGGGAAACAAAATCTTCAATATGAGTTTTATTTCGTTCTTTGATCCGTGAAAATTCATTTTTACGGTAGGACAATGTAACGTGGTTGTTATTTTGAGAGGCCAGTCCAACTGCGGCTTCAATCGCCGAATCTCCGCCACCCACAACCAGGATGTTCTCATTAAGATACGTGGCAGCGTCGATCAATCGATATGTAACTTTCGACCGTTCTTCACCCGGCACGCCAAGCTTTCGTGGTGTACCTCTTCGCCCAAGAGCAAGAACTACATATTTTGCCTTTACCTGTTTAGTGGTAGTCGTAAGAGTAAACTCATCATCTGCAAACTGAATATTATTCACTTTTTCATTGGTAGCAATCTTCAGTTTTGTTTTTTCTATAATGGAATTCCACAATTCAAGTAATTGCTCTTTACTTGCTTCCGTAAACTTCAGTTTTCCCCACAACGGAAGTTCAACAGGGTTTGTCATTACAATTTTGGCTCTCGGATATTGCAAAATTGTTCCTCCGATATCACCTTGTTCAAGAATGATATACCGAAGATTTTTTTCTTGTGCACTCAATCCCGCTGTTAACCCAGAAGGTCCTCCTCCTACAATTGCAACATCAACCATATCATCCCTTGTTGCAGATGGAAATGTGGAAATATGATCGATGACCTTCTTCCCCTGGGAAATTGCATTTTTGATCAATCCCATTCCTCCAAGTTCGCCAACAATGAACATTCCCTTTACTGTCGTTTCAAAATTGATATCAATAATAGGCAGATCTGCACTTCGTCCCGGTTTTGCCATCATCAATTCAATCCCGCCAACAGGACACGACTCAGCACATAATCCGTGACCGACACACTTTGCACCGTGGATAAGTGTTGCTTTCCCTTCGATCAAACCGAGTATTTCGCCTTCGGGGCATGCCCTCACACACACACCACATCCGATACACAGGTTTGCATCAATATGTGGATGCATAGTCATTGCTTCATCAAGACCTGAGACTTTCATATTTTTAAATTTTTCGCGAGCTTTTGCTTCTTTTTTTCTGAACTTTCTGGAATACGGAACAACCGTAACAAGAATGAGCAGTGCGGTAATAACTATTGTAAGAATGGTTTCATTCATATTAAAACCTCGCGCCAATTTCAGCAAATACTCTGATACTGTTCATTGTTTTATCCATCACGCCATCTGCCGAGAGTGAAGAATAAAACATCCGCGATATTCTATAGTTAATACTTGCGGTCGCGGTGTGCGTAGCATAGTCTTGTTGAAGTGAAAGAATTTTGTAAGAATAATAATCATACCGAAGTGAAGTTGTCAGCGAGTAGAAAAATGTTCTATCAATATCAAATGTTATGTTGCTGCCGTCCGAGTACACACCAATAATTTTTGCGTATCGAACTCCAACCCCGATCTCCGTACCAAGAACATCACTCATTCTCGCAGAACCATCGAATGTTTTAGAATCTCTGGCATCCCCCTTTTTTGTGCGATACACAAATCCGCTTGAGATAGAAATATAATACGGCAGACGAACGGTTGCACTTGCACGTAATCCCTGCATAAAATTCTTATCAAACAATGTATCAGAAATTGTTTTCATTGTTTCGAATAGATACACGGAACGAGTTCCATCGTAACCAACATTGGTAGATAACCACGATGTTGGATAATAGTTGATGGAAAAAAATGTGTTGGAAAGTTTGAACGCAGAACTTTTTACACCGTTATTGATATCATTGAGATCCAATTCAGAACTTTCAAATATTGAAAGATCGGAACTCAATGCAGCATAATTTTGTAGATAAAGAAATTCTCTGTCAAGATTCCCTTTTACCTGCTGGCGAATATATGCTATTGTTCCATCATAATGTCTAGAATAATCTTTGCCCGAACTATAACTAACGAACAATGCTTCTTTAGTATTTTCCGAACTAACACTAATTGATTGATCCATTACATTAGCACCTAACACAATACCGATAGTAAAATCCCCTTGCCTTGTATAAAAATGTGCACCATCAAACACACCCATTCCTCCAACAAAACGAGAAGTCATTCGGCCAATCCCATAGCCAAATTGATCTTCCGGAAGATCGTGTTGTATTTGGAATTCATACATTCTCGTTTTAAACCGAGACGATCCACCGTATCGTTGATAGCTGTTCGTCATGTCGTAGTAACTGCGGGTATACATGGAAAATTCCAAACCGGTTCCATAAAGATTACGGATATTGAGCCTAAGCAGTGGCGCAGGTTGGCTCAAATTAAAACGGGAATCCTCCGCCAGCATACCTGAATATTGCAGCGATGTTCTTCCGGTAATGATGTTCTCATTTTTTTCGATTGGAACAATTTTTGGCATTGACCTAACAACCGTATTCGTGCTTTCTTTAAAAACAGTCGTTGGAACTATCTGAGGTGTCGGTGGTTGAACAATAATATTTTTTTTACTGAATCCTACATCACCTATGGAAATCGATCCTTCACCGAAAAGGATCTGCGCTGATGAGGATTTTCTCGATACCGCTGTAATAATAATGATTGCAATTGTTTTTTGATTCTTTTGGATATCGACAGTGTCTCCAATTGCAAATCCTGCATCGCGTCCGGCATCCAAATATACAACCGATGCAGAGATATACGAGACAGATGCACGTATCTTTTCATCGGAGCGCGCTATCAATCCGATCAATACAAACAAAAAATAATATAATTTCGGACGGATCATCAATCAGCTTTTCCTTTAGGGTGGCAACGATAGCATGCCGAGCTTTGGTAAATATAACCCGACACTTCTCCTTTATGTTTTCCATCCATAGATGATTTATTATGCTCGTGACAATTGATGCATTCAAACTGAGAATAATTTCCTGAATTTGTGTGGCAATCACCGCAACTATTCCAGCGACCGGGTCGATGAGTACTGCCTGAAGAAATCGGAAAGTACGATTCGTGCGGGAACAATGCCGCCGGCTGCCACGTCAACGCGCGATGACATATTTCACAGTTCGTCGGAAATTTTGCCGTTAGATGGTTCGGATTAGTTGTTGCTTCATACTCTTTCCGGTGGCACTCGTAACAGTCACGCGAAACGCCGCGAAATGTACCATTCTTATGACATTGATTACAGGCTACACTTTCATGAGCACCACGCAAAGGATAATCTGTTTTGTTATGATCGAAACTATTTCGCCATGACTGTGCTTCGACCGAATGGCATCGTTCACAATCCGTTCCGAATCTGGCATGCACATGATTTGGTAGAACTGACGTCTCAAAATTATGACGATGACAAGAAAAACAATTTTTCGACGTACCAATAAATTTTAATGTAGAATGACAATCTACACATTCAACCATTTGGTGTTGACCACGCAATATGTGAGAAGTCTTCGAGTGATCAAATTTCATCGGAACAACCATTTCGTTCCAACCATTGGTCGAATGACAATCAATACATTTCCATTGTAATGGTCCGTGAGGTGATTCTTGCGCCATAAGAGGAACAATGATGAAAAGATATGAAATCCATCCACGAACCACTTTTTACGATCTCCCTTTCGGATGACATTTATAGCATGCAGTACTTTGATAAACGTATCCGGTTTGACCTTGATGGTCGCTATCTACCTTCGCTTTGTTGTTATGTTCATGACAGTTAATACACTCAAATAATTTGAAATTCGATGTATTGTTATGGCAATCAGCACATGTTGTCCATCGACCTGGCCGATGTTTATCACCTGTACCTATTGGAAAATACAACGCATGATTAAATGTCGATGGCACCCACTTTGTTGTAGTGTGGCAGCTTATACAAGCCGTTGGAAAGTTTGCCGTTACATGTGCCGGATTTGTTGTAGCAGCGTAATCCGTTTGATGACAGATAAAACATTCCGTTGATGTTCCCTTATACTGTCCATTTTTATGACAACTTACGCACGTAGCAGAAACATGTGCCCCAACCAATGGAAACGCAGTTGTGCTGTGATTGAAGGTCGCCGGCTTCCATGCGAGGGTTGAATGACACGTCAAACACGTGTGCGAAAATTGTGAGATCAAATGGCTCGGTGTCGCTGTACCGTTAAAATCTGCCAGATGACAGGTATAACAATCAGTAGTCGTTCCTTTATATTGTCCATTTTTATGGCAGTCAGAACATACAACAGCAACATGTGCGCCTACCAATGGAAAGCTCGTGGTTGCATGATTAAATGTCGAAGGCTTCCACGCCGTTGTAGAATGACATGTTAAACAATCGTGTGTGAATTGCGCTGTTGCATGATTCGGATTTGTTGTACTGTTAAAATTACTTTGATGACAGCTAAAGCAATCGGACGGTAATCCTTTGAATACTCCATTTGTATGACACGTTACGCAGTTTACAGAAATGTGCGCACCTGCTAATGGAAACGCTGTTGCGCTGTGATTGAATGTTGAAGGTTTCCATGCAACACTCGAATGACACGATAAACAATCATGAGAGAATTGTGCGGTAGAATGATTTGGCGTTGTGGTCTTTGCAAAATCTTGCTGATGGCACGTATAACAATCTGTCGGTAATCCTTTAAACTTTCCATTTGTATGACACGAAGAGCACTCCGCAATTTTATGAGCTCCAACCAATTGGAACGTTGTCTTGTTGTGATCGAATGTTGACGGTTTCCATGCAATGCTTGAATGACAAGACAAACAATCACGAGTGAATTGCGCAAGAGCATGATTTGGAGCAGACGTTTTCACATAACTCTGTTGATGGCAAGAATAACAATCCGTCGGCAGTCCTTTGAAACGTCCGTTCGTATGACACGAAGAACAATCAACAGTCTTATGAGCTCCAACAATTTGATAATTCGTTTTACTGTGATCGAATGTTGACGGTTTCCATGCAATATTTGTATGACATGATAAACATTCATGCGCAAATGGCTCTATCGAATGATTTGGCGTTACGGCTTTCAAATAATCTTTTTCGTGGCATGTGTAACAATCGGACGGTATTCCTTTGAACTTGCCGTTGCCATGACAGGATGCACAATCCGAACCTATATGGGCTCCAACCAATTGGAAATTGGTTTTATTATGATCAAACGTAGATGGCTTCCAACTGATATTCGTGTGACACGTCAAACAATCGTGAGACATCTGTGCTGTTGTATGATTCGGCTGCGTTGTTTTATTAAAATCCTGATTGTGGCAACTGAAACAATCCATTGGGATAGATTTAAATTTTCCGGTCGTATGGCACAGCGAACATTCAGCTCCTGCATGTGCTCCAACTAATCGAAAATTTGTCTTGTTATGATCGAACGTTGCCGGTTTCCATCCACTGATCGTATGACAGGTTAAACAATCGTGCGAGAATTGACCTGTTTTATGATTTGGCGTAGTTGTTTGAGTAAAATCTTTTTGATGACAGCTATAGCATTCTTGGGATAATCCTGAAAACTTATTATTGGTATGACAAGATGCACATTCAACGGAAAGATGAGCACCAACCAATTGAAAATTTGTTTTTGAATGTTGAAACACCGAAGGTTTCCACCCGGTCATAGTATGACACGTAAGGCATTCCCGTGAAAATTTTCCAAGCTGATGATTGGGTAACAGAGCTTTTGTAAAATCTGCCGTATGACATTTGAAGCAATCCGTTGGAGTTCCGGTAAATCGTTTTGTCACGTGGCATTGTATACATTGCGCATTGGAATGTGCTCCCTGAAGCGAAAATCCGGTCGTCGTGTGATTAAACTTCATCGGTTTCGCAAGATCTTTCCACGAATCAGTCGTATGGCAATTGATACACGGTATTTTAATTGCACCGTGCGGTGAACTTTGTCCGTAAGTAAAAGACAATGCAAACGATATGATTGCAACTACACGTATCGCGCACGAAGTTATGCTGGATGACAATCTACGCATGTGGCTCCCAATGGTTTGTATATGATAATTTTTTTCTTATTGATGACAGACGGTTTATGGCATTTTTCACAGATAACATTAGCGTGTTTACCCGTCAACGAAAAACTTGCTTGTGTGTTATGATCAAACAATAACGATTTCCAACTCTTATCGATATGGCAACGCTCACACTCAGTATTGCCGCTTTTAGCAAACTGGCCGGCATGTTGATCCTCGTGACACGTTACGCACTGTGTGCCAACGCCGACATACTGAACAATATTGTTCTTCGTTTTATGACATTCGGAACAAACAATTGCAGCATGTTTAGCCCGCAATGGAAACTTTGTTTTATCATGCGAAAACTTCAATGTCTGCCACGATTCATTGGAATGGCACGTTTCGCAACCGTTCGTCATTTTACCTGCAAATTGGTCACCATGAACATTATTATGACACGTTGTACACTCAAGATTTTCATTCCAGTGGAATTTTCGTGTGTTCTTCGCTTGAACTTTTCCTTCAGCGTGACATTTTCCGCACGGTGTTGCAATATGACTTCCAATTAATGGAAATCGACTTTGTGAATGCTGCGCCATGCTGTAGAGAGAGGGAAGGAATCCTTTTTCATTATGGCATGATTCGCATGCTCCGCCATCTTTTCGTGAATTGAATTGTTTCCCGTGTGCATCCGGATGACAATTACTGCACTTCCCAAATTTTGTAATATGAAAGCCTAATTCACCACTTATATTTTTTACCTTTGGATTCTTTTCATGGCATTGTTCACATTTCAACTTTGAATGTTTGTCTTTCAACGGAAAAGCAGTTTTTGAATGGTCAAACTGTTCTGCTTTTACTTGATGCCACGATTCAGGTGTGTGGCATTGCGTACACTCTTGTTTGAATTTTCCATTGTGAGCGTCCTTATGGCACGATTGACACGAAGCGAATTCTACATTAATAAATTGTGTCGTTGAACCATTATCCCACGTTTTTTTATGACATTGTGCGCACTCAACTTTTTTGTGAGCACCGACCAATTTGAATTCTGTTTTCTCGTGTGAAAAAAGTATAGCCGGTTTCCATTGTGCTGTTGTATGGCATGTCGTACACTGTTGTTTGAATTGTCCCTTGTGCTCATCTTTATGGCACGATGCACACTCAGTTGATAATCCCAAATACGTTGTCGCTTTCCGTTCATTGGAAAGAGCTTGTACATCTTTCGCAGTAATTTTTGATGGAGTGTGGCATTTTTCACATTCTACTTTACTATGTTTACCATCCAACACAAAACCGACCGTGGAATGATTGAATGCCTTTTTATCAAATCGCACTATTTGGAAATCGCGTCCATGGTGATCTTTATGACACTCAACGCATTGTTTCGAGCCAATTGTTGCGTGAAATCCTTTTTTCATTGATACGCGAGATTGTATCTCTTTATGACAATCAAGACAACGGTCATTTGCTAATGACTTGCCGACCGTGTGGCAATTTGTACAATTATCCATTCCCTCTAAGTGCTGGTGACCTTTATACAAGTCACCCGGAGATATTTGGGCGAAAGCGATTCCACTGAAAATAATGACGGACAATATTCCTTTAAGGAAATTCATTGTTGTCTCACTTTCCTGCGGGAAGAAAATGAGTTTTCGCCTGAACAGCTTCATCACTGGTGGGTGCAATATCGATCAAATGCTTCAATATTTTTTCCGCTTCGCCGGTATTTCCTTTTGTTGCAAGAAGCATCGCCTTATTATAGAGAGCTTTTGGATTATCTTTTTTGATTCGAAGAATTTTTTCGGTCGTTTCCATTGCTTTATCATATTTCTTTTCGTTGTAATAGCAAACAGAAAGATCAAATAACAGCGAATCGTTCTTTGGTTGAAGAATAATTGCTTGTTCAAAATATCGTATCGCATCCGATGTTTGATGTCCGTCCATCAGTAAACGGGCAAGCGAAGCAATATGGGCGGTATTCGAAGGATTTTTTTTGATCGATGCTTTTAATTGATCTACTTTTTCCTGGTAGACGGGGACAACATTAGCTTTTGTGGGTGCATTCTCTTTGGGAACATCCATTGTTAATGATTGTACAGGTAATGGTGACATTTCAACTGCGTGTCTGTTGCGCAATAGAATAAAAGCAACTCCGGCACAAAAAACGATAATAATGATAATAGTAAAGCCGATATTTTTTTTCATTTTAAAATACCCATGTATAACCAAACGTGATCGCTACGCCAACATGAATGAATAAGATCACAAACATAATGATGCTGAATGGAAGATGAATAACATGCCAGTAATGGAATAGATTTTTTACCTGCACTAAAAAATGAACTCGACGTAATAGTTTAATTCGTTCGTTCGCAATAGTAATTATTCTTTTAACAGTTACAGCATCAACCGACTTACCATGCAAATGTGTAACAATTTTTTTTAATCTTCCTCTTCTGGTAATATCATTAACAATAAAGAATTTTACCAGTGACGCTATGGAAACTTCTCTTGTCTGTTTTGGACTTGCTAAAGCATCGATCTTTCGAATATCAACCGGATCAATTCCATAATCATCGCTTAATACACGATAAAACAGTGCACTTTCTTCTTCCAACTCCTTCACAGTCAATTCGTTTCCCGTAATTCCTTTTGGAATTTGGACGTACAAATAGCGTCCAATAATTCCGCTCAACGCCACTGCTGTCATACTCCAGAAACTGACCGCTACCAGTCCGCCGAATTTAAATGTTGTATGATACAGTACCAGTGCCGGACCGAGCAGACATAAAAAGATATGAAATTCTAAAAAATATTTTATACTCCCAACATTCCTTAGAGCACGAATTCTTTTCCGGGATGAATACATCGCCACGCCAAAAGTGATCATACTCGAGCCGACAATGCCGTAACCATGGCTTTCAAATCCGCTTGGCTTCAGATCTTCGTACCGTTCATGAAACGGGCGTTCTTCAAAGGAAAGCGTGTAAAAATCAAAATTGCGAAGACCAATAGAAAGAACTGTAACACTTGCTATAAGGAATAGAAACCAAAAAAATACTTGATGAGCGAAATCTTTCATTGTAAAATTTTATTTAAGTGTGGTGAAATACAACTATTACACAACGAATAATACAAATTTTTGAATTAGGTTAAAATACTCCGATATGAATATTCTATCGTCTGTGATATTTGTCAGAAGTAGCAGACAAATTTGTCTGCTATACAATAGCATTCAAAAAAGGGTATGGAATTTTCTTACTTGCTAAGAGTGCGTAGACATTAGTTAGATGTTTTTTGATATTAGGGCATCTTTTAAAACATCAAAATGTAATCTGTGCAAGAAACC
>CAYHFN010000024.1:0-9437 GCA_964355925.1 uncultured Chitinophagaceae bacterium
ATCGTGATCTATGATGATATCGTAGATGTGATCCGTCGCGCTCAGACGGTTGGTCGTGATAAATATTCTATCAAACGACTGATCGATGAAGTGTATCCGCGCAACTCCACGAATCTTGGGGGTGGATTGGTTGAAGGATTGCGCCAATCGGAAAAATATGCGGGAAAAGAATTCATCAATCGTGTCGTTCTGTTCTCGGATGGACTGGCAAATGTTGGTATTACCGACCCGGTGGAATTGAACCGCATTGCAAAACGATACCGGAACAAATCCATTTCCGTAACAACAATGGGTGTCGGACTGGATTACAACGAAAATCTTATGATGGGTCTTTCGGAAAGCGGCGGCGGAAATTATTATTTCATTGAACATCCGCATTCACTTGTTGCAATCATTCGTCAGGAATTTGAGATGGCTTCATCGGTTGTTGCGCAGAACGGAGCGATCTACCTTACTCTTGGAGATAATGTTCATGTGCAGGATGTTGTCGGCTGTGAATTTAGGAATGAGATTGCCCGATATATTATTCCAATTGGCGACTTATATGCAAACGAAACGAGAGATTTTACTGTTGAGCTTTCAGTTCCGGCGGGAACGGGAAACAGGATCGTTGCGACAGGAGAATTGCGATATGAAAGTGCATCGATCATTGCTTCCTATCCGCAATTTTCTGCAAGGGTGACTTACACAAAAGATTATGCTGAAGTTGAAAAAAACCGTGACCTATCAACACAAGCAAAAGCGGATATCGCAGTATCAACGCGAAAAGTTGAACAGGCAATGCAGGCGATGGATAACGGTGATCAGGCGGCGGCAGTGATGCATTTGAACGAAGCAAGAGATATGATGAGCACATCACCGGCGGTTTCTGCGGCCGGAGCAAGCGGTGAATCAGTTCGTTCACAACTTGGAAAGATCGAATCATATCAAAAATCAGCAAAGGAAGATGATTCACGCAAAGCAAAAAAATCGATCCAGTATGAGAACTATAAGACCAGAAAGAATAAGTAATGGTACGAAATGACCGTCACCTCTACGAGGTCGTAGACCTTGAAGGTGACGGTCACTTTTCGATCTTTTCCCAAACTCAACGGAGGCAGTTATGAAAACCACGATGAATGTTGCCACAATGGAATTACGGAATCTGTATCAACGTTATATGACCGAAGGATTAATGATTGCCGGGTTGATGCATTTTGCGGTAATAGGCGGTGTGCAATTGTTGTTGCATGTTTCCGAATCAATTACTGCCAACGATACACCACGAAAACAAATACGAACAGAGATTTATTTCCCTCCTACAATTGGAGATAGAATTGTCATACCAAATGTTTCTGTTGCACAATTTCTTAAAAACAATATTGGTATCCCAGTTCCCATTCCTGAAGCTGAAATTAATCCCGGTACAACAATTCCTACACAGACTGATATGAATGGGGTGCCAGGAATCGATAATGGTGTTGAGCGAGGAACCGGAACAATTATTACTGAAGGAACAAGTATAGTCGGCGATGAAACTGCCCCCGAGATTTTTATTCCTGGAATAGAGAAGTTTCCCGTTCCAATTTACAATCCTGTGCCAAAATATCCAGAAATTGCCCGCCGCGCCGGAGTTGAAGGAACTGCTTACATTAAAATGTGGGTGACTAAAGATGGAAAAGTTAAACAAGCGGAGATCGTAAAATCGACATCGAATATCTTTGATCAGAATGCAATTGATGCGGCGATGTTATGGAAATTTACACCGGCAATTATGAACAACGGACCGGTAAGCGTTTGGGTAACGGTGCCGTTTAAATTTCGACTGAACAAGTAAAGCTATTTTTTTCCACAGAGGACGCGGAGTTCGCGGAGAAGTTTTGTTGGGACGAATGAAAATTCGTCCCTTTATTTCTTGAAGATGATCTTCCCGTCCAACACCGTCATTTCAACAGTTGTCGTTTCAATCTTTACGGGATCTATCGATAGAATATCACCGGACAGCACGACAAAATCCGCAAGTTTTCCGACGGTGATACTTCCCTTTTCTTTTTCTTCAAATGCTGCAAATGCATTATTGATCGTATAACATTCAATCGCTTCCTTCACGGAGATTTTTTGTTCCGGATACCAGCCGTTCGGATTTGCACCGTCGATTGTTCTGCGAGTTACGGCGGCATAAATTCCAAGCAATGGGTTGATTGGAGCAACGGTCCAGTCGCTGCCGAAACACATTTTCACTCCGCTGTCGAGAAATGTTTTGAATGCATAGGTTGTTTTACATCGTTCATCTCCGATACGTTTGATTGCCCAGCGTCCATCATCTATAGCGTGATACGGCTGAACAGATGCAATAACTCCAAGTGCAGCAAATCGTTTGAAATCAGTCGGATGAATATGTTGTGCATGTTCAATCCTAAATCGACGATCCCATTTTGGATTTTTCGCTGCAATTCGTTCAAACATATCAAGCATTAAAGCATTTGCGCTGTCGCCAATGGCATGAATGCAAATTTGCAGCCGCGCACTGTCCGCTTTTTGCGACCATCGTTCCAATCGTCCATCAGCAACACCATCGCTTGCAATTCCGTAGGTATCTTCATTCAAAAACTTTTGAGAAAATAATGCAGTCGATGAACCAAGCGAACCATCCGCAAATCCTTTTAAAGAACCGAGCGTGATCATTCCATCACCAAACCCAGCCTGAACACTTGCATCAGCAAGTGATTTCCAATTTGAGATGTACTCCCTGCAATACATCCGTGCGGTCAACTCTCCACGTCGCTGCAGTTCACGATAGATAAGAATATCTCTCGATCCTTCATAATGCGCCATATCTTGGATTGATGTAAGACCAAATTTTCGCGCTTCAGCAAAACCAAGCCGCGCAGCATTCAGCATGTCATCATCGGAGGGGGACGGAATGAATTTATAGATTGGAGACATTGCTTCATCCTTCAACAAACCTGTCGGCTCTCCCGTTTTTACGTCGCGAACAATTGTTCCTCCAACAGGATCAGGAGTATCTTTTGTAATCCCGGCAAGTTTCAATACAAGGCTGTTTACCAATGCCATGTGTCCGTCGTAGCGATTGACAAATACGGGCGTGTTCGGAGTGTATTTGTCAATCATTTCTTTCGTAGGAAGCTTTCCGCTTTTCCATAGATCGTGATCCCAATCGCCGCCGGTGATCCATTTCGTCGGGCGTTCTTCTGCTCTTTTCTTAATGATCAATCCAAATTCATCCTCATCTTTTGCCGTACGAAGATCAACACTTTGTAATTGAAAACCTCCGCTCATAAAATGCGTATGATTGTCGATAAAACCCGGAAGCATTCGTTTCTTTTTTAGATCGATCACTTTGGTGGATGTTCCAATAAATTTCTTTACCTCACTAGACAAACCAACCGCAGCGATTCTTCCATTAATTACAGCAACTGCTTCTGCTTCAGGTTTGGATCCATCAACAGTCCAGATTTTTCCATTCACAAAAACAATATCTGCAGATTGTTGGGAGAACAAAAAGAATGGAAAGAGGAAAAATAGAAATGATTTTTTCATAATGAAGATTATAAGAAATGAGGAGATTGCTTCGTTGTGGCGCACAATGCGCCAATCCTCGCAATGGGCTGTTAGATTTTTAGTGTTCGCCTTTAATCGTTCTGGACATCAATGCTTCGGTTGCTTGATGAGGCTCTTTTCCTTCGAACATAATATTGTAAACTTCGGAGAAGATCGCCATTTCTGTATGATGCTTTTTTGCAAGATCGACCGCTGAACGGCACGTAGCAACACCTTCTGCAACCATCACCATCTCACCAAGAATTGCATCAAGTTTTCTTCCTCGTCCGAGTTGTTCTCCAACGTGGCGGTTACGACTGTGTTTGCTCATACACGTGACGATAAGATCACCAATTCCGGAAAGTCCGGAAAATGTTCTCGATAGCGCACCCATTTTATCTCCAAGACGTGTCATCTCCGCAATTCCGCGAGTGATAATTGCGGCTTTTGTATTATCACCAAAACCTGCACCATCAACCACGCCGGCACCAATTGCAATCACATTCTTTAATGCACCGCCCAGTTCAACGCCTCGTATATCATCCGAAACATAAACGCGAAAGTACGGCGTGCTGAATGTATGCGCAACGATCTTTGCAGTTCGAGTACTAAATGATGAAGAGACAACAGCGGTTGGAATTTTTTTTACCACTTCTTCAGCGTGGCTTGGTCCGGAAAGAATCGCGACATTAGATTTTTTTTCGTGTTCAAAAATATCAAGCATCACTTCGGACATCGTCATCAATGTGTTGTTTTCGATTCCTTTGGCAACATTAACAATAATCGTTTTTTTAAGATCAAGGTGAGCGATATCTTTTAGAATGTTTCGAAGAAACTGTGAAGGAACAGCAGTAACGATCAGATCTTTTTTTGACGCCGCTTCTTCAACATCGTGGGTAATTTTTAGATGTGCGGGAAGAGTAATGCCGGGAAGATAATCTTTATTTGTCCGTCCATCGCGCATCTCTTCAATTTGGTCAGCACGATAACTCCATAAAGTAACATCGCGAAAATTTTCGCAGAGAACTATGGCAAGCGTCGTTCCCCAGCTTCCGGCTCCTAGAACTGAAATGCGCATGATGAGACCTTTAGACGTGGGCAGAAAAAAAAATTACCGGTGCGAACCTTTGAAATGAGTTAATTTATTTTCGGTTCCTGCCAATAATCGTTTGATGTTTTCACGATGAGTAAACGTGATGAGCATTGAAACAGCAATTGCAAAGTAGACAAGCGTATGATATCCAGGAATATCAACGTGAAATAAATTCTCCCGTATGAACATAGAAACCGGGATGGCCATTGCAGCAAGAATGGAACCAAGCGATACATATCTCCATAATAAAAAAACTATTGTGAAGACACCAATGGACACAGCAAATTCAACCGGTGCTAAACCAAGGATCATTCCGGCACCCGTTGCTACACCTTTGCCGCCTTTAAATCCGGCAAATAATGTCCAAATATGTCCGAGGACAGCAACAATTCCACAGATGATCTGAACGACAGTGAAATCCTGAAATGGAGTTGAATTATTGAACGGAAGAGGATTGGGATTCCAAAAAATTTGCGGAACGTAGTATGTCGCAACAACTCCTTTGAACAGATCAAACAAAATCACAGCAACGCCAATTTTCCAGCCAAGCATCCGAAGCACATTCGTACCACCGGCATTGCCGCTTCCGAAATTACGAATATCACCCGCACTGGCAAGTTTCACCGCAATGATACTTGTTGGAATGGAACCGATCACATAACTGATCAGTAAAACTGCGATAAAATTTTCCATTGTAATCCCCTATTACGAAAAGAGAAAAGTAAGCTGTAATGGCAAAATAGTGAAATCAAACGATTAGAAGCAAGGACGTTGACAATATTTTATTTACGGAATAAAGCGTTTCAATAATAACTCAGCTAATAACAGATCATCCGGCGTGGTAATTTTAATATTCTCATAACTTCCTTCAACAATAATCGGCAAAATTCCTATCTGTTCCGCTAAAAATGAGTCATCGGTAGCAGTGATGTTCATTTTTTCAGCATTTGCATACGCATCGATCAGTATTTGTCGTTGGAATGTTTGCGGCGTCTGAACACTCCACAGAGATGAACGATTCAGCGTTTTTTCTACCCGTCCATCGGTCGATGCTTGCTTCATTGTATCCTTTGCACGAACTGCAACAATCGATGCGCCAAAATATTTCGCTGTTTCTATCGATTGACTGATCTCTTTTTTGTGAACAAATGGACGGACCGCATCGTGCACTGCAACGATCTCTGCCTTTGCATCAATATACCGTAAGGCATTTGCAACAGAATCTTGTCGACGCTGCCCTCCTTCGATGGGCGGCCTCAATTTTGACAACGAATATTTTTGTTTGATCTCTTCAATGATCGGGAACGATGACCGCTGCGTCGCAACAATAATTTCAGTCACTTCGTCACACTGTTCAAAACGCTCCAGCGTATGAACCAGAATCGGTTTATGATTCATCAACAAGAATTGTTTGCCGATGGTTGCTCCCATCCGCTCGCCAAATCCTGCCGCAGGAATGATCACACTTGTTACCATACTACTCTTTCACCGCTTTCGGTTTACCGAAATATTCGATCACAAAGTTGAACCGTGGAAATAATTTCGGAAGACGCATAACACTCAGAATCATAACACCAATTGATAATCGATCGACCCATGATGACGTAGGCCAGCCAAGGTGAATTGTGATCTTCTTATGCGGAAGTTCATAATCAAGTGCATACAAAATTTCAGTGATGCCATGATAAATGGATTGACTTTGACTTGCGAATCGGAAATGATTCTTCGCCACTTTTTCCGGAATTCCAGCACGCGGATGATATAAACTAATGAATGCCGAAGAGGAATCATCAACGCGCGGTGCATTCTCGTTTGGACGGCGAAAATATACGTGGAGATTTTCCGCTTCCGATTCTACCAAATGAAAGATCATATTTAACGGCTGATCGGTTTGTGCTATTTCTTTTATTTCAGGTGCACGTTTCTTGGCAACCCTAATTCCAATAAATAAAAATATTACAGTAACAGAACTCCACATCAAAGTTCCATACGGCTTATGGTACCCAAGATAGAGGAAACACGAGAACATTATTGCAAATAGTCCAAATGTTCCTAAACGGTGCGTATTAAACGCAAGCACATCTTTGGTGCCTTTTGAGTAGCGATAGATCAGCAAACTTCCAAGATTGATTGAAAAACTTGCTAACAAACCGATGGCATACATTTCCGCCAACAGCATTTGATTACCGTCTGTAATAAAAACTATGAATGTATAAAATATTGCATTGGCTATGTGAATACGATAGAGAGACTGGCGTTTATTGGTTTTAATAAGCCAATGAAATCCGTAACGGTGTGCAACTCGTTCCATTAATTCGCTTGTTGCAACATACGCCGTATTCACCGCCATCATCAACAAAACACTCGCAAGAATTCCGACAATATAACCAAATGTAGCACCGCCGATCATCTTTGCAAACTGTGTGATAAGATCGGTTTCGTGCATACTAACATCTATTTTCGATGAGAGGACAACCGCCGCCAACAGTGGAGTAAAAATACCCGTGGTCAATGCAAGAAAAATATAGGCATGTTTTACGTCCTTCCATGATTTTACAAGACCTGCAGTTTGTACAACCGATTCAATACCCGAATATGCGAGAATACAACTTGAGACACCTACGATTACAAAAAAATACGCATTAAACCAATTTCCATCATTCATCCCAATCGCAACATTCGAAAAACTTTGACCGATGGTATGCAAACTATCAGGGGTCATGTGGAACATTCCCGCCATCACAAGATTTATGAGAATAACCGCTGCAATAACAAAAATTACATACGTAAACTTAGCGTTCTCTTTAATCCCGATAATGTTCAATCCTGCAACAAACCAAATAATGGCGGCTTGCATCACAAACTTTCCTGTTTGAGAAACTTCAAAGAATGATAAACCATTTTCTACGGCACTAACGGTTGAAAGACTTGCTGTCAACACATAATCCACTATGATAGAAGCAACAGCAATAAATGATACGGTCGGTCCTAGCACAAGATATGAAAACGAATACACTCCTCCGCCTTTGATGCCATGAAATTCTAATATTTCAGCAATCTCCGTCATTCTCATCGAAAGGAATCGTATTAGAATTGAGGTCAACAGAATAAATAAAATCGCATTCGTCCCGATGACGCGAAACGCTTCGCTTGGCGCATAAAATATCGACGTCAATTCATCCATCAAGGTGATGATCGCAACCGAAAGCCAGGTCAGCCACCATCGTCCTTTTGAAAAATACGACAACAGATTCTTGCGCGTCATTAAATAGCCGAACGCACTGATCAACGCAAGATTGATCGCCGTAGTGATAAAGAATTGTCTGGTAAGGAAGTGTTCTATCATTTTTTTAGAGAATTAACATCGCGTCACCGTAGCTATAGAAGCGGTAACCTTTTTTAATAGCATGTTTGTATGCGCGCATTGTTAATTCGTGTCCGGCAAATGCTGCCACGAGCATCAACAGTGTCGATTCCGGCATATGAAAATTCGTTATCAGTCGATCAGCGATCTTAAAATCATACGGTGGGAAAATGAATTTATCCGTCCAGCCTTTCAGCGGCTTAAGATGTCCATCCGTCGTCACGCTGGATTCGACAGCACGCATTGCACTGGTTCCTACAACACAGACTTTTTTTCGAGCATCAATTGATTTATTAACGAGTTTCACCGTTGGGTCTTCAACTTGAAAAAACTCTGAATCCATTTTGTGTTTTGTGAGATCTTCAACTTCTACTGCACGAAATGTTCCAAGTCCGATATGAAGAATGACCGGAGCAAAGCTGACTCCGCGTTTCTCCATTTTCTTTTGCAACTGTTTTGAAAAATGAAGTCCGGCAGTAGGAGCTGCAACTGCACCGACTTTATCAGCAAAAATTGTTTGATACGTCTCTTTGTCCTTTGGAGTCGGTTCTCGTTTGATATAATTCGGAAGCGGAGTCAACCCGATCTTATCGATCACCTTAAAAAAATCTCCCGAGTAATTGAATCGGACCGTTCTTCCGCGTGAAGTGGTATTGTCGATCACTTCGCACCAAAGATTTCCATTATCGAAATAGATCTTGTTTCCGATCCTCACTTTTCGAGCCGGGTCAACGATCACATCCCAGATATTATCTTCAACATTCAACTGACGGAGAAGGAACACTTCGATCTTCGCATTCGTTTTTTCTTTTTTTCCGATGAGACGAGCTTGAAACACTTTTGTCTCATTCACGATCATCGTATCACCCTTGTCAAAATATTCGGCAACATCATAAAAGTGACGATCTTCGAATGTCTCATCAGCACGATTGATCACTAATAAGCGTGAATGATCTCGCGGATTTGCCGGGTGTTTTGCAATAAGATTACGCGGAACCGGATATTTGTAATCGGAAAGTTTCATAACTCACTGTTCCTTTCGGGGACTTTGCCCTCTGTGGTAAAAAGTACACGCATCACAGCGTAGGTATTAATTTTTTGTTTTATATTTTTGTACTTCCATAAAAAAGGAAGCACCGATATTCTTGGTAAACGGACTTCCTTCGTCGATCATACGTTCCGGATGCCATTGCACAAGCAATAAAAATGATCTGTTAATTTTATCTCTCCATTCAAGCGATTCTACAACACCGTCCGATGATCGGCCGGAGACCATCAGATCATCTGCAATGGTCAATGCCGATTGATGATGATATGAATTGATCTCACCAGTTTCATTCCCGGTAACTGAATACATCAATGATTCTTTTTCGACGACAATGGCATGACGAGATTCTTTTGCACCATTCTTTGTTTCATGATTTGCGAAACCTGCCGACT
>CAYHFN010000024.1:9537-34953 GCA_964355925.1 uncultured Chitinophagaceae bacterium
TGACGAGATTCTTTTGCACCATTCTTTGTTTCATGATTTGCGAAACCTGCCGACTGAAGATCAGCAACGAGAGAGCCTCCTAGAAAAACATTTGCTACTTGTAATCCACGGCAAATTCCAAAGATCGGTTTCTTTTCTTTCAATGCCTGATCAAGCAATTGGAATTCAAAATCATCTCTTCGTCTATCACTTTGTTGAACAAGATCAACCGGTAATGCTTTAGAAAGTTCGGGATCGACATCTTCTCCTCCGGTAAGAACCAGGCCGTCAAATTCTTGAAGTGAAGAAGGTTCAGTCTTATATCCAACAATCCTCAGTTCAGCATTCGGAGCAAACAAGTGAAGCCAATCAAGATACTTCTTTTGTTTCCCTTCATTTCCGCTGTCACTCAATGCAATTTTCATGACTGCAATCCACTCAGTATATATTTCTTCCAGGCTTCATTCTGATGCATTACAACCTCCATTGTTAACATTACAATCGGAAGTTGTTTTAATGTTTCCTCAAAATCCTTCAACCGAACAGCATCTTTTTCTGTTGTGACGATGAAATCAGCTTTATTCACATTGAATGAATCCACAACTTTATCAACATCATTACGATTGAACTTATGATGATCGGAAAAATTGAAATATTTTTCCACACGCACACCGCACTGTTCAAGACTTTGTTGAAAACTCTCCGGTTGTGCAATCCCACAAAGAACAATCGCTGAGTGTCCTTTTAACATTTCCAATGATTGCTTTACTCCGCCAAATAGGTGACGAATTCCCGACGGCTGAAACGAACTTGAGAATTTATTTGCAATCGAATCAATCTCTTTGCGCAACAACATCGACGATGCTTCATTCGCATCTTTTACTTTTGTTGCAACAACTGCGTCGGCACGTTTGAAGTTAGAAATCAATTCTCGACGATATCCCGCAGGAAGTAATGATGTCTCGAACGGCGAATAGTGCACATCGATCAATACAATATTTTTTAATCGTTGGATATACCGATTTTGGAATCCGTCATCAAGAACGATCACATTCGCACCAAATTCTTTAATCGCCTTTTTTGCACCGCGGACACGATCTTCATCAACAATCACGACTGCAGAACGCAATTGCCCTGCAAGAAATAATGGTTCATCTCCTGCAGAGTTGGCATCTGCTAAAATATTTTTCCCATCACTAACAACAATTGTTCCTCGAGAACTCCGTCCATACCCTCTGCTGATTATCGCAACATGCTTTCCTGATTCAATAAGAATCGATACAACACTTTTCACGATCGGGGTTTTCCCGGTTCCACCGGCAGTAATATTCCCGACAGAAATAACCGGAACTCCGACATCAACTGACTGAAATATTCCTATCTCAAAGAACCAATTACGAAGCATCATTACTACACCATACAGCGGCACCAACGGCATGAATAACCAATGAGGCTTCACGCTGGTCCACCATTTCCGTTGGATAAATCCATTGCCTCTTTCGTCAACTTCACCATTACGCTTTGCATTCTTTGTTTAAACTCGTCCAACGTTTCATTGTTCAATTCTTTAGGGACAATGATCGGTTCGCTATACGTTGCAACGACTGAAGAAAATGGCCGCGGGACATCAAATTTATCCCAACTTTGCAATTGTTTCTTCGATGAAGCTGCAATACCAACCAATACTAACGGAACGCCGGTTCGTTGTGCAACACGAACTGCTCCCATCTTCATTTCGTGTCGTGGTCCACGCGGTCCATCGGGAGTGATTGCTAAAGAATTTCCTTTTTCAACTTCGTCGACCATCAACTGCATTGCTTCTTTTCCTCCAATGTGGCTCGAGCCGCGAATCATAGTGTAATTCCATCGCTCAAGAATCGTTGAAAGAAATTCGCCGTCGTTACTTTGGCTTACCAACGCTGAGATATTCCAATTCGTTTCGGGACGATGCAAAAACCAACCGACAAACATTGACCCATGCCAAAACGCAACAACAACATTCTTTCCGCTTCGCTTCAACTCATCGAATTGATCTGCATTGACTCGCGTAATCCTCAACGTTTTACACCACAGCAGAATAACTCTCCACAGGACAATACGCAGCGCGATCAATATCATTTGTTTTTTCATACATCAAATAGCAAGAATTGCTTCTGCAACATTCACTGATGCACCAACTCCTCCAAGTTTCTGCCGGACAATATTCAATTCGTTTTTTATTTCAGCATAATGTTCAGGCGAATTTAATATTGTCCGTGCTTCGCTTACTAATTTCTCTACCGTTGCATCGCCTTGGATCATTTCCGGAACGATCGTCTTACCAGCAACAATATTGACCAGAGCGATATTCTTGATCTTTACCACTAATCGGGCTATCCAATACGTTATCACCGATGTTCTATAAACTACGATCATTGGTGTCCCAACACATGCTGTTTCCAATGTCGCCGTTCCTGATGTGACAAATGCAAATTCCGCATATTTCATCACTTCGTGTGTGGAATGCTGGATGAATTTCACGTTCACATTCGGCGGCAAATTGTTCTTATATAATTCCATTGAAAGGTTTGGAGCAACTGCCACAACAACTTCCTTTTCAATTCCGGCAAGTTCAACAGCAGAACGAACCATCACTGAAAATAAATTTTCAATCTCTTGTTTTCTACTGCCAGGAATAACGGCGATGAATTTCTTTGAACTATCTAGATCATACCGTTTGGAGAAGTTTTCCTTGCTCATCATTTCCTGCATTTCTTCTACCAAGGGATGACCTACGAACTGCACCGGAACATTCTCTTTTTCGTAGATCGGAACTTCAAACGGAAAGACCACCAACATTTTGTCGATCAATCCTCGCATTTTCAGCACACGTCCTTTTTTCCAAGCCCACACCTGCGGACTGATGTAATAGACAACTTTAATTCCGTATTTTTTAACCGTACGCGCAAACCTCAAATTAAAACCGGGATAATCTATTAATACAACAACATCCGGTTTTTTAAATATCAAGAGTTGTTCCAGTGTTTTTTCCACAGCACGAATCAGCGGTAGATGTTTCAGTACTTCTATAAATCCCATAAACGACATCTCGCGCACGTGAAATGTCAGCGACATTCCCTCTTTCTCCATCTTATCACCGCCGATGCCAAAAATATCCATTGAAGGATTTATTTTCTTCAACTCTCGAACTACACCGGCACCATGCAGATCGCCAGATGCTTCTCCCGCCACAATCATGACACACTGTTTCATTTTATCTCACAAAATATCGCATTACGATCAACGCAATCACTGCGGAAAATGCCTGCAGTGTTCTCATTTCAGATTGAAGACCGCGTGAAAAGTTTGGATCGCGATGAAATGAATGTTCGCCGGAATATTTCGTTAACCTTGGAAAGAATCGTGGAACATTTTTACAATAGACTGCATATTCATTAGCAAACGCCGTTCGAAGATGTTCTTCTTCACGAGAAACGATCAACTGATATTGAATGACAAACCACACAAAAGCAGCCAACGTCAAATACGGTACCAATGCGTTGGACATAATACCACATCCGACATACATTAAAATATTCCCGACATAGAGCGGATTGCGAACATAACCAAACGGTCCGTCAGTGATCAGATTTGTTGCGCCAACTGCACCGGTCGTTCGAGTCTCGCTTCCCGCAATTGAAACACCCCAAAATCGAATCACTTCACCAAGAAGAGCAACGATAAATCCGGTAATCAAAGTTGGTACGGTTGGAGCGGCAAATATGACCATTATAAGTAAAAATGGTATTGGCGTATAACTTCGCATTTCAAATATTTTTAATCGAATATCCATTATTACTCCATCATAAATATGTCTTTTCGTGCAAGCTCTGCTGTTCGTCGTTTACGCGGTTTCTTTGTTTCTACAATCGATCTAAAGGTTTTCAAAACATCAGAAAAATTCTCGAATCGGTGAAACGTAATATTATGTGTTTCACAAAAACTGACCAATGAATCTTTTGCAAAAACGATATCAGCAAATTGCACCGGACAGCGGTCTGAAATCCCGTCACCAATATAGACGATAACATTATTATCGCTTGATTTTGTTAGTATATGATTCCGTTTGCAATTCGCACACCGTTTACACTCTGCATCGGTAAAAGGAAAAATTGGTTCTACGGTTCCATCACTATTGAATTGTAATCGATTGGAATATCGTGGCAACCAATCCAAACCTTCTCTTTGTAACACCGGATCGATATACGCATCATATCCATCACTTAACACAGTAACCGAAATATTTTTCACAGAACAAAATTCTGCAAATGTCTTGAAATGAACATCAACGGCTTGTGAAAGAGTGAATTCTGTAAAATCCTTTTTCGTTACCGATAATATCGAAGCAAAACCGTTTCGCCAACAATCACGTGCATCAATTTTTCCGCTGCGATATTGTTCAAAACTTTCTGCACAGATTTTTACATTCCCGAATCGTTCGAACATTGCGTCACCGATATCGTTTACGGCGATAGTTCCGTCAAAATCTGTAAACACGATATACGAAAGATTTTCACTCATAAGCCATCGCCACTCCACAAGGTATCAGGTTAAATCGTTGCAATTTTATCCTGATTAAAACGGACAGAAACCAATTTCGAAACACCCATCTCTTCCATTGTAACACCATACATTGCATTCGCAGCTTCCATTGTCCGTTTATTATGTGTAACAACAATAAATTGTGTGTTATCACTAAACTTTCTGATGATACGCGAAAAACGGTCAATATTTGAATCATCAAGCGGTGCATCAACCTCGTCCAAGATACAGAACGGCGATGGTTTCACAAGATAGATGGCAAATAACAGAGCAATTGCCGTCAATGTTTTTTCACCACCGGAGAGTAGGTCGATTGAAGTTGGGCGTTTTCCTCGTGGTTTTGCCGTGATTTCAATCCGTGCTTCTAATGGATCCACACCGTCTTCCAACTGAAGATCGCATTCATCACCTTCATCAAACAATCCTTTGAATGTCGTTATGAAATTTTCACGCACCTTTTCAAAGGTCGTAATAAATTCCCGTTGCGCAGTATTATTGATCTCTTCGATTGTTTGCAGTAATGTCTTTTCCGCTTCAACAAGATCGTCCCGCTGCACACTGATGAATTCTAATCGTTCCTTTTCTGTTTTATATTCATCGAACGCCGCAAAGTTCACGGCACCAAGAGAACGGATCTTGTCTTTCATCTGTCGGATTTCTTCGTGGGCGGATGCAATATCAAAAATATCTTCCGCAGCAAACTCCTTCAATTCAACACTGTAATCAAACTCTTCTTTCCCGCGGGAAATCAAATTCTGTGCCTTCATCGTCAATTCTGATATTTTCAATTCCAATTCGTGTGAACGGGAAAGTGACGTATCATGCAATCGACGAGCATCTTTCAATTTCAATTCAATATCGTGTGATTGCGTTCGTTTTGAATTGAAATCCGATTGTGCAACACGTTTGCGTTCCACAATTTCCTTCAACTCTCGATCGAGTCCTTCAAGAATATTTGTATTTGTAAGAAGTTCTTCCTGTAATCGTTCGATCTCTCTCCGTGCGATTTCAATATCAGAATCACGTTGAGCAAATGTATTCCGTAGATTGGTAATCGTGGCATTCGTATATTCCAATTCACGAGCATAATTTTTTTCTTCATTCTCCAGGCGCATCATTTCAAGCTGCGCATCAGTCGCTACTTTAGAAAACTCGTTCCACATTACTTCCATCGTCTCTAATTCGCTTGCCGTTGCTCCTGATTGCTGTTCTGCTGACGATTTTTTCTTCTCCAATTTTTCGATAGTCGGTTGAAGCGTTTTCAATTCAACATTTCGAGCATCCGCTTCTTCACGTAAACGAGTGTTTTCAACATCATTACGCTCCACATTTTCCGCCATCCGCTTCTTTTCGTATTCGATCTGCGCAATCCGCATTTCAACGGCGGTCATCTGCTGTTCGATCTTTTTTGCTGCATCAAACAACAATTTTACGTCAATCGATCCGATCTTTTTTTCTTTTTCAGTGTTTTCTTTTCGACTCAATTCAATCTGCGAAGAAAGTGATACAATCTCTTTCTGAAGTTCTTCGATCTGATTTTTTTTGCCGATAAATCCCCCATCTTCCGCACGGATACTGCCGCCCCGAAGAATGCCAGAGCCTGTAACAAGTTCGCCGTCCAACGTAACACACTTAAGAGAGAAATATTTTCGAACCAATGATTTTGCGGTCAGAACATCTTCAACAATCAATGTGCCTGCAAACAAAAAATCCCGAAGTGAACCATATTTCGGATCGCATTGAACACTATCGCATGCCCACGAGATCACTCCGTCTTCAATGATATCCAATTTATCATCAGGCAATGTGGGAATTGATTCGAGGCAAACGAAGGTTGCTCGTCCTTTATTGCTTGATTTCAGTATTTCAACGCCCCAATGCGCATCATCAATCGTTTGAACGACCATATAATTTGCAATATCCCCAAGCGCCGCTTCAATCGCGATTCTGTATTTCGCATCCGTTGAGAACGCATCGGCCACAGTAGTTTGCAGTGTATCTTTCCACTCGATATTTGTTATGAGATATTTTGCCCCTTCAGAAAACCCCTCGTGACTTTCTACTAATCCTTGAAGAAAATCTAGTCGGGAGCGGCGGCGGTCTAGAACAGAGCGAACTTCAAATTCAGAATTGCGGATCGTTTCAATTTCTTTTTGAAGATTTAATTTTTTCGATTCTTCATTCAGAGCGAGAATCTCTGCTTCAGCAAACAATCTTCGAAGTTCTTTATCCTGTTTTGTAAGTTCTGCAACCGTAGTGGAGTTTTTGGTTATGTCTGCAGTATAAATTGCGTTCTCTTCTCCGGAATAATCCAATCGTCCGTTGATGTTCTCCAACCGGGCTTTTGTCCGTTCGTACTCATTTCGTTTAGACGATATCTCATGAAGCAAAGAAATAACTTCGTCCTGTATCGATTTTACTTCTGCTTTTTTCTTTTCCAGTTCTGTGGTAAATTTATCAAGTTCTTCTTTTTTCTCGTTGTATTGTATTGTTGATGAGAGAACATTCGAATGTGTTCTTTCGATTGAAGTGATCAATTCTCCGGAACGCATTTCTAATTCAGGAAGCTGGAGTGAGAGTTCCTCTTTTTCTTTTGTATATCGTTCGATCGCCTCCATAAGCGAGTTGGAACGTTCATTCGCTTTTACACGCGCCTGCTGCGAAAGATTTATCTTTTGCTGATGTTCGTTTAGCTCTAATTGTACTTCATTTAATTTTTCTTCCAACAATGTAAGTTCTTCGCGCAGATCATCCAGCAGTATCTCTTCAGAGGATAGTTCGTCGCTGATCTTCTTTTTTTCATCAACGGCAGAAATAAGTTTTTGCTGCAGCGGATCGATGGAAAGTATGATCTCGGTATATTCACGTTCGAGAAGGATTATTTCTTTTGTCCGAAGATCTTGAGATATAATATTGAACTGCTCCGCTTTGTTTGCCTGCCGTTCAAGAGAGTTGACCGCTTTCTGTATTTCCTTCACAATATCCTGAACACGGATGAGATCTTGCTGTACATGATTAAGCTTTGTGAACGTTTCTTTTCTGCGGACTTTATATTTTGTTACACCGGCAGCTTCCTCAAACAAACGACGGCGTTCATCTGTTTTGTCGCTTAAGATCGTCTCGACCATTTTTAATTCGATAACCGAATATGCATCAGAACCCATTCCCGTATCCATGAAAAGATCTTTAATATCTTTTAATCGACAAAGAGTTTTGTTCATATAATATTCCGACTCACCGGAACGATATACGCGACGCGTGATAACAACTTCTTTATATTCGGAGGGGAGGATTCCTTTGGTATTCTCAATGGTCAGCGAAACATCTGCCATGCCTAACGGCTTGCGATTTTTTGTTCCATTGAAGATCACATCTTCCATTTTATCACTTCGTAAACGGCTCGGTTTTTGCTCGCCAAGAGCCCAGCGTATTGCATCTACAACATTCGTTTTTCCACAGCCATTCGGTCCAACAATTGCCGTAAGACCGGCATCGAACGACAGGTTCACTTTATTTGCAAACGATTTAAAACCAACTATTTCTAATTTAGAAAGATACATTCGTTAGCACTATAATTTAATTAACAAAGGGAAGAATGTGCGTTGAGAAATATTCCATATAGAGCGAAATCGCATACATATAGTCAAAATATGCATACAAGCCGCCGCAGATAATAAGCAATACCGCTACACCCACCATATACATTTTTGGTGTATAGATATGATAAATAACAGAAATTCCTTTTAATGAACGAAGATAAATCCATGCAGACATAACAACGACTAGCCCTAATACCCATGGAACATACACATCACTTTCTAGTACACGATACAAAATCATCCCTATTGGAATAAAGAATATCCAAGGAAGCGCGGTCCAAACAGCAATTGAATATGAATGGAAAAGACGAATTTTAACGCGTGCAATCAAAGCCATCACCTGGATTAGTAATGTTAAGCCAAAAAACCACATCACCATAACTCCCGAAAGGTATCCAACACCGACCATTGGTGTCCAAGACATTTCGATAATTATCCTTTTCAAAGCATCGGAAAACAGATATGACAAAATATAGTCCAGAATAATACTTGTTCTAAAATGATGAAGAATGCTTGAGAATATTACAGAAAATGTGATCGCGATGATGAACGCAGTCAGTGTTGTATGAAAAAGTGGAAGAGTAAATTGATCACGGATATCAGCAAAAAAATTATACGAATTGAAAATTGCTCGGCGCGTACTTTCCCGAAATCTTCGATTACCATTAACCAACCACGCTGCGATAATAAGCAATGACAGACCAATTACCACATACGCGTACGGAGATGCAGCGACATAATTCCCAATTGGCAGAGCTGATATTTTCTGATCATGATAGATAGAATGAACAACATCATATGCTGTTTTCTTCTCACGATTCAATTCTACAATACCTATCGTATGAACGTTCGGTGTCGTAGGTTTTATATTCATAATGGGACGATCACTGTAAAAATCGTTGAATGAAAAGATCATCGAGCCGGAAAAGTTCATTTCCTTGATGATTGAATATCGCTGTTGAATGTATCGAGCTTGCGCTTCTTGAGAATTTGGATCGCTGTATCCGTTACGATTATTTTTTTCTATTGCTTTCCCGTAACCGGCAATGATGATCGGTTTTTTTGAATTTGTTTCTTTATATGCAGAAAGAAGTGAACGAAATTTTTTAATGTCAACAGTGGATAAACTTATTGCACCGATATCTGCAACCGAAGAACCATCATCGTCAATGCCCCTGCTTACAAAATACGTAAGACGATCATCAAGTGATTTTGCCGTATGATGTAATTGAGTAATTATATTTTTTTCAGCATTGCTTGAAGCACCCGAGCCCTCTCCTAAACCCCACGCGATCACCGATGGACTATACCGGTCACGCTCGATCATATCTTTTAAATAATTGGTGAGAAGGTGTCGATAGTTTTCTTCTTCTAGAATTTTCGCGGGAATTTCAAAGTTTGGGATTTCTTCCAGCACCAGCAGTCCATATCGATCACACAATTGAATGAAGAATGGATGCGGCGGATGGAAACCAATACGAACTGCATTCGCGCCAAGATTTTTGATCAGCGCAACATCACGCTCCATATCTTCATACGTTAATGCGCTGCCATGTAATTCCGAATCTTCTATCCACACTACTCCGCGCAGATTGATCGGCGCACCATTGAATAAGAGATTGTTTTTATCTTTTGTGAACGTTCGGATGCCCGTGCTAACGCTGACAGCATCCATCAGAGAATCTTTTTTTCCTTCACTTGCAAGAAGGGAAACTTTTATCGAATAGAGTTCCGGCGAATCGGGCGACCATAATTTTGCATTGGGAATGGAAATAGAGATCTGCGCTGCTACTGAATTATTCGGTTGCGGAACAATGGAAACAATTGTCGGCTTTCCGATCACCGCTCCATTTTCACCTTCAGAAATTTCCACTGAAAGTTGAAATGATTTGCTGGATAATTGTGCCAACGCTTGCAGATCTTTTGCAGATACTGTAGCCGTTACTAATAATTTTGCAGCTTTCGGTTCAATCGCATCAATAACAACATTAATTTTTTCTAAGCGTAATTTTGGTGCAGAAACAATAAAAATATCGCGGGTAATTCCGTTATAATTTTTCCAACCACTCACTTGAGGACGCAATGGAAATGTTGATTTATAATTCAGCAAATTATCGACGACAACGCGAATGACATTCTCTGAGCCGATCTGAATGATATTATCCGGTACAGATAATTCGAATGATGTATACCCCCCCTCGTGTCTGCCAATAAATGTTTCATTGATATAAATATCCGCTTGGTAGTTTATACCATAGCATACAATTGTAAAAGCATTGTTCTGAATGGAACGCTCATCAACTGAGAATTTTTTTCGATAGACTATCTTGCCTTCATAGTTCGCGGCGGCGGGAATTTTTACTTGTTTCCATGATACTCCGTTATCAATCGAGTAATTCCATTCACCTGAAAGATCAATAATAGAGCGTGCCGGTGACGTATACGACAAAATATTTGGATGCGACGGCATGCCATTTTCGAGGAACAACTGCTGGGAAAATAGAGTGGTTGCGACGAGGACTGAAACAAACAGATAAATTGATGATCGAAAGAGCAATTTGTTCAACTATTGATCCGAAGTTGTTGAATTTTCGTTGTTTTAAGGCATTTTTCTTTAGAAAACAAACTAAATATAACACACGAACCTGCTGAAACCAAGTGAAATTTTGTAGGGTAGATATAGAAAAGCCTCAAAACACGAAAAATCAGTATTTTGAGGCTTTTTAGATTTATCTATTTTTATGCAGCACTGATTATGGCGGCAAACGAATCCGCTTTTAAACACGCACCACCCACAAGTGCACCATCAATGTTTGGTTGAGAAAGTAACTCTTTCGCATTATCAGGTTTTACGCTTCCACCGTACTGAATGATTACTTTATCAGAAGTAGTTGAAGAATATAGCTCCGAGATCAATGTACGAATCAACAGATGAACTTCTTCCGCTTGTTCTTTTGAAGCAGTTTTTCCGGTTCCGATTGCCCAAACCGGTTCGTATGCAATTATGGATTTTTCAACATCAGTCGCAGATAGACCGGCGAGGACTCCTTTTACTTGAGTTGTCAATATTTGACTTGTGATATTTTTTTCTCTCTCTTCAAGTGTTTCACCAACACAGATGATCGGTGTTACTCCCCCTGCCAGAACCTTTTTAGTTTTTTGATTGATGATCTCATTTGTTTCACCATGATACTGTCGACGTTCCGAGTGACCGACAATAATATATTCGCATCCGACAGATTTCAGCATCGACAGGGAAATTTCTCCGGTATATGCACCGCTGTCGTATAAGGAAACATCCTGCGCGCCGAGCTTGATCGGTGTTCCTTTGATCAATTGCTGCGCTGTCATCAATGAAGTGTACGGCGGGCAAACAATTGCTATTGTTGAAGTTGAGGGTTTAAGTGCAGATTTGATTCCGTTGATAAGGTCCGTTGTTTGGAAAATGTCGTTATTCATTTTCCAGTTTCCGGCGATTATTTTGTTTCTCATAATAGTAGAAGTCTTGAAGTAGTGAAGAAATGGAGTCGTGAAGACCCGTTATTTATATTTTTTCTGTAAACCATACAACATTGCAACAAGTTCATTTATTTGTTTGTATAAATTGTCGTGTAGTTCTTTTTCGATGTATTTATTTGTCAAAGCAATATCGGTGCAACCCATACATTCGAATGCAGAGCGAATTGAATAGTCCAAAAATCTGACGAATTCTTTATCAGAGGAATTTCCTGCTCCTTCTGCAATATTGAGAACTATCGAATCGCTTGCTCGTTTGAACTGGGTGTTTAATCCAAACAGTTCGTCTTTAGGGAAAAGTTGAGCAACTTCGCGGACTTTAGATATGAATAGTAATGATTTTTGATATACAATAAGATCTTGAAATTTATGCATACAATCTCCACGACTACCGACTCAACGACTTCACGACTTATTATCCAATTTTTTTCTCAGAAGTTCGTTAATTACTTTTGGATTTCCCTTACCCTTCATCACCTTCATTGTTTCGCCGACGAAGAATCCCATGAGTTTATCTTCACCGCCGCGGTACCGCGATATTTCATTTGGAAATTTTGAGAGGATCGAATCGATCTCTTTCTCAATCGCTACCGTATCCGATATCTGCACCAACCCTTTTCGTTCGATGATCGTTTTGGGATGCTCTTTTGTTTTTACCATCTCTGCAAAAACATCTTTCGCAATTTTTCCGCTGATCGTTCCATCTTCAATGACGTTCACCATTGCAGAAAGATTTTCCGGAGAAACCGGAAAATCGGTGATCAATGATTTATCATCGTTGACAACACGCAGAACATCGGTCATAATCCAGTTGCTCACAGATTTATAATTCTCTTCGTTCTTCTTAGAAAGTCCGTTCAATGAGGATTCAAAATAATCTGCAAGTTCTTTTTCCTGCGTAAGCACTTCTGCATCATACGAGGGAAGTTTGAATGATTCAACGAATCTTTTTTTACGAGCTACAGGAAGTTCCGGAAGATATTTCTCAACGGAGGCGATCCACTCCTTATTGACGATCACCGGAGCAAGATCGGGATCCGGAAAATATCGATAATCGTGCGCTTCTTCTTTACTCCGCATCGGCGTTGCGATATTCTTATCTGCATTCCACAATAATGTCTGCTGAACTACTGCTCCGCCCTCTTCGATCAATTCAATTTGACGTTTAATCTCGTATTCAATCGCCCGTTCGACATTCCGGAAAGAATTCATATTCTTCAATTCAGCTTTTGTTCCGAGTTTCGTTTCACCTTTCAACCGGACAGAAACATTCGCATCACACCGTAGACTTCCCTCTTCCATATTCCCGTCACAGATCCCTAAATATTTCACTGTCTGCCAGATTGAGATGAGATATTTGCTCGCCTCTTCAGCAGAGCGCATATCCGGCTCGCTCACGATCTCCAATAGCGGGGTTCCGCATCGATTGACATCAACAAGCGTTTCATTTCCAGCGTCATGAATCGATTTCCCGGCATCCTCTTCCATATGAATTCGCGTTACACCGATTCGTTTTGAACTTCCATTGCTCAGTTCGATATCAACATAACCATGCTGACAGATCGGTTCTTCATATTGGGAGATCTGATACCCTTTGGGGAGATCGGGATAGAAATAGTTCTTACGGGCAAAGATCGATTTTGAGGTGATGGAACAATTTGTCGCCAAACCCATTCGAATAGCATATTCCACCACTTGTTTGTTCAATACGGGCAAAACACCGGGCATTCCTAAGCAGACGGGACAAACATTCGAATTCGGCCGACTGCCGAATTTGTTCGAGCAGCCGCAGAAGATCTTCGTGTTGGTAGAAAGCTGCGCATGGACTTCCAAACCAATTACCGCTTCATATTTTTCAAATATTGACACTATAATCTCAAATCTCGCAGAAGATTTATTAGATGGTCCAAGTTGCGCGTGGACTTTCCCGAAGGGATGGCTTCGCCACAAGGCCGATAACGGCTTCGTATTTATCGTAGGCTGACATTCTTTCGATTATGCTGCCAACGCTTTTGTTACTTTATCTGCCGCATCTTTCAAATTCTCGGCAACAAGGAATTTCATTCCTGAATTCTTCAGAATATCCGCAGCAATATCCGCATTGGTGCCGGCAAGACGAATAACGATTGGGATCTTTACATCGACAACTTTTGCAGCTTCAACAACACCATTTGCAACTCGGTCACAGCGGACAATTCCACCGAAGATATTGATGAGTATTGCTCTCACGTTTTTGTCAGCAAGAATGATCTTGAATCCATTCGCTACGGTCGTTGCATTGGCACCGCCACCAACATCCAAGAAGTTTGCTGGTTCACCGCCCGCAAGCTTAATGATGTCCATCGTTCCCATTGCAAGACCAGCGCCATTCACCATACAGCCGACATTTCCATCAAGTTTGATATAGTTCAGGTTGGATTTTGATGCTTCAACTTCCAGTGGGTCTTCTTCATCAATATCGCGTAATTCTGCAAATTCGGGATGTCTATACAATGAGTTATCATCAAAATTCACTTTTGCATCGAGCGCAATAACATTTCCTTCTTTTGTAATGACCAACGGATTGATCTCAAACAATGACGCATCGGTCGCCTCGTATGCTCGATATAGTGCGAGTAAGAATTTCACTCCATTTTTGAACGCGTCACCGCTCAGTCCGAGTGCGAACGCAAGTTTACGAGCCTGAAATTGCTGGAACCCCACTGCCGGATCGATCGTTTCTTTTACGATCCGTTCCGGATGTTCTTCGGCAACTTTCTCAATTTCCATTCCACCTTCGGTGGAGACCATCACCACATTCTTTGATTGAGCGCGATCGAGCGTGATACCGACATACATTTCTTTATCAATGTTTGCACCTTCTTCAATTAACAGCCGTTTTACCAAACGTCCTTCCGGACCGGTTTGATGGGTGATCAATGTCATTCCTAATATCTGCTTGGCGTATTGTTTCACTTCATCCAGACTCTTCGCAACTTTAACTCCGCCCCCTTTGCCGCGTCCGCCTGCGTGAATCTGTGCTTTCACAACCCAAACAGATCCGCCGAGACGTTTTGCCGCATTAACAGCATCGTCAACTGAAAAAGCAACTTCTCCCTTTGGAACAGGGACATTGAATTTTCTTAGAATATCTTTACCCTGGTACTCATGAATTTTCATTGGAACTCCTAATAATGTTATTAGCAGGACGGCGTTAACGCCGTCCTACAAGAGAATATTATTTTAATTTATGCGAAATTAATTTTGCCTGTGTGAACAATAACAAATAATCTCTGCCGCCTGCTTTTGAATCGGTTCCGCTCATATTGAATCCGCCGAACGGATGAACACCAACCAGTGCACCAGTGATCTTCCGGTTAATATAAAAATTTCCGGTGTGGAATTCGTTCTTTGCACGTTCCTGTTTCTTTTTATTCTTCGTCCAGACACCGCCAGTTAGACCGAATTCCGTATTGTTCGCGATCTCTAATGCGTGGTCAAAATTCTTTGCTTTGATGATCGCCATGACCGGGCCAAAAATTTCCTCCTGTGAAATTGTTGCTTTCGGATCGACATCCGCAATAACGGTCGGTTCAATGAAATATCCATCAGTACCGACACGTTTTCCACCCGCTACAATTCGTCCCCCTTCTTTCACGCCGGTTTCAATGTAATTCAATATCTTTTCCATCGAACCTTTGTTGACGACCGGACCCATATAATTTGCGAAATCTTCCGGTGCTCCGACTTTCAATTTCTTTGTCCGTTCAGCAACCTTCTCAACAAATTTATCATAGACCGATTCGACGACAATTGCGCGTGAAGCAGCTGAACATTTCTGACCTTGGAAGCCGAAAGCCGATGCAACAGTTGCCTGTGCTGCTGAATCAAGATCTGTTTCGTTATCAACAAGAATGGAATCTTTTCCACCCATTTCCGCAACAACACGCTTCAACCAAATTTGTCCCGGAACTACTTTCGCGGCGAGTTCGTTGATGTGAACACCAACTTCTTTTGAACCAGTGAACGAAACAAATCGTGTTTTTGGATGAGCAACCATAGTATCACCGACTGCGCCACCGGGTCCCGTAATATAATTGATGACACCTTTTGGTAAACCGACTTCTTCCATCAATGCAAAGAACTTGTAACCGATCGTCGGTGAGTCGCTGGATGGTTTCAAGACAACGGTATTTCCCGCAACGACTGCAGCGGAAGTCATACCAACAAGGATGGCAAGCGCAAAATTCCACGGCGGGACGCAGACGCCAACACCAAGCGGAATATACCGCAATTCATTTTTCTCTCCTGCAGTTTTAATCAACGGCTGAGGTGCTGCAAGACGAAGCATTTCTCTTCCGTAAAATTCCAGAAAGTCGATCGCTTCCGCAGTGTCCGCATCCGCTTCTGCCCACGATTTGCCGACTTCATACGTGAGCATTGCACAATATTCAAATTTTCGTTTTCGCATCAATGCAGCAGCTTTGAAGATATAGTCGGTACGTTTCTTTGCGGGAACTGTTTTCCAAGTTTCAAATGTTTTTGCCGCCGTCTCAACTGCTTTGATTGCAAGATCGACATTTGCTTTTTGATGGACGCCAATCACTTCACTTGGTTTGCCGGGATTGTACGAATATAATTTTTCTGTTGTTGTAATTCTCTCTCCGCCGATCACGATGGGATGTTCTTGACCAAGTTCTGCCCGAACTTTGGCAAGTGCTTTTTCCATCGCTTTTCTATTTGCCGGTTTAGAGAAATCTGTGAATGGCTCATTCTTAAATTTGGTTGGCATAGTAACTCCCTAGTTTTATAGAGACTTGCCAAGTTCTAGAAACTTGGCAAGTCTTAGTAAATAATTTTATAGAAAAAGATACGATTTTTTCGGCGGGGAAAAAACTGGTTTTTTAACGTAAAATCCTTATTGTTTTCTATCTTATGGCTTTAAATATCGCATCATGAACCGCGGGACGTATACGTGATATTTTTAAATTATTTCTTGTCGGATAGACTCTGTTTGTTAATAGAATAACAATGGTATTTTTTATTGGATCGACAACAACTGAAGTTCCAGTAAATCCGGTGTGAAGGAATGTTATCGGCGAAGTATACTGTCCGGAAAATGACCGCCCTACATCACGCGTATCCCAGCCGATTGCGCGGCTGCTATTAGGGGATTGCTGTTTGATAAACGTTGCGATCGTTGCAGAATCGAGATATCGTTTTCCATTATAGATTCCATAATTCAATTCCATTTGCAGGATCTTGGAAAGATCAGATGCAGTGGAGAATAATCCCGCATGTCCGGAAATTCCCCCAAGTGTCGCCGCATTCTCATCATGAACTCTTCCGCGCACTGCAACGTATGTTTTCTTCCAGAACGAATCGACTTCCGTCGGTACAACACGTTTCCACAATTCAACCGGAGGATTATACATTGTATTTTTCATTCCCAATGGCTTGAAAAATACCGAATCAACATAATTTGCCAGTGTTGTTCTGGTCACCTTCTCGATGATCTTTCCGGTCGTGATCAATCCCATATCACTATACAATGTTGAATCACCCGTTCTATAGATGAGCGGCGCGGCAAAGATCGAATCCATTACACATTGCGGAGCATCGCAAAATTCGTAATATTTTCTCCACGCTTGAAGTCCGCTGTTATGAACAAGAAGATTGTAGATCGTGATATTCTCTTTTCCGTTCTGTCCGAATTCCGGAAAATATTTAACAACCTTATCCTGCAGTGATATTTTTTTCTCTTCAACCAATCTCATTACGGCGCTCGTTGTAGAGATCACTTTCGTTACCGAAGCAAGATCGAATATGGCATCGGTTGTCATTTTCTCTGATGATGTATCGTATATGAATCTGCCGTATGATTTTTCATGAACAACAATTCCATTTCTTGCAACAAGCAGTACTGCTCCTGGAAACGCAGAATCGGCAATCGCTTTTTTTATGATTGAATCAACAAGCGCTAATGAATCGGGATTGAAACCCGCTTCCCGCGGCTCTCCATTGCGTAACCCCAACGCTTGATACTCACTTCCCTGTCCGAATTGATATCGTCCGGGAATAGTGATCGGCAGTTTTCCACGAGCTGGTTGTTCGCCAAAGATCACTTCTGCCGCTGCTTCAATGGATGATTTGCTCGAACTAAACGTCGTTACGTAAGCATCCACCAAAGGGAAATCCATCGCTATATATGGATTCCCTGTTGATACTGCAACTATCGGTTTTTTTAATGCAACGATCGTCGTCATCAGGTCGGAAACTTTCTTGGGCAATCGTCCGGACATCGCTTCAGATCGGATATAAAACATAAACTGACAGATGATCAGATCGGCAGACTTTGCTTTTTTCAACACATCATCATATTCCATCTGATTGCTTCGTGGATCGATGCGGACCAATTCCATTTTTTTGCGATCGAAAAATTCATCGTGCAATACTTTTGCATCTTCTGAATCTTCGGTGTCGGAAAAGACAATGTCGAGAACTTTTTTTCCGTTCAGATTTCGGAGCGGCAAGATTCTATCAACATTTCCTAACACTGTAATTGATTTACGCGCGATCTCTTGCGCTAATTCCTTATTGTAATTACTTGAAACAACTTCCGAGACTGCGTTCAGATCAACAATGCGGTTCTTGTCAAGCCCACACCATTGTTTGTAATGCAGTATTTTTTGTACGGAACGATCTATGCGTTCTTCCCTGATCTCACCTCGACGCACAGCCTCTACAATGGAATCAATTGCAGCATCAGTATTGGGAGACATCACCAGCATATCCGCACCCGCTTCAACCGCCCGTTTTGCTGCTTCGCCGGGGGAAAATAATTTTGTTACTCCCTTCATGGCAAGCGCATCGGTAACGATCAATCCGCCGAACTTCATTTCATCTTTGAGGAGTTTGGTCACAACATTTCCGGATGCCGTTGAAGGAATAGCATTGGTATCATCAAACGCTGTTGCATGGATATGTGAGATCATCACACTCATTACTCCACCATTGATCGCATCTTTAAAAGGAACAAGTTCAACGCTGTCAAATCGTGCACGCGAAAAATTGACCGACGGCAGATCGAGATGTGTGTCGGTATCCGTATCGCCATGACCCGGAAAATGTTTTACGGTAGCGATCACATGTTCTTCCTGTGATCCACGGATGAACGCCCGTGCAAGATCGCTTACCAATTTTGGGTCCTCACCAAACGAACGGGTATTAATGACAGGATTCTTTGGGTTATTATTGATATCCACAGAAGGCGAATAATTTTGATGAATTCCGAGTGCTTTCGCTTCACGGGCAGTTGCTTTTCCCATTTCGTATGCAAGATTCGTGTCGCGTGTAGCACCAAGTGCCATTGCGCGCGGAAATGTCGTTGCTTCCTGAATGCGCATTCCCGCCCCCCATTCAAAATCTGCTGTCATTAACAGAGGAATTTTGGCGATCTGTTGAAGTTTATTTGCATTGACAGGAAAACCATACGCATTACCGGTGGAGAAATAGAATCCGCCGACTCCAACTTCTTGAGCATATCGAATATTATCCTGCAGTTGTTTAGTGTCGTTTGAAAGAAATCCAGCTCTAGTCCAGATGATAAACATCTGCGCAATTTTTTCTCGAAGAGTCATTTGTTGAAGGACTGAATCTGCCCACGTTTGAGATTGCGTTATGGGAGTTGACGACTCAGTAGCAGAGGTGTTTGATCTTTTGCCGGATCCGTTGGTGCGCGTGGATTGATCGGTTGAAGAACAGCTTAAGAAAACAAAACTCAACAGTATTATTGCCAAAGATTTCATAATGATATTCAGTCTACTTTTTTATTTATTCTGATTACTTATTTCTCGCTCCCAAACGGTGTTTGGGAACAATATGAAATTAGCCAGCCTTATTTGACATCGAAATTAAAACACTCTCTAAGTCAGTTTTTATTTTTTTCAATTGTTCAACTTGATCAGTAAAATATTTTCCTGTTATGTCAAGTATATGTTCACGATTACGGAAGGCTTGTTCCGCTTCTAAAATGAGAGGCAAAATTGTGATGGTTCTTTCATCCGAGGGATTTTGCAAACAATGTGCTCTCAATGGTTTTAATAATTGTTCTGTAACATATTTAATTTCTGTCCTCTTTTCATTTTTTGACCATGCACCAACAATATTGCTAAACTCTTTTAAGAATGGATCATTGCTAGGAGGAATATTATTTCTTTTTGCAAAACTAATACAGAAATCATGATAGCGCATCAATGCATTTACACTTGCGTTCCAGCTATCGATATATGATCTGTGGGATTTAATAAAGTCCATGAATTGTGTTCTTGTAATCTGGTTCTGAACACTTAGAATTGCAATTGATTTTGTAAACACATTATAGGATTTAATTTTATCTACTCGATTTATTTTTGATCCTATTAAAAATGATTTAAATAAATCAACATTAGATAAATTTGTAACACTCTCCGTTTGATAATTTGCTTCAGCATAAATATAATCTTGATACTTTTTGGATAAAATCGCTTCACTTAATTGAATAAAAGCCTCATTTTGCTTGTCAATCTTTTCAAGTATTGTATTTATTTGAACTTTTATTAATTCTTTTAAATCTTCTAATGATTTTATTTCTTTTCTATGCTCAACCCACCTATTTATCAAATAGCCTAAAATAAAAATGAAAATCGTTATGGAAGTTGTAAATATTGTATCATAAGAGATACCATAAAAAGAGTTTTGTGATACAGCTTGCAAATAATTATTTATTGTTTTCATAGAAAAAGTCGGCTAACGGACTTAAGCTAAGCCACGTAGGAATAAATTTTTAACACAGTACCTGGTTAGGTAGCGTTACTCAAAATAAACTATGTAAATACTTATCTCTCCAGAGTATACATTTGGTGGATCTGCATATACAGTCAACTTACCAGTCGTATGATCATATTGAATGTTAGCATCATTAATGCCTTGAATACTTGGAGCACTTATTCCACCCGAACCATATTGAATTGATCTATTACTCCTCTTTGACCAAGCAGAAACATAAACAGGTGGTTTAGGAACTGAAATAGTGTAAGGGGAGCCTTGAGATGCTGGTGGAGTATAAGTTATTAATTTTAAGGATGGATTACTTATCGTGCTACCATCGGTTGTAATTTTTGCTATCCCATTGCCTTCGTTAATCAAGGTTCCATTACTAACTCTAATTCTTTTTACGTTACTAATGGCAGTCTTTCCATCAATACTCTCTACAGTTATTGAATCCAAAGTATTCGCATTATTGTATGTTGATGTATTGATGGCTTTTGTTTCTGTTGGAGTGTTGCATGTAAGAACAACTAATTGAACAATTATTATAAACAAGGATGGCAATAATACTTTTTTCACTTTCTTCATTTTCACTCCAGTTTTGTAAACACGTTTTTTAAACTATTTTTCTCTTTCCAAAGCTCTGCTTGGAAATGGTGATTTTTTGAAACTCCGTTTTACAGATATCTTTACGAAGCAGAGCTTCGCCTAGTTTACGTTCCCAACGTCCCGTTGGGAACGAGACGAAATAAAAACTAATTACGAAGAATATTTTTTAACAATTTCAAATACTTTACCCTCGCTTGGTAACAAATCTATCTCCAAAGCATTTGGTACAATTGAAAATCCAATAATAGAATCGGTCAACGGAGGAAAATAATTTAGCCAGCGCTTTACTTTTTTATATTGGCGTTCACCATTTAGTCTTAACGTATGATATGATCGGAGTAATGATACTTTTAGCATAATTGATGTTTTATTTAAATCATCATCTGTTTTACCAATAGTATCCAATAATATTGCAATAGATAATTCGATTTCCCTTATCTCTGAAACCGAAAGAAGAACAAAAAACTCTTTAACATTATCTTCTAACTTATGTTTCATTTTTAACAATTCCTCATTACTAATAGAATGAGGAGATGAAGAATTTAAGAGATTCATAGAGTTTATTTATAATGTTAATTTGTGCGCCCTAACGGACTGAAGCTACGCTTCGTGGCAAAGTCCGGATTTCCTTCCCGCTTTGCGATATCCCGTAAATCGGCACTACTATTCTGGGGAGCAACTCGGTTAGCCAACCTATTGATTTTTTTGTAAATATTCGTCTCTAATATCTGAAAGTAAAACCCCTTTAGAATTCTTCCAACTTGTCCAACCATTTACAGTAGGTCTTTTACTTCCAGCATTTTGGATACAATAAAGTGCAGCATAACTCAAACTTGGAAATTCTTGATTATCTACTTTTATTGTTCCTTCGAGTGATATTTCTCCTTCGTAATCATGTTTCATTCCATTTCGTGGTTTATAACTAAGAAATAATTTTTCATTTGTTTCAAGATATTTTGCTTCAATTAAATCAACCAATTGAACGTCATAGTAGACATCCTCTTTGTCTATTTCAGATTCTGACACACTATCGAATACTGGTTTATATTCGTCAGGAATTTCATAAATAATATTCGAAGGGTTATTGTACTCAACCAATTTTCTAACAATCCATAGCTTAACTTCTGTTTTTAGTGTTTGTGCCCATTCCCTTAAATCTGAGCTGACTGCATCAATTGGAAGCCCAATAATTGGTTTTGTATCAAATATTTCGGTGAGAAATTTTCGTATGTCAATCTCTCTTATATCAAACGCATCAAATTTTTCTTGTAAAACAGGGCTTTCTTTAACAAGTTCAATAACTACTTCTAATAATACTCTACGCGTCGATGGTTGCTGAGCAGCAATTATCTGTTTTGCAATTTGAGGTGCAATATGATTCCAAACACTGTGAATTGATAATTCCGCTTCAACTATAAACCATTGATGATTTGCCAAATCAATTACAAAGCCATCTGGTATTGTGCCTACCCCGTCGCCACTTTTTATGAGAGTTTTTGGGAGATAAATTGAATCAGGACCAAAAATATAGTCTGAATGTTTTTCAACTACTTTTTCAATCTCTTCTTCATTTGAAAATTTTGATGATATGTATTTCTTTTCGCCATGTATGATCATAGAATACCTCTATTATTGTTGGCTGACTAACTAGTAATTATACTGTGTTTAGTCCGATAAAATGCACTACTGAATATTCTCCTACGTTATTTCTTCATCCCCATCACCACCGCGCCGTACGCAGGTGAAGCCATTGGAGGGATGATCTCGATATTTGGCTGGTTGTATGCGAGATATTGTTTGAGCATTTGCGAAATCAATGTATCATTGGCGATCAATCCGCCGATGAGCGATACGTGGATCTTTGTTTTTACTTTTTTTGAAGTGCGAGGAACAATTTTTAACCCTGCAATGCGGATATGCTCGGCAAGGTCGATCACTGCGGTTTCAATGATCGTTTCGCAGATCGGGTCTTTCTTTTCTGCCGCTTTTAAGACTAACGGCGCAACGGAGGCAATATCAAAATTATTCTTATAGACAGCATTGATGATCGCTGTTTGATCGGTCAATCCAAATTCTTTAGCGATCATCGCTGTTAATATTGTTTTTTCACCCCGTCCGTCAATATGGCGCGTAACGGCTGTCAGTCCAAGCCTGCCAAGAAAATATCCGCTCCCTTCATCACCCAGCATTCTTCCCCATCCCCCCACGCGATGGACATTTCCTTTTGCATCTTTACCAAATGCAATCGAACCTGTTCCGGCAATTAAAATAATTCCTGCCTCACCTTTGAACGCTCCTTCCAATGCAATGCGTGCGTCACTTTCAATGATGACCTTTTTCAATTTGGATTTCTTCAACACCGCAAATTTCTTCAATCCCTCCGCCATCCGCTGTTGGTCGCCAATGCGTCCCGCACCGGTCAATCCGCAGATGACCGATGCAATATTTTTTGCGCCGCAATTCACCGATTCGCAGCACATTTCGATCAATGCAAAGATCGTCTCTGCGGCTTTTTCAACACCGATGATCTGAAAATTCGATGGACCTGCAAAATGCTCGGCAAGAATGTTCCCATTCAAATCTGTGATGACAGCATGTGTTTTTGTTCCACCGCCGTCCATTCCGATAATGTATTGTTTTGATTTCATAATTAAATTCCAAAAATAAATAACTTCTCAGCGGGCAACAAAGTATCTCTGTCATGCCCGAATGTTCCTATCGGGCATCCAAAGAATGGATTCCCGCTAAAATCATGCGGGAATGACAACTAGCCACAAGCGGCGTGTATTTGACCATTAAAGAATAGACTATTCTTTTTTCTTTCCGAACCCTTCCGGTATTTTTACGAATGCTGCAATGACAAATCCGGGAATCGTTGATACCATCACCCATAAGAAGAAATGCTGATACCCGATCTGATCCTGCAGCCATCCGCTGAACATTCCCGGAAGCATCATTCCCAGCGCCATAAATCCTGTACAAATTGCATAGTGAGCTGTTTTATGCTCTCCTTCGGAAACCATGATCATAAAGAGCATGTATGCAGTGAATCCAAATCCATATCCGAATTGTTCGATAGCAACAGCAGTTCCAATAAGATAAAAACTTTCCGGTTGGAACTGAGAAAGATAAATGAACATCGCATCCGGAAGATGAATAACACATACCATGATCCATAACCAGAATTTTAATCCGCGCTTCGCAATAACAACTCCGCCGAGAAGTCCGCCAAGCGTCAGTGCGATAACACCAACCGTACCATAGACAATACCGACTTCCTGTGTTGTCAATCCAAGTCCCCCATCGACCCTTGGATCCAAAAGAAACGGTGCTATTAATTTCACGAGCTGTGCTTCAGCAAATCGATACAGCAATAAAAATCCGAGTATGATTCCGATATCCTTTTTCTTGAAAAATGAACCAAACGTATCAAGAAATTCTTTCAAAACATTATGATTTGGATCAGAGACAATCGGTTTATCCGAGACAGGATACGGCAGAACAAATTTATGATATATCGCAAGAGAGATAAATATTCCTGTCAAAAGAAAAAATGTAATTGACCAAGATAGAGGTATGTTCCCTGATTTCCCTACAAAAGTAGCATCACTATTCTGTTTGAGTTTATAATCAACCTGCACTACAGCAAATGCAACTTTATCCCAATTTTCTGATGTAAAAACAAACCGTTCACCTTCTATTACTGAAAAATTATTATCTCCTCTTAAATGGGAAAAAGTAAACACTACTTCTCTCCCTTGTTCCAATTTTTGTGATATTCTAAATGGAATTAATATGATATTTCCTTTTTCATTTACAGATTTAACTTTATCAGGGTTAAAAGTTTCTCTTAAATATCGTGCTAAAGGTTTAGAAACATTTTGTTCCCAGAATGATTCTTCTGAAATTTTAATCACTTCTTTAGGCTTGGAGGCAAAACCATTTTCTATGTTTTTATTTTTAATACTGGAGGTTAGAGAATCAAATTTTTGTTTCGATATTGGAGTAGTATTAATTTTATAATTTGTTTCCGTAGAATATATTTGAAGCTCACTAATTTTTTTTGACGGAATTTCGTCATTTATTGATATTGGAAGATTTATAGAAACATTTGAATATTCCGCATTTATTTTTATTTCTACAGGTGGTAAACCAGAATGGCTTTCAATATAGCCTGCAAAAATGATCAACGCACCCTGCCCCGTGATCATCGCGATGCGATAGAACGTACTGCGCACTCCGACAAACGCCGCCTGCTGATGCTGCTCAAGCGCAAGCATGTAGAAACCGTCCGCAGCGATATCATGCGTGGCAGAACTGAATGCCATCAGCCAAAAGACGGCGA
>CAYHFN010000024.1:35053-49830 GCA_964355925.1 uncultured Chitinophagaceae bacterium
TCCGCAGCGATATCATGCGTGGCAGAACTGAATGCCATCAGCCAAAAGACGGCGAGTGTTATCTGGAAAAAACTCGGGAGCGGAATGGTGAATGCAACTCCGGCAAGTGCCGCACCAATCAACATCTGCAATGTCACGATCCAAAACCGTTTGGTGCGGAACATATCCACAAACGGCGACCATAACGGTTTGATCACCCACGGAAGGTAGAGCCAGCTTGTATATAATGCAATATCGGTGTTTGAGATCCCCATCTTCTTATACATAATGACGGAAATGCTCATTACAACAACGTACGGGATTCCTTGTCCGAAATACAAAGTTGGAATCCACGACCAGGGGTTTTTTGTTTTCATATTTCTTCTTTCTATTAACCGCAAAAACGCAAAGGACGCAAAGAATTATTTTGTCAAAATTATTCTTTGAAGACCCTGCGTAAGAACAACCGTGTTAAAATTTATTAAAAGAGCTATCTGACAACCTGTCGTTTTCAGATAGGAAATAACTTGTGCTTTATGTAAAGGTAAAAGTGTTTCTACTGTTTTCAGTTCTACAATAATTTTATTTTCAATCAATAGATCTAATCTTCCTTCTCCAATTTCTTTCCCTTTGTAATGAACAGCAGTTTTGTGCTGACGCGAAAATATAATACCACTTTTTTCAAGTTCAATGCAAAGTGCAGATTCATATACCGATTCCAAGTAACCCGGACCGAGAACTTTATGCACTTCAATCGCAGCGCCAATCACTTTATGAACAAGTAGTTCGGTTTTTTGCTCGAGTTCTTTCATAAAATTCTTTGCGGACTTTGCGTTTTCGCGGTTTTAGATCAATACAATTTCTTCAGCTCCGCATTCGTAAAGTAATGCTTCACTATTTCTTCCGCCGTGAATCCTTCCACTGCCATCACGGCCGCACCGATCTGACAAAATCCGACTCCATGTCCCCATCCCGCACCGCGAAGTATGAATGTATCGTTTTCTTTCTGAACAATAAACGCAGAACTATAGAGATGGGACTTTGACAACCATCGCCGAATCTCCAGTTCTTTCCCAACCGTTAAACTTTTTTTCGTTCCTTCAATTTTTAACCGCGTAATTCTTCCCGAAGGACCTCGTTTTACCGGAGTTAACGAAAGGATCGTACCGAAATCAAATCCTGATTTTTTATTGATGAGTTCAGAAAGTTCTGAGATTGTATAGCGCACTGTCCAACGGAAAAAATCAGTCGTCTCCTGATCGAATGACGGAAGGATCTGGCGAAGGATATTTCCATCCGTTGTATTGCAAAATGCTTCGGGAGAAGAGAGTATCCATTTCGCAGTGTCATCTTCATTGCTAATCGGCTGATACGAATGTTTTGTTGAACACGAGACCGGCATTAAATATTCAAACGGTGTCTCTCCCCATGTTGTATGGAACGGTTCGGAAATTCCTCCGCATGATTTTGAAAAGCGTGCATCGCATATCTCATTATTATTGATGAGGAACATCCCGCGCGTTTGGCTGATCGCCTCGAATGCAGCGTTGGAAATATCTTTGGTAATTCCTTGATACCGCTGGCAATGATCATCGGCGCAGACATCGAAAATATCATGATCTTCCCTGTCATAATAGCGGACAAGTTCAGTATCGGACTGCTGCGTGCGCTGTGAAGGAATACCAAGATTCGAAAATTTCTTTTTCATTTCCAGCATTGCAACCAGCCAGCTTCGCGACGTGATTGCGTGTGCTTTTAACAATGCCATCGGTGCCGTTGCGCTCATTTCAGATGAGATCACGCTGGCAAGATATTTTTCCACCGAAACTTCGTTGATCGCTGTAATTCCGTTTTCGCGTGCAAGCAAACGGAGCGAACCTTGGAATGTCTGATGTTCTTTTCGTTCCCAATGAAAATTGATGCCGAAAAGAACATTGTGGAGCGTGAATGAACCTCCGTTCAACGGTTTAAATGTTATCTCTTTCCCGCGGATCAGTTCGATCTCTTTTCCGCCATAGAGAATGATCTCGCCGTTCTTTATTACCGCTTTGAATCTGCCGGTCACGATAACGTCATCGGTCAGTTTGAATTGTTCCAATAACTCGCCGCTGACCTCGGAATAATTTTCGATGACACCGACTTTGATAATAGGTTCTGATGAGATCATATTTTTTCAATAATTGTGTTTAATAATTCGCGTGAGAGAGACACTTCTTCATAAATGTTCCTTATCATTTCTGCGTCAACAATGTGAAAATCTTTTTCCAACGGCGTCACGACTAATCCGCCGATATCGACCGATGCAGGGCTGATAAGAATTTTGTCGGTTCCTTCTTTAAAAAAAACTGCCGGACGATGTTTACTTCGAATGAACACGATCAATCGCCACAGACCTTGTGCAAATGAACCGATCACATTCATCTTCGGCTCTTCGTTCGTATTCATCACTAATCTCATCGCTCGTGTAAGCCGCAAAAACGTCAGTTCCACATCCTGTTCAGTATCTCCTTCCAACACAATAACGCTGCGTCCGTAGTCTTTAACGGTTGAAACAGATACTCCGCCGATTTGTTTTTTCATTTCCATTCGTTCAACGATCTCACGTTCAGCGGGAATTAATCCCGTTGGTGAAGATTGAAAATGCATATGATCTGGTGCAGAGGCACCGCATTTCGGTCCGTTGTAAAAAACGGAATACACCGGCGAAAGTTCTTTTGCCAAAACAAGAAAGGTCAATATCTGCTCTTCAATGGATTGGGGAATATGATCGACATGGGAAATAGTGAAATGTTCTTTGAAGATCGGCATCGGGTTGCAAAGAACAAGGAATTTTTCATTGACAAGAACACCTTGCTGCTCTGCCGGAAGATTCCCGACACATAAAAAACATTTTCGCTCTTTGATCGATGCGGTATCAACTTTTGCACCCGTACTGACAATTCGTTTGGGATTAAATTGTAAGCGGACAGAGAACGGACCGCAATCAATGACTCTCGTTTGGACACCTTCTAATGCGGACACCCCATCAGTGAGCATTTTCCACTGCAGTTGCTGATTGACATAGAGGTCATGAGAAAGTTTGGAAAGAGAATCGTGATAATTATTAGGAAATTGAGAATAGACTTTTTGTGAGAGCATTCTTTAACATTCGATTTTGTCTTTCCATTTCGGTAATCCGAATCAGGATGACAACGATTAATAAATGTGCAGAATCAGAAAGATCATTTGATGTCGCGATAACCAATGAAATGATTTACTGTCGTTACACCCATTTGAAACGGTGATTGTTCAGTAAATTGGAATCCTAATTTTTTATACCATTCCAACGAAGGAACATTTTGTTCCATAACGCCAAGCCAAATCTGTTTAAATGAAAATTGCTGTGCTTTTTGTTCAACCAGTTTTAACAAATCCGTTCCAATCCCTTTTCCCTGAAATTCGGGAAGCACATAAAGAGATTCCAGATAACAGCGTTTCTGTTCGTGATTGATCTTCATTCTGGCATAGCCGACAATAATACCTTTGATTTCTGCAACAAAACTTGTCGTGTTCGGATCATCAAATATTTGTGCAAAATTGATTTCAGAATAATAATTATTGAAGTACCAATGGATATCTGACATCGGTATAAAATCGGCATACGAAGCAATCCAGGTGTTCAACAGCACTTTTTGTATCTCGCTCGTATCATCAAGTGTCCATTCGCGATATGTTGTTTTAATTGCCATTATTTTTTCTTGTTCATTTGGATCCGTGCCGACATTTCAATAGTGCGGATCTTGTCTTTGTAATAATCATTCCGATTGATCTTATCGATCGGAAGCGCAGCATCGGTGTTTCCTTCCCACCGACGGCAATTGTATAAGGAAGTATATATTCTTCCGATCTGATAGTGACGCGAAATGCGAATTGCTGCCGCATAATCTTCACCGTAACTTGTATTCGGCAAAAGGATTTCTCTTAACACCGGAGTATAGAATGCGCGCGGTGCCCCGAGTCCGTTGATTCGTAATGCATTGTTCCGGCCATTTTCAGGTGTCCATTCTTTATGATCGATCAATCCTGGAGGGATCGGTTCAAGATTTGCATTCACTAATGTGTACGATCCGATCACCATCGCAACACCTTCTTTGCGGAAGACATCCACAATTTTTTGCAATGTATCATTTCCGGAATATAGATCATCCGAATCTAATTGAACAGCATATCGTCCGCACTGTTCGGACAGAACCGCTTCATTCCAGCATCCGCCGATTCCAAGATCCTCCCGGTTTGGAATGATATGTCTTACCCGCGGATCTTTCTGTGAAAGTTCGCGAAGAATTTCTGTTGTCTTGTCCGTTGAATGGTTATCCACAACAATAACATTAAAAGGAAAATCTGTCTTTTGCGAAAGGACGCTGTTCACTGCTTCGCCGACGGTCTTTTCCCTGTTGCGGACCGGAATGACAACGCTCGCTTCTATTGAAAATTTTTCTTTTGAAACCGGCACTTTTACAAATTTTGGTTTTAGATAAGCACCGATGTTCTTCAAATGTTTCGTTGCGACAAATTCATTTTCTTTCTGCACATTCTGATTTCGCGGATCAACATAATCGAAAAGTTTTTCACCGCTCTTGCGAGTATCGGATTCCGTCTTAGTATAGAGATATTCTTGGTTATGGAAAATCTGATGGTCAACAGAAACTTTTAATCGAAGATCATATAATCCTGACCGCTCAACTTTTTCGATCTTGCCATATCGCTTCACTGCTTTTTTAATTGCGGCGGACGAGAACAACATCACCGCGCCAAAATCAAAATTGTCACGGATACTGCCGAGCTGATAATCGATTATCGGATGCTCAGATCGTTTGCCATCCTTTACTTCATAAAAATCAGAATAGACCATTCCCGCATTCGTATCGTTTGCGATGTGAACAAATCGTTCAATCGCTGCTTGGTTGAATGTGATCGATTGTGCTTGATTGACGAATAAAAAAAATTTTGTTGAAAGCTTTTCAATGATTGTATTGATGGTTTTTCCTGATGTAAGAGAATCGACTTTCATTCCTTTGCATTTTTTGATTTCGCTGGAAAAATCCCCTCCGTGCAGAACGATAATTTTTTTGACAATCGATGATTGAATGAACTGCTGAAGGGTCGTTTGAAAGTATGATTCAGAACTGTACGGAAGAACAACGGTGATCATAAACGTTATTGCCTTTACAATGATTATTTAGAAGGTGAATTTCTGTTGTAATATAAAAGGAAGATGAAGCGAAAGCAACCCGAAAGAGAAGGCATTTATTGCGGATTTTATGGAATACATTAGCATTTTAGACCATTTGAAGGATTGCTTGGACACGAATAATTTATACAGGCATACAAAAATTGTTTAGAAATTAATTCTATATTTAGTAATCTCTATAATCAATGTCATTCCCGCGTACGCGGGAATCCATGAAAATGAAATACTACGTTTATATACTTTCAAACAAACGTAATGGCACTCTGTATATCGGAGTTACAAATAGTCTACGTAGAAGATTGGAAGAACACAAAGCCGGATTAGTTCCTGGTTTTACAAAACAATACAATGTTCATCTATTTGTTTATTTTGAAGAATATAATGATATACGAGATGCAATAACTCGCGAAAAAAGATTAAAGAAATGGGAAAGAAAGTGGAAATTAGAACTGATCGAGTCGATAAACCCGGAATGGAAAGATTTAACTGAAGAACTTTAAATACTGGATTCCCGCGAACGCGGGAATGACAAAACTTGATGTACACAAAAAATAATAGCGGAAGTATAAAATCTAACACTATTCATCATTTTAATTCATTGTTACTTCGAAAGTTTCTTAAACACCAGCTTTCCTTCGCCTTCCATCCCCAGTTCGATCGCATCTCCATCGTTGATCTCCCCTGCCAAGATCTTTGTCGACAAAGCATCAATGATATATTTCTGGATTGTACGTTTTAACGGGCGAGCACCAAAACTCGGATCATATCCAAGACGTGCTATCCAATCTTTTGCATCATCGGTAACGACAAGTGTCATCTCTTTTTTTGCCAGCATTTGGTCAAGCCGCTTTAATTGAATATTGACAACCTTTTTGATATCGCTACGTGTTAGTGGTTTAAAGAGTATCACTTCATCGATACGATTCAAAAACTCGGGACGAATAGTTTGTCGCAATAATTTATTCAATTGTGAACGGAGATCACCGGCAAAATTCTGCCAATCTTCATCCGATTTCACTTGTGCCATTCGTTCCTGAATCAACTGTGATCCAAGATTCGATGTCATAATGACGATTGTATTCTTAAAATTGACTGTTCGTCCTTGCGAATCGGTCAGTCGCCCTTCATCTAATAGTTGCAGAAGAATGTTGAACACTTCTGGGTGTGCTTTTTCAATTTCATCGAGCAAAACAACAGAATACGGTTTTCTCCGCACTGCTTCTGTTAATTGTCCACCCTCTTCATATCCAACATATCCCGGCGGCGCACCGATAAGACGCGAAACAGAATGCTTTTCCATATACTCGCTCATATCAATTCGTACCATTGCATTTTCATCGTTGAACAATAGTTCGGCGAGCGATCTTGCAAGTTCCGTCTTTCCAACTCCAGTCGTCCCAAGAAAAATGAATGAACCAATCGGGCGTTTTTCATCCTGCAATCCCGCGCGGCTTCTTCTGATCGCGTCGGCAACCGCTTTCACCGCTTCTTCCTGATTCACCATTCGTTCATGAATCTTATCTTCAAGATGAAGAAGTTTTGATCGTTCGCTTTCCAGCATCCGGGTAACAGGAATCCCAGTCCACTTTGAAACGATCTCCGCTATATCTTCCGCATCGACCTCTTCCTTTAACATCTTTTGAGTTTTCTGAAGTTCAGAAAGTTTGCCGGTTGCTTCTTTCAATCGTTTTTCCAGCGTCGCCAATGTTCCGTACCGCAGTTCAGCAACTTTCCCAAGATCACCATCTCGCTCTTGTTTATCTGCTTCGATCTTCACATTCTCGATCTCTTCTTTCATCGTACGAATGGATTGAATGAGGTTTTTTTCGTTCTCCCAATGCACGCGAAGCACGGCTCGTTTCTGATTCAACTCTGCAAGATCTTTTTCAATCTCCTCAATATGAGATCGTATGGCAAGACGGTCTGCATCATTTGTGTATTCTGCGGAAAGTTCACGCCGCACTGCTTCACGTTCTATCTCAAGTTGTTTCACTTTTCGTTCGATGTCATCCAGTTCTTCAGGCATTGAGTCTATTTCGATCCTTAATTTCGCTGCTGCTTCATCGACAAGATCGATCGCTTTATCAGGAAGGAATCTATCCGCAATATACCGGTGACTTAGTTGAGCAGCTGCAACGATTGCACCATCGGTAATTCGCACACCATGATGAACTTCATATCGTTCAGCAAGTCCGCGCAGAATAGAAATTGTATCTTCAACCGTCGGTTCATCAACAAGTACCGGCTGAAATCTTCGTTCAAGCGCAGGATCTTTTTCAATGTATTTTCTATATTCATCAAGTGTAGTCGCACCAATCGCACGCAGATCGCCTCGAGCAAGTGCTGGTTTTAACATATTCGCCGCATCAACCGCACCTTGCGCAGCACCGGCACCAACAAGCGTATGTAATTCATCGATGAAAAGGATTATTTCACCATTCGAATTTTCTACTTCTTTCAATACTGCTTTTAAACGTTCTTCAAACTGTCCGCGGAAACTTGCACCGGCAATCAGCGCCGCCATATCAAGCGCAACAATTCGTTTTGATTTAAGACTTTCCGGAACATCACCGGAAATAATTCTGTGAGCAAGTCCTTCAGCAATTGCAGTTTTACCAACTCCCGGTTCCCCGATAAGCACAGGATTATTTTTTGTGCGTCGTGAAAGTACTTGAAGTACGCGGCGAATCTCATCTTCACGTCCGATAACAGGATCGAGTTTTCCTTTACGTGCAAGATCGTTCAGATCGCGTCCGAACTTTTCGAGTGCTTGATATTTGTCTTCTGGATTCTGGTCTGTCACGCGCTGCGTTCCACGAACATCTTTCAATGCTTTTAGAATACCATCTTTGGTGACACCTTGATCAACAAGTAATTTCACTCCGCCGTTGTTTTTTTGTTCAAGAAGAGCCAGAAGCAAATGTTCCGTGCTAACGTATTCGTCTTTTAGATTCTCTGTTTCTTTCTGCGCCTGCTCCATTACTTTTTGGAATGAATTCGAAGCAAATTGCTGCGCTCCGCTTACTTTAGGAAGTTTTTCAACAACTTCGTTGATCTTTATTTTAATGTAATTAACATTCACACCGAGTTTTTGAAGCAGCGGTGTAACAATCCCTTGCCCGTCCTGCATCAATGCCGCAAGCAGATGCTCCGGTTCAAGCGATTGATTGCCGTACGATGTCGCAATCTCCTGCGCATTCTGCACGGCTTCCTGTGATTTTATTGTGAATTTATTGAAGTTCATTTTGATATTTCTTTCTTATTCACTGGAATGACAGTGATTAAACAACCTCTGCAAATTCTGTCTTCACTAAAACAAATATTTTTACTTTGTATTGTTTTTATCATGACAGCATATTATTTCAATTTAGCATTTGTCATTCTTGCAAATTCTTTTTCTCTTTCTTTAACAACAGCAGGTATGGTCAGTAGTTCGGTTAATTTATATGCGGGGACTACATTAACAAGCCCATTATCATTTTTGTCCTCTCCATAATTTTCTGAAACAATTCCTGCAAGGAATAATTTAGCAGGAATTATATTGTTTCCGGTGTCTTTATTTGATGCAGTATAATAATACAGCGGAGATCCGTTGTTTCCTTTTGAAATAATTGCTTCTACCAAATAGAGTTCGGTATATCCCTTCTCCACCAAATATTTTTCATCCGACAACTGAGCGATTTTTCCGAATCTCACAATCGGAATATTTTTAAATATTCCAATATGTGAATCGAGCATTCCCATATAAAATACTTCATCTCCTTCCACAATATTCTCTCTTTTAAAGAAATCTAACGGAGCGATCATTCCAACCGGAGTAAATAAAAAATCATATCGGTTCAAATCCGGATAAGCGGGAACGACAGCAAGATCTACGGTCGAGTCCGGATGGAGAAAAAATCTCGGCACACCTTTTTCATACAACGGAACAACCAATGTATCAGAATATCCATCTTTTCTGTTTATCCTAATATAGACAGTGTCAAAGAACGATCCATTATTTTTTTTCAGCGTATTTTGTGTGACCACCAAATACCCGAAATTTGCCGTGTCGGCATTTTGATTTGCTTTGAGTAGAACAAAAAAACCAGTACCCTGAGGAGTCAATCGTTTACTTGAATCTTTCACAAAAATAAAGGCTACCGATTTTTTTACCTGTGATGGGATTTTAGCCGAAAGTGATGATGAAACTGCAAGCAACAAAGCGAATAATAGATATTTTGTTTTCATTAAGATTTCTTTCGTTAATTCCTGAATGATTGATTATTTATCTTCATCAGTTGTCCGACCAAATTTTTTTTCCTGCTTTCATTTCAATAACGGTTTCCATCGCATTCCGCTTATCCTGATTCTAAAATCCGCAAGAGCTGATGATGCTGTAGGGTTTCGGGCATTGCTCATCTTTTTATTGTTGATCTCCATAAGCAATGCAACTGCCAATGCAATCAGGATAATCCAAACGAGTATTTCCATCATAATATTTATTCTTCCACCACAAAGTCACGAAGACACACAGAAAACTAAAAAATTCTCTGTGGCTTTATGTCTCTATAGTTAAAAATAAACTACAATTTTACCACCTGGGCCTGTATCACTTCGCTTGTTCGTCCAACAATCGATGCGATCGTTGAAGCAGACGGTTGAGCGTTCAATTTTAATGTACAACAGGCAGTTTGTGTTCCTTCAAAGATCAAATTCTCAACTTCTTGAATATTGATCTCCGCTGATTTCAGATCGTTGAACACATTTGCAAGTACTCCCGGTTTATCATAATGTCTTACAACCATTTGATATTTAGCTGCAGTAACTTTTGCTTTGTTCACCCAATTCTTAACCGTACCGCGCTCTTTGTATTGTTTAATGATTGAAACAGTTTCATTAGCAATCGCATTCTGCGCCTGTTCTGTCGATGCGCCGATATGATGAGTACCATACACGTTCGGAAGTGTCATCAATTTATTCGTGAATGGAGATGATTTATCTTCAGGTTCATTGGAAAAGACATCTGCGCCAACTCGGATCTTTCCTGCTTTTGCTGCTTCAAACAATGCTTCTTCGTCAACAACTTCCCAGCGCGAAGTGTTCAGGAAGATTGCATTTGGATTCATCATTGCGATCAACTCTTTTGTAACGATCTTTTTTGTTTCCGGTTTAAGTGCTAGATGAATTGAAACAACATCGCATTGAGGGAATAATTCGTTAAGCGATTCTGCTTTCTTCACACCAAGCAAATCTGCTTTTTCTTGGGTCAGTGATCGGGACCATGCGACGATATTCATCCCAAATGCCTTCGCGCGTCGAATAAATTCTTCGCCAATCTGTCCAACACCGATAACGCCGACTGTCTTCCCATAAATTCCATCGGCTTTGGAATATTCACTTTTATTCCATTTCGAATTTCGCAGATCAACAACGTTATCAGGAATTTTTCTGTCGATCGAAAGAAGTAATCCCATTGCAAGTTCGGCTACCGCAACTGAATTTTTTCCGGGACAATTTGAGACATAGATTCCGCGTGCATTTGCGGCTTTCATATCAATATTGTTTACACCCGCACCAGCACGGATGATAAGAGAAAGATTTTTGGCTGTCGAGATGCAATCTGCATGGACTTCGGTAGAACGAACAACAAGTACATCTGCATCATCGATCGCACTCGCAAGTTCTTCCGCTTTAAGTTTTGGTTTATTAACCACCTGCACACCAATTACAGAAAGATTATCAATTGTCGATTGTGGAAGTGAGTCTGCTAAAAGGACTTTCATACGATTTTTCCTTTGTGAAATATACATTGCTACTCGAATGAGTATTACTTTAAAGTACGCTCTTTTTATCAGCTCATCAAATGTAAATACACTTAAAATATTCATCATCCGCAACACCAAACACTCTGATATAATAAAGGCGAGGAATACCCCTCGCCTTTACCGTTTTCGTCAGTATTTGAATCTGATGCTGTTTTTCGAAATTATTTATCATCCATAACTTCAAAATCAGCATTTTCAACTTTCTTCCCGCCATCGGCGTTCCCGCCTGCCGAGGATTGTTGTTGTTGCTGTTGTCCACTTTGTTCAGCACCTGGTTGAGGACCCGCCGTTTTTGCAGCTTCATACATCTTCGTTGAAGCTTCATTCCAGATCTTGTTCAATTCATCCATCTTTTCTTTGATACCGGAATTAACTTTGATCGCTTCTTCAAGTGCAGTCGCCGCAGATTCGATCTTCGATTTTGTTTCAGCATCCATCTTATCGCCAAGATCTGTCAATTGTTTACGGGTTGAGAAGACGAGTGAATCAGCTTGGTTCTTCAATTCGATCTCTTCTTTTTTCTTTGCATCATCTGCAGCGTGTGCTTGCGCATCTTTCTTCATTTTTTCAACTTCTTCTTTGCTCAATCCCGATGATGAAGTGATACGAATATTCTGTTCTTTTCCTGTTGCTTTATCTTTTGCGGAAACTGAAAGCATTCCATTCGCATCGATATCAAGCGATACTTCAATCTGCGGAACACCGCGAGGCGCCGGTGGAATTCCATCGAGATGGAATTTTCCAAGCGACCTGTTATCAACTGCTAACGGACGCTCACCTTGCAGAATATGAATTTCTACAGATGTTTGACTGTCCGCTGCCGTACTGAATGTCTCACTCTTTTTTGTCGGGATCGTTGTATTTGCTTCAATCAGTTTTGTCAACACTCCGCCGAGAGTTTCAATCCCAAGTGAAAGTGGTGTAACATCAAGCAACAAAACATCCGTAACATCACCGGCCAGAACACCACCTTGAATCGCTGCTCCAATAGCAACAACTTCATCAGGGTTCACACCTTTGTGTCCTTCTTTTCCGAAGAATTTTTTCACTAATTCTTGAACTGCCGGCATTCGAGTCATACCACCGACAAGAATAATTTCATCGATTTGATTTATGCTGTAACCGGAATCTTTGATTGCCTTCTCTGTAGGAGTTAAACAACGTTTCAACAGATCGTCAACCAATTGTTCAAACTTTGACCGCGTTAACGTCATTGTAAAGTGCTTCGGTCCATCCTGTGTTGCTGTAATGAACGGAAGATTGATCTCCGTTTGCATGGAAGAAGATAATTCGATCTTTGCTTTTTCAGCAGCTTCACGTAATCGTTGGAGTGCCATCGCATCTTTTAATAGATCGACACCTTCTTGTTTCTTAAATTCTTCTGCAAAAAATTCAACTAGTCGTTGATCGAAGTTATCGCCGCCAAGATGTGTATCACCATTCGTTGATTTCACTTCAAACACGCCATCACCAAGATCAAGAACGGAAATATCGAACGTTCCACCACCAAGATCGAATACTGCTACTTTAGAATTTTTATGTTTCTTATCAAGACCATAGGCCAGCGCCGCCGCCGTAGGTTCGTTCACGATACGTCGAACAATTAATCCGGCAATCTCTCCTGCTTCTTTCGTTGCTTGTCTCTGAGCATCATTAAAGTATGCGGGAACGGTGATCACCGCTTCAGTTACTTTTTGTCCGAGATAATCTTCTGCAGTCTGTTTCATTTTTTGAAGGATCATTGCAGAAATTTCTGGCGGTGAATATACTCGATCGCTGATCTTTACCCGTGTTGTATTGTTATCTCCAGTAACAACATCGTACGGAACAAGTTTCATTTCTTCGGTTGCTTCATTCATAAAACGACCCATAAAACGTTTGATCGAATAGACGGTATTCTTCGAGTTCGTCACACCCTGTCGTTTTGCTGATTGTCCAACAAGTCGTTCTCCGTTTTTAGCAAACGCAACAATTGAAGGTGTCGTACGACCACCTTCGGAGTTTGCAATCACTACTGGTTCGTTCCCTTCCATAACGGCAACAACGGAGTTCGTTGTCCCAAGATCAATTCCTATAATTTTCCCAGCCATATATTTATTCCTTTTTATTTAGATATTGTAGTTTGATAGTTTTTTGATTATCTATCTTACAAGCATCGTGCCAAAGCAAACACTGCATTTTTTGCCTTTTTTGGCATAAAAATTCAAATCGGTTTTGAATTCTATGTCACAGTGTCAGATATTTTTGGAAATTCTCTGCCACCAATGTTGAATTGTCGTTATGACGGTATGATAGATAAAATTCTTATCACAACTCAACTTAACACAAGAACGTTTGGACAAACTGTCTTTTCATTCGATATAATCGACTCAACTAATACTTTTGCAAAACAATTGCTACACAATGATGCTCCACATGGAACATTGGTCATTTCAGAAGAACAAACTGCAGGGAAGGGAAGATTACAGCGAAATTGGGTTTCTCCAGCAGAAAAAAATTTACTCTTTTCCATAATCCTCTACCCTGAATTTGGAATGGAAAAAATTTCGCTTCTTCCATTTGCAGGATCGCTTGCAATAGCCGACGCGATAGAAGCCATAACGGGATTATCTTCAACGTGCAAATGGCCGAATGACGTTCTAATCAACGGAAAAAAAGTGTGTGGAATGCTTCTTGAATCAACATTGGGGAATTCCGTTCAAGGAAAGATTGTGCTTGGTATCGGTCTTAACGTAAATCAGGAAGAATTTTCTGATGAACTGAAATTCAAAGCATCATCATTACAAATTGAAAGCGGAATTGTTATCAATAGAATTAAGCTGTTACAGAAGATCCTTGAGGAATTAGAAAATCGGTATGAACAATTATCTCATTTCCCTTCGCAGCAATTGTTGAATGACTGGAGAATGAAAGCCTTGCTTTTTGGAAAAAAGATCACCGTATTAGAAAGTGAATTTAGTTTCTCCGCGACGGCGATCGATGTCAATGAGAATGGAAGTCTCATCATAGAAACAGAAGATGGCCAGAAACGAAATATTTTTGCAGGCGATGTGAGTTTAGCATATTCTTAAATCAATATCATCCAAACAGCATACAAACGAGGTTCTTCGCTCCGCTGATGCTGCACTGAAAAAGATATAACATATTTTTTGGTAGTTAAACCGAAAAGGAATACTAACAATGATCCTCGCAATCGATATCGGAAATACTCATACCGTCATTGGTATCTACAACGGCACTAAACTGCTCGGCGATTGGCGTGTAACAAGTTTCGTCACGAGAACGGAAGATGAATTTGGTGCACTCGTTAAACAATTCTGCGAAGATGCTAAGATATCATTAAAGAAAATCTCCAGTATCGGGATTGCTTCGGTTGTTCCAAATCTTACCGATGCGTGTGTAAAAATGTCTCGGAAATATTTTTCACTCGAACCGATCGTCGTTTCATCAGATCTTGATCTTGGTATAAAAATATTGTATGACGATCCAAGTGCTGTTGGAGCAGATCGATTATGTAACGCAGTCGCGGGTTTTGTAAAATATAAAGGTCTCCTCGTCATTGTTGATTTTGGAACGGCAACAACATTCGATGTTATTTCAAAGAATGGCGAGTATCTTGGCGGGGTTATCACTGCAGGAATTGAAACTGCAGCAGGAGAACTTCATCGGCGCGCTGCAAAACTTCCGAAGATCGATCTTAAATTTCCGGAGAAAGTGATCGGAACAAACACGGTGAACAGTATGCAGGCGGGGATATTATA
>CAYHFN010000025.1:0-45745 GCA_964355925.1 uncultured Chitinophagaceae bacterium
TCTTGATGTTTTCCAATATATCAAATTGGATCATCTTTTGGGGGGCAGGTCAATATACAAACAACGATCCGTGTTTTTTCACGATACGGGAATTATAATTATGCCGGTTCAACCAATCAGGTTACAGGAAATGCAATTCCTGATACCGTTTCAAATATCACGGTTGCAATGAATAATCGTAATTTGGCAACAACGCTTTCAAAGCCTATTGTTGTTACCGGAAATCTCACAATGACATCAGGAAAATACAAATTGGGTAATTTCAATCTTGTCTTTTCTAATCCCAGTGGACAATCAGACACTTCCTATGTGATCACCGATGGGACAGGTTCTTTGATTCGAACTGTTGCGAATACGGGAAGGAAGACAATGCCAATTGGATCAGCTCTTGAATACAGACCGGCAGCATTCATTTTTGAAGCAACTCCGACAGCGGTAAGGAACATTTCATTCCGTTATATTATCGGTGATACCGGTTCAGTAGGTTTTCCAATGAATATCTTCTATCGATACAAAGGTGGATATTGGAGTGTTGCAAGTGATAGTTCACTTAATCCAACATATCGGTTAGATATTATTGCACCAAATGGATTTGCCGAACCTTCCACAAGAAGAATTATTTATCGTACCAGCAATGCAGTAAGTTGGGATACTGTAGGAACTATTCCGGCATTTAATGCGGACACTGTCACTCAAGCCGGCATCGATAAGTTTGGTCAATTTGCAATTGGAGTAGGAACTCCTGTGCCGGTGACAACGGGAAAACGATATGAGAGTGAAGTATTTGCTTCGTACCAAATTCAAGCAGGAATTCCTTACGGAACCGATCCGAAACAAACACTGGATCTTTTCACCGGAACTGGCGATAACCGTACCAATCGTCCATTAGTAATCTTTATTCCTGGCGGTGGATTTAAAGCAGTGAATGCACAGGGTGGATTCAGTAATATCCTGAACGGCGGATTGGCTAAGCGTGGATATGTTGTTGCAAACATCAACTATTATCGAACAACGTCAAACCAAACAACCGATTCTATGTCATTTGAAATAATGATGAAAGCGCAACAAGATGTAAAAGCAGCAATTCGTTTTCTTAGAAAAAACGGTTCTTCATATGGAATTGATACATCACAAATATTTCTAACGGGTAGTTCAGCCGGTTCGATCACAGCATTGCATATTGCATATCTTGATTCAACAGAAGTTCCAAAAAACTCTGTAAATTGGAGCAACCTTGGTGGTACTTTTGATGGACCAGACAGGGGAACACCTGGTATTTCTACTCGCGTCTCCGGAGTTATTGCAAATTGGGGAGCCATTGGTGATACTGTTTGGATGAAGAACAGTAAAGTTCCGGTATATTGTGTTCATGGTCTTACAGATTCTACCGTGTTTTATGATCTTATTCCGGCTGATGGTCCATTTAAATATTCCAGTAAATATATTTATGCCGCTACTCAGAGATTGGGAATCACGAGTGGTTTAAAAACATTTGCTAACACCGGTCATACGTTGGATAACGATGCAGCTAAACAAGATGATGCATATAAGACCTCAAGTGCTTGGTTATTAACTTTATTAAAACCAGGGACGGTTGATGTTAAAGAGATTCAAAATGATGTTCCTACATCGATCAGTTTGCAAAATAATTATCCGAATCCCTTTAATCCTTCAACAACAATCAAGTATCAACTCCCATCGATGATGAATGTAACAATTAATGTATATAATATTATCGGACAAGAAGTTGCCACATTAGTGAATGACGTTAAAGAAGCCGGAGAGTATTCAATAACATTTGATGCATCCAAACTTGCTTCAGGCTTGTATTTATATCAGCTCAAAGCAGGTTCGTTTGTGCAAACAAAAAAAATGTTGCTTATCAAGTAAGATCTGACCAAAATAAAGAGTCATCAAACATTATTAGGTGACTCTTTATTTTTATTTACAGACGTTACGCACATCTTTATTGAGGATAGAATATTTCGTCCCTGACGGGACTTGAAAATTGATTCGTTTGATCTTTTACAAATATCTTGTTCCTCTGGGACATTGGAACAAGCTTATTAGTTCATGATTTTATCGGTTTTTAAAAGCGCCGTAGGCGCTAAATATTTGTAGTTTATTACGATTTCAAAATTGAGAGTCCCTTTAGGGACGAGATACGAAGATTTTTCAGTTTTGTCTTCGACTCGTAGGGCGTAACGTGAGTTATTTATTAAATCTGGAAGAATAGCCTGCTTTATGAAATCATTACGGTTGATATTCTATTTTGTTGTCTTTCTTATTCAATACGGAGAATCTCAATCAATTTCCTATTATGCAGATGCTTTAAACGGTAACGACGTAAATAGTGGAACCACTCCGATAAATGCATGGAAGAATTTAACAAAAATAAACTCTGTTACTTTTCAACCCGGGGACAGTATTTTTCTGAGATCAGGATCTGTTTGGAACGGACAGTTGACGCTGCACGGTTCAGGATCCAAGGGACTACCGATCGTTGTTGAAAAATATGGTGGAACACAGAAACCAAGAATCGATGGCGGGGGAATTATTGGTACAGCAACATTGCATCTTAATAATGGAAAATTTTGGGAGATCAATAATCTTGAAATTACCAATGATGCAGACACGCCCGGGGATCGACGCGGTGTTCTGATCAGTGCATCTGATTTTGGATTAGTTGAACATATTTATTTAAAAAATCTTGAGATACATAACGTAAAAGGAATAGTCGGAAATGCCGATTCTTCAAAACGAACAGCAGCCATTGGAATTGAAACTACTACTGATAGAGGGACGGCGACTCGTTTTGATGATGTATTAATTGAGGGGTGTTTGATTTTCAATATTGATAATACGGGGATATACACTGACAATCTTATTTTTCGAAATACACCAGGATCGGCAGATTGGACCAAACGACGATTCACCAACGTCCGAATCCGCGATAACACCATTCATCATATTGCCAAGAATGCGATGATTATCCGTCTCTTTGACGGTGGTCTTATTGAAAATAATGTTTGCTATGAAACGGCTTTAAAAACGACCGGTAACACTATGTTTACTACTTCTTGTAATGGAACGATTTTCCAATACAACGAAGGATATTTTAATCGTGCATCTCTGCAAGGAGGGGATTTCGGTGATGGCAGTATGTATGATGCTGACCTCAAGAGCTCAAATATTATTTTTCAATACAGTTACAGTCACGATAATAGTCATGGATTATTATGGACATGTAACTCTCAACTAGATTCAGGAATAGTTTGTCGGTACAACGTCAGTCAGAATGATAAAGGGAATATTTTCTGCATTAATTACCCGGTAACTTCCGTTCAAATTTATAATAATACAATTTTTATTGGTCAGGGTCTTTCTCCAACGATTATTGCTGAAAGAAATGTAAACTCAGGAACACGGAATTATAGTTTTAAGAATAACATCATTTACAATCTCGGATCAAATGCATCGTATGACTTTAGGACTTCCGGATATACTAGAGATATTAATTTTAACACATACTACGGATTTCATCCTTCGGATGAACCGAATGATTCTAATAAACAAATAAGTGATCCTAAATTTGTAAATCTCGGTTCAGCCTCCATTGGTATATCTACGATACTTGGCTACATGCTGCAATCTAGTTCTCCTTGCATTAACAGTGGGACACAGATCACAAATCATCCAATGGTTGACATTATCGGAAATAAAGTTCCTGCGAATGGTAGTATGGATCGTGGTGCTTTTGAATATCAGGGAGCAGTGGGAGTTATAAAGAATCTCCGGACACCGCCTCTTCAACTTGAATTGAAACAAAACTATCCGAATCCATTTAACCCGACAACTATGATCAGTTATACGGTGCCAATAAGTGATCATGCATCATTGAAAATATTCGATTTGGTTGGACGTGAAGTTGCCACACTCATGGATGAACAAAAAGAGTCGGGAATATATTCTCTTCAGTGGAATGCAACTCAGTATCAGAGCGGGGTATATTTTGTTACGTTAACAGCTGGTAGTTTTTCTTCTACAAGAAAACTTTTGTTGTTAAAATAATATTTGTTTCTAAAAATATCCATTATACAAAATATCGCAACGGTAATGATCGGAATATTTTGTGTTATACATTCGGATTATAAAGTAATTTCTGAAAATTTGATTCAATATTTATCAGCAACGATATGATTGAACCAAGTGTTAATCACAACTCAGTGATTCTCTGCTTCTAAAATTGCACCCACATTATTACATCGCCCAAATTTATTTATAGTACATCAATTACGCTTTCATAATTATCGTGCATAATAGTACTCATAACAAGTCCTGAAGATACCTTGGTGGGGAGTGTTGTCTTTCCTAAATAAATTTGGTGGGAATCCCAACCTGTTCCATCGAACGTGGGTGAAAAATGGCGGAAGATTTGTTCTCTTGGGTAATGATAAAGGGAATAGTGAATTTGAACATTTCAATATGTTGACGAATAGATTTGGAATCAATTTTACTGAAGACCTTCTTATTGATGTTGTCAACAACCAATATGATTCAGGACGAATCACACAATTCTCAAGTCATCCGATGTTCAAAAATGTACATTATGCATTCATCAAGCAATTGGGTTTGTTAATATTTTCATCCCGTAGTGTTACGATAATAACGAGTCGGTAATTGGGAAAGGTCGAGTATTTGCGTATGGCGATATATTGTCTACAATGAATATATTGAAAATAGAAGATTGCCGAATGGATATGAAAACTATTCTGATGCAGAAAGTTTTGTGCAATGGATAGCAGCATTTCAAAAAAGTTCGTTGACCAAATCTTTGGAAAATGAGAAAATATTTTAGAGATTATACAATAGTACTGAATTGAAAACTGTTATTTAGAATCGAATGGCCATGGTAAAAAAAGGATTTCAAATAAAGCTGTCCGATATTGCAAAGAAACTGGATGTTTCCAGCGTTACTGTCTCAAAAGCACTTCGTGGTCATCCTGATATTTCCGCGGGAACAGTGAAGAAAGTAAAAGCAGTTGCCAAAGAGCTGGGCTATATCCCGAATTTTATGGCACGAAACCTTTCTTCAAAAAATTCAAAAATGATCGGTGTCATCGTTCCGAAGATCGTACACTTTTCCTTTTCAACGGTGATCGAATCCATTTATGATGCCGCTTTTGAAAATGGGTATGAGATCATTCTCATGGTGTCGCAGGAGAATCCTGAACGGGAAATGCTCCATATTCAAACTCTTCTTTCAATGCGTGTTGATGGATTAATCATCTCTGTCACTGAAAACACCATCGACTATACGATCTTCGACACGATACGAAAGATGGGGCTTCCGATTACATTTATTGATCGTATCATTCCGTTGAAAGAGTTCAATTCCGTTGTTACCGATGATTATACCGGTGCATCGTTGGCAACAGAGCAAGCGATAAAAGTCGGATATAAGCGGCTAGGTACAATCGGTGGATTTCAACACACTAGTATTGGTCGGGATCGATTAACGGGATTTAAGGATACTCTGAAAAAATATAAACTTCCTATTTATCCGGAGCGGATTATTCTTGGTGGATTTAGTGAACTGGATGGGTATAAAGGATTCATGAAGTTATATAGTTCCGGCAACTTACCGGAATTTATTCTCGCAGTAAGTTTTCCGATAGCACTTGGTATTTATAGGGCCGCTCAAGAACTCGGATTAAAGATCCCGAAAGATTTTGATATCATTTGTTTCGGTAATGGCGGTGTAAATCAATTTCTTACTCCGAAGATGACGATAGTGGATCAACCGGCAAGCACAATGGGAAGAGCAGCTGTTGAGTTGATGTTAGAGAATATACGGAACGCAGAATTATTCCAACCGAAACATATCAAACTTCCTACAAACTTGATCTTTGGTGATACGTGTATCATGAAAAATGACAAAGTTGGCAAGGCATAGCGGATTTATCTTTTCAAATTATTATTTACGTGATGTAATCTGTTAGAATGAAAAAAAATCTTTTTGTATTTCTCCGTGTTGTGGTAACTACATTAGTGTTCGGTGAGCGAGCAGATATTTTCGTAGCAAAGGATGGCACCGGGAATTTCAACTCAATTCAATCTGTTTTAAATTCCATTCCAAGAAATAACTCAAAGCATATCATCATTCTTGTAAAGAATGGTGTGTATAACGAAAAAACTATTGGTTACCCAAAGTTATATCTCAATTGTCGGTGAACATCAAGACATTACACGCATTGTATAAGACGAACTTCGTAAGAATTGGTTGAAAAACAACTCGAAAGATTGGGGTTCTTCAACGGTCAATATCGATTCTACTGTAACTGATCTTACAATTGCAAATATTACGATTCATAATAATTATGGATCTTTGTATGGAGATCATGATCATCAGTTTGCAATATTGGGGAAAGGAACACGGATCATTCTCCTCCATTGTAATGTGATTGGCGATGGCGGCGATACAGTCAGTTTATGGAATTCAGAGAATGGAATGTATTATCACTCCAATTGCTATTTTGAAGGCTGGGTTGATTACGTTTGTCCTCGCGGTTGGTGTGATATTACCGACAGCAATAATTATGAACTGGAAGTGTCTTAAAGAAATACGCAGAGTGGGAAAAAAGGAATTCAATAAATTGAAAAAGGAAGATTCGATTGTTTGTTCTCAACGGCATAATTCATAATATTAACTCATCATATATCTGAACCCTGCAGAAAAATATTTGGAACTTCACAGAACCATCTAAGATTATTTTCTTCCGATTTGTTGTAAAAAGGTCAATGTTTACGGGTCAACAAAGTATCTTTGTGTAATTATCGTGTACATTACAGGTAATATACCGTTTAATACTAAATATTGAGGTCAATGTTTACTTTATTATGCTACGAAATAACAGTTTTTAATTTGTATAGAATGGAAAAATAATATGAAATATACACTGGATGGTCTTCAAGGAAAAGTTTGCATCATCACTGGTGGTGGCGGAATAATTGGAACATCGCTAGCAATTGGATTGGGAAATGCTGGAGTAAAAATTGCTATTGTTGATTTTGTGAAAGAAAAAGCGGATGAAGTTGCAAAGTTGGTTGCAGAAAAAACAGGAGCAACAACCATCGGTGTGTTCGGCAATGTTTTGGATAAGGCAACCTTGATTGAAGCGAAAAAACAGATCAACGAAAAACTTGGAAAAATCGATATCCTTGTTAATGGAGCCGGGGGAAATTCACCGACAGCAACAACTCAAGTGGAGTTCATGACGAAAGATTTGCTGGGAGATCTTTCTAAAGGGTTTTTTGGACTAGATATTGAAGGATTCAGAAAAGTATTCGATCTGAATTTTTTGGGAACGGTCCTGCCAACGATGGTCTTTGCGGAAGATATGACCGGTCGAGGTGGAAACATCATCAATATTTCCTCAATGAATTCATTTCATCCGCTCACCAAAATACCTGCGTACTCTGCGGCAAAGGCAAGCATCAATAATTTAACCGAATGGCTTGCAGTACATTTTGCAAAGCTTGATATCCGTGTAAATGCGATCGCACCGGGATTCTTCCTTACGGATCAAAATCGATTTCTGCTTACCGACAAAGAGACCGGGAAGCTCACCGCTCGTGGGAATAAGATCATCGACAATACACCAATGGGAAGATTCGGCGAACCAGATGAATTGATTGGGACGCTTTTATATTTGACCTCCGATCTTTCAAAGTTTGTAACAGGTGTTGTTATTCCGGTTGATGGCGGATTTAATGTGTATGCGGGGGTTTAGGTTAGATGAGCATTAAGAATCCTTCGTACCAAAATATCCCATATCGAATGCAGCAGACAATGCGCTGGTTTGGTCCTCACGATCCGGTTTCACTTATGGATATTAAACAAGCAGGCTGTACCGGAGTGGTAACCGCTTTGCACCACATCCATAACGGGGTAGAGTGGACGATTGAGGCTATCAATAAGAGGAAAGTCAAAATAGAAAAAGCAGGTTTATCTTGGGAAGTTGTAGAAAGTGTACCGGTTCATGAAAATATCAAGACTCAACAAGAAAATTACCTGGAGTATATAGAAGCCTACAAAAATACTATTCGAAATCTTGCCCAATGCGGTATTAAGATCATTACCTATAATTTTATGCCGCTGCTCGATTGGACGAGAACCGATCTTGCGTATGTCGTAAAAGATGGATCGACAGCACTGCGGTTTGAAATGGCAGCCTATGTTGCGTTCGATGTTTTCATCCTGCAACGAATGAATGCAGAAAAGGATTATTCTGCCATCATGATCCAAAAAGCAAAAATGAAATTTGATTCCTTAACAAGCGAAGAAAAATATCGTTTGGAACGAAATATCATTGCAGGATTGCCCGGGAGTGAAGAAAGTTTTACGCTTGATAATTTTAAACTTGAGATAGAGAAATATTCTAACATCGATGCAGATCAATTACAAAACAACCTATTGTATTTTTTGAAACAGATTGTTCCTGTTGCCGAAGAATGCGGCGTTCACTTGGTTATCCATCCTGACGATCCACCGTTTCATGTCTTTGGATTGCCTAGAGTAGTAAGTACTGAAGCTCATCTCAAAAAAATATTCGAAGAGATTCCTTCCAACCATAATGGTCTGTGTTTTTGCACCGGATCATTTGGTGTCCGAAAAGAAAATGATATTCCGCAGATGATCCGTCAATTTGCAGAAAGAATAAATTATGTTCATCTTCGCAATACAAAGCGAAACGGCGAAGGAGATTTTTTTGAAGATAATCATCTTGATGGCGATGTAGATATGTATACGGCAATAAAAGAACTTGTTACAATGATGCATACCCGAAAAAAATCAATTCCTATGCGGCCTGACCATGGGCATCAGATGCTTGATGATCTGCATAAAAAGGCGTTTCCAGGATATTCAGCGATAGGCAGACTGCGTGGCTTGGCTGAATTACGCGGTCTTGAGTTAGGAATTCAACGTAGTTTAAATTTTTAATAGAATATATTTTCACATCCCCAAACATAGGAGTAAACAATGAGCAGTTTGAATATAAAAAAAGAAGGTGCTTTGGATCTTGTATCGTTAGGTGCATTGGTCCACCGTCTCGATCCCGGCATTATTCCTTTTCGAAAAGCAACGTCATGTGCAATTCATGTCAGCGGCGGTGAGTTTAATGTAGCAGCAAATTTATCCGATTGCTTTGGTTTGAAAACCGGTATCGCATCTGCTATGGTCGATTATCCGGTCGGTGAATTGATTGCTGAGCGTGTAAGGGCGATGGGTGTGAAACCATTTTATAAACGGTTTAAGCACAACGGTGTTAATGGTCCCAATATGGCTACGGTGTTCAGCGATCAGGGACATGGAGTTCGTCCTCCGGTGGTGTTCTACAACCGATCAAATGAAGCAGGTGCTCAACTTAAGCCGGGTGATTTTAATTGGGATGAAATTTTCGCAGGGGGTGTTCGCTGGTTCCATAGTGGTGGAATTTTCTCAGCACTTTCCGAAACCACAGGTCAATTGATCATTGAAGGGATGAAGGCAGCCAAGAAAGCCGGTGCTGTGACGAGTTTTGATTTGAATTATCGTGCAAAACTTTGGAATATTTGGGGAGGCGAGAAAAAAGCTGCCGAAGTAATCAATGGAATTGTAGAGAATGTTGATGTATTGGTTGGAAACGAAGAAGACCTGCAAAAAGGTTTAGGAATGCCCGGACAGGATGTTGAGTCAAAGTCTGACCTTGATCCGACTGCATTTTTTAAAATGATTGAAGCTGTTGTCAAAAAATATCCGAATGTAAAAGCGGTTGCCACAACATTACGGGAAGTACATTCAACCAATCGGCATAGCTGGGCTGCGGTTGCATGGATAGATGGGAAGACGTATGTTTCACCAACATGTGAACTTGATGTGATTGACCGTGTTGGCGGCGGTGATGGCTACGCGGCAGGATTTTTCTATGGGCTCTTATCAGGTGAGTCTCCGGAAAATGCGGTTAGACTTGGCTGGGCGCATGGAGCGATGCTGACAACGACACCGGGAGATACAACGATGGTAACAGTAGATCAAGTTCGTGCATTTGCACAAGGCGGATCGGCTCGAATTCAACGTTAATTTTTTTGTCAGTTCAATGTGAAATAGGAGTGTGTCGAAATGTTGTATTACTCACAAGGTTCAAGCAGTACAGTTTTATCGGATGAAGATTTGCGCAGTGCACTCTATTCTGTATTTGAAAAAATCGGAAATGTAAAACGAGCGCTCGCGATTCCACCGGATGCAACACGGTTTCATTCGTATGCCGGTCCGCTGACTGTATTTACCTATCAATATTATCAAGATCGTCTTAAAGCAGTTCTTCCTGCGCTTGGTACACACTCGCCAATGACATCTTCTCAAATCGAACATATGTTTCCCACCATTCCACAGGAATTGTTTAAAGTCCATGATTGGAGAAACGGTCTTATAACTTTAGGAGAAGTACCTGCAGAGTTTGTTGATGAAGTATCTGAACACAAAGTACAATATCCCTGGCTGGCACAAGTCGATAAAGAATTGGTGGAAGGTAATTACGATGTGATCTATTCAATCGGGCAAGTTGTTCCGCACGAAGTTGTCGGCATGGCAAATTATAATAAAAATATTTTTGTAGGTACGGGCGGATCGGAAGGGATCAATAAAAGTCATTTCCTCGGTGCAGCGTATGGTATGGAACGAATCATGGGAAGGGCGGATACACCCGTTCGACGAGTCCTCAATTACGCCTCAGATAATTTTGCAAAACATCTGCCGATTATTTATATCCAGACAGTAGTTGGGAAAGATGAAACAGGGAAATTAGTTGTTCGCGGTTTATATATCGGCGATGATGTTGAGTGTTTTCTGTTGGCATCAAAATTATCTCTCGAGGTGAATTTTGTCATGCTGGACCAACAGTTAGATAAAGTTGTCGTCTATCTTGATCCGCATGAATTCAAATCGACATGGCTTGGGAATAAAAGTATTTATCGGACTCGCATGGCTATCGCCGACGGCGGTGAATTAATTGTTATAGCTCCAGGATTGAAAGAATTCGGAGAAGATCCAACTATCGACAAATTGATCAGAAAATATGGATATGTTAAAACTCCTGAGGTATTAGATTTCGTTAAAAAGAATGAAGACCTGCAGAATAATCTTTCAGCAGCAGCGCATTTGATCCACGGTTCATCGGAAGACCGCTTTTCGATTACCTATTGTCCTGGCCATTTAACAAAACAAGAAATTGAAAGTGTAAACTTCAAATATTCTGATTTGAATGATATGACAAGGAAGTATCAACCGGAAAAACTCACCGATGGTTTTAATACACTGCCGGGCGGTGAAAAAATCTTCTACATTTCAAATCCTGCTTTGGGTTTGTGGGCTTATAAAGAATGTTTCAAATAATCGTTTTTTTTCAAAAAAAATAAAGGAAGAATAATATGGAACAAAAAGGTGATATAGGGTTAGTCGGTTTAGCGGTTATGGGTGAGAATCTTGTGCTCAACATCGAAAGCCGTGGATATACTGTTGCGGTCTATAACCGAACAACGGAAAAAGTAGACAAATTCGTACAGGGACGAGGAGCAGGAAAGAAATTTATCGGACCACATACCATAAAAGAATTAGTTGCAGCACTGAAACGTCCTCGTAAAGTTATGCTGATGGTTAAAGCAGGCAAAGCAGTTGATGAATTTATTGAACAATTGATTCCCTTTCTCGACCCAGGCGATATTATCATCGATGGTGGAAATTCACACTTCCCTGATTCCATCAGAAGAACAAAGTATCTGGAAAGCAAAGGTTTCTTATTTATCGGTACGGGAGTTTCCGGCGGTGAAGAAGGAGCACTTAAAGGTCCATCCATTATGCCCGGCGGTTCTGCTGCAGCATGGCCTGCTGTGAAACCGATCTTCCAGGCAATTTCTGCAAAAGTTGATGACGGTACACCATGCTGCGATTGGGTCGGCAATGACGGAGCAGGTCATTTTGTGAAAATGGTTCACAATGGAATTGAGTATGGTGATATGCAGCTAATTTGTGAATGTTATCAAGTGATGAAAGAAGGACTTGGAATGTCCAATAAAGAAATGCACGAAGAATTTGCAAAGTGGAATGAGGGAGAACTTAGTTCGTATTTGATCGAAATAACCCGTGACATTCTTGGATACAAAAATGAAGAGAAAAAATATACCGTTGATCTAATTCTTGACACAGCCGGACAAAAAGGAACGGGAAAATGGACAAGCGTCTCCGCACTTGATCTTGGTATTCCTATGACGATGGTTTCCGAAGCAGTTTTTGCACGTTGTCTCTCCGCCGTAAAAGATGAAAGAGTCATTGCGTCCAAGATCTTAAAAGGACCGGGAAAGAAAAAAACTATTGCCGGTAAAAAAGCATTTGTTGAAGATATCCGCAAAGCGATGTATGCTTCCAAACTTACTTCGTATGCACAAGGATATATGTTAATGAGAGAGGCAGCAAAAGAATATAAGTGGGATCTCAATTACGGCGGTATTGCGTTGTTATGGCGCGGCGGCTGTATCATCCGCAGCACATTCTTGGGAAAGATCAAGGAAGCATACGACAAGAATCCAGAGTTGATCAACTTGCTCCTCGATTCATATTTCCAAAAAGTGATGAAGAATTATCAGGATTCATGGCGAAAAGTTGTTGCCACCGCAACGATGATGGGAATTCCGGTTCCATCAATGAGTTCTTCATTGGCATTCTATGATGGTTATCGACATAAGAATCTGCCGGCTAACTTACTTCAGGCTCAGCGTGATTATTTTGGTGCGCATACGTATGAACGAATTGATAAACCGCGCGGAGAGTTCTTCCATACGAACTGGACTGGACGAGGCGGAGATACGGCATCATCGACATACATTGCGTAGTCGATCGATTGTAACATCACTTTACTCCGCCAGTATTCTTGTCGGAGTAAAGTGACAGCTTTAACGGTATAAATGAATAATCGATAGTAAAACTTACTTCTTTAAATGAAAATCGTTGTTGATAAAAATAATCCTTGTGTTGCAGAAGCATTCCAGCAGTTTGGTGACGTTCATGCGTTACCAACATCAGCAATAACCAAAGAAGCAGTACACAATGCTGAGATACTCATCATCCGTTCAGAAACGAAAGTTACGAAGGAACTTCTTGAAGGCAGCGTCGTGCGATTTGTCGGCAGTGCAACGATAGGAACGGATCATGTTGACATTGAATATCTAAAATCAACCTCAAGAACATTTGTAAGTGCTCCTGGTTCAAACGCCAATTCTGTTGCCGAATATGTTGTTGCGGCACTTCTAAACATTTCACAAAAAAAATCATTTTCGTTGCAAGGCAAGTCAATTGGTGTTATTGGTGTTGGCAATGTCGGATCAAAAGTTGTTCGATATGCAACAGCGTTGGGAATGACTGTTCTTCAAAACGATCCACCATTGGCGCGAAGAACAGGAAGTTCCTCTTTTCTTCCACTTGACTCTCTGATGGATTGCGATTTCATTACCCTACACGTTCCACTGACAAAAACAGGTGATGACCCTACGTTTCATCTTTTTTCGAAGGAGCGAATTTCCAGAATGAAAAAAGGGTCAGTGCTGATTAATACTTCACGTGGCCCGGTTATTGACGGCATTGCCTTGAAACTTGCTCTCGATACGCATCATCTATCGGGAGCGGTGCTTGATGTGTGGGAAAATGAGCCGTTGATCGACATAGAATTATTAAACAACGTTGACATTGGCACACCGCATATTGCCGGATATTCTTATGATGGTAAAGTTTCGGCAGTAAAGATGTTATATGATGATGCTTGTCAGCTATTCAATCAGCCGGTGTTATGGTCTCCTCAAATGAATACGGTAGAGTCTCCTCGCAAGAATATTGTCGTGGATGCTGCGGTGAATGACAAAGAAAAAAACATACAAAATGTCATTCGCCAATGTTATGACATTGAAAATGATGATACAGCATTACGAAAATCGATCCCACTTGCCGAACCTGAGCGGCGATTATATTTTCGACGATTACGTTCTGAGTATCCTATTCGGAGAGAATTTTTCAACACCAATGTTACTGGATCACCAAATATTATTGATGAGACATTGTCCAGTTTGGGGTTTCAATTCCATTGATAATAGTAACCAACGATATAAAAGTTAACTGTACTGCAGGATAAAATTGTGAATTCTTTTATTACCGAAAATTTTCTTCTTACCAATGCGACTTCGACCAAACTGTATCATCAGTTTGCAGAACAGCAGCCGATCATTGATTATCACAATCACCTTCCGCCGCAGGAGATTGCCGAAGATAAACGGTGGGATAATATTTCTCAACTTTGGTTGAATGGTGATCATTACAAATGGCGTGCAATGCGTGCGAATGGGGTTGATGAGAAATACATCACCGGCAGCGCATCCGATAAAGAAAAATTTCTTGCGTGGGCAAAGACTGTTCCAAAGACATTGCGCAATCCTTTATATCATTGGACGCACATGGAGTTGAAAAAATCGTTCGGTATTGATGATGTAATTCTGAATGATTCAACGGCGGAGAGTATTTGGGATCGAACTACGGAAATTATATCTTCCAAGGATTTTTCTTGCAGAACACTGTTAAAGAACTCCAATATTCAAGTGTTATGCACAACCGACGATCCGACTGATTCCTTAGAATATCATAAATCAATTGCATCAATAAAGAATTTTGACATAAAAGTGTTGCCAACGTTTCGTCCGGACAAAGCAATGGCAGTTGAAAATCTCGATGCATTTAAAGCGTGGGTGAAAAAACTTGGGACAGTAACCACTATTGAAATTATGACATATAATAATTTCATTGATGCAATTCGCAATCGCTACCAATATTTTCACGATTCCGGCTGCCGATTATCTGATCACGGTTTAGAAACCGCGTATGCAGAAGATTATTCCGAAACAGAAATAGTAAAGATCTTTTCCAATGCAATGTCAGGAGTTCCATTGTCGCCGTTGGAGATTCGTCAATTCAAATCTGCAATGCTATTTGAATTTGGATGTATGGGATCTGAAAAAGGATGGACTCAACAATATCATATTGGTCCTTTGCGAAATGTTAATGCACGGATGTATAGAACACTTGGTCCAGATATGGGATTTGACACCATTGGTGAACACGAAATTGCAAAACCGTTAGCAAAGTTACTTTCGCGATTAGATGAACATAATAATTTAGCAAAGACGATCATCTATAATATCAATCCGCGCGACAATGATATGTTCGCTGCAATGATCGGTTGTTTTCAAGATGGTAGTTCGGCAGGAAAAATTCAATATGGCAGTGCATGGTGGTTTCTCGATCAAAAGGATGGCATTGAAAAACAGATCAATTCACTGTCTAATATGGGATTGCTCAGCCAATTTGTGGGAATGTTAACGGACTCGCGCAGTTTTCTCTCATTCTCCCGTCATGAATATTTTAGAAGAATTTTATGTAATATGCTTGGCAATGATATTGAGATAGGGTTACTTCCAAACGACCTGACGCTGATAGGGGGTATGGTCTCAGATATCTGTTATTCTAACGCAAAGAATTATTTTAATTTTTGAACCGAAAAATTAAAATAATAATTTCATTCTGAAAATTCATAAAAAGGGAAAACACCATATGTCAAATTCAGAAACATATCCATCAACATACACGAGCAACACATTGCCATTTAACGGATTGAACGCAGTGTACGTTCAGGCACTATTTATCTCTTCTGCATTAGTATTACCTATTATTGCTCACGTAATTCATGCACCGATCAGATATGTTTTACCGATGCATTGGCCTGTTATACTAGCAGGTGTAATTTATGGTTGGCGTGCCGGTGCGATCACAGGAGTATTAGCACCACTGATGAGCTATTTATTGTCCGGCTTTCCGCTTCCCAATATTCTCCCTTCAATGACAGCGGAACTATTTGCCTATGGATTTATTGCCGGAATGCTTCGCCAAAAATTCAATATCAACTCTTTTGCTTCCATCGGTGCATCGATCGTGATAGGAAGAATGGTGTTCATTTTATTTGTGGTTCTAACGAACAGTGCATCGATCTCTGATTTGGAATATTTCAAGGGTGCACTATTACCGGGACTTGCTGCAGCAATTGTTCAGATCATTTCAATCCCGTTTCTCTCTAAATATATCATTAACAAATATCAGAAAGATGAAAAGCTATAGTCTCTCGCAATAATTAAAAGTTAATCCTATCATTGATATATATTTTCTCATTCATTTTTTAAAGGACAGTATGGAACAAGGAAAATTAAAAATCGGGAAATACCGATGGGCGATTGTAGCTCTTCTTTTCTTCGCTACAACAATAAACTATATCGATCGTCAGATCATTGGAATATTAAAACCGACACTTGCACATGAAATGAACTGGAACGAGATCGATTACAGCAACATTGTTCTATCATTTCAATTTGCTTATGCAATCGGACTATTGTTCATTGGAAGATTGATGGATTGGCTTGGAACAAAAAAAGGATTTTCTCTGGCGATTATCTTTTGGAGTATTGCTGCAATGGCACACGCACTGGCACGGACCGTTACCGGGTTTGCTGCTGCTCGTTTCGCACTCGGACTCGGTGAGGCAGGTAATTTCCCGGCAGCGATAAAAACAATTGCCGAATGGTTTCCCAAAAAGGAACGGGCGTTTGCTACAGGGATATTCAATGCGGGCAGCAACGTTGGTGCCGTTGTTGCACCGATCGTCGTTCCGTGGATAACAATTATGTATGGATGGCAGGAAGCCTTCATCGTAACAGGAATAATAGGATTTATCTGGCTTGGTTTCTGGTGGCTCCTTTATGATCATCCAAATGAACATCCGAAAGTGACAAAAGAGGAGTTAGCATATATCCAAAGTGATCCACCCGATACGGCAACAAAGATAAAATGGCGGAAACTTTTTCCGCATCGACAAACGTGGGCTTTTGCTATCGGCAAATTTATGACAGATCCAATCTGGTGGGTGTATCTGTTTTGGGTTCCGGATTTTCTGAACAAGAGCCACGGGATCACTCTGTTGACGGTTGGTCTTCCGCTTGTTGTTATTTATCTTGTTGCGGACATTGGCAGTATTGGAGGAGGATGGCTCTCATCACACTTCATTAAAAAGGGATGGACTGTTAATAAAGCTCGAAAGATTACAATGCTGATTTGTGCAATTTCGGTTGTGCCAATCATGTTCGCTTCGGTTGTCAGCAATGTTTGGGCAGCAGTCGCACTTGTTAGTTTAGCCGCCGCAGCTCATCAGGGATGGTCTGCAAATATTTTTACACTTGCTTCAGATATGTTTCCGCGTCGTGCAGTCGGTTCCGTTGTTGGAATCGGCGGGATGGCAGGTGCTGTTGGAGGAATGGTTATTGCAAAAGTTGTCGGTTACGTTTTGGAATGGACAGGAAGTTATCTGATCGTGTTCGTTATTGCTGGTTCAATGTATTTGATAGCTCTGTTAATCATTCACTTGCTAGTCCCAAATATGGATCCTGTAAATTTTGAAGAAAAGTTAGCATGATGATTACAAAGTAAAAAAATCACACTGATTTCAAACAATTAAAAATATGAGTATGTCACTTAAAATAAAATCTGTGTCTGAAACAGCATTTGATCTAGTATCGCTTGGTGAAACAATGATCCGTTTAAGTCCGCCCGGTCATCAACGAGTTGAATTCTCTCCGACTCTTGAAGTTTGGGTCGGGGGAGGAGAATACAATGTTTCCTATGCATTATCTCGTTTAGGATTGCGCACCGGCTGGGTTGGCGGACTCAATGATTCTCCAATGGGAGCGATCGTTAAAAATCACGCACGCGGAGTTGGAGTGAATGTTGACTTTGCAGTTACCAGAAAATATGACGGAATGGGAAAAAAAGACAGGATCGGATTGAATTTTACAGAAGTAGGATTTGGTCCGAGAGCGTCTGTTACTCTGTACGATAGAGCGTATTCTGCAACAGCCGGAATTAAACCGGGAGAAGTTGACTGGAAAAAATTATTTATTGAAAAAGGTGTTCGGTGGTTTCATACCGGCGGAATATTTTCCGCTCTTTCAGAATCAACACGATTGGTCGTTGCCGAAGCAGTGAAAGCAGCGCACGAAGCAGGAACGATCGTATCGTACGATCTTAATTTCCGTTCAAAACTATGGAGCAGTAAAGAAGCAATTGAAACAACAAAACCGCTTGTTCCCTATATCGATTGTTTGATCGGAAACGAAGAAGATTTTCAAAAAGTATTGGGATATGAAGTTGAAGGAGTTGATATCGAAAAAGGAGAACTTGATACAACTGCGTTTGAAAATATGGTAAAAAAAGTTGTCAAAGATTTCCCAAATGTAAAGGTCGTGGGTACAACACTTCGCGGTGTGAAAACAGCAGGGATCAATGATTGGTCTGCGATCATGTGGACAGAAGGAACATTCTTCTACGGATTAAATATGCCCGCATTGGAAATTGAAGACAGAGTCGGCGGTGGAGACGGATTTGCTTCGGGATTTACATACGGATTTTTGAACAACAAATCTCCACAAGAATGTGTAAATCTCGGTGTGGCACACGGCGCAATGCTGATGACGACACGCGGTGATTCGAGTATGATAACACTTGAAGAGCTGCAGCATGTTGCAAAAGGGGGAAGTGCACGAATTAAACGGTAATTCAGCTTAGAGAAAAATTTATCATATGAGAACTACAAAGATATATTATTTATTTTACATCCTGTTGATCTCTAGTGGGGTATTTCAATTTACTATCTCACAAGATTCAACGAAGCAAAATAATAATACCCGATATCAGTCTGCAATCGATACATTCATAAAAGAAGATTCATTAAAACCTCCTCCGGAGAAAGCTATTGAATTTATCGGGAGCAGTATATTTAGGCGGTGGGAAAATCTAACTGAAGATATGAAACCTCTTCCGGTATTCAATCGTGCTTTTGGCGGATCGCGCACCCATGAAGTGTTGTACTTTATGGACAAAATTGTTTTTCCATATAATCCAAAAATTATTGTCTACTATTGTGGAAGTAACGATGCAGGAGGTTCGGTTCCGGTGAACATTATCGTATCCAATATTACAATGTTTTTTGAACGAGTTGAAGAACGATTGCCTTCTACAACGATATATTTTGTATCAATTAATCGCTCGCCGGCAAGAAAAGCCAAATGGGGAGCAATAGATTCAGCGAATGCAATTATCAAGGAATATTGTTCAAAATCACTGCGGAGAAAATATATCGATGTCAATCCGGTACTGTTTGATTCGACGGGGAGTCCGCGATTGGAACTATATCTTGATGATCAGCTTCACTTTAAAGAAGCTGCATATGGTGAGTTTACAAAAATAATAAAACCAATTTTATTACACGATTGGTCTACAGCAAGAAAATAATAATAGATATTGTTTTGTCTTCAAACTCTCACCATATTCTTCCACTATTGCGCTTGTGTCCTACTCTTCACAAAATCTTCAATGAGTTTTTAATAGCTTACGGAAAATATTGTACGTCAAAAGGATGTGATTCAGGTAACATCTAATTTAAAACGTATAGTATATATTATTCCAACTACTAATCATTATGAAAGGCCACAAAATGTCCAATAAATATTTTACTCTATCTATTATTATTTTATCACTATTAATTGGTGCCTGTACGAAAGAAGAATCATCATCAATTGTACCTTCAACAAAAGGAACATTATCACTTAATTCTTCTTATACGACCTCGAGCTTAGGTAAGTCAACTTCAGTATCAGGTGTGGATACTATAATAATATCACGAGCACGGTTTGTTATTAAAGACTTAAAATTTAAGAGTGCTAACGAAGATAGTTTGAATTTCAAAACTGCTGCATTTATATTAGATATTAATATGAATGGGGTTGAACAAAATATCGCTGTATCAGAAGCACCATATGGTTCATATAAACGAATTGAATTTGATGTTCACAGGATAGAAACAAAAACACTTTTAGGGAGAACGGATTCAGCTCAATTTGCTGATTTTCTTAAAGACGAAAAATATAGTGTTATCATTTCAGGAACGGTTCGATTGAACGGAAAAGATTCATCCTTTACATACCGTTCAAAAATTGATGCAAAACAAAAAATTGATATAAATCCATTATTGACGATAAGTAAAGATACCGCCGATGTGAAAACAACATTACGAATTAGTTCAGCAAATTGGTTTAAAAATAAAAATGGTGTTTTGGTCGATCCAAACGATAAAAATAGTGAAGGTGTAATTGATGAAAATATTAAAACGTCAATAAAATTAAAAAGATAATTATTTATTTAAAAGCGGGATAGTAAAGAGAAATACTAATCCGCTTTTTATTTATATTTAGTCTAAGTAATTATGTGTAACTAAAACATATAATATAAAATAATTAGTTTACATTGTCTCAAAATATCTTTAGGTGTAAACTACCAAGAATCTAATTTATCCCTTTCAACATTCTTCCCTTTACCCCAAACGTAAACTTATTAATTATAGAAAAAATATCCAACAAAAGATGCGTTACGATATTGTAATATGGCAAATAGCTATTCAAGAAGAATGGTGGAATGACGCAAAAGATCTTTATGAAAAAGGAAATAAAAATCGAATCAACTTCTCATTCAAATATTCTCTTGAAATCTATTCTATTAATCCAAAACAAAAAAAACAATGAAGTAAAGAGCTATTTAGAATACGTTATGAAGAAGGATAGTATCAATACAATAGCGATAACGTTTTTTGCATATATCATGGGTCTTGAAGGTAAGATTGATGAAAGTATGAAATGGTTTTCTAAAGCTGAATTGCTCGATCCAAAAGAATCAAGAATATTTAAGTATCGAATAAAAGTTAATAAACTAAATGGCAACAACGAATTTGTAAAAAGAGATTCTATTCGAGTAAAATCACTGTTGAAATTGAATTGACAATCGAAGTGAATCTAAATTTTCCTTGACTTCTAACATATTGAGTTGTATTTTTGAAACAACTTGTATGACATGTTACAGGTTTTTATTCAATTTATAAAGGAATACTATCATTTTTAAACTAGTTGAAAACAGAGAGTTGCTTAGTAAGACAGTTGCCGGCAGTATAGAAGAGGCAATCAGATCAAAGAAAATAATTAAAGGAAATAAACTTCCTTCCGAAAGTGAATTGTGTGAACAATTTGGAGTGAGTCGCACAGCATTGCGTGAAGCATTACGGATGCTTAGTGCTCGTGATCTTGTAACCATTATCAAGGGAAAGGGGATCTATGTCAAAGGTCCCTCAGCTGATGCGGTAACTCGTCCACTTCATATGCTATTGCAAATGAAAGGTGAACACAATTATGTACGTGATGTCATCCGTGCACGCCAGATCATTGAACCGGCAATTGCGGCTGAAGCTGCAAAGAATAGGACCGAAGAAGATATCGATCGGTTGAAAAAAAATATGCAAGATTTAGAGAATTGCGGAGACGATCATTTAAAACTAGCTTCTCTTGATGCATTATTTCATCTCGATATTGCAAAGGCATCGCAAAATACAATTATGCCGATGTTGTTGGACCCTATTCATCGACTAATGCCCGAGATTAAATTATCCATTTACAAAATTGTTGGAGAAAAAGTTGCCAAAGAGTCCGCAACACTATGGCATGGAAAAATTTTACAAGAAATTGTTGCGCAAAATGTTGAGGGTGCTCGTTTGGCAATGGAGCAGCATCTATTGAAAGCTGCTGAACACGCAGAAGAAATGTTGCGTGTTCAAGAAGAGAAATAATTATTTTCTTCTTGGGTATCCTGTATGATATGTTATATCTATCAGATGTTTTTTGAAAAAATGTAAAATAAAAAATTAAATGATCTATTCGGCAACATACAAATTTCCTGAAAAGTATTTAAGCATTTGAGATAATAGAAGTTTAATCAATTTGAATCATTTTGATAAGAAGAAAGAAGAGGAACTATAATGGAAGATTTGAAAAATAAAGTTGCTATCATCACCGGCGGCGCGCGCGACATTGGAAGACAAGTATCATTAAAACTCGCAGAACAAGGCGCTTCTGTGGTCGTCAATTATTATGATAATAAAAGCGACGCGGAAGAGACTGTCAGCACAATCAAAGCGTCAGGCGGGAAAGCGGTTGCTGTTCAAGGTGATATGACAAAATTTGCTGATGCGCAAAATCTTGTTTCGGAAGCACGAAAAGTATTTGGTGAGAAGATCGACATTCTTGTGAATGTTGCCGGGGGGTTAATGGGACGCCATACGATCGTAGAAATGGAAGAATCATTTTGGGATGCAGTGATGAACGTGAATCTTAAGAGTGTATTCTTTGTAACAAAGGCAGCGATTCCGTTTTTGAATGACGGCGGAGCGATCATCAATTTTTCAACCGTAGCAGTTCACGATGGCGGCGGACCAGGAGCAATTGCATATGCAACGGCAAAAGCCGGAGTTCTTACGTTCACCCGCGGATTAGCAAAAGAACTTGGATCGAGAAAAATACGCGTTAATGCGGTTTCGCCGGGAATGATCAATACTACATTCCACAATACATTCACGAAGCCGGAAGTCCGTCAAAAAGTTGCCGGCATGACACCGCTTGGCCGCGAGGGAGAGGCGCATGAAGTTGCCGATCTGGTGGTTTTTCTTGCAGGCGAAAAATCTTCATTTATTAATGGTGAAACAATACAAATTAACGGCGGATTATTTTTCGCGTAACAATGAAGCATATTTCCTTCACACTTCTCTTCATCTGTAATATCACTTTTCCACAGCAACGGCCAACGCTGATCGTTACTGCGAATGATATTGTAATGATAAAGAGTTCGATGGGAAAATATCCGTTGTTCGATAAAGCATACACCGAAGCAAAAACAAAAGTTGATGCTGCACTTGCGGCTCCGATCGAAGTTCCCGTTCCGAAGGATGCAGGAGGATATACGCACGAACGGCATAAACAGAATTATTCTGAAATGCAGATGGCCGGCATACTTTACCAAGTAACGAAGCAGGAAAAGTATGCACGATTTGTAAAAGAAATGCTTCTCAAATACGCTGCATTGTATCCAACGCTCGGCACGCATCCTGCTGCAACAAGTGAATCTCCCGGAAGAATATTTTGGCAATCTCTAAACGAAACAGTCTGGCTCGTCAATACTTCGCAAGCGTATGATTGTGTGTATGATGCAATTCCCGCAGGTGACAGGAAAACGATCGAAGAGAATGTCTTTCGACCGATGGTGAAATTTTTTACCGTTGATCAAAAATCGGTCTTCAACCGCATTCACAATCATGGAACATGGATGCTTGCGGCAGTTGGAATGACGGGATTTGCACTTCGCGACACCGGTTTGGTAAGCATGGCATTGTACGGAACGGAAAAAAATAAACAAGGAGGTTTCTTAAATCAACTTGAGTTATTGTTTTCTCCGGACGGATTCTATTCCGAAGGGGCGTACTATATGCGCTACGCGATGATGCCATTCTATCTATTTGCACAAGCGATAGACAACAATCGTCCGGACATTAAGATCTTTGAATACCGTGATGGAATTTTGAAGAGAGCAGTGTATGCATTACTTCAATTGACATACACAACCGGACAATTCATTCCGATCAATGATGCGATGAAAGAGAAAACGTATCGCTCTCCCGAAGTGATCCTCGCACTCAATATTGCTTATCAAAAATTCAAAAACGATCGATCATTGCTCAGTATTGCACTGGAACAGAATTCAGTTTCGTTGACCCGTGGCGGAATAGAAGTTGCACGTGATCTTACTTCAAAGAAAGAAATTTCTCCGTTTCAATATAGGAGCCTTGAATTACGAGATGGTGCAAACGGAGACGAGGGAGGAATTGGATTGTTGCGAAGCGGAGCGAATGATGATCAAATGCTAGTCGTGATGAAATATACCGGTCATGGACTTTCTCACGGCCATTATGATAAACTGTCGTTATCATTCTACGACCAAAATAGAGAACAGCTTCAAGATTATGGTTCTGCTCGTTTCGTGAATATCGATCCGAAATATGGGGGACGATATTTACCGGAAAATAAAACATTTGCGATGCAATCAATTGCACACAATACGATAACGATTGATTCACAAACTCATTTTCAAGGAAAGATCATCGTCTCAGAAAAGAATCATGCCGATCGTCATTATTTTTCTATTGTTGATAAAAATTTTCAATACATGAGTGCAAAATGTTCTACTGCGTATCCTGGTATTACTATGCAGAGAACAGTGCTGATGATTCAGGAATCTTCATTTCAAAAACCGTTGATCGTTGACATCTTCAAGGTTGACGGGAATGATGGAAAAAAAGAACATACGTTCGATCTTCCATACTATTATATGGGTCAGTTCATTTCATCTAATCTGAAATATGCTTCATACACCGATCTGCAAAAACCTCTCGGTTCTGCAAATGGTTATCAACATCTTTGGAAAGAAGCAGAAACCACTGCGAATGGGATGTTTCAATTTTCATGGTTATCTGATAAGCGATATTATTCAGTCAGTAGTGCTGCCGATTCGCAAACAACAGTGTTCTTCACACGCATTGGCGCAAACGATCCGAACTTTAATCTGCGGAGAGAAGCAGCGATCATCTTTCGAAAAAAATCTCAATCCTCTGTTTTTGCATCGGTGATTGAGCCGCATGGTCTATGGGATGGAACGAACGAGATTTCTCGTGATGCAGGCAGTTCTATTAAAAATATTGTTATAGTGGCATCGGACGAAAAAGGAACAGTAGTGAGGATCGAGATGAAGTCCGGCCAGCACAGGATTGTGATGATTTCAAATGAATCACCTTCAGATATAAAGCAGCATACGATGAAAGCAAACGGCATTACTTATTCTTGGATGGGAAATGCTGCAATACAAAAAAATAATTAGGAGTATAGATCAATGCTAGTACAAAAAGAACAACTCTTTACTGATTTTACGAAGGTTGATTGGGAATATCCTGCCGAAGGAATCAAACGAAAAATCATGTCGTACGACGATCAAATAATGGCAGTATATGTGGAATTTTCAAAAGGAGCAATTGGTACACTTCATAAGCATCCACACTTGCAGATCACCTATATCCAGTCCGGTTCGTTTGAAGTTCAGATCGATGGAAAAAAACAGATCCAAAAAGGAAAAGATTGTTATTACATCCCGGCAAATGCTGAACATGGTGTTGTTGCATTGGAAGATAGTATTCTTATTGATTTTTTTAATCCCATGCGCGAAGATTTTATTAAATCATAATATATTTTTTAAAAGGTCATCGTAATGAAAAATGTTAAAGGGCTTCGTTGGTGGATTATTGCATTGATTGGAACTGCAACGATCATAAACTATATCGATCGAACATCGCTTGCCGTGATGTGGCCCGATATTTCAAAAGAGCTTAATCTTACGAAAGATGACTACGCAACAATTGTTTCGGCGTTTATGATAGCGTATGCGGTCGGACAAGCACTTTCCGGTCGGTTTTTTGATTGGATAGGTACGAGAATTGGATTTCTTTCTTCGATACTTGTGTGGTCAGCGGCGTGTGCGATGCATGGATTGGCACGCAGTATAATGTCGTTCTCGTTGTTCCGTGCAATCCTCGGAGTAAGTGAAGCAGGTAACTGGCCGGGTGCGACGAAAGCCAATGCTGAGTGGTTCCCAAACAATGAACGGGCATTGGCGCAAGGTATCTTCGGTGCGGGCGCATCGCTTGGTGCTGTAATCTCTGCACCATTGATCGCTTTTCTCTATCTAATGTTAGGATGGAAAGCAACCTTTGTTGTCATCGGTTTACTCGGATTCATCTGGATCATACCATGGATGATCATCTATAGAACGACACCGGACAAACATCCTTGGATCACCGAAGAAGAACGAAATTATATTTTAAAAGGACCATCCTTAACTGCTCCTCCAACAAATGAACGAACGATGACGTGGGGTGAAGCTCTCTCTCAAAAGCAAACGTGGTCAGTGATCGTTTCCAGATTCTTTCTCGACCCGATCTGGTGGCTCTTTGTTAACTGGCTGCCAATATATCTTGTAGAACAATTCGGATTCAATGTGAAACAGATCGGGATGTTTGCATGGGTGCCATATCTTGGTGCTGCAGTCGGCAGTCTCGTTGGAGGATGGTACTCAGGATATAAAATAAAACAAGGCTGGACTGTCGACAAAGCAAGGAAGCGAACAATTCTTATCGGAGGACTCATTACTTTTCCCGCATTTATTTTAGCGGCATTTGCTTCAACTCCGATTGTTGCCGTTGTAGTGATGGCGGTAGTCCTTTGCGGATTTCAAGTGATGATCAACAATATTCAAACACTGCCGAGTGATTTCTATTCCGGCAAATCGGTGGGAACAGTTGCGGGCATTGGCGGAATGAGCGCCGTTATCGGAGTGTTGGTCTTTAGTACATGGTTGATTCCGGTGTTGAGCAAGGTCAGTTACGTTCCGGTATTTTTGATGGGTGCAGCGCTTGTACCGCTTGGAGTATTTTCTGTGTATTACTTTGGCAGAACAATTCAACGAATAGACATTTCAAAATAATATAAATAATTATAAAGGCACTCCCATGGAAACAAATGGTATGAATCCACTTTTTGATCTCACAGGAAAAACAGCGATCGTTACCGGAGGCAGCACCGGACTTGGACAAGGAATGGCACTTGGACTTGCTACAGCCGGAGCGGACATTGTTCTTGTTGATTATGTTGAAAGCACTGATACTGCAAATAAAGTGCGTGCTCTCGGACGCAAAGCAGTGACAATCGTTGCGAATTTAATGGAGATGTCATCTATTCCGGTGGTTGTTGAAAAAACAATTGCTGAATTTGGCAAGATCGATATTCTGATCAACAATGCGGGAATTATCCGCCGAGCCAATGCGATCGATTTTACTGAAAAAGACTGGGACGATGTCATGATGTTGAATTCCAAAACGATCTTCTTTCTTGCGCAGGCAGTTGCCAAAGATATGCTGAAACGAAAATCAGGAAAGATCATCAGCACGGCGTCACTGCTTGCGTTTCAAGGCGGCATTCGTGTCCCATCCTACGCGGCAAGCAAAGGAGCGGTTGCTCAAATTACAAAAGCACTTGCCAATGAATGGGGCGCATTTGGCATTAATGTGAACGCGATCGCTCCGGGATATATGGCAACGAATAACACAACCGCATTGCGCGAAGATCCGGAACGCTCGAAATCGATCCTTGATCGAATTCCCGCCGGAGTTTGGGGAACGCCGGAAGATCTGCAGGGTGCTGTGATCTTTTTAGCAAGCAAAGCATCGAACTATGTGAACGGACATGTGCTTGTTGTTGACGGCGGATGGATGGCGCGGTAAAGCAATTATCAATTATCAATTATCAATTATCTATTACGAATGACAACTATGAATGAACGATTGAAAAGAAAAATAATAACGAGCATACTGATCGTAATAATTACAATAACATTTTATTCAATCGGGAGTGCAACGGTAAAAGTTGCGTCGATTTTTTCCTCAGATATGATTCTTCAGCGAGGAATGTCGGTTCCAATTTGGGGTAATGCCTCTCCGGCAGAAACTGTTGCTATTGATTTCAATTCACAATCCGTTAGAACGATCGCTGACAGTAATGGGAAATGGTTGGTAAGACTTTCTTCGATGAGCGAAGGGGGACCATTTACCATGATCATTCGAGGAAAGAATGAGATCCATCTTCAGAATATCATGATCGGTGAAGTATGGATCTGTTCCGGTCAATCGAACATGACATTTGAACTGAAAAAATCGAACAACGCTAAAGACGATCTTGCGGGAGCCACCAACACTATGATACGCTTTTTTACCGTACCGAAGGTAGTTTCCGAAACATTGCAAACTGAATGCACGGGATCGTGGAGTGTCTGTTCACCCAAAGAAGCCGAAGATTTTTCTGCGGTTGGATATTTCTTTGGAAAAGCACTACAAGAATCGTTGAAGGTACCGATCGGTTTAGTGCACGATTCGTGGGGAGGAACAGCTGCAGAAGGATGGATTCCTAAAGAAGTTCTTGAAAGAGATTCTGATTTCACACCAATTTTAACTCGTTGGAACAGAGATGTTGCTGACTATCCTCGGGCCATAAAAGAATGGCAGGAACAAATGTCGAAAATTCTCGACCAGTGGAAAGCAGATTCTCTCACAGCCGTAACAAATGGAAAAATGGTCCCACGAAAACCTTCCGCGCCGCGCGGTCCCGGCCATCGCGATACACCGACGGGACAATACAATGGAATGCTTGCACCGATAATTCCGACAGCTATTCGAGGAGTCATCTGGTATCAAGGAGAATCAAATGCAACCCGTGCATATCAGTATAGAAAATTATTTCCGGCGCTGATAACATATTGGAGAAATGTCTGGCAACAGGGAGATTTTCCGTTCTACTATGTACAGCTGCCAAATCTTAATCGGCAGCCGGAACCTTCAAAAAGCGGGTGGGCTGAATTACGAGAGACACAATTGATGACTTTGTCTCTTCCGAACACCGGAATGGCTGTGACGATCGATGTCGGCGATCCGAAAGATCTTCATCCGACGAATAAACGACCGGTTGGCGCACGGCTTGCATTGATCGCTCTTGGAAAAACGTATGGAAAGAAGATTGAATATTCCGGTCCAATGGTGAGTGATGTTACAATCAAAAAAAATAATGTTGGTTTCAAATTCACTCATGCAGAGGGCGGACTTGTTACGAGTAACAAAGAAAAACTCATAGGCTTTACCATTGCCGGTGGTGATAAGAAATTTATCGCAGCAGATGCTGTTATAAAAGGAAATGAGATCATTGTATCACACCCAATGGTAAAAAATCCTGCATCGGTTCGATATGCCTGGGCGGATAATCCAAATTGTAATTTGTATAACAAGAGCGGGCTTCCCGCATCGCCATTTAGAACTGATGATTGGGAAGAAGTAACGTTTGGGAAAAGGTGAACAATTAACAATTAACAGCTGATGTTATGCAAACAGTTAAAAGTGGTTCGACGCGGCACAGAAACAGTGGTCATCCTGAGAAAATCTTTTGTTTTTTAAAGGATGCGTCGAAGGATGACTTTACTAATTTAATCTGCGCCTTGCTCACCATGATCGTTTTTTGTTTTGCATTACGTCAGTTACAGTTATCAGAAATATATTGAATGAGAAATCTTAGAACCTATACTGTTTGTTGCATAGCGCTTTTGCAGATTCTTTATGGAAACAATATTCTTGTTTCTTCAGCAGATGCATTGAAAAAAGCGGCAAAAAATGCAATGCCAGGTGATACAATTACTTTGAGCAACGGTGAATGGAAAGATCAGCACATTGTAATTCATGCAAATGGAACAGAACAACTGCCGATTGTTGTGCGTGCTGAGACCGCCGGCTCTGTAATCCTTAACGGCTCTTCAACATTACGATTTAGCGGAACATACGTTATTGTTGATGGGTTATTTTTTAAAAGCGGCATGTTGGATAAAATTGATGTGATCGAATTTCGAACTGCATCGGATAAACTTGCTGAGAATTGCCGTCTTACCAATTGCGCCATCGTTGACTATAATCCCGAAAACAAAACGACTGAATACAAATGGGTTTCAATGTATGGGAAGAAGAACCGCGTTGATCATTGCACATTTATCAATAAGAACAACCAAGGGACATTACTGGTAGTGTGGCTTGGCGAAACGCCGAACGATAATCTGATCGACCATAATTATTTCGGACCGCGCCCGGAGCATGGTGAGAATGGCGCTGAGATCATCCGCATTGGGACAAGCGATTGGTCAATGTTCACTTCCAGAACGATCGTTGAACATAATTATTTTTATTCATGTGACGGCGAAGTGGAGATTATTTCCAATAAATCGTGCGAGAATATCTATCGCTACAATACGTTTGTGGAATGTGCAGGCACTCTTACATTGCGTCATGGCAATCGTTGTCAAGTGTACGGTAATTACTTTTTCGGCAACAAAAAGAAGAATACCGGCGGTGTCCGATTGATCGGAGAGGATCATAAAGTGTTCAATAATTATTTCAACGGATTGACCGGAAATAATGCATTTGCCGCACTGCCGATGATGAACGGTGTGCAGGATTCAAAACCGAATGGATACCTCCAGGTAAAAAATGCCGTTGTAGTGTTCAACACGTTCGTGGATAATAAATATAATATTCTCTTTGGAGTGATGGGTTCGGATAATACTGCAAACCTTCCCGCGTTCAATTGTACGATTGCCAACAATCTTGTTGTCTCACAAAAAGGGATGCTGCTTGAAGAACGAACTGTTCCGCAAAATGTATTGTATCAAGGAAATATCTTCGACGGCGATGAACTGTCAATTAAATCATCGACATCGAACTTTGAAATGAAAAAAGTTGAGATGGAGTTGGGTGCAGATAGTGTTTGGAGACCGAAATCAAACAGTGTTGTTGTCGGCGCAGCTTCAGGATGGTTCAATTTTGTTACGGATGATATTGATGGTCAGCCGAGAGGAAAGAAAAGAGATGTTGGCGCAGATCAAGTTTCGACCGAAAAAAGAGTTCGTATTCCTACTCGTTCCGAGGACTGTGGAGTTGCATGGAAGGTTCGGTAAAAGATCGCGTTTATGTTCTGAAGATTCAGTTTGTGTAAATAATTCTTAGTAATAGTATTCCAATTCAAAATCTAATCCACAAAGATTCAAAATTAACATGGAGGGCGTATGAAACAAGCTAAAATTATTTTGATGTGCACGGTTCTGATCGCTGCATTATGTAATACAGCTGCAATGGCGGGGACGGTGAAATCTGCCGGTGTCAAAGGTAAATGGAGTGTAGGATCAACGTGGGTTGGTGGTGTATTGCCCGGACCTCAAGATTTGGTTGTTATCGCTGATGCAGACACTGTAACAATCGATACAAGTGCGACAATTGCAAATCTTACCATTGGCGAAGGTGTTGGCGGTACGTGTCAATTCTCAAAAACTGGTTCATTTATAATCAGGATCAATGGTAATCTTAATGTAACTACAGGATCATCATTCAGGGTACAGACTCGAACGGGAACTGACGTAATCGATACATTAATAATAACAGGAGATATCACCAACAACGGTGTAACTTTTGATCTTCGAAGCGGTAGTGCTGGCAGTACACTAAGCGTGTGTAATGTTGTTCTCACCGGCTCAGGCATCAGTACAATTACAATGGTTGGTGGATACACAAGTACGCTAAATGAATTCAATGGATTTCTTTTTGATAAATCCGGTTCTGGAAAAGTAGTTCTCGCAAGTGATGTTTATAGTGCCACCGGAAGTACTTCTCAGCCAACTGGTGATCCGATTTGGACATTCAAACGTGGTTTTGTCTACACCGGAAAATTTATTATGATCTCTCAATCAACCACAAGTGCCCATGTTGGTAATGGATCAGATTCTAGTTATATCGTTGGTACATTGGGACGTGGAATGTCCAATTCCGCCGGTAAGACAGGAACATTTCCTGTTGGTGATGTTAAAGGGTATAGACCTATCAAAGTCATATCAACAACCGGGGGAAGTGCCTCGGGACATTATGTGATCGTGGAAGCTGTATCGGGAAATGCAAACACCGGAAGTAGTTCGTTTACGAACGGAATTGATAAAATTTCGGCAGTCAGATATTATAAAGTCAGTTACAACAAGGGAAGTGGCGGTGCCGCATCGATGAGTTTTAACAAGTATGCTCCGAGTTATGGATTGAATGACGGTGTAGCAGCAGGTAACCAAAACCTGCGTGTTGCAATTTCCGATTCGAACCGAATATTGTGGAATAATATTGGACCGGCACTGATTACACCTTATACTACGGCGCTCGATAGTCTGCCGAGGTTTATTACATCCGACACGTCCGCAGTGACCCTCATTTCGGGTAGTGGATCGATCCTTGTTGCATTGGCACGCGTTACCGGGACAACTGAAAACTCTTTGGTTTCAACAACATCGGTTCACAACGAAAATGAAATACCTACTACATTTTCATTATTACAAAATTATCCGAATCCATTTAATCCAACGACGGCGATCAGCTATCAGTTGTCAGTTGCAAGCAGTGTTACATTAAACGTGTTTGATGTTCTTGGAAAAGAAGTTGCATTATTGGTGAATGAAAAGAAAGAAGCTGGTGAGCATACGGTTCAGTTTAATGCTTCAACGTTATCCAGCGGTATGTATTTCTATACGCTTCGTGCAGGTAATGCTGTTGAAACAAAAAAAATGATTCTCATGAAATAAGGACATAATCGTGCAGCGGCTTGCTGCTGTTGCACGATTCAAATAATATTTTAAAAATCACGTATAATGATTCTTATTAACTGATGTTACGCACATCTTGATCAAAGAAAAAATATATCGTCCCCTACGGGACTTGAACATTGATTTGCTTGATCTTCTACATATATCTTGTCCCTACCGGGACATTAGAACAAGAGAATTTGTTAATGATATTATCGGGTTTTAAAATGCGCCGTAGGCGCTTAATATTTGTAGTTCATTACGATTTCCAAGTTGAAAGTCCCTTTAGGGACGAAATAAGTAGAATTTTTAGTTATGCGTAACATCAGTTATTAATTAGTGTTTGAAAAAAACAGATTTTTTTAAATAATGGCAGTAAAGTATAAATGAATGATCCGGCAAAATACATAATTCGTATTCTTCTTGTTCTTAACGTAGGTATATCGATTTCGATTTCAAAAGAGTTCATCGTGTCTTCAGCAGCACAAATAACATCTGTACTGACAACGATTTCACCAGGTGATACGATCACGATGAGTTCGGGAACATGGACGAATCAATCAGTTGTGTTCAAGGCAACGGGAATTGCGTCGGCGCCGATCCTTCTCCGTGCACAGTCAAATCAATCAGTACTGCTTAATGGAACATCGACTCTGCGAATTGCCGGAAATTATCTTGTTGTGGATGGATTAAAATTCGAAAATGGGTACAGTGCATCCGGAGCAGTGATTGAATTCCAAGGAACCGATGGCAAAGCAAGTAATTATTGCCGATTGACAAATACGTCAATTAAAAGCTATAACCCTGCAAGTATTGCAACAGATTATAAATGGATTTCTCTTTTCGGACAATTTAATAGAGTCGATCATTGCGCATTTGAAAATAAAACCCACATGGGGACGACGCTTGTTGTCTGGCTTACAACATCAAATATTCCAAACTATCACAAGATCGATCATAACTATTTTGGTCCACGCCCAATATTGTTGGATATCAGCGGTGTTCCAGCCAATGGAGGAGAATCGATCCGCGTTGGTACAAGTGATTATTCAATGAATGATTCTTACACGACAGTTGAGTATAATTATTTCGATCGTTGTAATGGCGAGATTGAAGTGATCTCGAGTAAATCTTGTGAAAATATCTATCGGTACAATGTTTTCGTCAGCTGCCAAGGAATGCTGACCTTGCGTCATGGAAATCGCTGCAGTGTCTATGGAAATTATTTCTTTTGCAACAGTGCAGCAAATTCAGGAGGTATTCGCATCATCGGTGAAGATCACAAAGTGTATAATAACTATATCGAAAAAAGCGATGGTTCCAGTATGAAAACCGGGATCACGATTGTGAATGGAGTTCCCAACTCTCCGCTGAATAGATATTTCCAAGTAAAACGAGCGCACGTTGTGTTTAATACCCTCATTGGAAATCGTTATTCTATGAATATTGGTGCTGGAAAAGATAGCGAATTAACGTTGCCGCCGCTTGATTGTATCGTTGCAAATAATCTTATCTGGAGTACTAGTTCACCAATCATCACATATACCGATACGCCGATAAATATGAAAATCGACGGGAATATATTTTACGGTACTTCACTTGGAATATCATTACCGCAAAATAATAAAATTGCTGACCCAAAACTCATTTTCGGAACAGATAGCTTGTGGCGTGTTAACGGTTCGAGCATCGCAAAAGATTCTGCTGTTGGAAATTATCCTTTTGTCACAACTGATATCGATGGACAAGCGCGTATTGTTCCATTTGATGTCGGGGCAGATGAATTTTCTAGTTCTGAGATATTGAATCGTCCTGTACGAAAGAGTGATGTGGGTCCGTTTTCGAATATCACTTCGGTTTTTAAAGGTAAAAATGAAAAACTCACACCGGAAATGTTTGGTGTTTTGGGAAATTATCCAAATCCTTTTAATCCTTCCACCAATATTGAATTTTTCATTAACCAACGTGCACAGGTTAGACTGATCGTGTATAACGGTATTGGTGAACAAGTAAGGGTCATTTATGAGGGGAATGCAGATGCAAACAAAAAATACGCATTCCGATTTGACGCTTCAAGTTTGTCATCCGGTTTGTACTATGCGGAACTACAAGGTTTAAATCAAAACATCATTATTCACAAAATGCTTTTTCTAAAATAAGAGAACAGTATAATGAAAACTGTCATTGAACAATTAGAATTGATCGGAATAGTTCCGGTCATTGCCATCGATGATGCAAACGATGCCGAACTGCTTGCGCAAGCGTTGATCGACGGTGGGCTTCCGTGCGCAGAAATAACATTTCGAACTGCTGCTGCAAAAGAATCCATTAGTAGGATATCAAAAAAATATCCCGAAATGCTTGTTGGTGCAGGAACAGTTTTGAATATCGATCAGGTAAAAACAGCAGTCGATGCCGGTTCAAAATTCATCGTTTCGCCCGGACTCAATCCTAAAGTTGTTGAGTATTGTGTTGCGAATAAGATCCCGATCACACCTGGCACTGCAACACCATCGGATGTTGAGCGGGCAATTGAACTCGGACTTGAGGTTGTGAAATTTTTTCCTGCAGAAGGAAACGGCGGTTTACCATATTTGAAAGCGATCAGCGGTCCGTACAATAAAATGAAATTCATCCCAACAGGCGGCATTGATGAGACAAATATCCTTTCATATCTCAAATTCGATAAGATCGTTGCGTGTGGCGGCAGCTGGATGGTGAAGCAGGATATGATCGCGAAGAAACAATTCGATGAGATCAAAAAATTAACACATCGTGCAGTTCATGTAATGCTTGGCTTCGATTTAAAACATGTTGGTGTGAACTGTAATTCGGAAGATGAAGCAATGAAGAATGCCGCAAGCATTTCATCGTTGTTCAATTTCCCGATCAACAATGGAAATTCTTCGATATTTACCGGAACGCAAATGGAATTTATGAAGCAGCCATACCTTGGTGATCATGGCCATCTTGCGATTGGAACTAATTTTATGAATCGCGCGATTGCATACTTTGAGCGACAAGGTGTAAACATAAAAAAAGAAACAACAAAAGAGAAAAATGGGAAATTGATCGCAGTATATCTTGATGTTGAGATCAATGGATTTGCAATTCATCTTTTACAAGTATAAAAATGAAACTACTTTTTAAGATTTTGTTGATCATAATAATTTCAGTGATTCAAGTAGCTGCACAAACAATGACTCCACCCAGAGTTTTTATTGTGAACGGAAAAAAAATGTTAGAGTCCCGTACGGCATATCTTTCCGGTGATAAAAAAGTAAAATATGCAGTGCAGGCTCTGATCAAAGAAGGGAACAAAGCGTTGAAATTTGCTCCTGTTTCAATAATGGACAAAGAACAAACACCTCCAAGCGGTGACAAACACGATTACATCAGTCTGGCGGCATATTGGTTCCCTGATCCAAAAAGTCCAAACGGGTTGCCATATATTCGAAACGATGGCGTCCGAAATCCCGAAGTGAAGAACTACAAAGACCATGATAATCTCTCAAAAATGTGTGATGTGGTGTTCGATGCGTCCGTGGCATATTATTTTTCATCCGAAGAGAAATATGCCGAACATGCCGTCACGTTGATCCGGGTTTGGTTCCTTGATGAAGCAACAAAAATGAACCCGAATATGAAGTATGCACAGGCGGTATTAGGAAGAAATGATGGACGAGGTTCTGGAGTGCTGGATGCAAGGGATTTGAAAAAAATTGTCGATGCAGTTGGATTATTGGAAGGATCACAATCACTTAAAAAAGATGAGGGTGATGGTTTGAGACTTTGGATGACACAATATTTTCAATGGATTACTGAGAGTAAGAATGGCAAAGATGAAAGGGACGCAAAAAACAATCATGGCACATGGTACGATGTTCAAGCAGTGTCAATCGCACTATTCCTAGGTAAAATTGAGTATGCAAAGGAACGCTGTGAATCCGCGAAAGAGAGAAGAATTGCGTTCCAAATTCAACCGGATGGAACACAGCCGGAAGAATTAGCGCGAACGAAGGCGATAAGTTATAGTGAATTCAATCTGCAAGCGCTTTTGGAATTATCACTTCTTGCAGAAAATATTGGTATCGATCTGTGGAACTATACCGGCAGCCACGGACGTGGTATTCGAAAAGCGTTGGATTATATCATCCCATATATCACGAAGGAAAAAGAGACAATCTATAAACAAATTGATGAAATTAAATCAGATAATTTTGTTCCTGCTTTATATGTGGCATCGTTGAAATATAATGATGGAACATATCTTAGTGCGATCGCAAAAATCTCTGAAAAGGAACTAAACAAGAATTCATTTGTCGTTCTATTCTGATAAATATTAAAAATGTATTTTTAATATTCAATTAATGAAGCCAACATCAAATGAAACTCTGGAATTTGCCATAGCTGCATATAGTCTAAAATACTCTATCCTGGACGAGTACAACGATAAAAAGGAATCGTATGAAACGAATTATTTTTTTTGTGGTCTTACTATTTTGCTCTGTCAACGGCAAAACAATAAAATGCAGAACGGCTGCAGATGTTCATTCTGCCCTTCAATATTTGAAAGCAGGTGATATTGTTCTTCTTGACGATGGAATCTATGAATTTTCATCTCCGGTACATATCACTGCTCAAGGATTGAAAGAAAAACCTATCATTATCAGAGCGAAAAACAGAAACAAAGCAATTATTAAAGGAGAAACATCATTTATTCTCCGGAATGCCTCATTTATAACTATTGAAGGTTTGGTATTCAATAATACTGGTTCGATAGCGGTTCAGTTGGAAGGGAGTAATAATATCCGTGTCACGAGAAATATTTTCCGATTGAAAGAAAGAGGGCGAGGAAACTGGGTATGGATCACTGGGAATGATAACGATACTATTTCCCTAAGTCATCATAACACTGTCGATCGTAATCTTTTTGAAAACAAAAAAGAATTAGGGAATTTCGTGACAATTGAAGGGACGAATAAATTCTCACCGAGTGTTTCGCAATATGATGTGATCGAATGGAATTATTTTAGAAATATTGGCCCCCGTGTTGAGAATGTTTTGGAAGCTATTCGAGCTGGATCTTCAATCTATACCCTTTCCCGCGGTTATACTGTCCTTCAAAATAATCTCTTTGAACGATGTGATGGAGATCCGGAATATATTTCGATCAAATTGAGTGACTGCACAGTTAGAAATAATACATTCAGGGAATGTCTGGGTTCATTATCACTGCGGCACGGAAATAAAACTACAGTCGATGGGAACTTTATTCTAGGAAACGGTCGTTCCGGAGCATTCCTCGACAGTACGGGGAAGAACTGGACGCTCGGTACCGGTGGTGTTCGTTTTTGTGCAGATAGTATGACGATAACGAACAATTATTTTGAAGGATTGACTGGAAAGGGATGGGATGCAACCATTGCTGCCACAAATGGCGATGCTGATTACGGTGAGGGAAAACCATTGGTTAAACATTTCAGGATCCGGAATGCGGTCGTATCAAATAATATTATGGTGAACAATGCAAGCAATATCGAGATCGGATTTGACGGTGCAGGATTTCAAAATAATTGGTGGGCAAAACCTCCTCAGGAAATGATCATAGCAAATAATATTGTAGTAGGTTCACAAGATACGTTGATAAAATTCTTTGACCTGCCGATCAATTCGTTATTCAAAAATAATTTTATTTATGCCGAGGGAAATGCAATACCATTTTCAAAAAAGCTTGAGGGTGTTGAAATCAAAAATCCCGCGATGAAACGTGTGAATGGTTTGTTAAGACCGACACTGAAATCAATTCCTATTAATAAAATATATTCTTCAAAACCGTTAACACCAAATGATGTTGGCCCTAATGCTAAATAGAGTTACGAAGTAATAGTAACCTGTTGTCGTTATCCAAAAAATAATATTAGCCAAACAACCTAACGAAAGAACACTATGGACGTACGATTTGCACCAAATCCCGAAACAGCAAAAACGCTGGTAACAAAACAACTACGCAAAGAATTTATGATCGAGCAGCTTTTTGCTGCAGGGAAAGTAACAACAATCTATTCCGATCTTGATCGTGCGATCATCGGCGGGGCAATGCCGGTTGACTTACCGGTAGAACTGCTTGCAAGTAAAAAGGAGATGTCGGCAGATTATTTCTGTGAACGGAGAGAGGTTGGTATTCTTAATGTAGGTGGGAAAGGGTCCATTAGCGCAGACGGAAAAAAGTATTCTATGGAATTGAAAGATGTATTGTACATCGGAAAAGGGGTAAAATCAATTTCGTTTGCAAGCGATAACAAGGAAGATCCGGCGTTATTTTATTTTATCAGCTATCCTGCACATACGGAATATCCGACTGCCCATAAGAAATTTGCAGATGCTGAGCCGGTAAAATTAGGAAGCGAGAAAGATGCAAATAAACGGACAATCTATAAATATATCCATACCAATGGGATAAAAAGCTGCCAGTTAGTAATGGGTATGACGGAGTTGGAGGAGGGAAGCGTTTGGAATACGATGCCGTCCCATACCCATCTCCGACGATCGGAAGTATATTTCTATTTCAATGTAAAACAGGATGCTGTTGTTTTTCATATGATGGGTGAACCAAACGAAACCCGGCACGTGATGATTCGAAATCAACAAGCGGTCATTTCACCAAGTTGGTCAATTCACAGCGGTGTAGGAACCAGTAATTATTCATTCATTTGGGCTATGGGGGGAGAGAACCAGGAATTTGGAGATATGGATGTTATTCCGATGAATGAACTTCGATAAGCAGTTTCTTTAGGGCATCTCTAAAATCTATTTGATCGTTCCTGAAAAATATTAAACCTTGCGAAGGTTCAGCAAAATTCTTTCCTAACCTTCGCAAGGTTGCTTGCACAGATTACATTTTGATGTTTTTAAAGATACCCTTTAGCTTGAGTCTAGAGACAGGGCTCTAGATTGATGAACGAATATGAAGCGGCTTGCATTTATTTTAGTAGTGTATTCTTTAGCGGAGAGAAATATTTGATCTCTGAACGAAATACTGTACTCCCAACACCTTCGGTTGCAGAGATCATCTCGAAGAGAAATTGATCGTTAGCAACGTCTGTCTTGGTGAATGTATTGATCCGAGAAATCAGGTTTGTGTCTGTTGCCGCTTTAATAGATTCCATCACTCCAACTTCGCTAAAACCGGTCAAAAATACGATAGAATTATTTTTGGAGCCTAATAGCTTCAGAATGATACTGTAATCTTTTTGATAATTGCCCCCATGCCAATTCAAATTCAATGTTTGAGAGGAATCATTTTGTGTATCTCGTATCGTCAAAGAATTCGGACTGAGACTGTATTTAAGATTAGTTCTTGAGAATAAGGTATCAAGTTTTGCAAGGGTTTTTAGTGTTCCTAAATAAATAATATTGTTGTTGTCAAAATCATCCCACTTTAATTGAGACGATAATTTTACCGAAAATTGCTTGGTGGAGTTTTTAATGACTTTAAAGATATCGGATAACCCTAACGCCGGTGAAATTCCGATATAGGAAACATCGGCGATTTGATATTTTGCATAATTATCTTTGTTCGTAATCGTCAAATCTCGCAACTCTTTTTCGCTGTTTATTTTTGGATCTCGCAGGAATGTTCTTCCATCAATTTTTCCCTTCTCAGAGAGCACAAGAAAATCACCCAGGACAATGAGTGTAGGGTGCTGATTATTTTCTAAAAATTCATTCCACATTGGGTTTACGGCGTTCGTATCAGAAGCGTTGGAAGAGTGACTGAGAAGACCTTGGAGTGTGATTACGCCCAATAGAATAACGATGATTGCCAAATAAGCCATTGGCAAGTAATTCCGGATTTTCCTCGGCAATAAATTTTTAGATACTTTTGTGTATTTAACTAAATATTGGCCTTTGGGTATTTCCAGTCTATAGTCAAATTGATTTTCAGTCGTTAAATAATAATGCTCTAGTTTTTTACGAAGATTACTGATATACGATCTGATCAGCGGATCTGCTGCGGGATCGAAACTTGAATTCTTTCCAAAAACATCGTGGGCAATTTCTGTCTCTTTAAGGGAGGTGACTATTAATGATTTATTAACAAGATATTGCAACAGATCTTGATATCGAACAGAGTCATGAAATTCAGGACTTTGTAATAGTTGTTGAAGGATTGTGTTCTTTTCCGATTCACCGGGTTGATTCATTTTTCCTCACGTGCTCACGATTGTAAAGACAAAACAGTATAAAACACCAATAAAAAACATAGTTTTTTAGCAGTTCACGTGTGTATTGCCTGATTTTCACTGCGTTTTACTACAATACAGTTCGTTTTGATGTTACATTATTAACAAAAAAACCGAAGAAAGCAAACTGATATTTATGAATTCACCATAGAAAAAATATTTTATACCGCATATTTTTATCAAAATAGATACTGAGTATTTCATAACGACCCCATAAAATTGGGGTCGTACTATTTAATGCCAATCGAATTAATACAAAAAAGTCTTTTATTGAAAAGAGTAATATTATGAAAAATTCCCGCCGAGATTTTCTATCACAGTCTGCAGTTCTTGGAGTCGGAAGTCTTATCGGACTTTCTTCTGTTGAAAAGCTATTTGCGCGTGATGCAATAATCACGGCAATCACTGCAAGAAAGAAAAATGTTTTATTTATCGCAGTCGATGACCTCCGTCCTGAATTAGGATGTTACGGTCACCCAATGATAAAGTCCCCGAACATCGATTCGCTTGCCGCATCCGGTGTTGTGTTCGAGCGAACGTACTGTCAGCAAGCTGTCTGCGGTCCAACGCGGGCAAGTTTACTCACTGGTAAAAGACCTGACACGACAAAAATATACGATCTAAAAACTCACGTACGAATGACGATGCCGGAAGTTGTAACGCTTCAACAGCATTTTAAGAATAACGGATATATGTCAATAGGAATTGGAAAATTATTCCATGTTGGACTTGAAGATGATGCATCGTACAGTGTTCCGCATTCAAACGGAAAAGGTGCAAACTATGTGCTGGAATCGAATCTGAAACTTTTGAAAGATGGTGGTAAAGTAACAGATGATACTGGCAATAATGCAGAATCAACCGGAGCGAAACGGATGCGAGCGCATCCAACAGAAAGTGCCGATGTGCCTGATGAAGCATATCTTGATGGTGGGATAGCCAAAGAGGCGCTTGCATCACTGAATTCGCTGGCTCCAAAGGCAAAAGCTCAATCGGAAAAAGAGAGACAGCCGTTTTTCATCGGCGTTGGATTCCGAAAACCGCATTTGCCGTTCTGCGCGCCGAAAAAATATTGGGATCTGTACGATCGCAGTAAGATCCCGATGCCATATCCCAAGCGGCCATTGAACGCTCCCGATATTGCATTCACAACGTGGGGCGAACTCCGTTCATATTCCGACATTCCGGATATCGGGCCGGTGGATGAAGCAATGACCAAAGAATTGATCCATGGATATTATGCGTGCGTCAGTTATACCGATGCGCAGGTAGGAAAATTATTGAATGAACTTGACCGCCTCGACCTGAGAAAAGATACGATCGTCATTCTTTGGGGAGATCACGGTTGGAAATTAGGGGAATATTCTGATTGGTGTAAACACACGAATTTTGAATTGGATACTCATGTTCCGATGATCATCTCCGATCCTGATTATCCGAAGGGAAAAAGAGTTAATGCGTTGACAGAGTTTGTTGATATCTATCCGACTCTGTCAGAATTATGCGGACTTCCCGTTGCGAAAGATCTGGAAGGAACGAGTATGGTTCCTCTCATGATCGATCCGAAGAAGAAATGGAAGAGAGCAGCCTTCAGTCAGTATCCTCGACCTAAGAATATGATGGGCTATACGATGCGAACCGATCAGTACCGTTATACAGAGTGGATCGATCAAAAAACAAATGAAGTGAAAGAAAAAGAATTATATGATCTAAATAACGATCCGTTGTGCAAAGAAAGCATCGTGTATAAACCTGAACATAAAGATCTGATTGCAAAGTTACATGATCAGTTGAAGGCTGGTTGGCAGAATGCAAAACCGTGATAAACTGATTTGAGTGCATCTTTAAAAACCTAGAAATCATTGTCATTGCAATGACGGTGATGTATTTAGAGGTGACCTTGAGAGAACACAATAAACCAATAACACTTTTAGAATAAAGGTAAAACATAATGAACCGTCTCTTGTTTACAACTCTACTGCTTTTAATTTGGAGTTTGAATACTCTAGCCCAGGTCGAAGGGGATGTGATAATCAATGAGATCGGCAATAATGGAACTAAAAAATCTATGTGCACCGGAGGTGATTTTGTAGAACTGTTGGTGCTTAAACCAGAAGGGGTGAAACTGGCCGGATGGTTCTTAACAGACCTCTCTTCACCAAGCGGTATGGCAAAAGAGACGGAAGGATCAATTCGATTTTCTGATGCGCCGGGTTCTGTATTCCAACAAACAATTCCTCATGGAACCACGGTTCTTATTTGGATCAGCAATAAAGATTCGGTTGCTGAGATTGCCAAAAATGAAGAGGTTATTACATTGAAAAATGGAAATACAACCATCGTTGTGTTTGCCTATAATTCTCCAAATCATTTTGACAAACATGATGGCATCATCAACATAACCGGTAAGGATAATATTGCCCTCCTAAAAAGTATGGATAGAAGAGAAGCTATTGATGCCATAGCGTGGGAAGCGACTTCGAAGTGGGAGGGATGTGAGACCACACTGCTGACAAAAGAAATGTTGGAAAATGGAAAAGTGGCTTGGTTTGTTCCTGCGGGGAATTCACCCGATGATTTCAAAAACAACACCGACGTCAAAAAATGGAAGAGCAGCGAGAATGGAACTGATGCAACGCCGGGCAAAACGAATCCAGGTGTCGACGATTCACGTTTACGGAAAAAATGAATACGGTAGTGAGTAATTAGTAAAGCCATATTTTTTTTACAATAAGACATTATAGAAAACAGTAGCAGTACTTTTATTCATCTTTAATTAAAGGAGTTCTTTATGAAACAAAAACTACAAATCTTTTTTCTTGTCGCACTAGTTGTGGTGATGGCAACAGTTACCAATGCTCAAATCACTTCGGCGGCGTCCGGTAATTGGAGTGCTGGTGCAACGTGGGTTGGGGGTGTAGTACCAAGTAGCGGCGATGTTACAATTGCAAACGGTCATACAGTTACCATCGATAAGAATGTTTCCATTGCAAATCTTACTGTTGGCGGTGGAACAAGCGGTAAACTTACATTTGATGGAACAACAAACAGAGAAGTTATCATCAGCGGGAATTTAACCGTTGCTGTCGGTGGTTCGTTTATTGTGTTTCCTGCCTTAACACCGACGGGAGATGTTACCTCTGCATCGAATGTTGTTACCAATGTTAGCTCTACTGCCGGAGTTGCAGCTCTTTGGAATATTTCCGGGACAGGTATTGCGGGTGGTTCAACAATATCTTCCTTTACAGCAAATTCAATTACAATGTCGTTACCTGCAACTGCAACAGGTGTAGCAGTTCCACTTACGCTAAGCCCTGTTGTAAAAGACTCTATTTATATTGGCGGTAATTTAACGAACAACGGAACATTTGATATGTCGTTGGCAACAAGTGCAACGATCTGCAATGTTATCTTCAACAAAACGACCGGGGATCAAACAATTTCCGGAAGCGGAGTATTGACAAGATTTCGTGGTGTAACGATAGCGAAAGGCGCTGTTGCGAACAAAGTTATTTGCAATACTAACGTTTCGATGGCGAGCACAAATATTACGTACGTTGCCGGAACATGGGAGCAGACTGCAGGGAGACTTTCCTGTACAAGTGGAAGTTTGAATGTTGGAGCGTCGACTGTTACAGGCTGTGCATTGAATATTATTGGTTCGGGCAGTGTTTCGATCGCAAGCAATTTGAATGTCTATGGGGCGTTCCTTTTTAATACTACTGATTCAATGATTGTCGGAACCGGAACCGGTAAGATCGATCTCACCTACATTCTCGGTTCTTCAGCCACGTTTACAAAAGGGACAGTGATGGTGTATGGAAAAATTGCATCTGCAGCATTGTGTGCAACAACTATTAACGGTGCAAATATCGTCGTCGATCCAAAAGGATTTATAGCCACCGATTATGCGTTTCGGCAAACGACCGGTACCGGCGGTACAAATCCTTTTGTTTTTACAAGTGGAACCGTAACAATCCTAAACCCAAACAGCACAGCAAGTGCCAATCCTGAACTGGCAATGTCATCGTCTATTGTTCCGGATATTTCTGGAACGGCAACATTTATTTTAGGTCAGGGAGCGAATACAGTTTCAAGTGCTCAAGGTTTTAGGATTAGTTTAAATTCTGTTGCTTTACTAAACAACCTGGTTATAAACACAGGCAATGTAAAAGATTCTCTTCTTACGAACATTACTGTAAAAGGAAAATTAACTTTAAAAAGCAGCGGAGCATTATCTCTTGGTTGGAATGCTGCAGCCGTTCCTCCGGGACCTTACGCTTTAAAATATGGAACCGGTGGTACTCTTGAATACAGTGGTACGACAGCTCAAACAACAAGTGATTTTGAATTCCCGGCTGCTGATACGGTGAGACCCACCAATCTTACCATTACAAATCCGGTAGGAGTTACATTGCATGCATCGCGCGCCATCACTGGCGTATATACAACGAATGACAAATTAAATCTTAACGGGAAAACGTTTACGTTTGGAAGCAAGGTTCTGTTAGGAGTGACCAAAACATCTGTGGAATTGCCGGCAGGGTTTGCGCTTTCTCAAAACTATCCGAATCCGTTCAATCCATCAACAAAAATCAGTTATCAATTACCGGTGAGCAATCACGCAACTTTAAAAGTATTTGATGCGATTGGAAGAGAAGTAGCAACGCTTGTAAACGAGATGCAAGAAGCTGGTACATACGCTGTTCAGTTTAATGCTGCCGGATTATCAAGCGGAATTTATTTCTATACACTTCGCGCTGGAAATTTTGTTGAGAATAAAAAGATGTTTTTGATAAAATAATTAGATCAGATGTAGGACACCTTCCTCCAACAAGAAGGGGGGACTAGTTACGGTGTCTTACATCTTTTTCAATCACATGTTGTCGTAAGATTCAAGAAATATTTAATTCACACATAATTCACATAAATTTCCGCAGCATAAATAAGGACTTTTTTATGAAACCCTTGAAATACATTTTAACGCTTTGTTTACTATTGATAACGGCAATTGCTGTTTCTAATGCACAACAAGTTATTGGTTCGTTCCCAACAATGGATGGCGGATTTGAAAATCAAACTGTTGGTAATCTAGCTAGCACAACGAGTGTTTCGGCATGGTCGGTGACTACTACTAGTGGTACAAGATTGATTA
>CAYHFN010000026.1:0-13062 GCA_964355925.1 uncultured Chitinophagaceae bacterium
GTCCACTATGAAAAAATAAGACTATTTAATGCTGTAAACTTAGAGTTAAGCTATAAAACAATAAATATCTTTTCTCCAAGGGAGGTAACTACGTATGAAAAAGAAAATTAATGCTGTTGAAATGGTTCGGAAGATAAGAGATGCGAACTATGAAATTATTAAAGATATGACACCAGATGAAATGATAACATATTTTAAAAAATCAAGTGATGAGTTTCACAAATCACTTAAAAAAGTTGCTGAACCAAAAACGAAATATCGAACATCACAATCGTAAATTACTCGAATGACTGAATTACCAAAACAATATAGTCCTCAAGAATCAGAAGACAAGATCTATCAACGATGGGAATCGAGCGGTTTTTTTCACGCACAAATAAATCCCAATAAACAAGCACACACGATCGTTATTCCTCCGCCGAATATCACCGGTATTTTACACATGGGTCACATTCTGAACAATACACTTCAGGATGTCTTTACTCGTTGGAAACGAATGCAGGGATTTGAAGCATGCTGGATTCCAGGAACCGACCATGCTGGAATTGCAACTCAAAATGTTGTTGAAAAAGCTCTTCGTAAAGAAGGAACTTCGTTACGTGAACTTGGAAGGGAAAAATTTCTTGAACGAGTTTGGGATTGGCGAACACAATACGGCGGAACGATCAATAAGCAATTGCGAAAACTTGGTGTCTCGTGCGATTGGGAGCGTGAGCGATTCACAATGGACGAAGGACTTTCCAATGCAGTGAAAGAAGTATTCGTTCAACTTTTCGACAAAGGATTGATCTATAAAGGAAAGTATATCGTCAATTGGTGTCCGCGGGAACAGACTGCATTGAGCGATGATGAAGTGAACGGAGTCGAAAGCAAAGGCCATCTCTGGCATATCAAATATGCAATTGAAAATTCAGACGAATTCATCATTGTTGCAACAACTCGTCCTGAAACAATGCTTGGTGATACGGCAGTGGCAGTAAATCCAAAAGACGAGCGATATAAAGATCTTGTCGGGAAAAATGCGATCATTCCAATTGCAAATCGTTCAATTCCAATTGTCGCAGATGATTTTGTTGATCCATCATTCGGAACAGGCGCAGTGAAAGTAACACCGGCGCACGATCAAAATGATTATCAAACTGGAATGCGATTGAACCTTCCGCAAATTATCGTGATGGACACTTCGGCAAAAATGAACCTGAATGTCCCGCCGAAATATCAAGGTCTCGATCGATATGAGTGTCGCCGTGAATTATTACGAGACTTAGAGAAAATCGGGAGTTTAGTAAAGACCGAAGACCATACGCATAATGTTGGGCATTGTTATCGCTGCGATACGGTAATCGAACCATATCTTTCCGATCAGTGGTTTGTAAAAATGAAACCACTTGCAGAGCCCGCACTTAAAGCCGTTATGGATGGACAAATAAAATTTTATCCTGAACGGTTCACCAAAACGTATGAACATTGGATGACCAATATTCGTGACTGGTGTATATCACGTCAATTATGGTGGGGACATAGAATTCCGGCATATTATTCACCTGATGGAAATTATACAGCAGCCCGTTCGTTGAACGAGGCATTTGAAAAACTAAAAATAAAAAGCCCAAACATTAACAAGGAAGATATTCGTCAGGATGATGACGTTCTTGATACATGGTTCTCATCTTGGCTCTGGCCCTTCTCGGTTCATAATTGGCCGGAAGAGACCGATGATCTGAAATATTTTTATCCGACCGATGTCCTTGTCACTGCTCCTGATATTATATTCTTCTGGGTTGCACGAATGATTATGGCAGGATTGGAGTTCAAAGGTGAAGTTCCCTTCCGACACGTTTATTTCACAAGTTTAATTCGTGACGCTGAAGGTCGCAAGATGAGCAAATCGCTCGGCAACTCTCCCGATCCGATCGATGTGATTCAAACATACGGTGCCGATGCATTACGGTTTACAGTTTTATTTATTGCACCCGTCGGTCAAGATGTTCTCTTTGATAATGATAAATGTGAGATCGGTAGAAATTTTGCAAATAAGATCTGGAATGCAGGCCGCTTTTTAATGATGCATCGTGATCAATTGACAATCGAACAAGAATCGTTTACAATCGTTCCGTCCAACCCTTCCAACGATCTGACGGATCAATGGATTTTGTCCCGATTTGGTTCAACTGTTCGCGATGTTACCAAAGCAATGGATGAGTTCCGCGTAAACGATGCGGTGAAGTTATTGTATGAATTTCTCTGGAAAGATTTCTGCGATTGGTATGTTGAATTTGTAAAGAACCGTCTTCAAGATACAACTGACCAGCATTTGAAACGTTCCATCATTAATCGCGCTTTGAAAATCTATGAAGAAACATTGAAAATGCTTCACCCTTTCATGCCGTTCGTTACTGAGGAAATATATCAGCATCTCTCCGAACGAAAACCGGATGAAACGATCATGCGTACGATGATCCTGCAGATTGCCGATGTTGAATCACAGATCGACATTGACATTGAAACACAAATGGATTTTCTCCAAAATGTCATTACGGCAGTTCGTCAAATTCGCAGCGAAATGAATATCTCCTATTCAAAGAATATCGACTTTGTTGCAAGTTGTAATGATTTCGACAAAGTAACTATTCTTGAAAACAACAGGAATTCTCTTCAGAAACTTCTGAAACTTGAAAGTGTAACCATTGGAATGGCACTTCCTAAACCAGGATATGCCGCAAGTTCAGTCGTTAATGGTCAGGAAATTTTCATTCCGCTAAAAGGAATAATTGATACCGGTATTGAACGCGACCGTTTACAAAAAGAGATTGATCGACTTGAAGGACAATTGCGCGGCGTCTTGGCAAAACTAAACAATGATAATTTTGTGAGCAAAGCTGCCGTTGAAGTTTTAGAGAAGGAAAAGAACAAACAACAAAACTTTGAACAAACGATTCAAAAACTAAAGGTTAATCTGGAGCAGATTGTTGGATAACCAGAAAAAGAATCCGAAGCACGGTCAAACAATTGTTGACCGTGCTTTTTTATTTTCTGAGCTATTAAAACCGAATACGGTTCTATTAGAATCATCACGACATGACGTACTGAACAATAAAAATCTGTTGTTCTCGTCCCCCATTGACGTTCTTTCAACAAGCGATCTGGCGGATATTCCCAATATTTTCAAAAAGATCGAAGTAAACCTTCAAAATAAAAAATGGATCGCGGGTTATGTCAGCTATGAATGTGCCTACCATTTTGAGGATACTGCGGCAAATAATTTTCAGCACAATTCCTCATTCCCTTTGGTATGGTTCGGTGTTTATGATTCTCCAAACCATGTTCAAAAAGATATTCTAGATGCAATCATTCCTGATGCTCAATCAAAGATCAATAATCCAAAATTACTTATTGACGACCAAACCTATAAAAAAACTATTGACGCATTAAAGGGATACATCATCAATGGCCATACCTATCAAATTAATTTTACCGATAGATTTGAATTTGAATTTTTTGGTAATGTAGCAGACCTCTATTTCAAATTACGAAAGAAACAACACGTCCCATACGGCGCATTTCTTAATTTGGGCGATTCTCAAATATTGTCTTTCTCACCGGAGTTATTCTTCAAACGCAATAAAAATGAGATCACAACCAAACCGATGAAAGGAACCGTTAAGCGAGGCAGAACGTTGGAAGAAGATTATCTAAACGAAGAATGGTTGCGAAATGATGAGAAGAATAAAAGTGAAAATCTGATGATCGTTGATCTGTTGAGGAATGATATTGGAAAAATTTGTGAGACAGGATCGGTTATTGTTGAAAATATGTATTCCATTGAACGGTACGAAACAGTAATTCAAATGACATCTACGGTCAACGGATTATTGAAAACTGACACATCGTATTACGATATTTTCAAATCATTATTCCCCTGTGGCTCAGTAACAGGTGCGCCTAAAATCCGGACGATGCAGATCATCAATGAATTAGAAGATCACCGTCGAGGTGTGTATTGCGGTGCGATCGGATTTATTTCTCCGGACGAAGAAGCTGTGTTTAATGTCGCCATTCGAACTATCGAAGCAGAGAATGGAAAAGGGATGATGGGAGTCGGCAGCGGAATTGTATTCGATTCCGATCCTCAGCAAGAATTGGATGAATGTAAATTAAAAGCAGCGTTTCTTTTGAATGACGATCCTGATTTTCGATTGCTCGAGACAATTCTTTGGGATGGAAATTTTACATTTCTTGAAGAACATTTAACTCGAATGAAAAATTCATCCGATTATTTATCGTTCGACTTTCACCAAAGTAAAATCATAGACGCACTTTATTTATCTGAACGATCGTTTGATCGACAAAATAAATATCGCGTACGTCTTTTACTTTCACACGATAGTGAACTATTTGTTGAAGTTTTCAAATTATTAGAATCTACTGTAAGCAATCAAATAAAGATTGCATCAGAACGAACCAATTCGACCGATCGGTTTTTGTTCCATAAAACAACAAATAGAGAATTTTATAATTGTTATTCGGATAAAGCTAAAGAAGAAAATCTTGTAGACTATATTTTTCTCAATGAACGACATGAAATCACCGAAGGCACTATAACAAATATTTTCATTGAGAAAAATGGGAAATTGTTCACTCCTCCGTTATCGTGTGGAGTTTTAGCAGGAATCTATCGTCAGGAAGTATTGCGAACTAACCATCTTGCAAGCGAAGCAATACTAACGATAAATGATTTAGTCTTATCTGACGCAATTTATATTTGCAATTCTGTCCGTGGATGGGTGAAAGTAACCCTTTCCGAATAGCGTTTTTTTCAGTACTTTCATATAGAGAAAACTTTTCTTTCACGAAAAAATGGTCTGCCATCAATGAAAATTTCTATCCTACTTCTCCTTTCAATTTCTATTCTCATTTCTCAAGAACGATATAGCCAAGTGCAGATTCCGGTTGCGTCGTCCATAGAATTACAACGGATTGCCAAACTTGGTATTGCTGTCGATCATTTTGGCGGGAAGATTGGTGGTAACATCTCCATTTTTTTAAGTGCCTCGGAACTGCAAACATTAGATAAAGCCGGAATTACGTATACAATTACAATCAACGACTGGCAGAAATTTTATAACGAACGACAGTTGCAAGAAAAAGTTCGTCTAACAAAAACAACATCTGATGTGCCGAAATATTTTCGATATGGTTCTATGGGTGGATTTCTTACATACATTGAAGTAATTCAACAATTGGATTCAATGAAACTGCTCTTTCCAAATCTTATTACAACAAAAGCGACCATCGGATCCAGTATTGAAGGAAGAGAAATTTATAATGTAAAGATATCCGATAATCCTAACACCAATGAGCCTTCAGAACCAGAAGCATTATACACAGCACTGCATCATGCGCGAGAGCCAGAGGGAATGATGACTGTGATCTATTATATGTGGTGGCTGCTTGAAAATTATGGAAAAGATCCCGAGGCAACATATCTAGTGAACAATCGTCAAATGTATTTTATTCCCGTCGTTAATCCTGATGGCTATGTGTTCAATCAAACAAATAGTCCAAGCGGCGGCGGCATGCATAGAAAGAATCGCCGCAATGTTGGTTCAACAAACCTTGGAGTAGATCTTAATAGAAATTACGGTCCATTTTTCATGTGGAATTTCCCAAATCCTGCTGGATCAAGCACAAATAGTAATAGCGATACTTATCGCGGGACAGACCCTTTTTCAGAACCGGAGACTCAGGCAGTTCAAAATTTTATGATGTCTCATAATATCAAAACATGTTTTAACTATCATACGTCTGGAAACTATTTGATCTATCCGTGGGGATACAGTTCTACTGAAAGCAATGATTCACTTCTCTTCCGGCAATGGTCATTTGATATGTCTGCAATTAATCGATACGCAATAGGAACAGATCTTCAAACAGTAGGATATTCAACTCGAGGAAATTCTGATGATTTTATGTACGGCGATAGTTCAAAACCAAGAACGTATGCGATGACACCGGAAGTTGGTACAACTGGGTTTTGGCCAACGCAAAGTGAGATCTACCCTTTGGCGCAAGAGAATCTTTTGCAGAATAAGTTGTTGGCCCATTATGCTGGATCTTATATTACAATAAAATCATTTACTGCAAACAATATTAAAATTGGTGTAAAGAATACTATCACGGTTCGGTTTGTTAATAAGGGATTGGCTGAAGCAAACGGAATATTTGTTAGCCTTTCAACATCAAGCGGAATTATTTCTCCGTCTATTTTTACTGGCAAAATTCCCTCATTCTCAGAATATGAGGGAAATTTTGAATTTGCATTAGGAAGCCCTAATTCATCTTCGCCAATAAAAATATTTTTGAAAGATTCTTCGGGTGCGGTAATTAACGATAGTATAACATTCTTTTCCGGTATTCCGGAAGTTCTGCTTAATGACAGTGCAAATACCACATTGCTTTGGTCAACCGGATCCGGTTGGGGAGTTGTAACAGATATTGCAACCAACTCAAAAGTATTCACAGACACTCCAATAGGGAACTATTTACCAAACAGCGATAATTCACTTACGCTTCTCTCCCCAATTGATTTAGCTTTGTATCAATACGCTGAATTAAAATTTCAAACGAAATGGTCAATTGAACCGACTTGGGATTTTGGAACTGTTGAAGTTTCAACAAATGGTGGAACAAATTGGACTTATCTCAAGACACTACTTTCGCGTAAAGGTTCAGGGAGAGGCGGAAGCAAGCAACCATTAACATCATTTGGTTATGATGCATTCGTTCCCGGATTGACATGGATCGAACAAACAGCAGATCTTACACCATACGTTGGCAAACAGATCAAAATTCGATTTAGAGTAGCAGCCGATGCCGGCGACCAGCGAGACGGTTTGTATGTTGACGATATACGGGTATTAGGTTATAAATATACACCAAGCTCGGTAGAGAGAATTACATCACCATACACATATTCATTATCACAAAATTTTCCTAACCCATTCAATCCAACAACGGCAATTAATTTTTCACTAGAAAAACCAAGCAACACGTCGCTCCGAATTTATGATGTATTAGGGAAAGAAGTTGCATTACTAGTAAATCAATTCTCTGAAGCAGGAAGCTATTCAATAAATTTTGATGCGAAACAGTTGTCTAGCGGGATTTATTTTTATAGATTAACATCAGGTCAATTTAATTCCATCAAAAAAATGGTTGTTTTGAAATGAAGAATACCGGCGAAATTCCAAACTTTCGAATGAGTCCTGTCGTTGATCAAGTAGGAGTAGAAGAGCGGGTTGCCAGATTTACTACCCGTAGTATCAAAAAATCTTCAAAACTTCAAGCTCTGAAACTCGCATTGAACATGATCGACCTTACGACGCTGGAAGGAAAAGACACGTCCGGAAAAGTAAAACAAATGTGCTACAAAGCTGCACATATGTGCGACCAGCTGCAGGATATTCCAACCGTCGCTGCAGTTTGTGTATATCCTAATCATGTTCGTACTGCAAAAACCGCTCTTGCTGGAACTGGAATAAAAGTAGCATCTGTGGCAACTGCCTTTCCCAGCGGAAATACAACCCGTGAAGTAAAACTTTCAGACGTTCGATTTGCCGTTGATGAAGGTGCCGATGAAATTGATATGGTGATTTCGCGAGGAGAATTTTTAGAAGGAAATTATGGTTTTGTATTCGATGAGATATCAGCGATCAAAGAAGCGTGCGGCTCTTCCCGATTAAAAGTGATACTGGAGACCGGTGAACTTTCCACACTCGACAATATCCGCCGCGCAAGCGATATTGCCATTTACGCAGGTGCTGATTTTATCAAAACTTCCACAGGAAAGATCCAACCTGCAGCAACAATGCCGGTTACACTCGTTATGCTTCAAGCAATAAAAGATTATTACTATAAAACAGGAAAAATGATCGGGATGAAACCTGCTGGCGGAATCTCATCGTCAAAATTAGCGATTCATTATTTGGTGATGGTGCATGAAACTCTCGGGGATCGATGGCTGACGAATGAATGGTTCAGATTCGGTGCAAGCAGTTTGGCAAACGATATTTTGATGCAGATCGCAAAAGAAAAATACGGAACATATCAGGGAAAAGATTATTTCTCGAACGATTGATAAATTTTTACGATAGTGTAACATTCTTTTCAAGAGCAAAATATGAACAAAACGAAGATATCAGAACATACAAAAACTAATTTGAGCTTTTTTAACGATTGGAAATATGATCCGGCACCCGAGAGTAAAGATCATATTCAATTAAAAAAACAATATGGACTTTTTATCAACGGAGAGTTTGTACAGCCATCAAGCAAACGATATTCCGATACAATTAATCCTGCCACTGAAGAAAAGCTATCAGAAATTGCAGAAGCTGATGAAAAAGATGTTGACCTTGCTGTAAATGCTGCGGTAAAAGCATACAATAATGTTTGGAAGAAAATGCCCGGCAAAGAACGGGCAAAATACATTTACCGTATCGCCCGAATGATACAGGAACGAGCACGCGAATTTGCGGTAATTGAAACAATGGATGGCGGTAAACCGATCCGTGAATCAAGAGATATTGATGTACCTCTTGCCGCGAATCATTTCTTTTATTATGCCGGTTGGGCAGATAAACTGAATTATGCGTTCCCAAATCGCAATCCACAGCCAATTGGTGTTGCGGGACAAATTATTCCGTGGAATTTTCCTCTTTTAATGGCCGCGTGGAAAATTGCACCTGCACTTGCAACGGGAAACACTGTTATTCTTAAACCTGCAGAAACTACTTCTCTCACCGCCTTGAAACTCGCTGAAATAATCGCAGAAAGTGGATTGCCAGATGGTGTTGTCAACATCGTAACTGGATTTGGAAAGACCGGTGCGGCACTCGTCAATCATCCAAAAGTAAACAAAGTTGCTTTCACAGGAAGCACCGATGTTGGTAAGATCATTCAAAAGGCAATTGCCGGAACATCAAAAAGAGTTACTCTTGAACTCGGGGGTAAAGCAGCGAATATTGTTTTTGATGATGCACCGATCGATCAAGCAGTTGAAGGAATTGTGAACGGTATTTTCTTCAACCAAGGACATGTCTGCTGTGCTGGTTCGCGATTGCTGGTACAGGAAGGGGTTGCAGATATCGTGATCAAAAAATTGAAAGACCGGATGGAGACTCTCATCGTGGGAGATCCAATGGACAAAAACACTGATATTGGCGCGATCAATTCCAAAGAACAATTATTAAAGATCCAAAAATATATAAAAATTGGAATTAATGAAGGTGCGGAACTTCATCAAAGTTCTTGCTCACTTCCCAACAAAGGTTTTTTCTGCAAACCGACATTATTTTTGAATACTTCACAATCACATCGGTTAGTTCAGGAAGAGATTTTCGGGCCTGTCCTTACAGTTCAAACATTCAGGACTGTTGAAGAAGCAATTGAAAAAGCAAACAACATTCCGTACGGACTTTCGGCAGGAATTTGGACAGACAAAGGATCAAAAATTTTTAATCTCACAACAAAAATGCGAGCTGGAGTTGTCTGGGCAAATACTTACAATAAGTTCGACCCTACCTCGCCCTTCGGAGGATATAAAGAGAGTGGTTTCGGACGTGAAGGCGGATTACACGGACTTCTTCCCTATCTTAGTTTATAATAATTTGGACTATCACAATGTCTCGAATCGAAGTTCTAAAAACATATAAAATATATATTGGCGGTCAGTTCCCGCGGACCGAAAGCGGAAGATATTATTCACTGACGAATAAAAAGAATGAGCCAATAGCAAATGTCAGTCTTTGCTCCCGAAAGGATTTTCGGAATGCGGTTGTTGCGGCGAGATCAGCCTTTGGCGGATGGTCTTCACGTGCAGCATTTAACCGCGGACAGATACTCTACCGTGTTGCCGAAATGATGGAAGGACGAAAAGACCAATTCGTAAGTGAATTGATCCTTCAAGGCAGTACACGCAAGTCAGCCGAACTGGAAGTAACAATGACAATTGACCGATTAGTGTATTACAGCGGTTGGTGCGATAAATATATGCAGGTGTTCGGAACAGTGAACCCTGTTGCTTCATCGCATTTTAATTTTTCAGTTCCGGAACCAACCGGTGTTGTAGCGATGATCGCCCCTGAAGAGAATTCATTATTAGGATTGATCTCCATCATTGCACCATGCATTGCCGGAGGGAACACGTGCGTTGTGCTTGCATCAAATAGCAAACCGCTTTGCTCGGTAACATTTGCCGAGGTTCTCGCAACATCCGATGTTCCGGGTGGAGTTGTCAATATCCTTACCGGAACAAGCAGTGAACTGTACACGCATTTTTCGAATCATATGGATGTTAATGCTGTCGTCTATTGTAGAGACAATGCTGAAGAGAAAAAAACGATTTCGCAAAATTCTTCGTTAAATATTAAACGCACTTTCTTTTGGACGAAAGATTGGTTAAAATCAGAGAGTGAGAATCCATATCTGATGCTCGACCTTCAGGAGATCAAAACAACATGGCATCCAATTGAAAATATCGGAACAGCAGGAGCAAAATATTAAAACGATTTATTCAATATTTTTTATTCTCGCACTATTCATTCTCGCCAATATTTGGATAGGCTGTTCATCATCAACAGAAGCTATTGATGACGATTACCTTACTGAGACAACGAACAGTGATTCTACCAATGTTGAAATACCTGTGGTGAAAGAAGAAATACGGGAACCGGTCAACAAATCGGTGCAGACAAACCAACAATTTTCGGTTCAAGCTGATACACTCGTTGTTCTTTCCAAGAAAAAACATAAGACTACAATTCAATCGTCGATTTCTGTAAAGTCATCGGCACCAAAGAAATTTTATACTGTTGAGGTCGGTGCATTTCGACTGGCGAGCAATGTGCGACGGCATAAAGTACAATTGGTAAAGCGGTTCAACCTTCCGGTGACTGTATTCCTTGATTCCACCATTCATCTCACTAGAGTTTGTATAGGAAATTTTTCATCGAAGAAAACTGCATCCGATTTCTTAAAAACAATGAAAGAAAAACATCCAAAAGATTATCCCGATCCTTGGGTTTCACAGTTGACCAAATGAAACGTGTACAATTTTATATTTTCTTTTTACTCTTTACATCTTCAGCGGCATTGTTCGCTCAATCGTCTTTTAGTTCTGATTCTTTATACGAACCGCGAAAAGAAAGATTAAGCACGTTTGAACGCTCATTTAAACCGTCATTTTATGACACTGAAGTCTATTTGTATGGAAAGAATGATTCTACAAGAACATTTGGGAAAGCGATCGATCAATTAACTTCGGCTCCGCCGGAGACATTACAAGGATTCCGGATTCAGATTCTTGCCACCAATAACTTTGATGATGCAAATACTACTCGGATTACTTTCAGTTTAACATTTCCTGAACTGTGGGTCTATCTAGTATTTGAAGCACCGACCTACAAAATTCGAGTCGGTGATTTTGTGAACAGATCGGAAGCAAAAAAATTACTGGATCAATTCCAATCGCAGGGATTTAAAACCTCGTGGATCGTTCCTGACCGCATCATTAGAAATCAGCCTCCAAAACCACCTATTCCCGCAACGATCGATAGCACTACAGTAGGAAATTGATTATTTCGCTTTAAAGAGAACTCCATCGACTGGCCAACGCGCTCGAACACGAATGGTGTCAATATAATGAGAGAATTGTTCTGAACGAACGAATGGGAAAATTCTTCCAGCATCATTAATCAGATTCTTATTTAGATCGTCGAATGCTTTTAGTGTGTAACGCCCTTCTGGAAGCTGGGTGAAAGAAAATTTTCCTGATTCAGACACTTTAACTTTTAGAACAGGCTGTTTTTTATCATTTATATTTTGTGCCTCGATGATCGAAGACGTACTGCTGAAACCCGCAAAATTTCCTTCTATACTGCCGTAATTTTCCGGATCATTGACCAAAAATGAAATTTTTGTAATGCTGTCTTTCCGAATATTGAAGAATGGATCTTTCAAATCGTTCCAACGCAATCGCAAGATATAACTTTCATTTACAAATAGTTTTGATCTCGGTTGGACAGAAAATGCTGCAAGATTTAATGATTTGATCTGCACTGGAATTTGTGAGCTATCCTTTTTACGTATTAAGGAAATCGTTGAATCCTTTATTGGTTGTTGAAGCGCATCGGAAAATTCAAAGATCATCGCGTCGATTGGAAATATTGTTGAGATAGAATCTTTTATTGTTGAGTATACGATCGATGGCGGAATCGTGTCATTTACCGTTGAACCGGTAAACTGTTTTACTTGTGCAATTGGATTAATAACAAATCCGGACCTGTCTTTAACACCAATCACTTTTAATAGATACAAAGAGTCAGCAGATTGTTTCTCTGTTACTACGGTAAATGAAATAAATTGATCACCCTGCGGGAAATATTTCAATACCAATAGTGATTTTTTACCTGTCGTATCAAGAATTTGAAAACTTTTTGTTGAAAAAGTCGAAGAATCCAATGGCTCGCTAAACTGTACAGAAATATGATGATTATCCAATGATCGAACCGAAGTAATTCGTGGAGGAGTTGTATCTTCTTTTGCAATAATGAATTTAATCCCGGACTTCAACGTATCAACTGAGGTGATCAAAACATCGTCGGTCGTTCCTGCAGCATCCGTTTCAGGATCGTACAATAGATTTCTATATTCATCTCGAATAGCAAACAGTCGATATTTTCCTGCCGCTAAATTTGTGAGTTCAAAATCCCCTAACGATCCGGTTTGTGTCAAATAATCCGGTTTCGAAATTGAAGGATTCAACGTATCGGGATTGATATCATTCAAACGATACGAAAAGATCAGTACTCCATCCGGTTTTTCATCAAATACTTTCCCGATGATCGCTCCATTATCAATTTTCTGCCCTGTTGAGAATGAGATAGAAAAAGCTTTTGCCATTCTGTTCCCTGCTCTAACATCAACAACATCAGTTCCAACAGAAACAACATAGGTTGTATTCTTTCGCAACTCCTGATTGAAAAATATCGTTACTTCAGTACC
>CAYHFN010000026.1:13162-45543 GCA_964355925.1 uncultured Chitinophagaceae bacterium
CATAGGTTGTATTCTTTCGCAACTCCTGATTGAAAAATATCGTTACTTCAGTACCACTCCAATCGTACTCTGCATTTTCAATACTTGGGGAGAAAAATACAGCACTCTCAACAGAACGTCGATCAACGTATTCGTTAAATTCAAGAACAATACTATTCCCGGTAAAATTAATTGAATTTGGTTCCGGAAAGACAGAAATGATCTTTGGAGGCGACGAATCAACCGGACCACCTTCCGGAAGCCTCTGACCTGCACAGCCAATAAGGAATATTAGTATAACTGCAAGCCATCTCAAAAATGATTTGTTATTGTGAGGGAGCGAAGCGACCGAAGCAATCTTTTCTTTTAGAAAGAAAAATCGAGATTGCTTCGCCAAAAAACGGCTCGCAATGACATTGAGTTTGGTTTTTGAGATCGCTTCTAGTATTAATTGTTTCATACTCTTAAGTATAGGAATAATTCACTTTAGATAAAAATATTGAATTTCATTCAAGAGATAATTACATTGTGATATGATATATTGATACAGTTGAACTGTTTTATTTAAATATTATCGTCCGGCACAATTCCAACTCTCAATATATTGATAATGGAGAACCAATGATGCGTCAGAATTTTCTTTTTCAAATTTTTGTTTTACTGTTTATTCCCGTAATACTTTTTTCCGGCGACAGGCCAACGTATCAGTTCCTCCAAAACGATGTGAGTGCACGGGCATCTGCAATGTCCGGCAGTTTCGTATCAATGACCGGTGATCCGGCAGGGATTTTCTATAATCCTGCAACAATTGGTACTTCATCATCACCTCTTGCCTCTTTCGGATACACTAGTCATCTCTTAGATTTTAAATCGGGATTTGCAGCTTACACTCAGGAATTCGAGGAAATCGGTATTGTGGGTGTAGGAGTAAATTATTTCAGTTTTGGATCTTTCACCGGAGTAAATGATCAAGGGATTGAGACCGGAACATTCAACGCCGGTGATATGGCTATATCGCTTTCACTGGCACGTCCATTTGAAGAAAACCTCTACTACGGAATAACAGGCAAATTTATTTACTCATCGATCGCTGAAGCTAACTCCTCGGCGATTGCGGCGGACATTGGACTTTTATATTTAATTCCCGGAGATGATCCAATTTCACTCGGCATTTCCATCTCAAATATTGGCAGCCAACTCGATCCATATATTAATACTAAAGAATCGCTTCCTTTTGAAATTAAGATTGGTGGAACTATTAAACCTCAACATCTTCCCTTGAACCTAAATGTCAACTTCAATAAAATAACTGAAGAACATAATTCATTTTTAGATACGTTTACGTATTTCACACTTGGCGGTGAACTAACGTTAAGTAAAGCCCTTCGTTTTCGGTTTGGTTACAACAATGAACGGAGGAAAGAATTAAAGATTGGAACTTCAGCTGGTATGGCAGGATTTGCGTTTGGCGGTGGTTTAGTGTTAAAGAATATAAGACTTGATTATAGTTTCACTTCGCTAGGAAAGATCGGAAGTATCAATCGCATCACCATAGGATTAGATGTTTAATCTGTAATATAAGATTGTCACTCAATAAAAATCCCGCGAATTACACGCGGGATTTTTATTTTTGAATTTGTTATATGAAGAATACCTCTGAGTTGTCTTACTTCTTCTAATGAGGAAGGATGCCTTTTAAGAGCATTGCACTTCCGTAATACATCATCATTCCTACAAAAACAACCAATGACAAAATCCTGTTCTCCGATCGATTGATCTCCGGAATCAAATCACTGGCTCCAACATATAACGCAGTACCTGCAGAAAATGCAAATGCATAGCCCGTAATTTTCGGATCGACATTCTGGAGAAAGAAGATCATAAGAATTCCAAGCATTGTTGCAACTGCAATACCGATCGATGCCTTTAAAGCTGTTTTTCTCGTTTGTTGTGAAGCAAGCATGATAGAAGCAATAGTCAATCCTTCGGGAAATTTATGAAGGAGTATTGCGACAAAGATCAGGATTCCTAACGGCAGATCGTAATACATTCCGGCAGAAATTGCAAGTCCATCAAAGAAAGCATGAATGAACAAACCCCAAAATGCTGAATATCCGGCAATAGTGGGAATCATAACATGAGTATGTGTCTCTTCGCCAAAATGTAAATGTTCTACGATCGTATGCTCAACAAAATGGATGATACTGAATCCTATCAACATGCAGAGCGGTGCTAAACTGCCAATATTCTCGATGCTTTCGGGCAAAAGGTCGATCATTACCAATGCTAATAAAAATCCTGCACCAAGAGCAATTAGATATTCCTGTATCGTACGAGAGATGTCGCGTTTCCAGGCTACAAATGCACCGCCTAATATTTCAGCAGAGGATGCAAGAAGTCCTGCAAGGATGATATAAATTGTTACATCGTTCATTGGAGATATGGATTTCTTAAATATTGATGAGCAAGATCATGTGAATTTTCAAATTTCTTCATCTTCTGTACTTTTTGATACTGCATTATAGCAAAGTTCCTTTTCTTTTGAACATCATAGATCATACCAATACGTAAATTCGTCATCGTCATAAATGCAGATCCGTCATCCTTATCAACCATACGAGAAAGTTCATCGCTTTGATAAAAATATTTCAATGCTTGGTCGTAATTGTATAGGTTCATAGATATCATACCAAGATAGTATATCGCTTCTCGTTTTGCAAAATTGTTATATCCTCGATAATTTTTATCACATCGGTCAATAATATCAGAGAATGCCGCCATTGATTCTCCAAATTTTGAAAGGACAAATGAACTTCGCCCAACATACCGATGAAACACGACATTGTTTGGAAATTGTTTTAAAAGCGATGTTGATATTTCATATGCCTTATCATACTGCCGTTCATAATTATAACTGAGCTGCAGCAGAAAATATTTTGCCTCGAGAGATGCAAACTTTGCTCTCTCCGATGCCTTAATTAATTGCTCAATCCCTTTTTGTTTTTCGCCGGTTGGAAAGAAAACCATTACAGGCTTAACAATAGGATATTTTTCTGGGATCGTAGAGGCATAATAATTATAGATCCCTATTCCTAAAAGGATATCATAATTATCTGGCGCAATTTTATATGCCTTCTGAACTATTGGGAGTGCTTTTCTACCATCATTAGCGGCTTTAACCCAGCTGCTACGATTCGCTCGTAATCGCCCTTGAAAACCTAATGCTCCACCCTTAAAAAAAAGGGCGGAAACATTATTTTCATTTACATCCAAAATACTATCACAAAGCTCAATGACATCATCCATTTTATTGATAAAAATATCATCTCTGGATTCATCGTCGATTGTCATTAATATTTTCCACCAGTCGATCATTCCAAGAAAAAATTTACCCGCAGGATGCGATGGATATTTTTTTTCTAATGAGGAGAATTCTATCTCAGCTTTTTCAAATTCAAGATTATAGACTGCATTAATTCCCCGTTGAGCTTGGGCGTCAAAATCAGGAGAGGTGACCCATTGTGAAGACACGATCGATGAAAATAGAATCACTAAATAAATAGATCTTTTCACTGAATTCATTCTGCGATAGGAGGTATTTCTATTGGTGGGGGTATCAGTGATAGTTTCCGCTCTTCCACCCACCGTTCGTAATTCCATAATCCTTCGGCAGATGAGATCCATTTCCATTTTAGGATGATTATTGTTCCAATAATCAACAGTATTGTGGCTAATGCGCCCCCTTCTGGACCAAATGCACCGCCGGTAAACCATTCAGGACCTGAAACAATTGCTCTTCCGATCTGTTCTTTATCGGATGTTGTTCCACTGACGGGAAAAGAATAAACAAATCCTTGGAAAAAATTCCATGAAATATGAAGTCCTATTGGTAACCACAACGCATTAGTTTTAAAGTACGCTATTGAAAGCCATATTCCTGCAAGTCCAACATTGATAAGTCCGAATAGAGAAGCATTTGGATTTTTAGAATGAGCAAAAGCAAACAATAATGCAATTACCAACGTTGCAATTACTTTGTTGGTTCCTTCAATAAATACTTGAAAAACATAACCACGGAAAAGAAACTCTTCACCATATCCAACAGCAACATAAAGCAATAAACTATTGAGAAATATTAATAATCCTTGTTGAACTGAAACATCTCTAAATTCGATATGAACCATACCAAAGGAATATTCAATAACAAAGATCAGAGACATCATACTTGAGCCAAGTAATAGCCCTTGAAATAATTCTTTCCCTGAATGAGATCTAAAAGTCAAACCAATTGAAACAAACGGACGCCTATCGATAAATCTCAGCATCAACCATCCGGCGAATGTAATGGCAAGATATCCAACAATTGTAGCAGGAGTTTGAATACTGATATCCGGAATTTTTTTCATGATTCCAACAATTGGAGCGACAATGCCCATACTGCAGGCCGTTGAAATCAAAAGAAAAATTCCAATCCGCCAGCCCGAGCGAAGATAATTCAATTCAGGATTGACAAATATTTTTTTCCATTTCATCGTTAAATTCTTTCCAGAAGATAGTCTCTTACTTTATCCATAGCAATACGTTCCTGCATCATCGAATCACGTTCACGCACCGTTACAGTTTGGTCAACTAATGTTTGTGAATCGATCGTAAAGCAATATGGCGTGCCAATTTCATCTTGCCGTCGATATCGGCGGCCGATTGCACCGCTATCATCGTAGAATACCCGGAAATATTTCTGCAGGTCTTTAGTCATTTTCCGTGCGATATCCTCCATTCCGTCGCGGTTCACAAGAGGAAGTATTGCTGCTTTCATCGGTGCTAATTTAGGATGAAGATGAAGTACCGTTCGCATTTCGCCTGTCCCTTCGGGACCCTCCACCATTTCTTCATCGTACGAAGCACAGAGAAAAGCCATAAATGATCTGCTCGCTCCGACTGATGTTTCGATAACAAACGGAACATATTTTTCTTTTACTTGTTCATCAAAGTACTTCATCGCCTTGCCCGAGAATTGCTCGTGCTGAGACAGATCAAAATTCGTTCGGCTATGAATCCCTTCGACTTCTCCCCATCCGAACGGGAATTTAAATTCAATATCGAACGCTGCTTTGGCATAATGCGCCAGTTTTTCATGTTTATGCCACTGCAGATTCTCCGGTTTCATTCCAAGATCGATGAACCATTTCATACGTTCTTCACGCCAATACTCAAAGAATTTATCCTCTTCTCCTGGTTTCACAAAGTATTGCATTTCCATCTGTTCAAATTCACGAGTACGAAAAAGAAAATTCTTCGTATTGATCTCATTGCGAAACGCTTTGCCGATTTGCGCAATTCCAAATGGAAGTTTTTGACGAGATGCATTTTGCACGTTCAAGAAATTGACAAAGATTCCCTGCGCAGTTTCCGGGCGAAGATAAACGACACTATTCGTGTCTTCTACCGGGCCAACGAATGTTTTGAACATCAAATTGAATTGACGTGCTTCTGTGAATGTTCCCTTATTTCCGCAATTCGGGCAAGCAACACTTTTGATTGCTTTTGCAATTGATTCATCATTTGAGAAACGATTTGCAAATTCGGTGGCGATTTTTTCGTCCGATTGTTGTCCTTCAAATTCTCCGGGGAAGATATCTCTCAATACATCTTTTTTCTTTTTTGCAGAAAGTTCATCCATCAAAACATCAACACGATATCGAGACTTACATTGCTTGCAATCTACCATCGGATCAGTAAAATTTGCGACGTGACCAGATGCTTCCCACACTTTCGGATGCATCAATATCGATGCGTCTATTCCTTCAATATCGTCACGGAAGGTCATTGTCCGCCACCAAGACTGTTTAAGATTATTCAATAATTCGACTCCTAATGGACCATAATCCCAGCATCCATTAAGTCCGCCGTAAATTTCACTGGATTGGAAAACAAAACCGCGGCGCTTCGCAAGCGAAACGATCTTTTCCATTAATGCTATTTGGTTGCCTTCTTTGCTAATGGTGGAACTCCCTTCTTTGCAATTGTAACTGGTTCTTTACTGAATAAAAAACTTTTTAAGATGGTATCTTTTCTCTTCACCTGCACTGTTGACGACTTTTCTTTGACATTCTCCATTGAAACAATTTCTACATCATAATCTTCCAATGAATCTTTTAGCGCTCGGACAAACAGCAATGGATCGAACGATTGAGGCATTAACACACGAACATCATTTCTATTTTTGATCGGACGAACATTTCCTTTTTTAATTCCAAGGGCACGCAGTGTTGTATCTGCCATTGCATATACACGATCTCCGGAAATCTGCTGTTTTGCCGACGACATTATCGAAAATGTCTCAATGCCAGTTTCGCTGGATTCGCGTAGAATAGCCAGAATAATCGCTACTACTGTTAAAACAGCTATCATGATTATTCGTTTATCCATTATATTGATACTTCACTTCGTTGTCGTTTTGTATAAATAGAAACTTTTCCCCTGCCATATTTTTCTACTAATTGTTTCGCAAGGTCAAAATCTCTTCCAACATCTGTCGGTGTGTGAGCATCTGAACCTATTGTCAAAGGAATTCCGTATTCGGATAATATTTTGAGAATATTTTCACTGGCGTACATCTCTTTCACTGGCTTCCGCAATCCCGATGTATTGATCTCCACCGACATTCCGGATGCTTTTACAGCTTTGAAAGTTTCCCGCAAAATTTCTTGCATATCTTTTGTCGGACGGTGGCCGAATTTTTTTACAAGATCGCAATGCCCGATAATATCAAACAATCCACATTCTGCAGAACGCTTAATGTGAGCATAATAATCCGTATAGATTTCATTTACATCTTTCACATCATAGTTCGCAACAAATTGTGGGTCATCAAATCCCCACTCTCCAAGATAATGAACAGAACCGATGATATAATCAAAATCACTTTTGTTGTTGAACTCTTTTACCCATTGTTCGCTGCCGGGAGAAAAATCTCCTTCTAAGGCAAATTTTATTGTTATCTGATTTTTATATTTTTCCTGTAAACCTAGAACTGTGGGTTTATATTCATTCCAGAATTGATCTTCCGTCATTCGTACAGCAAGATCCCAGTTATTTGGCATCGGTGTATGATCAGAAAGACCAATCTCATTCAATCCGATCTTGATTGCATGCTGAACATACTCTTCCAGAGTTCCATCGGCATGTTTACAAAGATAATTGTGTGTGTGATAATCAGCGAACATTTTTTTTCTTTACCAATCGTGTTGTTTCAATTCCCAACACTGAGTATAACATCGCAAGATGTTTCAGTGAGGGGGTGGATAGAGCTTTAATATGTTTTGTGATCGTTTTTATATCTCCCCGTACAATCGGTCCTGTCAGTGCCTCTGCCGGAGAAGAGCTTGTTGCATTATGCAATGTTTGAAGAATTAACGGCGAATATATTTTCCAGATATTCTTCTTTGGAATACGAATATGTTCCGAAAGTTCTTCAACAACTGAAAGCAGCGTTATCAAATAGTTCGATGCAAAGACCGCTGACGCATGATACAGCGGTTTATCCTTCTTCGCAATCGTAAAAATATTCATTCCTATTTTATTCCCAAACACACGTGCAACGGAAACAGCTTTTTTGTCTCCTTCAACCGCACACCAAATATTTTTCAACAAGGTTTGTTTTTTTGCACACGAAAAAGTTTGAAGCGGATGAAATGATGCAACCACTGCCCCCTTTTTTCTCAATATTTCTAATTCATCACTCGTTAATGCTCCCGATGTGTGAAAAACTATTCTATTTCTCAGCGAACCTATGTTTTGAGATAGTGATACAGCAACATCTCTTATTCGTCTATCCGGTACTACGATGATAACTATTTCGGATAACGAAGAACTTTTTTTCAGCATACCACGTGTAGCACATCGAACTTTTTTAGCAAGAAATCGAGCAGATTTTCCATGTTCGGAATAAATACTATTGATCTTCACTCTGTTATGAAACAACGCAAGAGCTATTGAACGTCCAACAGCCCCCGCACCAATAATGGTTACAGATTTCACGATATCATTTCACTAATAAAAGTTTTTTTATAAGAACCGAACCAGCAGACTGTAAACGGTAGAAATATACACCGCTCGTCATTGATGATGCATTCAATTGGTACGTATACGATCCGGCATCCATTGATTGATCGATCAATGATCTACTTTCTTTTCCAAGAGCATCAAACAATGTCAACCGTACTTTACCTGAAATCGGGACTGAGAATTGAATTGTTGTTGCAGGATTGAATGGATTAGGATAATTTTGTTTCAACTCAAATGTTTTAATCACACCTGCATCAACTTCATTTACATTCGTTGTTGAAATTTCAATAGCTCCAGTTTTGATCCAGGTTATGATCGTCTTAAGATCTGCTGCATCTATTGGGGCACCACCTTGCGGCATTCTCGATCCAAAACCTGCAGTTCCTTTTAATTTTTTTACGAGAACACTATTCGTGTCACCAGCAATGACAACTGGTTTATGGTCTCCTGTTGAAAATACCTGATTGAATGTCCCTAATTCAAGGCCTCCTGATCCTCCATGACAGCTTAGACATCCATATTTGTCAAAAATTGGTTTCGCATGTGAGTTGTAGCTTATTGATTGGGCTGTTGATACCTGAATCCCTGCATAGAACAGTGCAACAATAAGAAACCACTTTTTCATTAAAACCTCCTGATTGGTTGATAAAATGCTACGTTGTATATGAATGTAAGTATTTTTCTATTTCATCAAAAGAAGTATAATTTATTTTATAAACCTATCAATCACAAGAATCATTTATTATATATTTTATTGTACCGTTCATGACCCTGTTTTACAGCTTCAAGAGCTACCAGCACATTGTCCCAACCAAAACTTTCAACATGTTTTCCTTCAAGTTTTTTGTAGTTCACAAAAAAGTGCTCTATTTCAATAAGTAAATGTTTTGGGACATCGCCAATATCATGAATCGTACCATACGTAGGATCTCCGACCGCAACACTTAGAACTTTATCATCCGGACCTTTTTCATCACGCATACGAAGAATACCGATCGGTTTTGCCTCAACAAGAACTCCTGTAATCAGTGGCTGATCAATGAATACAAATATATCAAGTGGATCACCATCGTCCCATAATGTGCTTGGAACAAATCCATACGCTTCTGGATAAACCATTGAAGAATATAAAACACGGTCTAATTTAAAAACTCCAAGATCAACATCATATTCATATTTATTCCTGCTTCCCTGAGGAATTTCAATAATTGAATTTATAATGCGCGGAAATTGTTTCCCAATTGGAAGATCTTTTAAATTCATATTATTCTTTCTTAAAAAAAAGCCCCAAGACAGTCAATGCCTTAGGGCTGGATCCATAAATGAAAATGATTTATTTAAGCTTTAATGAGGCTACGATCTTTTCTAATGCCGGTTGAAACTCAGCCATAGGTTTATACCACGTTAACACGACCTGATAAATTCGTTCTCCCTTGGTCACAAAATATACTTTTCGATTGATATCCTTAGCAGGAGGAGTTGCAGAAATTGTTACAGCATTCAAACCATCGATCTTTTCTGAACTGGTAGACGTTGGTTTGAATTTTACTTTGTTATCGTCAACAAACTTTTCGAACTTCACTTCTCCTTTATCTGTTTTTGTCGGGAAAATCTCAAGATCAAATGTGCAGTCTTTTCTTAGACCTTCGATATGAAGAGAATGAACTGCTCCACCTTTTTTCTCTTTTGGCATAGTCACATCAAAGTTTTGTGGATGCTCAAATTCTACAAAATCATTGCCGAACTTTGACAGATCCAAAGAAGGAAGTGATGCAGCGTTCGGATCTTTATAGGATATTTTTGGTTTAGGTAACTTTATTGACTCAATAATTTTTTCCAATAACGGTTTATAAACTTCAAAATATTCATTGAAACCCGAAATGCTAACCATATAAAACACACTATCATGCGCAATGATCCATTTCTCCCCGCGTAAATTTGTCTCTTTCCCAACTTTCACTCCAAAAGAAAATTTAACACCATTTTCTTTACCAAATGTAACAACTTGTTCATTTGCAAGATTTAAAGGACCGTAATTTTCTAAAACCTTCGCTTTGTATGACTCAAGTGTTCCAACTTTAACGTCAGCAAATTTTTCCGAAGTTAGTTCAACCTCAACACCACCTTGTTCTGCATTTACAATCGCACTTCCTTGTGTATAGAATTCATAAAATTTATCGGCAACTGCTTGCGATGAATAAATTTTTGTCCGTTTTGGATCGGTATCGCATTTCCATCCTTTTGGATACTGGATCTCAGATCCATTGATAGGATCCTGATACGTTACCCATTCTGTTACGGTTGGCAATTCTGCTTTTTTCTTACACGATGTTATGACTAATGAAAGCATCACGGCCATGATCACTGTTGCCGCAAATGTGCCGTGAGAAAATATTTTTTTCATAGATCACCTTTCGGTTGAGTTGGGTTTAATTGAAATAGATTTATTTTCCGCAATTCATTTGAGTTGATTCTTTTTTTGCACTTGCATTCTTCGGATTGATCTTAAGCACAAGTAGGTATTCAGCGCACGCTCGTGCTCGTATCGCTTTTGCTTCATCTGCTTTTAATTCAGGATCACCACTTCGAACTGCAAGCATCTGGGCTAAAAATAAGTGCAATCCTTCATCTTTCTTATCTTTTTCAAACGCAACAGCTCTATCTAATTTTTCAATCGCAGAAGCGACCTTCTTCTCTTTCCAATCAAACATAGCCAGCGATTTATGTCCATTGATAATTAATTGTGAATGTTGTGCTGCTTTTGACGGATCTGCCTTCAATGCACTATCTGCTAGCGATATCAAAACATTAGCATGGAAAATGGCAAGTTCTGCAGAGTCTTGCTGAGTATAGATATTAATCAAATATTGATGCGATTGCATGTTATTAGGACGAAATGCGATCAATCGTTTGAAATAATTTTTAGCAGTATCATTCTTTCCAAGAATGTAATATGAAAAACCTGAATAGAATAAAGCAGTAATATTCTTTGGCTCCTTTATAAGCAATTTTTCATACTGAACAGCAGCTTTATCGTATCGTTTTTGATTTAAATAAATTGCCGCCAATGTACCGATCGCATCGGAGTTAGTGTTATCTTGGTCAATTGTCTTTTCAAGAAATTTTATAGCATTCACGGTATCTTTTACTTGAAAATATGAATATCCCATTCGATACAATTCTTCAGCACTCAAAGAATCTACAATGAACGTTTTATACTGCTCGAGTGATTTCTGATATTCTTTTGCTAGGTAATACGAATGAGCCAGCATCGGTTTGAGTTCACTATTCTTAGATTTCATTTTGATCGCTTGCTCGAGGGCAGGAATTGCTTCCAGAAAGATCTTAGCATTATACAACGATACTGCATACATTTCCCACGCTTCGGTATTTTCTTTTTTTAACTCAATATATTTTTTGAAAAACTCTGCTGCTTCGCGCCAATATACTTTTGTGCGATACATTGTAAATGCAGCATCATAAATAACTTTTTCGTTTGTCGGATCAAGTCTAATTGATTCCTGCAAATGCAGCATTACTTCTGTTATTTGGGTTGCATTTAAACTTCGATTTTTAAGAATTGCCAAAGCGAGTCTGTAGTGGAGCGGTGCACTTGTGGAATCTAATTGAACTGCCATTCTAAGGTTTTCGACAGCAAGGATAATAACATTTTGACGGGAGTATACTTCTGAAAGACCGATATACACTTGAACATTTTTTGGGTCTATCTCTTTTACTTGCGAAAAATAGATTGAAGCCTTATCAAGAGAGTCCAGTTCTAAAAATGTTTGCGCATACGCTAACGGAGAGACAATACTTTTTTTGTGATATTTCTGTGCATCCTTAAAACGTTTTGCAGCTTTATCCCACAAGCCAAGTTTTCCATACACGCGAATAATTGAAGCAATTGCTGGCTCATATTCATCATCAAAATCCAACGCTCGCTCTAAAGAAGATTTTGCATTCTGTAGATCCCCTTTTTGTCGATAGGAATCACCGAGAAGGAAATTCGCTTCAACATTTCGTGAATTTGCGACAAGAAATTTTTGGAACGATAGTATCGCCTGATCGTATGATTTTTTTTCAAGAGCTGCTTTACCAAGGGAAAGTTCATCCTGTGCAACACTGAATGATGTAACGAACAAAAATAGAAGAAACAAAACTCTCATCACTTTTTCCTATGATTATGGTGTATTCAATTGAACTAAACGAACAGGCATTGTTGCCGGAACAAGCCCATTACTAACTATGATCTTTTGCCCTTCGGTACTTGCTGCGAACGAAATAAATCCGAGACCAACGCCTTTTCCAACATTATGCGAATAAATATAAATCGTACGTGTCAGCGGATAATACTTTCGATAGATGTGTGCTTGATGCGGTGGAAAATATTCTACTGCAGCTGATGTACTGTCACGCTTAAAATTTGGATCCCCAATATCTAATGTCTTGATCTCCTCGGGCATCGTTGAAAGCCATGAAGTTCCAATGAAACCGATGACATTTGGCCGTTCTTTTACAATTGATAAAACTTCAGTCGACGATAAACAAGGATAAAACGACGAAGTTAATTGTTCATTCCCAATGACGCGTTTTCTTACAAACTCGTTAATGCCGCTGTTCGGATCTCCCATTGCAACGATCACAGCACTGGAAAGTGACGATCCTTTCAATTCAGACCAACGTTGTAATTTACCGGAAAGGAGTTTCCGCAAATCATCGATGTTCAATTTTGCCAAAGAATTTTTTTTATTTACAATAACGGCAACACCATCGAAGGCTATTTTAATTGAATCAATTTCAAGTTTATTTTGAACTATGACACGGCGTTCTTCATCGTTCAACGCTCTTGCACATACGATCAATTTAATACTGTCGTTCAGCATTTGGACGATGGCATCGCGCGATGATGATGATCGGTTTACAATCTTTGTTTGCTCATACATCCGCTGAAAATCTTTTACCTGAATGTCTATGACCGGAAAGACATCTTCCGAAGTGATCATTGTAAGACTTCCGCGGGTGAGAGTCTCACGTTTTTCATTCGAACATGATTGTAAAACGACGACAGAAATGAGAATGAGAATTGAAAAGACGAAACTGTAACGATTATTGAGATTGACGTTCTTCATCTTCTTGCCGCTGTTTAACCCGCAGTGAAATAAATCGATAAAGTCCATAAAGAAGAAGTACGACACCGAACATTATTCGTGATTTTTCAGGGATGTTATATTCTTTCGGCACCAGAAATAGCATAAATACACCGAGTGCCGAAAACATTCCTGCCATTGCATAACTAAAATACACGAATATCTTATTTGGATCCATCCTGAATATTACCGCCCGGCATTCAATTTAAATTTGAATGGGATAGAAACCCATACAGAGACAGGACCATTGTTCATAATTGCCGGTGTAAATTTCCAACGCATTGCAGCATCAATAGCGGGTTGGTTGAACAACTCAGCATCAGATTTTAATACTTGCGCTTTTTTCGGATTTCCCTCTTTGTCAACCCAGATCTTCACCCACACTGTTCCTTCAACACCTGCACGACGCGCAATTTCAGGATATACCGGTGGAGGTGCATTACCTGGAAGCGGTTGCGGTTGTTTTTCTACCGGTACAAAATCCGGCGGAGGTCCATCTTCTTCGATCTTTATATCTTGTTCAATCTCTACCGGACCACTTCCATCTCCTTCACCAATTGGAGCAGTGCTAGCCATTTCTTCCTGAGTTGCAATTGTCTGCTCAGGATTAATTTCAGCATCGGGGACAGGAACCGGTGTACCAACGGTCGGTTTTGCTGTCGGAGCTTCAACTGAAACTGCAGGAGCTGTTTGGGAGTTTGTTATTGAAGGGGGCGGGCCAAGATCGCTGTATTTCATAATGCGAACTGAATATACCGGTTCATCATCTTCCATAAGTTTTTGCAAACCATAATATGCGCCCATAGCCGCTAAGTGAAAACTGCCAGCAATAATCAACGCTGTAACAGAATACTTACGAGTAAGTGTCCGCATTTCTTGATAACCATAACCAACACTTGCTGCTGTTGTAGTTGCCATAAAAATTATTCCTTACACAATTAAATTACAACGTTCCGATGAGCTTTTTGTCTTCATCTAACATCGGCGCCAAACTGAATCTGGTGATACTATTGATATTCAATTCATCCATAATATCCACCATATCAATATATTTTGCTTTCCCATCAACTTTTATCAGAGTGATCAATTTTGGATTTGCAGCATTTCGTTCTTTTAATAATCTTCCCAGAGCAATCAATTTTTCTTTTTTCTCTTTTCCATCAACCGTTGTTGGTTTCTCTGTTCCGATATTCCAGAAGATCCTAAAATCTTCTGAGATGCGAAGTGTTAACAAATTTGATTCTGCAACATCAGCTTTGGTTTCAGAAGGTGGTAAATTGATCTCCATCGTCTGAGGCTTACTCATAGATGTCGTAAGCATAAAAAAGGTCAATAACAAAAAAGCAACGTCAACCATCGGCGTCATATCAAGCCTTACGGAAATACGTTTTTTCTTTTTCTTGCCGCCGTGTTTCTGTTTACCTTTGGATTGTGATAGATCTACATCTGCCATAGGTCGTTACTCCTAATAAAATTATTTTTCCATATTCGTGACAAGATTAAAGCGTGTAATATTCTCTTTTTGAAGAGCTTCCATTACACTTTGAATCACTCTATATTCGGATTGTTGATCCGCCTTGATCACGGTGCGAAGTTTCGGATTTCTAATACGTGCTGTTCTCAATAATTCCGGCAATTCAGTCAATGTTACACCCATACCCGCTTTAAGTGCATACTGCTGACCAAACACTGCCGCACGAAGGTTTTGATTGTCTAAACCAAGAAATACCGATCCATCTTTATCAACCGTAACGGTCATAACATCACTATCCGGAAGCTTAATTGCGGAATGTGATTCTGGAATAGTTACTTCGGCAACGTCTTGAGCTTTGAATGTTGTTGATAACATAAAGAATGTCAGTAATAAGAAGCCAACATCCACCATTGGTGTCATATCAAGTTTAAATCCTACACGTTTTTTCTTTGACATAAAAACTCCTGCGAATGAAATTATTCGTGTTTGGATTGTAAGTTCATCATAATATCTTTGCTTGCTTCATCGATCATATAGGTCATACCATCGATCTTTGTTGTAAAGAAGTTGTATGCAACAATTGCAACAATAGCGATCGCGATTCCGCCTGCAGTATTAATAAGTGCTTCAGAGATACCAAGTGAAAGAGCTGCAGAATCTGTAGCACCGGCTTTAGCAAGAGCTGCGAATGAACGAATCATTCCAAGCACTGTGCCAAGCAGACCCACCATGGTTGCGATAGATGCAATAGTGGAGAGCGAAATAAGATTGCGTTCTAAGATCGGCATTTCAAGCATTGTTGCTTCTTCGATTACACGTTTTACTTCTTCCATCTTTTCCTTTTTATTCAAATCTTTTTTTGCGTTGATCTCTTGATATCGATCTAATCCAGTTCTAATAATGTTTGCCATTGAACCGCGTTGTGCATCGCATGCAGCAATTGCAGCAGCGATATCATTTGAGTTCAAGTTAGTAACAAGAGTTTTAAGAAATTTTGGAAGCGGACCACGTCCACCAGCCTTTTTAAGCGACAGCAGTCGTTCAACAATGTATGTTAAGACCATGATCGAAAGCGCTACAAGTGCAACAACAAGAGGACCACCATCCTTAACGAATTGTGGCAGTGTAAATTCGAAGATCAAATATCCAAGCGCAAATGCACCGAAGAGAATAACTAAGTTGAGTGAACCTTGTTTCATAGAACGACTCCTTGTAATGATTTATTTGTTGATGTAAAGTTATTTACTTTGCAATAGCGTAAATCGCGTCTTCGCGTTTTTCCGCAGAGGTAAATATGGTTGAAAGTTTTGTTACGACAAAAATATTTGTGATACTTTTATTGATGTTACAAAGAATCAGTTTGCCTTGACGATTAGTATAGGATGTGTGCGCAGAGACCAATGCACCTATGGCTGATGAATTCAAATATTCAACATCGCCTAGATCGACAATCAGTTTGCGATTCCCTTGATCGAGCAACGAGGCAACCGCTTTTTTAAGTTCATCTGTTTCATCACCGCCAACCAAAGATCCTTTCGGCTCGAGTATGACCACAGACCCATCATTAATAGACGAAGATTTTAATTTCATTAAAAATGCCTCTTACTGTTAGAATTTATTGACTCAGGTATGACCGCCGTCAACTGTAATAATATATTGAAGATAAAGATAGAGAAGTCAAGTTGCAATAAATAATTTCGATGATTTTCTAAACAATTACCGCTTATAATTTTGCAATCCAAGGCAAGATTGTGATTAAAAATGATCCAAAATTACAAATTTGTAGCCATTAGTATCTTTCAATTTTTCTTTGAAACTCATCAATATTATTTGTCGGCAAATCGCAGGTATAATTCTTACACAAATATACCGTTGTTTTTCCATCTATCATTTTCATTTCCTTTGTAAAGGAAAGTTTTCGGTCAAAAAAATCTCTCTGAGAATCAGTTATCACAATAACAATTACATTTGGAACAAAATCCATTAATACTTTGCTTAGAAAATATCTACCATTTTCTAATTGATCAGAGACAATAACAATGTGCTCCGGCGGTGTAAGGAAATATTCCACTGCCGCCATTAACTGCGGCATCACTTGCGGTGATTGGACCAGCAAAGCACAAAAGTACTTCAAGGTTTTTTGTAAATATTCTTTAAGCGATTGTTCATTCGTCAATTCATATAGTTTGAGAAGATTCATCGCTGAAATTGAATTACCTGTTGGCTCTGCACCATCGTATGCCTCTTTCATCCGCACTAATATAGATTCATCTTTTCCTGATGTATCATAAAACCCTCCTTCAGCGGAATCCCAAAATAAAGTGATCGCTTTTCCAGTCAGTTCTTCTGCCCATTGTAACCAACGCAAATCATATGTCGACTGATAAAGATCTAACAGACCGAATGCCAAAAATGAATAGTCCTCAAGATGAGCTTCAAATTTCACGTCACCATCCCGAAATCTGCGAAAAAGAATTTTTTGTTCGGAGTTGTACAGTGTTGTGAAAATAAATTCGGCGGCTCGGACTGCTGCGACAGAATATGAAGGGTTTTGTAACGTTTGTGATGCTCTCGCCAATGCACCGATCATCAATCCATTCCACGATGTAAGCACTTTATCATCACATAATGGGCGAGGTCGTTTATTCCTATGCTCAAATAATTTTTTCTTCGCTGAAGAGATCAATGATCGAACTTCGTCACCCTTCAATGAAAAATGTGCCGCTGTTTGTTCTATTGTATACGGATTAAAAAGAATATTTTTGCCAACAAATTCCTGATGGGGATCGGAAAGTACATTTCCATTTTCTTCAACAGCATAATGGTAACAGAATATCTCCACTTCATCGGTGTCCAATACATTTTCGATTTCAGATTTTTTCCAAACATAAAATGCTCCTTCAATCGTATGTCCTCCTTTTTCGAGATCGACACTATCCGCATCTTCTGCAGAAAAAAATCCACCTTCTTTTGATGTCATATCACGCAGGACATAATCAACAGTTTCACGAGCGATCGTAGCAAAGAATTCATCCTTCGTAATCTGATATGCATCGAGATATGAATTGACCAACTGAGCCTGATCATACAACATTTTTTCGAAATGCGGGACACGCCATTGTGCATCGACAGAATACCGGTGGAATCCTCCGCCAAGATGATCATACATTCCGCCGCTTGCCATTGCCATCAATGTTGTAAGAGACATCTTCAGTGCATCTTGATCTTTTGTTCGATAATAATAGCGGAACAAAAAATTGAAAATGACCGGACGCGGAAATTTCGTCCCGTTTCCGAAACCAGCAAATTTGGGATCGTAGCCAGCTGCTATCTGATGATACGTCCGTTTGAGAATAACATTATCAAGTTCTGTGTTTTTGCTCTCCACAAAACGACGGTGCCGTAACGATTTCGTTAATTCTTCACCCGAGTTGATAATATTTTCACGATCGTTCAACCACACATCATTTACTTTTTCAAGCAGTGAAGGAAATCCTGGACGACCAAATCCATCTTGTGGAGGAAAATACGTTCCGCCATAAAATGGTTTTAGTTCAGGTGTAAGAAAAACAGAAAGAGGCCATCCTCCCTGTCCGGTCATCGTCTGCACTGCTGTCATATATACTTTATCAACATCCGGTCGCTCTTCTCTATCCACTTTTATGTTGACGAAATATTTATTCATCAATCCAGCAATCGCTTTATTTTCGAACGATTCACGTTCCATAACATGGCACCAATGGCACGTTGAATAACCGATCGAAAGAAAAATCAATTTATTTTCAAGCTTCGCTTTTTCAAATGCTTCATTCCCCCACGGAAACCAATCGACTGGATTATTCTGATGCTGCAGCAAGTACGGAGATTTTTCGTTTGTAAGTTTATTAGACATTGAAAGTTAATAAGGTTTGAACGTTTAGAAAGTTACTCTTTCTTTGATTTTTTAAGATACTTAATAAAGTTTGCAATTTGTGAAGAAACAGTTATTGCAAGTTCGGAAAGTTCATTGAATTGCTGAACTTGTAAATACTTAAGGTCATTTGCGATAATTAAAAGATTTCTGACTTCACCACAAGAGCCCTTTGAATAAAGAAGAAATCGTACAAACTCTTTATTACTATTTCGTTCAAATCCTTCTGCGATGTTAGACATCACCGAAATAGAAGCTCTCTGTATTTGATCTCGAAAACCAAAATCTTTTGATGCTTTTCCTTCTGAGCATAGTGCATAAATAGACGTGGTCAGAATTCTCGCTTTTTTCCAAGCATCAACTTCTTCAAACCGCGTTATCGTCATACATCCTCCCGATTAGAATTGGTTAAATAATTTGATCTTAAATCATTTTAACGTTCAAACTTTTTAACATTCAAATGCATAGAATTTATAACCGATCATTATTCTGTTTTGTCAATTTGATATCCTGTAATTGCGGAGCTTTCACTTTTATTTCGAATCGATAGCCGGCGTATGGTCCAAGCGGACTCCATTGGAAATTCATCAGCCAGCAATGAAGATCGCGGGAAATATTCATTTGCGGAGCGGCGAATTGTTTTGTTACGATATCGTAACTTGATGATGCGGTAAATTTCCAATTCTCTGTCAAATTAAAATCCAAACTACCGCTGATATTTGCTGAACGGGATTTTATTTGCGGATTCTCCTGACTTTGCGAAAAATTAAAGCTTAACGACAAACTCCACGGAATGCTGAAATCCGGTTCCGGCGTGTCGTAAATTCCTTTGTAGCCGCTGAAGTTTTGGTTCTTCTGTGTATCAGCAACACGTGCACTATCATTAACGTCTTGTTGAGTCTGTGGCTGTTTCTTCTCGCCTCTCAATGATGTAGAAAGACTTAACGAAAGATATGTCAGTTGTGCAATCCCTTTCCCGCGCTCTAATAAATATCTATTCACACGCGTCTTTGCGGTTTGATCGAACTCATATAAATTAAAATTTGCCGAACCACCTATTCCAAGGATTGAACCAATGTCGGTTCTAAAATTTGTTGATATCTGGGAAAACTTTAATGAATCTGCTACAAAATTGTAACTGGCAGAAGCACCGAGATTTAGTAATTGATATTTTTGTTCTTTTTCTGTTGTATCTTTTGCAGATGTTTTCGTTTCAAAAACGTTTCCAACTGACATCCCGATCGATTGCGATTCGTAAGCAGAAGCTGAACCGTACACTCCCTTAGCAAAGCGATCAAATTTTTGTTCTTTCCCAAATTTATCAATGTAGCGAGTATAATATCCATATTGCTTTTCTGAAAAATCTGGTATGTATGTATAGCTTACAACCGGTGTAATCGTATGACGAAATCCTGATAATCCAGGGATTGGTGAATTTAACATTCCATACAATCGTGTTGAAATGCTGACTCCGGTAGAAAAAGTTCTTACAGCAGCAAAACCATATTTGTCTACGAGAATCGGATTCCCTGATGTATCGAGTCCTTTAAAGGAAAGACTTCTATCATACCATTTTTCATTATAGCTTAACGACGGGGCAATAGTAAAATATCCTGCTTTTGGAGCGATGTTGAATGAAAGATTATGGTTAATACCTTGTCGTTGATCATATACAAATGGAAGTGTATCTATACTTCGCGTTTTATTATCAATACGTTGAGCACTGGCTCCGTAATTCAAACCAATCATCTCGTACCAAGAGTAACTCGATTCAGAAGAATTTTTTTGTTTGCCGAATCTAAACGGATAACTTTGAGAATGGTTGAAGGATATTGTGGGCAATGTATTGGTGATCGAGCCGGTGATGAGATTTTGCGTCCGGTTGATATTCACACTCATACTATTGCTTGTTCCCTCCCAGCTTTTACTTATCGTCGCATTCGATATAATTTCTTGATTGAGATAATCATTCCGTGTGAGCGCTCTCTTAAAACTTTCTGAACTGGCAAATGAAAAGTTTACGCTCATTTGTGTGGTTGGATTGAATGTTTGGTTGTGGACAAGATTTGCATAATAATCTGCGCGATCCATAAAATCCGGATCATGTGATTCGTTCTCAATTGTACGTTGATAATATCCGGAGAGTGATCCGGAATAATCGTATCGTTTAATGTACCGAAAATTAGGACTTGCTCGATATGTTCCACCGGTAAGCCAATCTCCAACAACAGCCATATCCATATAATCATTCATCGCAAAATAATATCCGAAATGCTCAAGACCAGTCCCGCGTGAACCTTTGTCAACGAACGCAGGAGCGATTATACCTGAGCGTCGTCCTCCCTGACTTGGAAAAACTCCGAATGGAAGCGCGAAGATTGGAACATCCGCAATGTAAAGGTAAATTGGTCGAGCAACAATTTTATCGCGAACTGTCACGCGCATTTCCGGACTGAAAAAATAAAAATGAGGGTGGCCGAATTCGCATGTAGAATAATATCCACTGGAGATGAATAGCATATCTTTGTCAATTTTTTTTATTTGCTGACCCTGATAATATCCTTGATCTTCTTCAGTGTTTGCCAGTGTCACTCTTCCTTTTTGAGATTTGAAATTATAGGATATTTTCCATCCTTCGTATTTGTCGGTCCCCTCAACCATCACCGGAGTTCCTGAATATCGTGTTTTCAATGAATCGCTAACTTTCGCTTTGACCGAATCAAGCACACCATATGATGCAAGCTCACTCGTGTTCCAGTTGACATCGATCCGTTCGGATTTTAAACTGAGATCTTTGAATTTTACATCGCCTTTACCGAACATCTTCATTTGCTTATTGCCAAATGTAAAGATGATCGAATCAATTGCAGTGTACGTAACGACTGCATCAATACCACCGGAAGTTTTTGAACTGTCATCTTGTGCAAGCGTGGAATCAGACTTGATCTTCAACGAATCTGATTTAAAGGAAAGGGTATCTTTTTTTTGAGAATAAGATAGATCAATTACAAAGATCGTCAAGAGTATTACGATTGCAACAATAGAATTGACATAATCATATTTTACTCTATGTGAAAAAAGTATCATCTATTAATCTTGACAATATTGGAATCTTGAGATATTATTTATTGTAAAGCTGAAGCTTGCGGTTTTGTATTGAGTAAGAACATATAATTCAACTCGATATAATGTAAAATCTTTTCAGCAATCACTTGATGACCTGCTTTGTTCGGATGGATGCCGTCATCACAGATCAATTTGGTATAATCATCCTTTTGTAAAAAGGCTGAACGGATATCGATTAAGCGGGTTGCAGTCTCTTCGGCAACACGTAGGATCGCTGCGTTGTAGCGCTCATGCCATGAATAAATCATTGATACATTTCCGATGTATTGCAAGATATTATTCTTTGCTTGTACGCTGTTACGTCCAACCCAATTCAGGAATTTTTCCGCGTCAAGGGGTGGAAGTGTAACCAATACTGGAACGATGTCCAATGCTCTCAGATTATTTACCATTTCCGTCAACAATTCGTAGAACGTAACACATTCCGTATTTGGATGAAAGATACCGGAAGGATTTTCAGCAATTGCATCCCACTGATAATCACAGTCGTTTCCGCCGAATTCGATCAGAACAATATCCGGTTTCCGTTTTAGCACATCACTCTGAAACCGCTGCAATCCTTCAACGATTGTGCTCCCAAACTTTGCCGCGTTATAGACTACACCTTTTAGATGCTCACGAACAAGATTTGTAAAACTTTCCAATAACAACGAATGTTTCCGTTTCTCATCGTCAAATATTATTCCGCGGGAAATGGAATCACCATACACAACAATTGTGTATTTATCTTTTGCTTCAAATTTTTTTAGATCTATTGTCATAACGACTCCATATTATTTTTTTCTTTTCTTCCACAAAAATTCCAATCGCTCTTTGATCTGTTTCTCTCTCCCATTTTCAGTAGGTTCGTAATACACTTTGTTTTTTAATTGATCAGGAAGATGCTGTTGCTCAACAAAACTGTTTTCGTGATCGTGCGCGTATTTATATTCTTTGCCGTAATTAAGATCCTTCATCAATTTTGTCGGCGCATTACGAAGATGCAACGGCACCGGAAGGTTTGGCAATCTGCGAACATCGCCCATTGCTTCTGAAATGGCAGAATACGCGGCATTACTTTTTGGTGCGGAAGCAAGATATGTTGCCGCGTGCGACAGTATGATCCGCGCTTCCGGCATCCCCACATAATCTACTGCCGTGAACGCATCGGTTGCCAGCATCAGTCCGACGGGATCCGCATTGCCAATATCTTCCGACGCAAGAATGATCATCCGCCGCGCAATGAACTTTGGATCTTCACCACCCTCTAACATTCGCGCCAACCAATACACTGTCGCATCCGGATCGCTTCCCCGCATACTTTTGATGAATGCAGAAATAATATCGTAATGCTGTTCACCCTTTTTATCATACAACGAATAGCGACGCTGAAAGGCCTCTTCTAAAATTTCTTTTGTAAGATGATGAATCCCATCCTGATCTGGATCTGAAATTTGAAATGCAATTTCAAGTCCGTTCAACAATTTTCGGGCATCGCCTCCGGACAGAAGAAAAAAATATTCTTTGTCATCAAATTGAATAGCAGATTTTGCTATAACTTCATCTTTCAACAGCGCCTGTTCAAGAATTTTATCCAATGAATCTTTCCCCAATGCCTCCATTACAAAAACGCGCATTCTGGAAAGAAGGGGTGAAATAACTTCGAATGAAGGATTTTCGGTTGTGGCACCAATCAATGTGATCGTTCCTTGTTCTACTGAATGAAGTAACGCATCCTGTTGAGATTTATTGAAACGATGAATCTCATCAATGAATAATATTGTCTTTCGAAATGATTTTTGAAATTCTTCCGCCTTCGCAATAACTTCTCGAACATCTTTTACACCGGAAGATACCGCGTTCATCGCAAAAAATTCTGATTTCGTTTGATTGGCAATGATCCGTGCAAGTGTCGTTTTTCCAACTCCCGGCGGGCCCCACAAAATAAAAGAACGAAGTTCATCCTTCTCCACCATTTGACGCAAAGGCTTCCCAACTCCGAGCAACTGCGACTGACCGATGAATTGATCAAGCGTTTGAGGGCGAACGCGTTCCGCATATGGAATATTTTGGGTCGTTGTTTTCACTATCTCTTGGGAATCACTTTATACACTTTTTCATTCTCGCGAACCATACCATATTTTTCGCGCGCAACTTTTTCAACTGCTTTCGGATCCCCATCCAACGCTTTGGACTGATCCTTTAACTTTTTCTGTTCCTCTTCTGCGATACGAATTCGTTCCAACGCCTCTTTCTTGTGCACTTCAAGGCGAACACGCTGCAACAATCCATTGCTGTTAAAAACAACATAAAAAATAAGAAACAAGGCACCAACAACGATTGCAGTTGTTTTCTTGTTCTCTTTTACAGTTTCTGCAAGGTTTTCCGGACTTACTTGCTTCTTTATTTTTCGATAAAACTTCATAGATTTATTGAAATGTAAGAACAATTAGCGTAAGTTGGAACAACCATTTGCCGATTAACGACAAAAATTGAAACCTTATTTTTACGCACACGAGAGCCAAACAATCCTATCCCTATGATTACAACGTATCCTGATATCATTCGTTCACAATATTCTAAGTTACCATTACGAAGACTTAGTTCCGGTGAATGTCAAACAACAAAAAACCAACGTTGTTCTCTCTGTTTTTCTTCAAAAATCGATTACGATACAGAATTAAAACATAAACAAACTGCTCTTAATGAATTCTGGAACACACTGGAAACATCCATCCAATGTGAACCACTTATTTCTTCACCGTTAGGAAGAAATTACAGAACTGTTAGCAAACGGAAAGCATTCATCGTTGGAAGAAGATTTTTTTTAGGGTTGATTGGTGTTGATGAAGACTCATCAAAAAGTTTCCCAATGGACATCGAACAATGTGTTGTGGAACCAAAATCGCATGCAGAGATCTATACCGCGATACAGGAACTATTGCAGCGGAAAGAAGAATCTAATCTTGTAAAAGAATTCAATTATGTTGTGGTGAAAGGTGACGATAAAGAATCGATCGTTATTTTTAATATGAATCATTTCTCCTCTTCCAATCGAAGAGAAGTGAATATGCTTTCAAAATACCTTACAGCAAAAGTGAAATCAGTTTCCGGAATCTTTGTTTTTGTTGATGAAGAGCGGTCGAAATATTATCTTTCCGGCACGCCAAGAAAGGGTGTTCAGTCAAATCCTAAGCCGTTAACTAAAGTTTTCGGGAAAGATAAACTCTTTCATAAAGTTGGCGATGTTAAATTTTTATATTCGCCTCTTTCGTTCACACAAACAAATCACTCTATTGTAGAATCATTTGTGGAAACAGCGGGATATTTTCTCTCGCTTAATAACGATGATATTCTTTACGATCTTTACTGCGGTTATGGATTATTCTCTCTCTCTTTTTCAAAACGTGTAAAGTCTGTAACAGCTCTCGAACTTTCTCGCAGTTCAATCCACGACGGCATTGACAATGCACGTCGAAATACCATTACGAATACAAAATTCGTTGCTGCGGATATTTCTGCCGACACACTGGATCGATTTTCAAAATTCCGCCCGACAAAAATTCTTCTTGATCCACCGCGGAACGGAACGAACGATGAAGTGATCGAATTTCTTGCAAACCTTGGACCGGAAAAAGTTGTTCACATTTTTTGTAATACTGATATTATTGCAAAAGAATTAAATCGGTGGTCTGAATGTGATTATATCCCGGTTAAAGCGCAGCCGTTCGATATGTTTCCGGGAACAGATGGAATTGAAATGATGGTGCTTTTGGAAAAACGTCAACGACGGAATTCTCGAAGCAATGAATAATAATTTTTTCAAATTCTTATTAGGTATAATAAAATGAAACGATCTACCATTAACCCAATGCCGGAATATTTTGTACGGTATATCAACCTCGTTCCCAATGTTGAACTTCTTGAGGCTTTCGATAAAAGTATCGAAGTGCTTCAGGATATCGATAAAAATTCTTTAACAAAACTTGATGGCAAACGGTACGCTCCGAATAAATGGACCATTAAGGATATCTTTCAGCATCTTATCGATACGGAAAAAATATTGGCATACCGCGCTCTCCGCTTCGCACGAAACGACAATACTCCGCTTCCCGGATTTGAAGAGAATATTTTTGCCGCTCACACTATCGCCAATGATCGAACAATATTTTCATTGTTGGAAGAATTGATGTTAGTTCGAACAACAACCAAAATGATGTTCGCAAATTTTGACACTGTGATGTTGTTACGAAAAGGGATAGCGAGTGACAAAGAAATATCTGTTCTTGCATTGGGTTTTACGATCATTGGACATCAAATGCATCATTTAAATATTATCGAAGAGAGATATTTTCCATTAATTCATTGATTTTCAATGTAAACTCAAAGGAAATCTGTAGTATCTGAAATTGGAATATCCTGTAATTTATCTGTACATTCTAACAACACTTGAAAGGAGGATCCTATGAAACTTCTTGTGTTGGTTCTCTCGCTTATATTCCTTTCTGCCTGCTCTTCTACCCAACAAACATCCGGAGTCACACTTCCAGAATTAGTGTATCAATATCCGCTTCCGGCATTTCCAAAACCACTTTCTTCATCTCCGCTTAGAATTGATTTAAAAATTTTTATTAACGAGAATGGATCTGTTCGCGAAGTTGAACTACAAAATAGCAGCGGAAGTCTTGAGTGGGATTCTGCAGCAGTAAAGGCAATTCATCAATGGAAATATTCTCCTGCACGGTATGAAGATAAACCGGTCAGTATTTGGTTGAGACAAACAGCAATTGTAAAATTCTCCGACCCACTCTATCTTTTGCTTGGTGAAATACAATTCAACAGCAAAGAAGAGGCCGATTCAGCATTCATGTTATTGGAGACAGGAACAGATTTTTCAGAAATTGTGCTTAAATATTCAGTTGACTCGTCACGAATGAAAAATGGATCATTGGGAGCAGTAAATATTCAAATTTTCCCAGAGCATATAAAGAATGTTCTTCTCAAATTAAAGAGCGGAGATCATACGGCACCGATAAAACATGGTGAACAATTTGCGATCTTTAAGCGACTAAAAGAGTAATGAGGACTAATTATTTTTTGAATGGTTCAAGTATATCCATTGCGATTCTCCATTCTTTGTCTTTTCTCCACACTCGAATGTAACTGCTTGAATCATTCTTTGCATTGACAGAAAATCCGTAAGTAAATCCTAACTCACCGGATGATGCAATTTGTGTCGCCAATGGTGAGAAATCTTTTGGAAGCTCTTGATTTTTTAGGATTTCAATCCCTTCACTCATTTGCTGCGACGGAAAATTCCCGTTTCGGTAGACATGCAAATTATTGGCGGCAAAGTTGGAATACGAAGCCATCGCTCCTTTCTCTTTCACCGATTGAATGAACCGCTGCTCGACATCCAGTAATTCCTTACGGACACGTCCGCCGTTGTTAAGTTTCATTTTTATCGGTGGAAGTATCTTTATGTGCTCGTTTTCAGTTCTTTTTTTCTCTTTGGGATAACTGATCCCATTATCCAAAGCAACTTTCCATGCTCCGTCAGATTGTTTCTTCCAGACTGAGAAGAAATGACCATACGCAACAGGAGTGTCAATTTTCGTCTTACGGAATTCCCATGGACCGGTAGAAATTCCGAAATCGCCCGATGAAGCAACTTCTATAAATGTAGGAGACCAAGATAGATTGGCAGAATTGTCTGTACGATTTCTATATAACTCCTTCCCATTCACCGGATACGGATTGAACATCACACAGTCATCAGAAAGGAATGCGAGGAATGAATTTCGTATTCCTGTCTGTTCCGATGCGGTCGAGAATGATCGTTCTGCATTTGCAAGATTCAGAGCAATTGAATCAGATTGTGCAAATATCATTGACGTCAAGAAAAGAATAGCAATCGTTGTTTTCATATTCCCCCAAGAATTTATTCTTTCATATCACGGGAAAACTGTTTATCTATCACCGGACGTTTCGGAAGATTCGCGATCTTCGTTCCGACCACATAGACAGTTTTCACGACTTTCAAATATTTATCAAAATCGATCTTGCTGACTTCATCCGTCACGCGGTGATAGTCTTCATGAATTCCGTCAAAATAAAAAATGATCGGAATCCCCATCTTTGCGTAACTGTAATGATCGCTCCGGTAGAATAATCGGTTCGAGTCGTTCGGATCGTCAAATTTATAGTTCAATTTCAATTTTAAAAATGAGTTGTTTACATCCTCGTTTAATTTTCCAAGTTCGGTACTCATCATATTCGAGCCGATAGAAAATACTTCGTTGGTTCCTGTATATTCTTCATTGTTCGATGCAATACCGGTATCTGGCTTGCTCCTTCCGATCATATCAATGTTTAGTTGGGTAACGATGCTTGCCAATGGGATCGTTGGATGTTCAACAAAATATTTTGAACCCCACAGTCCCTTTTCTTCACCGCAATGCAATACAAATAACAATGAGCGTTTCGTCCGCTCTCCTTTTGCGAAGGCTTCCGCCATTGAAAGAAGTCCGACCGTCCCGCTGCCATCATCATCAGCTCCATTATTGATCGAATCTCCGTTGACCGGAGTTGTAATACCGATATGGTCGTAGTGTGCGCCAAACGCAACATATTCATCTTTTAATTTCTTATCCGATCCTTCTAAAATGGCAACAACATTTTGTGTCATTACTGTATCGATCTTTACAGCAACACTAATTGAAATTTTCTTTTGCGAAGAGAATGCGAATGGAAGAACCGAATCCGCTGATGCACGATTGGACATTGTTGTGACACCAATCTTTTCACCGTTAAATATTTCATCAATTAATTTTAGTGAAACTGTTACCGAAGGAACTGCCAATGGAGCGTCCGGTTTAGTGAATGCTGCAACTGCAAGGTTTCCTTTTTCTACAACATTCGTTCGATTTCTTTCCCATTGCCCGAGTGCTTGTGCCGACGGAATGGAAATTATTCCAAGCGCGCCGTTTGTTTTTGCATAATTTTCAGGAGAATCATAATCAAAACCGATCTTTCCTCTAAAATCTCCCCTCGAAAATCCTTTCGGAAGTCCGCCAAGAACGACCACGATCTTCCCTTTTACAGAAAGGCCTTCATACGGATCAAGTTTCTTTTCTTTCTGAATATATCCGTGTCCGACAAAAACCAAAGAAGCAGAAACATTTCCACCCACTGATGATGAGATCAATTCTGAACCGAATGAAAATTTTTGCCCATTCAATTCAATAAATGTCTGGGTTGGAATAACTCGGGATCTTTGCACTATGATTGATTGAAAGAATGATCCGCTATCACCGGCAGGTTTGTATCCCCATCTCGAAAGGTGTGTTGCCATAAATTTTGCCGCAATATTCAATCCGCGGGAAGGTGTGTCACGTCCTTCAAGCTCATCGGAAGAAATAAATGAAAGATAATCACACAATTGCTCTTTGGTGAGATAATCAACATTTCCAAAGTCAGGATTTCTTTTTGCATGTTTTTGTGCTACACCAATTGTGAAACACAACAATAAAATAGCAAACAACATTCGACGAAACATTACATCTCCTTAAAATAAATGACTGACGAATGTAGAGGAAAAAAGAGAGTATTCCAAGAAGGTTATTACAGAAGAATTATTTTCATTACAGATGTAGATGAAAAGTAAAGTGGTCTAAATATTTCTTTATTTCCTTGTGCATCTAACGAACTAAACCAAAATCGCGTTACACACTGCCCCGAATTTATTTTTGGGAGCGACTGTTTAGGCACCAATAAATTCTCTTTTCGGTGGGAGAATCTAGTGCTTCTCTGACAACTTTGGCAACGATATTAATATTTATATTTTTCTTTTTACAAAAATTATTTTTAATCCTATCCGATAAAAGCTTGACGCCTTTACTTGAATTACAAGGAATGCAACATCTAACAATATTTTGGTGCGAGATTATTTTTGCGTCATTGACAATGTGTTCCCAAGATGGTTTAATTTTGTATGATTGGCTTATAAAGTTGAATTTTACTCCGCAATACACACAGTTTTTATCTCTGTCGATCACTTCGTCTTCCAACCACTTAGGGATATTCCAACGATTCATTTGAGCCGCCTAATCTATAATTAGGTCAATAATTCTTTGATCGAATTCAGCACAATTGATTTTGATAAATATAAATCTATCAATCTGTCGTTAAAACAAAAAATCCGCAGGTCGTTTATCAAAAATTATTTTTGAGAAAAATTGAATAACAGTTAGTCGTGTTCTTCAACACTAAAAGTTCCATTGATCCTGACGCGCGTTGGAAAGCTTCTGTTTCCAACAGTAAACGTTAATGTCTCTCCATCAACACTTCCCCAGTCAAGTGCTTCCCAACTGCCAATTACTCTATCTGCGGAATAGAGTTTTATAGTATAATGTTTTGGCTGACTTTGTGAATACGATTTAGTAACAACAAAAATAGCGATAGTTACTATTGCGAGACCAATCAATATTTTTACTCTCATTGTTCACTCCCTTTTGTGATTTGTTATTTTTCTTTTTCCAGAATTTGAACCTACTGTGGTTCACCCCAAGATATTTGATCAATTAGTGTTGCAGAAAAAAAATAATTCATACTGTTTTTTTTAATATCAATATCACTGGTAAAATAAAAAAAGGACTAACGTTAATACATTAGTCCTTTCAAATATCAACTCTCGATAATTATTAGAATCGACCGAAGATTCATTTTTTTGTGCGTTTACGTTTTGGAACAGTTTCAGTGATATGACTTTGGTAGGATGTTTTTAACTTATCCAGTTCAACTCGCATCGGTCGAATATCATCATCGACCAGTTGGTCCATCTTTTTATGGAGTTGTTGCAGCATCAATTCCGATTTGATATTCACTTGATAATCCAAATCTGCTTTCAGTCTGTCCTTTTTCTGGGCTCTGTTCTGACTCATCATGATTACGGGCGCTTGCATTGCGGCAACCGACGAGAGCATAAGATTCAATAAGATGAACGGAAATTCATCGAATGGTTTCATAAACAGCTGCAGTCCGTTGATGATGATCCACACGGTCATGAACGTTCCAAAGGAGATGATGAATCTCCAGCTTCCTCCAAACTCCGCTATTTTATCGGCAATACGATCTCCAAACGTTAATTTTTCTTCAATTTCTTCATTTGGATTTTTTGACGCAAGTGAAGTGATCAATTCGTTGGTGAGCTGCAGCCGTTTTGCCATTTCCGCCAGCATTGAAATACTAACAGAAGGACGTTCCATAACAAATGTAATAAAATCACCACGCTGCATTTCTACAAGTGTGGTTTCGGTTAACGCGCGCGCTGATGCCGTACGTGGAGTATCGGCGAACAATGACAATTCACCAAAAAACTCACCTTCTTTTAATATGGAAAGGATCATTTCATTGATTGGAGGATCAACAGGTAACAAAATTTCTATTTCACCCTCTTCAATTACGTACATGGAAGAACCAGATTCACCTTTTCGGAACAATGTCTCGCCTGCTTTGAGTGTCCGCACTTTCCACAAACTCACGAGAGAAATATGATCTTCTTCCGGAAGAAATTTGAAGATCGGAATCTTAAAAAGAAAATCTTTTGTGATCATTATTCTTTATACCAATCTGTTTTTGGTGTATAAAATGTTTTTAATTTCTTTTTGTCATTGTACCGTTCAAGAGCATAGGCGATCAGACGATCTAATAATTCAGAATAGGAGACTCCGGATGCTTCCCATAATTTTGGATACATACTGATGGAAGTGAAACCCGGAATAGTATTGATCTCATTTAAAAATATTTTCCCATTCTTTTGGAGAAGAAAATCCACACGTGCCATACCGGAACAATCCAAAACAGCATAGGCTTTTAACGCACACGCCTGTAATTTTTTTATCACTTGCGGAGAAAGTTTTGCAGGAATTTCTGCGACAGATTTCCCATCCACATATTTTGCATCGTAATCATAGAACTCATTGGAAGGAATGATCTCTCCTGGAAGTGAAACCAATGGAACATCATTTCCCATCACACTCAATTCTATCTCTCTCGGTTTGGATACCGCTTTTTCAATCAAAATTTTTCTATCATAATCCCCTGCAAGATGAATTGCAGCGATCAATTCTTTTTTATTGTGCGCTTTACTGATTCCGACGCTGGATCCTTGATTCGGTGGTTTTACAAAGCATGGATATTTGATCTTCTTTTCAACATCCAGAATATAATGTCTCGGTCTTTTGACAAAATCAGAATAGAGAAACCACACTCCTTTGGCAACAGGAATGTTCGCCTGCTCCAGTAATTGTTTTGCGATCACTTTATCCATCCCAACTGCAGAACCAAGAACTCCGGCACCCACATACGGAATATCCGCAAGTTCAAACAAACCTTGAATCGTTCCGTCTTCACCAAACGTTCCATGAATAACCGGGAAAATTACATCAAGTTTCTCCCCGTTTTGTGGAAATGCTCCGCTGATATTTACTAATGCCTGTTTTCTCGGATCGGGCATCAATACATGTTCCGGAAAATTTTCCAAACCCGAATGTTCTTTCAAAAGTTGAAGAGCATTTACTGCACTTAACCAGCGACCTTCTTTTGATATCCCGATTGGAAGAACATCATATTTTGTTTTATCCAATGCATTGATGATGGAAGCAGCAGAAACAAGTGAAACTTCGTGTTCAGCTGA
>CAYHFN010000027.1:0-24822 GCA_964355925.1 uncultured Chitinophagaceae bacterium
TCTTCATCATTATCCAAACCTAATTTCACTTTTAAGATTGGAAATTCTTCAGCTTCTCGAACTTTTTGTTCAACAACTTCTTTCGAATCAATTGCAATAGTAAAGGAGCATCGTGCTGTTTTTTTTGGATTCAATCCCCACAACTGGTATAAAGGGATTCCCAATTTTTTCCCAACCCAATCATGCAATGCTATATCAACTGCACATTTTGCGGATGTGTTCCCAACATCAATTAAATTGACATTGGTTAATATATCTTCCAAAAGGAAAGGATTTTCAAATCGGGATAAATTTATTTTTTGGAAAAATGAAATTACTGTCTCAGGAGTTTCACCGTATCGCTTAGATGGAGAAGCTTCTCCGTATCCGATAATTCCATCGTGTTCAAATTCAAGAATGATGACTGAAGCTGTATCTCTCACGCCGCGTGAAATGCGGAACGTGTGTTTAAGTTTTAAGTCGTATTGCTTCCAAGATAATTTCATAATGTCGCCTTATACTCAAGATTTTAGTGACTTTCTTTTTCAAATAATGCTTCAACAAATTTTTCAGCATCAAATGGTTGAAGATCATCGATCTTTTCACCTACTCCAATAAACCGAACTGGAACTTTTAACGCATTACTGACAGCAAAAATAACTCCTCCTTTTGCCGTTCCATCCAATTTTGTAATAACCAAACCGGTCAATCCAACTGATTCATTAAATAGTTTAGCCTGCTGTATCGCATTTTGTCCGGTGGTTGCATCAAGAACGAGTATAACTTCATGCGGTGCCTCTGCACTAACCTTAGTTATAACACGTTTTATTTTCTTCAATTCTTCCATCAAATTTGTTTTCGTATGTAATCGTCCAGCAGTATCAATAATAACAACATCAGCACCACGGCTTTTTGCAGATTGAACAGTATCAAATGCTACAGCGGCCGGATCAGAACCTTGAAGTTGTTGAACAATTTCCACGCCAGCGCGTTTTCCCCACACTTCTAATTGTTCGTTCGCAGCAGCTCGAAACGTATCTGCTGCTCCAATTAATACTTTTTTTCCGGCAGATTTGTAATTATGCGCAAGTTTTCCGACAGTCGTTGTTTTTCCGACACCATTCACACCAACAACCATTATCACATACGGTTTTGTATGTGCAGGAAATTCAAATGGATCAGTACTATTGTGTGCACCTTTCACAAGAGCATTAGTAATCTCAGACCGCACAAGTTCATTTAATTCATCTTGAGATTCATATTTCTTTTCTTTCGTTTTACGTTTGATACTTTCAATGATTCGTTGTGCCGTTTCAACACCAACATCGCTAGTGATAAGAATCTCTTCTAGTTCAGTTAAGAATTCTTCATCGATCTTCCCTTTAGCAAAGATCAACCGGTTTACTTTTGCAACAAGTGTTTCTCGTGTTTTTGCTAAACCTTCTTTAAGCCGTGAAAATTTAAGTGAATCAAAAAAGCCCAATGTAATTTCCTTTTATAATAATGAAGCGACGAAAGAGTCTGTCTATTTTCGATACTCTTTCAGCGTTTGAAAAAATCGTTGTGCATATATTAAAAATGAATATGCCAATGTTCCAATGGTACACCACAATAATATTCCAAACAACAAATTCATCCAAGGATATTGTAATACTGCAAAGACAAGTGTAAATGTTAAAAATGTTACTGCAACTTTACCAGATAACAATGATGGCAAAATAATCCCTGTCTTAGATTTGATGTATAATCCTGCAAAAAAAATAATCAGATCACGTATTAAAATTAATAACGTAAACCATAATGGAATATCGCCATAAATCGTCAGCATTACAACCACGATGCCAATACCGATTTTATCAGCTAACGGATCAATAATCTTTCCAAAATCAGAGATCTCATTGAACTTACGAGCAAAATATCCATCCAATGCATCCGTCGTAACAGCAACGAGAATAAAGAGTATGGCAATCTCGCGGTGAAAAAGTCCTGGCGTTGCAAGATAGTACGATGCCGGAATCATCAGCACTATCCTGCTGATAGAAAGCATATTCGATATAGTCCAAATTTTTCCTTGTATCATCGTATCACAGCAAATTTTCCGAGTTTAGTATCTGTTGTCTCATTAGCACTATTGAGTTGTTCAACACGATATAGGTAGATTCCTGTAGAAATTTGTAATCCATTTTCATTCTTCATATTCCAAGAAACTCCATCACTCGTAGTTATATTTTCAAATACTTTAATTTTTTCACCATTCATTGAAAAAATTGTGATCTTACAATCCTTCGGAATATTAACAAATGAAACGTATTGAGAATTCTTTACCGGATTTGGATACACAACAATCTGATCAATACTTTTGGTTTCTTGAGCGATGGATAGGGTTTGACCTTTTCCGGAATTGAGTTTCACTCCGGTTGATGAGAGAATATTCTCGCTTACATTTACTTCTAATCGTAATGCAAGTTCAGAGAGATTAGTTCCAGAGGACATTTTTAGAACCACACTCACTGGTTGAATTGAATCACAAGATACGATTGTATATTGTCTCGCAATTGTTTTGACGGAATAATTTGAAATATTTTTAGCAACTGAAAAATCTAGAGTATCATTAAAGTCTATTTGTATTTTATCCAAAGATAATAATTTTACCGATCGTACAAATAATTCTTTTTGTACCTGTAACGTTACGGTAAACGATTTGATTTGATTTGTATCTGCGGTCATTCCGCTGCCATCAATCATCTGTAGAATTCTGAGAGAATGACTTCCAATTGAAATATTTTGCGAAAATGTTACTAGAGCAGTTCTTAATGATCTCCAAACAATTGATGATGATTTAATTGTCGAATCAAGAAGCAGTACTGTTGTTGATAAATTCTCAGATGAAACATCGAACGAAAATTTCACTATCAACTGAGACAAAGATACTTGGACAACAGAGTCAATAACTGGATTATTATGAGTTCTTACAGATACAGTTGAAGATCTCTGGCTTTCAACATTTCCAATAGATGCAATAGAATAAAAATACTTCACATTAATTGATACCGTCGAGTCAATCCATTCATGCCCTGTCACTGTTTTGATCAATGATAATGAATCGGGATTTATTCCACGATAGATGTTATGCGATACTGAAAAAGAACTCCATTGTAAATTTAATTTTGAACTTGTTAAAGGCACAACTTTCAAACCAAACGGTGCTACAATAGCAGAACTTTGTTGCGCAGACCAGAATTCTGTTTTCTCATTAATATGAAAACCAATATCATTGTAACTATCCATGTCAAAATCATAAACGATTACACTATTACTTTGTGATTGATGATACCATTTTGATTCAAATTCATTTTTCAAATTATTCCATTCAAAAATGTATAATTGAGGATTGAACGATATGAATAATGCATCTTTTGTATCGCTCGATTTTAGTTTTCCGCTAACCAAGCCGTTGTCATATCCACTTCCGGATTTTACTCCAACAAAATCTTGTTGCCAGATTTTGGATACTGAACCGGCTGCATTGTTTACTAAATGAGAAAATACTCTTACCGTCCATACCGGAACATCATATTCTCTATCTTGATTCCAATCCAAATTGCTATGGCCTGCAACAGCAAAATCTAAAATTCCATCTCCATTAAAATCTCCAGAAGTGATATAATCACTCATTTCAAAAAGATTAGAAGTATCAATTCCACCAATTTCAAAATTTAGAGAGTTCACAGAAGTTTGTCGATACATAATGATATCGCCATCATAATCCGCAAAAATAATTTCTTTCCGACCGGTGCTTGTAAAATCTCCGATGATTGATTTTGGCGGACCAAATTGATTTTTTGCTTCACCAGTTAAGGGTGAAGTCGGATTCGGTAACCGAGTAACAATTGAAAAAATATTATCCCCAAGATTCTTGTAAACCAAAAATTCAGAACTGCTTCTTGCAATAATTTCAGGTTTATTATCCGAATCAAGATCAACCAATTGACTTGCCCATATATCAGTTGAATCTCCCCATATCGAGTGACTGAAAAATTTACCATTAACAGTATCAATTTGTAGTAATTGCGATATTCCTCGATCTTGTACTAAGATTGTTGATTTCCCTTCTCCGTTACTCTTTACGAAAGAACGAGGAACCCATGTACGAACAGACGAGTCTTTAACAACAAAATTGCTTCCATTAAATTCAAACGCTTTTAGTTTTCCGAAATTATTATCGTTGTCATATTCATTAATAATAAGATCAGGCTTACCATTTATTTGTACAACTGAATTCAATAAAAAACCTTTCGGAAGAGAAAATGTTTTTTTATTAAATCCGGTAGTAGCAATTACTTGCGGAGAGATCCTCGCCATAAAATGATCCGAGCCTGCCAGTGTAATTGTTGGAAATCTTACCGATCTTTTTATAAGTGAATTTTCCTTGAATTCGCAATAAAATTCATAATCGACCGAAGGATATAATTCTTTTCGACTCAATACAAATGAATGATTCATTTGCAGTCCAAGCGATTGAATGTTTTTATAATTACTTTCACCTATTTTTCGATAGTACAATGTTCCGTTTGAATTCCTGTCAACTCGAGCTTCAACTAAAGCACCATATTCACTGCCGATGATTACAGAATCACGAAATCGAAAAGAAAGGACTTTTGGTGTTGACGAATCAATAATTATTCGCTGACGAAATTCTATATCGTTTCCTTTACTATTCTTGACAACCAAACGAAGAATATAATAATCATTAGGCAACAGAATTTTGTCTAGAAATTGAAGTGTGTCATGAAGAAGAATTTTATTATCAATTGTCGAGATCAAGTTCCATTGCGTTGGATTTTCACTTCTACCGTAAAAAAGTTGAACCGATTGTAGGTATGGTGTTGAAGCCGAAACGATAATATTTTTGAAATTTCCAGAAAAAATTTCATCTAAACCTGGCGAGTGAATCATCACAGTTGAACCAGATGCCATTTGCATTGCTTTTAATGCATTAATAATCCCTGCACCATAAAACTTGTCCCAACCTTTTTCACCGGCATCATCTGCAGAGTTTAACAGAACTCCGCGAATTTCTTCATTTGAGCGTTCAACATAGGATATTTGATTTCTCTTTTTTTGTTTTTCCAGACTTTTAAGCAAAGCAACAACCCCTGAAACATGTGGAGCAGCTGCCGATGTCCCTGCAAATTGATCTGTATAACCTCCACCCAAAGTTGTAGTGACGATCTGCTCACCGGGAGCCATAATATCGAGCGAAGGACTGTACGATGAAAAAAATGAACGAGAATCAAATTGACCAACAGCGCCGGTTGATATTACTTCAGTATAGTCTGATGGATAATGCGGGAAACCTGTACCATCATTTCCGCTTGACGCAACAAGAATTACATTGCGTGAATACGCATACCGAATTGCATCGTGGAGAAATGGCGATTGTATCACATCACCAAAGCTCATGTTTATAACATCAACACCATTATCAACTGCATAAATGATGGCAGATGCAATATCGATATCATTCCCATTTCCATTTTTGCCGAATGCACGCAACGGTAAAATTTTAATAGGAAATATTCCAGCCAATCCAATTCCATTGTTTGTCTGCGCCCCAATAATCCCGGAAACTGAAGTTCCATGTCCGTTCTCATCATTGGGATCATTGTCGCGCACATTCCAATCTCCTGCATCTTCAGACTCTGACTCAACAAAATCGAAGCCTTTCCAATCATCGATAAAACCATTCCCATCATCATCAATGCCATTAGATTCTTTCCCGTTACCAATCTCCCCAAGATTTAACACAATACTGTTTATCAAATCGGGATGTTTATCATCAATGCCGGTATCAATAACACCTACTTTAATCATTGGAAGTGAAGAATTTATAATTCCTGATTCCCACAATGATGAAATACCAATACGACGAAGATTCCATTGTGAAGCATACGCAGAATCATTCGGAACGGAATAGATTTTATAAGTATAAGTTGGTTGAATATATTCGACTAAAGGATTTAGTGATAAGGATTGAAGGAATTGCTCACTCTGTTTTTGAGAAAACTTAATTATGGAATACTTATTCCAAGCAAAGTCTGATTTTGAAGAAACATTTTGAGAGATAAGCGGTCGAAAATAAAATGTAATCGGTTGACTACTGTTTTGTTTTATCTTCCTAAGTGCAGTATTGACGGTTGAATAAATCGATACTGAATCAATCTTATCTGATTTGAATTTAATGATATAAGATTGTGAATAGACCAGATTTACGACAAATAAAAAAATATTTAGAACGATATTCCATCGCATCATGCATCAAGATCGTTTTTGTCATTAACATCTTCAATTGGAGCCGGATATGTCCCTCCGAAACAAGCTGTGCAATATCCTTTTCTTTCACCACTAGGAACTGAAGCAAGCATCTTTTTAACAGAAAGATATTGTATGCTATCTACGCCAAGTTCTTGTCGAATTTTTTCAACATCTTCATCACATTTCACCGCAATCAGATCTTCCCTATTCGGAAAATCCATTCCGTAATAGCAAGAATTGACAATTGGGGGCGATGTAATTCTAAAATGAATCTCTTTAGGTCCTGCTTCTTTCAATAACTTAACTAATTGTTTAGAAGTAGTTCCGCGTACAATTGAGTCATCAACAACAACAACTTTTTTTCCCTTAAGAACGCCTTTCACTGTATTGAATTTAGTCTTTACCTTCATCTCTCGCATTCCTTGTTCCGGTTGGATGAATGTTCTCCCAACGTAATGATTTCGAATAAGGCCAAGTTCTAATTTTGTGTTAATACCTTGTTTAATAGATTCCGTAACAAATCCCAACGCTGCTGTATTACTTGAGTCAGGAACACTGATAACAATCGTTTTTTCTTCTGAATCAGGATGTACCGGTGATTCTTGAGCTAATGATTTTCCCAGTTTACGACGAATTTTGTCAACACTATCGCCAAATATGAAACTATCAGGTCTAGAAAAATAAATGTATTCAAAGATACAATGATGCGATTGGTCTATTTGTTTCTCAACTCGCAACGATGTCAATTGTTCTTTTGAATCTGCTCGTTTATTGATGACAAGAATTTCGCCAGGTTCAATATCGCGAATATACTTAGCATCGATGATATCGAAAGCACATGTTTCAGATGCAACAACATAGCATCCATCCTTCTCACCTAACGCTAATGGTCTAAATCCATAAGGATCGCGAGCTGCAACCAACATTGAATCGGTCAGAATCACAAGGGAATACGCACCTTCAACTTTGTCAATTGCTTCTTTGATCTGGTCTATCTGATCTTTTTGTTTACTGCGCGCAATTAAATGAAGCAAAAGTTCTGTATCTGAAGTGGTTTGAAAAATTGTTCCATCATCCTGTAACTGTTTCCGTATTGTTCTAAAATTGGTCAAATTACCGTTGTGAGCTACACCAAGATTTCCATTACGGTAATTTACAATGAGAGGCTGTATGTTTTTTTCATTATTTGCAGAGCCAGTAGTGGAATATCTGTTATGTCCTATCGCTGAACGGCCTTTTAATTGATCTTTAAGTAAATTGTAATCCTTAAATACATCCGTTACGAGCCCCATTCCTTTTAATAAATTGAAGTGAAATCGTTTTTTGTCTTCCCTATATTCGCAAGAAACAATTCCACTTGCTTCTTGACCTCGATGCTGCAATGAATGCAGTCCGTAGTAAGCTAAAACAGAAGCCTGAGGATGATCGAAGACTCCAAAAATTCCACAAGCTGCTCTAGGTTTATCTTTATTAAATCGCTTATAATTTTTTGATTTCATTTAAGTTATAATGGTATCCTTTAACCAATTAGAATCATCTAGTGATGGATAATCTGTAGTGAAATGAAGTCCTCTGCTCTCTTTTCTTTCAAGAGCGGAACGTATAATTAGATCGGCAACGCAGGAGAGATTCCGTAACTCTATAAGTTCTTCAGTCACCTTGGTTCGTTTATAAAAATCTTTTACTTCGTCTAATATCAGTTTAATCCTTCTTTGAGAACGCTCAAGACGATGGTTTGAACGTACAATGCCAACATAATCCCACATTAATTGTTGTATTTCTTTTCGATTATGCGATATAAGAATCCATTCTTCGCTATTTACTGTTCCACTGTCATCCCAATCGGGAATTGAATTTACAATCTCATTTCCGCTGTTTCTATTTTTCCTAATTGATTCGACAGCTTTGTGTGAAAATACAACTGCCTCCAAAAGAGAATTACTCGCCAATCTGTTCGCTCCATGAAGACCAGTCATACTTACTTCACCTGCCGCATATAATCCATTTATTGTTGTTGAGCCATTTTCATCGGTAATAACACCCCCACAAGAATAATGTGCTGCGGGAACAACAGGAACAAGGTCAACCGTAATATCTATTCCAAATTTTAGACAACGCTCGTAAATATTTGGGAAATGGTCCTTTATAGTATTTGAATTCAAGTGCTTTAAATCGAGATAAACACACTCATCTCCACTTCGTTTTAGTTCTGTATCGATTGCTCGAGCGACTATGTCGCGAGGTGCAAGTGATCCTTGCGGATCATATTTTTTCATAAAATCTTCACCCCGTTTATTGCGAAGAATTGCACCAAAGCCTCGGACTGCTTCTGAAATCAAAAATGACGGAGAACCGGAGTTGTATAATGTAGTCGGATGGAATTGGATGAATTCCATATTTGCTATTTTTGCACCCGCCCTATATGCCATTGCAACACCATCTCCGGTTGCAATTGGCGGATTTGTTGTATGAAGATATACTTGTCCTGCACCACCAGTGGCTAACAGTGTTGTTGAAGCAAGAAATGTCTTTACCACATTCTGTTTTTCATCAAGAACGTATGCACCCCAACAATGGATTGAATCATGTGATTGTTTTCCTGCACCAAATAAATGATGTTCGGTAATTAGATCGATGGAAATATGATTTTCGTAAATTTTTATATTAGGATGAGCAGAGATTCTTGCAAGAAGCGCACGTTCAATTTCTTTTCCTGTTAGATCAGCGGCGTGGACAATTCGATGATGAGAATGGCCACCTTCTTTTCCAAGATCTAACCCTTTGGTATCTTGAGTAAATTTTACACCTACATCGATAAGTTCATTAATCCGTTCTGGTCCTTCTTTTACTACCAATTCTACAATATCCTTATGACAAAGATATGCACCGGCTTTCATGGTATCGTTGATATGATGTTCAAACGCGTCTACAGTAGATACAACAGCTGCTATACCGCCTTGTGCATAGTTTGTATTTGATTCCGCTTTTTCTTTTTTGGTTACAATAGATACCGTACCAAGTTCTGCGATCTTTAATGCGTACGAAAGACCAGCAATACCGCTGCCAATCACTAAAAAATCAGATTGAATTTTCATGTTGGAATATACAAAAAACTAAAATAAAAAAGGCATCTTGAATTAATTCAAGATGCCTTTAATTATTCTAAGCTTATTCAGGTTAGAAATAAATATGCATTGTTGCGCCAGCAGCACCAAATCCAAGAATAGTTGTTGAACTTGTTTGTTTAGTGGTAACACTCGTTGCACCGGATGTTGAGACTAAATCTGCAGGTGAATTCATGTTAAAAAGATTTAAAGAATATTCTGCAGATAAGCTTAATTCAGGATATAGGAAGAATTCTGCCCCTGCAATACCCATTAATCCTAAATTTGTTCCAGCGCCTGTACCTTTCAATTCACCCTGAACAGCTGGAGCAATAACAGCATTTTTTCTAGTATCAGAAATCATCGAAAACGCAAAACCTGCACCCATATACGGCCGAACACGCGATGTTGCACCCATCATGTACATTAAATAATCAGCACCAATGCCTAATGTAAATGTTGATTGACTTCCATCTGTACCCGTTTGTCCGGTTCCCGGATTTGCAGGAATTGTACTGCTTACACTGCGAATTTGTAATCCAAGACGAACCGCTGCATCACTTGATAAGAAATAAGAAGCACCAAGACCACCATTAATACCTGTTGCATTCAGACCAAATGCACCTAATCCGCCAAATGAAAAATTAAGAGATTTGGAGCCAGCTTTAACTGCAGGTTGTACATCTTGAGCAAACATAACAGCCGAGAACAACATTACTGCAATAAATACAGATAGTGTTTTTTTCATAAAAAAACCTCCGATAAGAAAACAGAAAATAGTTTATTAGGTGAAGACTTTTCAAATATATATGTGTAAGAGTTTAAAGTCAAGGCTATTCTAAAATGACTTATAACATTTAAACTATAGCTTTAACGTATATCGAAATAGTTATTTTTGCAGTAAATGGTCTCTGAAACCTAAAATAATTATATTTCATTAAACTTTTAAATTAAAAATTAATATCAAAATTTCCAGTCACATTTTTTGTCGCAGTTCCACTAGACTGCGTCACTGTAATATTTATTGTCCCTTTTATATTGGAATTTGAATATGATGTTACAATTATTGAACCTCCTGTTGCAGAGTATGATGAAGTACTTAGTGAAAGAAATCCGGACGCAACCCCTGGGCTGACATTTTTGGTCCCTATTGAAGCTGGCACAACAATATTTAACGAAGTACCGGTTTGAACACTTGTAGCACTGAAGAAGCCATTACTTACCATTGGGTTAACAATAGTACCGTTATACGTTGTTCCAACAACAGTAAATGAAAACGTGTTTGTACCAACACCGCCACCCCCGGTAAATGCATTTGCACCAATTGACGTTTTAAAATAAACTATATTCATTACCTGTCCGTTATCAGTTACTGTAATTGTCATGGTATTATTGTTGTTGGAAATTGCATATGTTGCAGAAACTGAAAATGTTGTATCCCTACCTGTAGATGTAACATTACCTTTCAAAGACAGTGTTATAGTAATATTTGCACCGTTTGTAGTGATCTTATAGGTAACACCTGCCATGCTTGCAGTCGCTATTTTCCCTGTATTATCGACTACTAAAGGAATTGTAGTTCCATCGGATTTAATATCAAATCCGGTTGTATCCGAAAGAGTAAACCATACACCAACAATTCCTGCATCAACAGAACCTGTTGTGGAACCACCTGTAGGAGATGATGTTTTATCACAACTAAGCATAAAGAACATCATGCTTGCAAACAAGATCGGCATTACTAAAGTAAAATGTTTTTTCATGGCAATAGTATCCTCTGGTTATTTTTTAAAAATAGAAAATGATTTAATACGCTTGTTATTTTGAATCGATGGTAATATTATAAATAAATAATTTTGAAGCAACACCATTTACTGATAATTCACAATTATCAGTTTAAGAAAAAATATTTATCCTTCGAACGGAACCTAAAACAACAGTCTTCAAAGAAATCATTACTACATAAAGAATACACATTATTGTTTAGATTGCTCAATTAAAACTGATTCTAATACGTTAAGCAATATATCAAACTCTTTTTTTGTTGCAATCAATGGCGGTAATATTCTAATAACTGAATTAGCAGTTGAATTTACTAGAACTCCTTTATGCAGCATTTTCTCAACTATTGAAGCACTTTCCACTGATAACTCAATCCCAATCATATAACCATAGACACGAATTTCTTTTATGATTGAATATATTGATTTGAGACCAACAAGTTTTGTTTTAAAATAATCAGCAGTGTCATTAACGTTTTTCAGAAAAGAATCAGTCATTACAATATCTAGTGTTGCAACACCGGCTGAACACGAGACAGGATTTCCGCCAAATGTAGTTCCATGAACTCCATACGTCCAAACATCAGCAACTTTTTTTGAGCCAATAATTACACCTAATGGAAGACCGCCGCCGATTGGTTTTGCAACAGTAATTATATCCGGAACAATTCCAAAATGTTGATATCCAAATAGTTTTCCTGTCCGCCCAATCCCTGATTGAATTTCATCAGCAATTATCAAGAAACCATACTGCTTGCGCAGTGATTCCAATGAATCAACAAATTCTTGTGTTGCACCGACTACTCCGCCTTCCCCTTGAATAAATTCTAAAAAGATTGCTGCCGTTTGCTCATTAACCTGCAAATTGAGATCGTCAGTACTATTAAATTCTATAGTCCCAAAGTTTGGAAGAAATGGTTCATATCCGTCACGATATTTTTCTTTGTCCATTAACGACAAAGCACCCATCGTGCGTCCGCTAAATCCATTGCTCATACCAAAAATGATTTTTTTTCCGTTTTGCTTGCCCCATTTTCGAACGAGTTTTATTGAACCTTCAATTGCTTCCGTTCCGCTGTTGGTAAAAAATATTTTATCAAACTCAGAAAGTTTCAATAATCGATCTGCCAACTGCAATTGCGGTTCCTGGATAAAGAAGTTTGAGAGATGGGTATATTTTCGTATTTGGACTTCAATTGCTTTTATAATTGACGGATGAGCATATCCGAGTGCATTAACAGCCAAACCCGAGAACATATCAAGATATTTATTTCCATCATTCGTAAAAAGGTAACAACCTTCTCCACGTTCAACTTCAAGCGATAATCGTTTATATGTGTGGAAAAAAAGTTCGGATTCTTTTTCTTTGGCGTTCATTCTATTTCTTTTGAAGGAGTTAATGTGGAAAACAATGAATGAAAAAAATTAACCTTTGAAGTTAGGTCGTCTATTGTTCCATTATTTTGGATTTGAAAATCAGAAAGTTCCAGGAGTTCTTCAGTTGATATTTGGTGCTTCATTCTGATCTTTACCAGTTCTTCACTCACGGAATTGCGAATAGCCACCCTCTTTATTTGAATATCTTCATCTGCAAGAACAGCTAATGCATAATCCACTAATTCGAACATGCCTGACTGAAATAACAAAGCAGATTCAACAAGCACATAAACATTATTCTCCGACAAACTCATTTTCCATTGCTCAAATGCTTCAAACACTCTGGGATGTACTATTTCGTTTAGTGAATCTAATAATTCTTCGTCCTTGAAGACAATCTCTGATAATATTTTTCTATCCAATTTGTTTGAGGAATCTAAAACACGATTTCCAAACAAATCAATTATTTCTTGAAGAATTGTTGAGTCTGAATTAACAATATCTTTTGCTACATTGTCAGCATAAAATATTGGAATTACTTTTTTTTCAAACAATGAACATACAGTCGATTTTCCACTTCCAATGCCGCCTGTAACACCAATAAAAATCATAATGTTAATTTATTTAGCAAATGAAACAGATCGTACTTCACGAATGACAACAACTTTTATTTGTCCGGGGTATTCCATTTCTTGTTGGATTTTTCTTGCAATATCATGAGCCAATTGATCCGCTTGGGCGTCATCAATTTTGTCATGCTCAACAATAACTCGAATCTCTCTACCTGCTTGAATCGCATACGTTGCAGATACACCTTTGAATGATTTTGCAATCTCTTCCAGTTTTTCCAATCGTTTAGCGTAGCCTTCAACTGATTCTCTTCTCGCTCCAGGTCTCGCTCCGCTAATTGAATCTGCTGCTTGAACCAACGCAGCTATAGGATGCTCCATTGGAATATCATCATGGTGCGCTCCAACAGCATTAACAATGATTGCATTCTCATTATATTTTCTCGTCATCTCAAGACCAATAATAGCATGAGGTCCTTCTACACTTCTGTCTGCTGTTTTACCAATATCATGCAACAGTCCAGCTCTTTTAGCAAGGTTAATATCAATCCCCAATTCAGCCGCCATAACACCGCATAAATATGCTACTTCAATACTGTGTTGCAGCAGATTTTGACCGTAACTTGTTCGATATTTCATTTTCCCGATGTGCTTAATGATCTCATTATGTGCACCAGGAAGTCCTACCTCAAGTAAAGTATTTTCACCAACACGAATAATTTCTTCTTCAAGTTCAGCTTTTACTTTTGCAACAACCTCTTCAATCCTGGCAGGATGAATTCTACCGTCAGCAATCAATCGCTCTAACGATACTCGTGCAACTTCTCTGCGAAATGCGTCAAACCCAGATAGGATAACAGCTTCCGGTGTATCATCTACGATAACATCTACGCCGGTTGCAGCTTCAAATGCTCGAATATTTCTTCCTTCTTTTCCAATAATCCTTCCTTTCATTTCATCACTTTGTATCTGTAATACACTAACAGTAGTTTCAACTGCATGATCGGCTGCAGATCGTTGAATCGCCTGGACAATGATCTTTTGAGCTTCACGCTTTGCTTCTTCTTTTACTTTATCTCTTATATCCTTTAAGGTTTGTGAAGCTTCTGTTTTTACTGAATCGACAAGATTATCTAGCAGCAATTTTCGAGCCTCTTCTCTGGACATTCCTGAAGCGCGTTCGAGACGGATATTTTCATCTACAATTAGCTTGTCAATATCAGACAGTTTTTGAGCTAATTCAGATGATTTTTGATCATTAATTTTTTGAAGAGAATTGACATCTTTCTCTTTTTTATTAAGAAAATCAACTTTTCGATCGATATCCTCTTCACGGGAATCTAACTGCTTCTCATATGTTTGAAGTTTATTACGTTTCTGATTCGCTTCATTCTCAAATTCATGTTTCTTTTTATACCATTCATCTTTTACCTCTAACATCTTTTCTTTTTGAATAGCGGCTGTATCACGTGATGCATCAGAAAGAATTTTTTTTGCTTGTTCTTCAGCAGTTGCGACCTTGTTCTTTCCAATTTTACTGTTAATAAACCACCCTGCGAAAAAAGATCCCGCAGAAATAATTATGGCGATTAATAATTGTTCAATATGCATTCTATACTCCATTTAAAATAAAAAACCGCACAACAACCTCAGACAAGTGTAGAAAGAACCCTCTTTCTTATACACGGTGGGTGCCGCCAAATCGTTTCTTACTTCCACTGTTTGCTATTTCACTTTTGGTGAAAAACCCGAAGGCTTATTGCAAAATTCAAACGTGAGTTTGAATGAGGCCTGTAATATTACGCTCGTGAGCTAAGCTCCCTATAAATAAAACTATAGGTTCTTTATTTATGTTGTCTGTGGCTGACAGTGCGGATAATTTTGAATTCTTCTGTTATTCCTTTACGCTATGATTCTGTGCTGTTGATACTTGTATCAAGATAGTTAGTAATTTTCGATATCTCATATTCTAACGATGAAACTAGTTGTGAACTTTTATCTTTTTCTTTGTAAAGATCTTCTGTGATGTTCAACGCAGCGAGGACAGAAATAGTGAGTGGTGGTTGTTCGGGAATCTTATCATGAACACTCGTAATCATTGCATCCACATGATTAGCAACCTTTTTTGTAAAATCTTCACTTTCACCGCGAAGAGGATACTCAGAACCAAATATTTTTACTCGTACGCTTTTTCTGTCCATGGTCATAATGTAAAGTGAGTTTCTGTCAGCCGATAGAAAACTTACTTGTTAGGGTATTAAATATTGATCTAATTTAGATATTGTATTGCGCAATTTTTGTTGAAGGATCCGTTTATCATTTTCATCTAACGCAATATGCTCATTTTTTTTAATAGTTTCGGAAGCAGCAGTCTCTTTCACTTTTTCAATCTGTTCTAGTTGAAGAACTATATCATTCTTTGACTGTTTCAGGTCTTCTTCAAGGTCGTCGATTTTTTTTAATAATCGTTTTTTTTCTTCCCTTAAAGTTGAAATAAGAAGTGATGCTTCTCTTGCTTTGTCCCATAATGATGCTAGTGCGTTTTCAACGCTGTGAGTTGCATCGGGAGAATCTTGTTCAAAATTTTGATCCACCATTAAATACTTCGTAAGTTTGCGTTAAATGTTTTCACAACAGCATCGACGATTGATGATACTATTGTTTCTATCTCATTTTCTGTCAATGTTTTTTCAGCTGAATTAAGACTCAGTGAAAATGCTACACTTTTATTTCCTTCTCCGATTGATTTCCCTTCAAACAAATCAAACAATGTTACTGAAATAATCGATGCACCTGCAACATTTCGAATTACTTTTTCAATTTCACCGACAGCAATTTCGCTTTTTACAACAAACGCAATATCTCTAATTACAGTCGGGAACTTAGAAAATTCTTTGTACTTTTTATCCGTATTAAACTTTACAACTTCATCAAGATCTAATTCTGCATAAAAAACATCTTTATCAATTTTAAATTTCTTCGTTATTTCTTGATTGCATTTACGGAAAAAACCGACATAAGTGTTATTGATTTCAATGCCTATAGTCATTTCAGTTAAAGAACTTGATGCATTGTAATAAATTAAATCAATATTGTCAAGACCAATGCTTTTCAAAAGTGACAAAACTATACCTTTAATATCAAAAACATCAACATTTCTCAGTTTCTCACTCCACGTAAGTTGATTCGCCTCTCCGGAAAGACAGATTCCCAATACATTTTTTTCAATATATCCTTTAAAATATGTACCATGTTCAATTGAATTTGAGAATATTCTTCCAATTTCAAATACTTGTAATCGAGAAGCTCCATGATTGAAATTATATGTTATTGTTTGCAACATTGTTGCCAACAATGATGGACGAAGTACCTCGAGGTCTTCGCTTAACGGATTTTTTACCGCAACTAAATCTTCAGAGAATAGTTTTGCATTCGTTGCATCAATCAAGCTATTTGTTAAAATCTCAGTCAAACCGTTTGCAACACACCATTCACGAATTGATGTGATCCGTAATTCATTCTTGTCGGGTTTACTGAAAATAACTTCACTAGAGATTTTATTTTCAATATTATCATACCCGTAAATTCGGGCAACTTCTTCAATCAGATCAATTTCTTGTTCAATGTCTGGTCTAAATGTTGGAACGATACAAACAAGAGTATTTTTTATCTCTCCTACCGTAGAACTGATTTCGATCGACTCAAGAATTTTTTTTATGTCATTTGAACTAATATTTATTCCTAGAATAGAATTTACACGTAATAGATTTAATATAATTTTTTTCGGGATAATTTTCTGCGGGTAAATATCGATGATACCTTGGACAACTTCACCTCCGGATATCTCTGAGATTAAACTTGCTGCACGATCAGAAACCTCAACTGTTATATTGGGATCAATTCCGCGTTCAAACCGATATGACGCTTCAGAACTGATACCAAGACGCTTTGCTGTTTTGCGAACACTCGTCGGGGAAAAATACGCTGACTCAAGTAATATATTTTTTGTTTTTGTCGATATCTCAGAATTCAAACCTCCCATTACACCAGCCATGGCTACAGATTTTTCCCCATCACAGATCATCAATTCAGTACCGATAAGTTGATGTGTTTTTCCATCAAGTGTTTTGAACTTTTCTCCTTTTACAGAATTTTTTACGATTATGGTGTGTTCCGTCAGATTATCGAAATCAAAAGCATGTAATGGTTGTCCATATTCTAACATTACAAAATTTGTTGCGTCAACAATATTATTGATTGGACGAATACCGGCAGAAAGCAAAAGTTGTTTCAACCAATCAGGAGATTCCTGAACAATTACATTTTGAATAACACGGGCTGTGTATCGTGGACAATCAATTGAGTTTTCAACTTTCACATGCACAAGATTATTAATTGATACATTTTTATTCTCAGTAAGTTCATACTGAGGAAGTTGGAACTTCTGATTATAGATTGCCGCAGCGTCTCTTGCAATACCGATATGGCTTAAACAATCAGGACGGTTTGGGGTAATTCCTATTTCAAGAGCGATATCAGAAATACCTAAAAAATCTGCAAGTGGAGTTCCCACGTTACTTTTAGGATCTAAAACTTTAATTCCACTTGAATCTTCGCCTAATCCTAATTCTTTTTCGGAACAGATCATTCCATAAGAATCTACTCCTCGAATCGTTGCTTTGATCAGTGTGAATGGCTTTGATGAAGGATCGTGTTGGTTATGCGGAACAACTGCTCCAATCAGTCCTACAATAACCTTTTGTCCTGCTTCAACATTCGACGCACCGCAAACTATTTGTAATAGTCCATCATTTGATCCAACATTGACCTTACATATTTTCAAGCGGTCAGCATTTGGATGTTTCTGTACATCAATAATTTCAGCGATAACAAATCCATTGAATTTTTCTCCTAAGAAATCAATAGACTCAACTTCAAGACCAATGCTTGTAAGTTTTTTAGCAAGATTTTCAATGCTATCATTAACATCAATATATCGTTGTAACCATTTATAACTTATACGCATAGAAGATTTATTAAAACTGATTTAGAAATCGTATGTCATTATCAAAGAAAATCCTTATATCATCAACACCATATCTCAGCAAAGAGATACGATCCACGCCCATCCCAAATGCATATCCTGAGACAATTTCAGGGTCGTGACCACAGTTTTTTAATACATTTGGATGAACCATACCAGCTCCAAGCACCTCAAGCCAACCACTTTTTTTACAGATTCGACACCCATTTCCTTTACACAAGAAACAGGTAATATCCATTTCTAAACTCGGCTCGGTAAATGGAAAATAGCTGGGGCGAAAACGATATTGTATATCATTTCCATAAAAATTTTTAGCAAATGTTACTAATGTTCCTTTTAGATCAGCAAATGTCACATTTTTATCAACATAAAGACCATCCACTTGATGGAAAAAATAGTTACTCCGCGCACTAACCGCTTCATTTCTATAGACCCTTCCGGGCATAATCACACGAACCGGCAGAGGTCGGCTTTTCATCACGCGAATTTGTACTGGTGTAGTGTGCGTACGCAAAACAATGTCATTTTTAATGAAAAATGTATCCTGCATATCTCTTGCCGGATGATTTGGAGCGAAGTTCAAAGCTTCAAAATTGTGATAATCATCTTCAATCTCAGGGCCATATTCAATTCCAAAACCCATTGAAATAAAAATTGATTTCATTTCTTCCATAGTTTGAGTTATTGGATGATGCGTTCCTTTCGGTCGCATTCTCCCCGGAAGTGTTATATCAATTTTACTCTTCGCCTTTATAATGGAAGAATTAATTGCCTCCTTAACCTGTTCAAATTGAGCTTCTATTGATTTTTTTACCGTATTAATTTTTTGACCAAAGAATGGCTTTTTATCATTTGGTGCATTTTTTAATTCTTCATATAATGAGGCAAGTTTTCCACTGCGAGAGAGAAATTCAATACGAAATATTTCTAGATCTTCGATGGAAGAAATTACAGGAAGAAGTTTATCGACTTCAGTTTGCAGGTCGGATATTTTTTTTTCGAGCATAAATCACTCTGTAATAAAATAAAAAAACTTCCCACCGCTATCAGTATCATTGATGCGGTGAGAAGTTTTCAATTACGCTTTAACAAAGTTTACAATTTCTGTAAATGCTTCGGGATTGTGGACAGCCAGTTCCGCCAATACTTTTCTGTTAATATTGACTTCCTTTTTGTTCAACCCTGCGATGAGTTTAGAATACGTGATACCATGCAATCGGGCTGCTGCGTTGATACGTGCAATCCATAATTGACGATATGTTCGTTTTTTTGCTTTACGATCACGATATGCATACTGCATCCCTTTATCTAAGTGATGCTTTGCAATTGTGATCAGTTTACTTCTCGCACCCCAGTAGCCTCTCGCTTGCGACAATATTCGCTTGCGACGGCGGTGGGAGGCAACTTTATTCTGCGACCTTGGCATAGTTGCTCTTCTCCTTTATAAATGAATAGAACAGTGAATTAAATTATGATACAAGCATTTCTTTGATCTTTTTTGAATCTGCTTTTGAAACATATCCTGCTTTACGCAGACTACGTTTTCTTTTTGTTGTTTTACTCGTCAGAATATGACTTCGATTCATTTTACGTCGTTTGATCTTACCGGTTGCAGTTACACTGAACGTTTTACGTGCACCGCGGTGTGATTTCATTTTTGGCATTACAACCTCATTTATGATTGTTCTTGTTCTTGTTTTTGTTTTTCAACTCGTTGTTTTGCTGTTTTATCTGGAGCAAAGATCATGACCATAAAACGACCTTCCATCTTTGCCATTTGATCAATTTTTGAATATGCTGCAAGTTTTTCTGTAAGTTGATTCAACAATTCAAATCCACGTTCCTTATAAGCAACCTCACGACCTTTAAATATTACTGTTGCTTTTACTTTATCACCATCCTCAAGAAATTGAATAGCATGTTTTGCCTTAAACTCAAAGTCATGTGTATCAGTGCTTGGATGGAAACGTAATTCTTTCAATTGAGAAACATGTTGATGTTTCTTTTGTAATTTTTCTTTCTTTTGAATTTCGTATTTGAACTTTCCGAAATCCATTATTTTACAGACCGGAGGCGTTGCGTTCGGCACAACTTCGATCAGATCTTTTCCTCTTTGCACTGCAATTGCTAATGCTTCACGGGGTGACATAACGCCAACTTGTCCGCCGCCGTCTTCAATTACACGGATAACATCTCCGCGAATTTCTTCGTTAATACGAGGTCGCTTTTCTTTAATGTGAGTCTCTCCTACTGTTGATAAAAATTGTAGACAAATATACTAATTTTCTTGCAATAATTTTTGAATTACTTCTTGAATTGCCATTACACCAATATCACCCTTCTTGTGCTGCCGAACAGAGACTGAAGCAGCTTCTTTTTCTTTTTCGCCTACAACAAGCATAAATGGTATTTTTTTAACTTCGTGTTCACGAATTTTATATCCAATCTTCTCGTTTCGTGAATCGATTTCCACACGTAAGCCTGATTCAGTCATTTGAGCAACAACTTTTTGTGCATATTCAAGCTGTCCATCGGTTATTGGAAGAACAACGGCCTGAACCGGTGCAAGCCACAGCGGAAACTCACCGGCATAATGTTCAATAAGCAATCCGACAAATCGTTCCATTGAACCAAACGGAGCTCTATGAATTATCACTGGCCGATGTTTTTGACCATCAGCGCCAACATACTCCAACTGAAATCTTTCCGGCATCACATAATCAACTTGAACTGTACCCAATTGCCATGTTCTGCCGATCGCATCTTTCACCATAAAATCTATTTTCGGACCATAAAAAGATGCTTCGCCAATACCTATGAAATAATTCAAACCCATTTCATCCGCTACTTCTTTGATCTCTCGCTGAGCAAGTTCCCAAAACTTTGCATCACCGCCGTACTTCTCAACATTCTTTTCGTCGCGATATGATAATCGAGTTGTAACCTGCATATCAAATGTAGTAAAAACCAATTGTGTCAATTCAACAGTATTTTTAATTTCCTGCTTTAATTGATCGTGTGTGCAATAGATATGTGCATCATCCTGTGTAAACCCTCGGACACGTGTTAACCCGCTCATTTCACCCGATTGTTCATAACGATACACTGTACCAAATTCTGCTAATCGAACAGGAAGATCACGATACGAACGAGGTTTTGAAGAATATATTTGATGATGATGTGGACAGTTCATTGGTTTCAATAAAAACTGTTCACCATCTTCCATCGTAATTGGCGCAAACTGTGAATCTTTGTAATACGGATAATGACCCGATGTTTTGTATAATTCTAAATTTCCAATATGCGGAGTAATTACGGATTGATATCCGCGCTTTCGCTGCTCTTTGCGTAAAAAATTTTCAAGATTCTCTCTTACAATCGTTCCTTTGGGAAGCCAGATCGGCAACCCTGAACCAACTTTCGGTGAAATTAAAAATAATTCTAATTCAACACCAAGTTTTCTATGATCGCGACGTTTCGCTTCTTCTAAACGGAAAAGATGATCATCAAGCTCTTGTTTTGTCGGAAACGTAATCCCGTAAATGCGTTGAAGCATTTTATTCTTTTCACTACCTCGCCAATACGCACCAGCAATGCTCAATAATTTTATAAATTTTATTTTTCCTGTAGAAGGAATATGCGGACCGTAACAGAGATCAGTAAAATTTCCCTGAGTGTACATGCTGATCTGCTGACCTTTAAACTCTTCCAACAATTCTAATTTGTACGGATCACCCTTCTTCGTAAAATATTCAACGGCTTCTTCCCATCTGACTTCTTTTCGTGCAAAAGGAACATCGCGTTTGGTCAATTCAGCCATCTTATCTTCCAACTTTTTCAAGTCTTCAGATGTTAATGAATGATCACCCATATCAATATCATAGTAATAACCATTTTCAATTGGAGGACCGATTCCGAATTTTGTTCCGGGAAAAATTGCTTCGATCGCTTCTGCCATTACGTGTGCAGAACTATGCCAGTAGGTTCGCTTTCCTTCTTCACTATCCCACGTAAAAATTTTAATCTCTGCATCAGCCATTATCGGACGATGCAGATCCCACACTTCTCCATTTACAGAAACAGCCAATGCTTTTTTTGCAAGAGAGTTGCTTAATGAATCGGCGATCTTTGAGCCGGTAATACCTTGTTCGAACTCTTTTACTGAGCCGTCAGGAAATGTAATTTTTAATAACGCCATGTGTCAAAATAAATAAAAAAATCGGAGGAACTTGCAATCTCCGATTTTGAATATCATAGAATTTGCTTAATGAATTTAACGAAAAACAGCACGAAATGCAATAAAAGTCTTTGTAATTCAGATCAATTTGACAAATAATTTGATGATACGATCTCTATTTTCTACAAATTCTTCAATAAAAAATTCGTTATAAGATTGTATAGATGAATTCGTGTCGTTCCTCCCCCTATCCCATGGTTTTTATTGGGATAATACATCGTTTCGAACTGCTTATTTGCTTGTTGCAAAGCCGATGTAAGAGTAACAGCATTTTGAAAATGAACATTGTCATCACTGGTACCATGGATCAATAGAAATTTCCCCTTAAGTTTTGATGCATGACTTAATGGTGAACTCTCTTTATACCCAATAGGATTATTTTCCGGAGTTCCCATGAACCGTTCCGTATAAATATTGTCATAGAATTTCCAGTTCGTTACAGGAGCAACAGCAACTGCGGTTTTGAAATAATCGGCGCCATTTAAAATCGTTAGTGCTGCCATATATCCGCCATAACTCCAACCCCAAATACCAATTCTTTCTTTGTCAACATACGAAAGAGATGAAAGATATTTTGCACCTTCTACTTGATCATTAACTTCCCATTTCCCAAGATTTTTATAGGACAATTTCTTAAACAAAGCACCACGAGCTCCGGTCCCTCTGTTGTCAACCATAAAGACTAGATACCCTTTATCTGCCAGCATTGAGTACCAAAGATAATTTGAACCGCCCCATGAGTCTCGAACAACTTGTGAGCCAGGTCCACCATAGGTATAAACGAGCACCGGATATTTTTTTGTTGAATCAAAATTTAACGGTTTAAGTAAACTAGCGTATAACAAAACATTATCGGAAGTATTAAATGTAAAAAATGATGTTTTTGCCAAAGAATAATCTTTTAGGCTTAGAATTTCATTTTCTTCAATTGGATATAATTCTACACCATTGTTCTTCATCATTTTTATTTTCGATGGAGTCGATGAATTGTTGTAATATCCAATATAATTTTCAAATGTCGGAGAAAAATTTGCAGAGTTAGTTCCGGACTTTGCTGAAAGCTGTTTCTTTTTACTTCCATCGAGTTTTATCGAATATATTTGACGATCAATTGGAGAGGATTCCGATGAAGTAAAATACAGCAATCCATTTTTCTCATCAACTCCATAGAATGCATCAACTTCCCATTCACCCTTTGTAATTTGATTGATCAGAGCTCCGTCATTTTTATAAAGATACAAATGATTGAACCCGTCTCTGTCTGATGACCATACAAATTGATCATTCTTTAGAAACCGTAAATCATTATTCACGTCAAGCCATGAATCACTCTGTTCTGTAAGAATTACTTTAATAGATTTTTTAAATACATCATATATCAACAATTCAATTTTATTCTGCTGACGATTGAGTCGTTGAAGAGAGAGAAGATTCTTATCGTTGGTCCATTTCATTCTGGGAACATAAATATCATCATTCGCACCAAGATCGATCCATTCGGTTTTCCCCGTTGAAACATCAATTACACCAATATTAACGATTGAATTCGGGTCTCCTGGTTTTGGATAGCGCATTTTAATCAAATTAAGATGCGTCGAATCCCATTCGGTCATGGTATATTCAGGAACCCGATTTTCATCTAAATGCCAATAAGCAATTTTAGAACCATCAGGCGACCAGTTCCATCCATCTGATATTCCAAATTCTTCTTCGTATACCCAATCGAATTTTCCATTGATGATGTGCTCTGCTCCATCTATCGTCAGTTGTGATTCTTTTGATGAAGCAAGATCATAAACATAAATATTGTTTTCGCGAACATATCCAATCTTTTTTCCATCCGGGGAATATTTTTGATTGTACTGTGGTTTAGATGTATTTGTAATTTTCTCAAATTTATTCAAAACAATATCATATATAAAGAAATTTCCTGCCGGTGTTAAACGAGAAAGATATTGTTTATCTGGTGGTGCAGAAACAAAAAGGATCTGTTTCTCATCCGGAGACCATTGATACGATGTAAACCGAAATGCAGGATCGCCATCGTTCAATTTCATCGAAGCACCCGAGATAATCATTTTTTTTGATCGGTCTTTAATGTTAAACTGAAAGACACCTGTAGATTTAGTTGAAGTGTCAGTCTCGAGGAACGAGTAAGACTTGCCATCCTTCATCCACTGAAAGCCGCGTATCGATTTGGAAGCAAATTTCTGAGAAGAAAATATATCTTCTATCGTTAATTCTTTACCACCAGAGTAAACGCAGATTGAAACGAAGAAAATATATATGATTATCCGTAAACTAAGATTTTTCATAAATCACCTTATGAAGTTTTTATTGTAAAGAAGGTATAAAAGGATTGTTCCACGAACAAGAAGATATTTTGGAGGTATTTTGTGGGCGTTAGAAGATTCGA
>CAYHFN010000027.1:24922-38894 GCA_964355925.1 uncultured Chitinophagaceae bacterium
GCACGTCCTTCTTCTATTTTATTTGAAGCGAGTGGATTATTTGGCCCGAATCCTTGCGCAACCAATCTTTTTGGATCGATACCTTTGTTCACCAAATAGAGCATAACTTCTTTTGCACGATTTAGTGACATCTTACGATTTGTAACTGCATTACCAGTATTATCTGTATATCCATTTATTTGCAATTTAATATCAGCGTTCTCAATTAGAATCTGTGCGATGTTATCCAAAATAATTTTTGATTCAGGCATCAGTGTTGTTTTTGCTGCTTCAAACGTAATTCCTTCCATAACGACAGCTTTGGAATTATTTTGCTTCAACGATTTTAGAAGGTTTATTGCATCTGCAATTTTTTCTTCCACTTTGATTGATGTCCGCAAAATATTAACATAGGTCGTCTCAAGTGCCAACGAATTTCCTTTTGTCCCAGCTTTTACAAAAATCTTTATATCATTTGCACGAACAAGATTCTCATCGTCGAATTCATTTTTTATAATGACATAACTAGTTTTACGGTAGAATGTGTCCTTTGAAGCTGATTGTAATTTAGCTGAATAAGTAATTTCATTCATACCATTTTTCAAAAGGTCGGTTAGATTTACGGATGCAATCCTAATAAATTCCATTTCATCACGCATCATGGTCGCTGCCATACTCAATGAAGATGAGCGGACCTTTACAGAAAGATTTTTTGACTGCAACGGTATATTATTGATCGTAAATGACCGTTCGTTGATGATAAAAGCAGATTCAAGTGTATCTTGCAGTCTTGCAGATTTCATCTTCTTTTTTGGATCAATGTAGAGAGAAACTTTAAATAATACCTCATCGCCAAAAGAGACAAATACTGAGTCAGCCATTTGGTTTTGTCTGGTTGGCGAACTAGTTTTTACTAAAATCTCTGATGTCTCGATCTTATTTTTTGACGTTTCCAAGACAATATTCTCAACAAAATGTTTTTCACTTTCAATGACAATACTGTCTGCCGTTAGTATCCTGATAGTAGATAGAGATTGTATAACCGTTTCATTTTTTGGAATTGTTTTTAGAACAACTTTATATCGTAGTACGCCATCGCTAACATCTTTTGTTCTGCCAAGCCTCCATTGAATATTATTTTCCGAAACGATGGGAACAATTCTTCTTCCATTATACACAGCACTATTTGGAACCAGCGTAAATTTATCGGAGAGTACATCGAAGATGTCAATTGATTGGGAATATTTTGCTCCGGAATATGAAAATGTGACAAACATTTCAACTGTATCAACTTTTATTTTTCTTAATGTATCTTCATATAAATATTTTGGTTTTGCCTGACGAGCAGATATCAATCGGTTCACTTTCGCCACCGATTGTCGTATCGAATCACCGACGTTTCGTTTCAAATAGAAATTAGCTTTCGCGATCCCAGCTTCAGTTACACGAACGAATCGAGATATCGGGTCTTTTGCAAACGAATTATTGCCAATCAGCAATTCCACATTTTTAGGGAGTGTTCGTTCATTTACGCGGAGTACATGCTGTCCTGGTTTTACTTCAGGCAGTGAGAATTTTCCATCATCACCGGTGACGATCTTTGTTCCATCTTCCATCCATAGTTCAATATCTTTTTCGCCATTTTCACCTTCATCTTGAAATGTATTCCGATTATCGTCATAAAATACTTTTCCAATGATCAATCCTTTATCGGTAAAGACACCCGGACGAACATTGATCTGCCAAATTGATGGTGCCGAGACCAATTGAGTACCTAAATTCGCTAAAGCGCTGGCATATACTGTATTAATTCCTTCACTCTCCATTGCATCAGCACCAATAGCAAGCTGATAGACGAGCGATCCATTCTTTGAGGATTGTATCGTATCAGGAAGTTTCCAAACTATTTGATTCAACGTTGAATTGTACTTTGGTTCTTCAATTACTTTTCCATTGAAGCGTGCCGAATGACTGACATAATGGAATGCATACGGCATCATGTCGTATACACCAATAGTACTGACGAATTGTGGACTTGAATTGCTAATCTGCACTTGATATGTAACGATATCGCCAATCTCAGCAACTTTTTTATTTGCAGTTTTTACCACGGTTAAGAAAGTAGAAACATTTGAATTCTCGATCATCACTAATGAATCTTTTTTATTGAGCAGTGATGAATCCCCTTTCATTAAATGTGCACTCGTAATGATCCTGTACCCTGTTTTTAATGTAAAGTCTGTAAATAATTTTAGTGAAATAGAATCTTCTTTTCCCGGTGGAATAGCATTAAAATAGATCGTCATTACGCTGTCAACAACTTTTGTAGAGTCAAACGCAGATTTCGCAAGCAATAGTCTGCTCATACCTGCGGAATAAATTGTATCAACAATTCTTACATTCCGTAAGCTATCCGTTCCGATATTTTTAAACCACAATACATTACGAATACTGTCACCGGCAACGATAGAATCTTTCGAAACAGAGAACGAATTTCTAAAATCAAAGACAGGTTTCGAACGTACTGTCGTTACAGCAATGCTATTGGTCGTGAAAATATGAGATTTAAACCAGTGATTATTTCTAATCGTAATATTATCCGGCATATTGCCTGAAAGTACCAATGAGAACGAAAGTGAATCCGTGGAGAGTGTTTTTAACGTATCAAGAATCCACGTTATGATTTTCTTTGAAGAATCGTAATTAACAGATTTGAAATTCCCCTTTTGTGCAGAAACAAATGATGTGTAGGATGGTAACGTGTCGGTAATAGAGACAGAATAATGTTCTGTATTTCCGGTATTATTAACTGCTACTTTGTAGGTTAACGTATCTTTTGCATTTGCGACTGCTCTTACGGATGAATTGAATGTCATTGAAGAATCCAATTGAATCTCAATTGCAAGATTAACGGTAAACGTTCCAGAAACTGTATCAGTCAAAAAACTATATCCTAGAAAACTTGGAAATCGGGAACTATCAATCGAAAGGATATACTTTGCCGGATTTAGGTTCTCGAATTTGAATTTTCCATCTTGATCAGTTAACTGTGCTGCAACTCTTGAGAGAGGATTTTGTGCAGCTATTTTTTTAATACTTCCTTTTCCACGCAGCGTTCCTGATCGACTAATAGAAACGGAGTCGAGAAAAACTGTAACACTTTCAGCAGCAACAGGCTGATTACTGACGCGATATAAAATCCTCCCGGCAATAATGTTTGGGATCAAAATTGGAGGAATTGGAAACTGTGTTGGATCTATCTCAGTTGTTGTTGAGATGGAGTCGCCAAATTTATCAATTACAGAAATTGTTAATTTGTATTTTGAAACATCTTTGTTAAGTGGCACAAAGAATATTCCGTTTGATTTTGTCGTGTCAGATCCGATGACAATATTGCTTTGATTAAATACTCGAGCAATTGCACCGGCAAACGGTGTACGATTCGTTCCATTGACAACGACTCCTGTAACAGCGCCGGGATACATAAAGACATTTGTCGTGTCTTGAATAATGCCTGAAGCGACAGATCCTGCTGTAGCAGTAATCTTTACCCGAATAACTTCATTTTTTACATCTGCAGAAAGAATAACAGTAGAGACTTTTCCATTTTGTATAAATGTTGATATTATTGAAGAACTTGTTGATTGCCCTGCAGCTTTAGTTGCGAATGTTCCAAAACTCACATCCAATTGAACAGGAGTTCCATCAGGCAGAACAAGATCAGCAGAGTCTTTAACTACAACATCAACTTTTGAACTATCCTTACCCACTTTCCCAAAAATAAATATTGGATCTGCAGTGAAATATATCTTTTTAGGTGCAATCGGAACAATTACATTTGAGACAATTTTTTTGTCCCCATCCGTTACATTGGACGAATATGTATACGCGCTATTTGAAATCTCCTGTTGACCAAGATTTGGCGGCGTTACGACCGTCAAAGAGATTATTCGTTCCCCGAAAGCCGGAATCGTACCAATGTTCCATTTCAATAAACGCATATTAGACGAGATACTATCCGGTTGAATGTTGGAAGTAACAAAAGTTCCAAAACTTGAAATAGTATCATACAGTACAGTATTATTCGACGGAATATTTCCTGAATTTTTTACAACAATCTGATATGTAATCGTTCTTCCTGAACCAACAACTGAAGAAGCCGGTGTAATCGAAAGTGTCAATCGGGGAAAACTACTCACTATTAATTTATGGCCGCTATTGACACTTGAGGACAACCAATTGATAGAACTATTTAATTGAAGTTCTGTTAATGCGATCAAATTGCTATCAACAACTGCTTTCACTGCAACAGAATCAACATGATTAGGTTGGATATTAAAAACTTTCCATGTAACAGTGTTACCACTAATTACTCCCTTTGTTGAACCTGCAATAAACTTTAAACCGGCAGGCGGTAATATTCCTTCAATCGAAGCAGTATCTGCAATTTTGTTACCGATATTCTTGTAGACAAGACGAACGATAACGGTCTCTTTTGAAAAGACAAAGGAATTTGTGGTGCCAAAATTTAGTTCAAAATTTGGTGCTTCAAGAACAGTAAATTGTGTCGTATTTGAGCGTATCGTGTCGGCGGGAAATGTTTTAAATGTATAGACAGCCTTTGCCTGATTAATGATAGCAGTGTTTGCAGCTGTTTGCGGAAAAAGAATTCCGCTGAACATTATTGCAAATAATGTTGAGTAAATAAAACGCGATAATATTTTAGAATTTACTGCCATAAGTAAAGCATCAGTTATTTTATTTTCAATTTAAATTCAATTGATCCGTTTGTATTTACAGAAAGAGTTCCCACATTAACGGCAATCACTGTATTGTTATTCAGATCTTTTGTTATGTTGACACCGCCGGAATTATCTGGAACGGAGACTCCATTCACTTTCACACTATTTGCAACGTAATTCGTTTCAGTCGGAGATGTATCAACAATTGAAAAATCTTTGACCGCGGCGCTTCCGCTGTTTGCGTACTGAATTGAATATGTCATTTCAGTTCCTGCCGGTTGATTGCCGATCGGGAATACGCTTTTCTGAATACTAACATTTTCAATATTTATTGTTGTCGTTACCAATTTATTATCACTCTTTGCAGCATCTCCGGATGAGATTGCTATCAACTGCAATGAATCTTTAATTTTATCTGTCTTAGTTCTTGGTATAGGAACCATTGCAAAAACTCTTACGCTATCTCCAATTGCAACTGAATCCACATCAATACCTGCTTTTGAATTTGTATTTGTCAATAATGGATCACTTAATTCCCACGTTCCATTGTTATTTCCATCTTTATATAATTTCCAGTTTAGAGTTAGTGAAGAAGTAAAAGCAAGTTCAATCACATCTTTGAAGGAACCTGTATTTCGAATTTTGAAACGATACCATGCAGTATCTAGCGGCTCTTTAGACATTGCATTGAACAATGGAGTTACTTCTACGCCATATGTTGCTATACCACCAACTGTAACAATCCCTGTATTTGATGGAAGTATGTATGCATTTCCGTTAACGTTATAATTCAGAACAAATTGATTCCCTAAAATAGTGTTAATACTAACATTCGCATTTACTTTCACCGTTACAGTAACTATTATAGTCGCTCCTGGAAGAACTGTTCCAATATTCCAAGTAACTGGATTTGCACTGGTGTTAAATGTTCCAACATTTGTTGTCGCAGAAATAAATGTAAATCCTGCAGCAATAAGATCCGAGATCGTCATTCCGGACGCAGGAACACTTCCATTATTCGTAAATGACAAAGTGAATGTAACATTTTGTCCAGTGGCTGGTGTCGGATTATCAACTATGACACCCGGATTTACCGGATCAATTCCAGAAGTACTTACCGTTGTTACATAAGTTCCGGTAGATATTTTTGAAGCATCAAAATTGGATTTTGAAACTATCGTAGTTGTATCTTTAACTCCGTTCAGCAATTCCCCTCTTGGCACAGCAACTCTGACAATCACTCTATATTGAGCATCGCTTATCAATGTAGGTGTTTGCGTTATTGCACCAGCGGTTACTTCCCCTGATTGTAAAATACCATCACCATTCACATCAAAATATATTTTGGAATTCCATCCTTTTGAAGATAGACTGGAGAGATTTCCAAAATCAGTACCATTCCCTGAATTGATAATTAGAACACCATAATCAGCATTTGTACTATCTTTAGAAGTTATTAACGTATTTGTCGGTGGCACAATATTGAACGAACCTTTTTGTGCAACAGTAATGCTTACATAGGCAGAATACGCTGTATCAATTTGAATTCCGGTTCTGGTTGCAAACGTTACACGTGAACGACTTTGAATAACAGTACCTGCAGGTGTTCCTGCAGCAAATAACGCTGAAAGAACACCACTGAGTACAATCATGAGCAAGTATTTATGCCATCTTCTTTTCATATGCTCTTTTATTCTATTGTTAGTAACATAACGCTTTGTCCGTCATACTTAAAAAAATATTTTTAATTAATTGTTGCTTTAAAAACAATTTCTCCTGCCGGAGAACCAGCAGGTAACGGTCCTAACGTAAAGGTTATTACTTTTCGTCCAGAGACAGTAGTCACTGTCACACCATCAAGATCAGAAGCATCGGTTTTACTTACACCATCAACTTTTACCGAATTTGGAACATAGGTCATACTATCCGGTTCAGTTTCTGTAAATGTTACACTATATGCTTTTCCTTGTCCAACATTTTGGTAAGTAATAGTAAAAAGCATCTCTTGTCCCGGGGGTTGAATTCCAGCAGGCGTAACAACTCTTCCTAATGTAAATACCGGAACCTTAAACGTAGTTGTCGCAATTGCACCTTGGGATTTTGCAATATCTGCTGCTGAAGTGACGGTGAATGTTGTGATATCTTGATCTTGATCTGCAACTGCAACCGGCGCGATTGCTAATGCAAGAATTTTTACTGTGTCTGTCGTTGCAACTGTGTTAACATCTACACTGCTCGGAGTTACATTTGTATTTGTCAAAAGTAGATCGCCAGTGTTATAGACACCAAATGGACTACTATCTTTAAAGAATTTCCAAACCAACGATGTTGTTGAACTATACGAGATTTCAAGAACGTCATTCGAGTTTCCTGTATTTTTCACACGCATTGAATACAACACTGTATCTTCTCGTTCAGCTGCTGTTGATAATGCAGTCGGGGTTATTTGAACACCACGCACAACACCAATTGCTGCAGGAGGATTGTTACTGCCGACTGTAAATGTATTACTTCCTACCGTGTATGTTGCATTGATTGTGTTACTTAATACTGCGCCAAAAGGTAATGCAGGAAGTATTTTAAGGCGAATAGAAACAGTAACACTTCCACCTGCCAGAATTGTACCAACCGTCCATGTTGCCGGGATACTTGCACCACTAAATGTTCCTTGTGTTGTAGCCATGGAGACATACGTGAATTGTGAAGTATTTATTAAATCAGAAAGTGATACGCTCGTTGCAGAAATACTACCAGTATTTGTAAAAGTCAATGAGTATGTAACAGTATCTCCAGGATTAGGATTTGTCGGAAGTACTGATAATCCTGTTCCAATTGTCGTAATATTTGCCGTGGTCACCGATGTGATCACTTTTGCACTGTTATTTTTTGTGTTATTAAAAATTGAAGTAGCAGTAACAACGGTGGTATCTTTCTGTCCGTTCAATGAAGCATCGCGAGGCACAAATACTCTCACCATAATTTTGTATTGCGCATCCGCCGCAATATTTGAGGCAGTCTGAGTAATTGCACCCGTTGCAATTTCTTCAGCATCTAAAACACCATCACCATTGGCATCAAAATAGAAAGTTCGTGTCCACCCTTTTGACGATGTACTCGATAAGTTAAATTGATCCACACCGTTACCTGAATTTGTAATTGTAAGTGGGTAAGCGACAAACACACTATCCGATACCGTTGTTGTTGCATTTGATGCTGGTGTTATGTTAAGAGCAGCTACCTGTGCAACAGTTATGCTGACAATATTCGAAAATACCGTATCACTCACCGCTCCCGAAGATGTCGTATAGACAACTTTAGAACGTGATTGAATAACAGTACCAGCTGGTGTTCCAACTGCGTACACAATATTATTGAACAAAGAGAAACTCAATACGAGAATCAGCCCTGTTACTATTTTACTTATGTGTTTCATAGATCCCCCGATGATATTTAAATTATTTATGTTTATTTAATCTTTATTGTACAATAACTTTAAAACTTACAGTCTTTTCTTCGCCAACATTTAAGCTCTTTGATAATTTCCATTTAATTGTCTTCACTTCACCTAATTGCGGAGCTGTTGCAGGACTGCGTTCATATGTAATTTGTGTTTCTTCTCCAACAGCGCTGCCATCCAAATACCGAGTTCCTGCAGACACCGGATTGGTAACAACAATGTCACTTACATTTCCTTTGCCAATGTTTGTGCAAATAATTTGGTACGTAACTGTATCGGAAGGTTCAGCTGCTGCTTTATTTGAAACATTGACAATAGAAATATTATTTTCATTTTTAGTTTCAATTGATTGCATTGCTGCAATCGCTTCATCTTTAGTATTAGCACAATCAACCGATAAGAAGAACAGCAATGTTTCATTCGCTGTCTTTAGCGGGGTTGTTACTATTGATATATTCTTTTTTTCAACAACTATTTTTTCAGCTTTTGGAAAAACAGATGAGAATAATGGCTGTGTTGATTTTTTACCTGAAATAATAAACCCATTTACTTTTGTTTCTGCGGTGCCATCAAATGGTAAAGTGATACGAGCAGAAGAAATTGTTGCGGGATTATTCTTTAATACCATTCGAATCAACAAATTGGCTGGCGTTTCCTTTGTTGATTTTCCAGAAGTAGCCAATGAACTCAAGATTAAAGAATATTTTCCTTGTGCCGAAGATACTTCATATATATTCTCTGATTTGTTACCAGACCCAGCAATCGTTGTCGACACTAATTTTACTCCTTTGCCCGAAGATTTTCCTAAAAAATCATTTACAGTAACTGTTGTTATTACTTTACCGTTTGCATCAAGTAATTCAATAAACGGAACGGTTCCAGCAACACCTTGAAAATTTATTCCGAACAGATCTCCATTTTTCGCTTTTGCTTGGATCATTGGCAACAAAATTGCATTCGCAGTTACAGGTTGAGCAAAATACTCAACGAGATTTTGTTGAAATGATATTGCAACGCTCGATTGTTTTTGTTGTGCATTTGTCATTGAGAGACTTGCAACAACTGCGATAAGGGCAAAAAGTATTTTTTTCATTATATCTCCTTTATGATTAATTTATGATAACTTTATAGACAATTGTACCGGACGAACCACCTGTTAATGTACTCAAATTGATTGTAATTGACGTAGGATTAAGCGGTATTCCAAGTGAAACATCTGATGCTGGAGTCCCACCAATGACAACACTACCCGGAACATATGCTGTATTTGTTGGAATTGGGGCAACTACAATAAAGTTAGCAGCATTTCCATCACCTGAATTATTGTATGAAATGGTATACGTTACCTGATCACCTGGACCTGGATTTGTCACGTTGGATGCAAGAGTCATTGAAACATTAGTAATTTTTCTACTTGAAAGTGAAAATCGTCCTACCGTAGAATCATTATCCCATTGAACCCAATTATTAACAGCATCACTTGAATTTACACCTATTCTAGACCAGACCAAAACATTCAATGAATCATTTTTCCAAATTCTTAATGGTGGCGTTGTTTCAGAATTAGTAATACCCAATTCAGTATCTTCATAATGCAATCGCAATTTATAATTGAATCCTGAACCGCCAACCTTTGAAATATCATAGTAACGATTGATCGGATCCATATAAGTATTAGTTATTGCATTACTATCCAAGTTAACTTTTACAGTTAGTGAAGTTGGTAATGTTCCACCATTGTTAAAATAAATCGTATTGTTCGGTGATTCAAACTCGTATGAAGTTGTAGGCAAAAATGTATGCAGTCTTCTAATTTTTCCAATAATTATTCCACTTCCTGTTCGTGTACCAGTTATCGTAATGGAATCATTTCCTGTATTCATTGTCCCTTGTGTCATTACTAAAGTAGACGTGCTGATACCTCCACGAATTTTTGCACCGCTAGAATTATTTAATTCAAGTTTCGAAAAAGAACCAACACCAGCAACGTATTGTTGAGCAGCGCCGTTTAATAATATTTTTCCTAGCCCGGAATGTATTCCATTATTAAAGAGGCTGTCATTTACAGTTATTGTATTTCCAGCATCAGCAAATGTGGCACCACTGCTAATTGTTAAATTTTTAGTGACAGTAAAAACTCCAGCTGCTGTTTTTGTTCCGCCTCCGCTGACGCGCAAATTTTGATACGATTGAACCGCGATTGTTTGTGTTCCACCGGAAGAATCATAACCAAATGTTCCTCCATTCAACGAAGTGACCCCGGTAACCGTGGGAAAACTTGCCCGAGTACTGAAAATTCCGCTATACTGTGTCAAGTTTCCATTAACAGTTAATGTTTTTCCTGCAAGAATAGTTAAACGTAGCGTATCGTTTTGCACAATTAAATTTTTTGTTGTTCCGTTTACATTTACTTCAATCGTATCTTTTCCATCAAAAATAATATCGTTAAATGCAGTCGGCTGACTATTGATACTCCAATTATTATCATCTCCCCAATTATACGTGCCTGCTCCTTTTGTCCAATAAATAACTGAAGCTACTTCACCGGCTGCGAACTCACCAAATGCTGAATTACTAAGGTTTTTTATCCACGAAGAATTTCGAAGTACTGTTGTTGCCGGGAACCATGTAGAGTTATATCGTTTTGAAAAAAATGCATTGGTGTTAGCACCTGGGTCAATATCACCAGCCACAAAGTTTAAAGTTATATCGTATGATGTAAAAGTAATGCCATTATTTGATAATGTCCAATATCGATTAACATCTTTGTATTGGTCAAGGCCGGAATATTTAATAATTGGATGGTCTAATCCTGTAGTTGACACCGTTAATGTTCCCGCAACTGATACAGCATTAAATGTAAGTGAAACTGGTGCATATGCTGATGCATTACCAACTTCAAAAGTGATCGTTTGGGGGAGTGCATTAATGGAAATATTTTTTTTCATATAGCCATTAACATATCCTAAGTTCTGCACTGTTGTACCGGAACTACCAATGACCATTGTATCAGATATCATTCCGAAAACACCGTTCGATAACGTTAACGTCCCATTAATTGTAATATCGACAGATGAAGTCGCACCTAACGCATCATTAATTTCCAAATTATTATATACTCCTGATCCTGATACTACGTGAACAGTTGATCCGCCGCTCAACGTAATTTTTCCACTGCCAGATGTTGCGGCGTTATTGACAATATTTCCTTTTGCCGTTACTATAACACTGGAAGTACTTAGTGCAAAAATTCCGGCGGATAATGTAAGTATTCCATTTACCGTTATTGAAGAATCAGCGGTCTTGGTTCCGCTGCCGCTGACAGTTAAATTATTAAAAGTAAATTTCGGGATTGCTTGAGAGGTTCCATTAAAATCAACTGCACTGCCGGTGACTGTGTGCAGCGTTGGACTCGTAAGACCTTTGGTAAATGTTCCTGCAATTCCAACAATGCCTGATGAAGGTAATATTTTACTAAAATCGCTGAATGTTAAATTCCCATAATTTAAAGCAAGAACTGTTTGTCCAGCAGAACCTCTGTTATAGTTAACCGTTCCAGTAACCGCACTCGAAAGAGTACCTGTAGTAAGAACAGCAGCATTATTAATCGTTAGGGTGAATGTGCTGACCCCTAAATTTCCGTTGGTCAATTTTAGAGTATCATTGACTGCAATATTATTTGAAAGAGTAACTCCGGCACTGTTGTTTATTTCGAGATCAAAAACTGTATTTGCAGTTGGAGAAGTTGTAAACAGACCGGTAATTTGCGCTACATTTCCTTCATAAATATAATTTGCAACCGAACTAAATGTTCGAGTAGTTGTTTGAATATTTCCTGTTGCCCCAGCTGAAGCAATTCCTCCTGCAGATCCGATTCGTAGATTACCACCGGTTAACAGTGAGAATGATTGGCCAGACATTGTTTGCGTTCCCATGCTTAATGATGCACCATTTGCAACGACAAAATTAATATTAATTCCCGCACCAATAGTTACCGAACTTGTAAAACTCTGAACGCTTGTTCCACCGAAAGAAATTATGCCACCGCCAGTAGAAGATTCAGTTATCGTTCCTGCGGAATGAAGAAAATCACCTTTCACCGTTATTGAATCCGTGGTAGCAGAAGAGGTCATATTCAATGTTCCCCCTCGAACATATAATCCGCCGTCGACACGCATATTGAATGCGCCGCTTGATGTTAACGTTAGTGTTCCACCGGTTATACTATCATTTCCTCCAACTAGAACTGTTACAATTCCTGAATTATTTTTTCCCGTCACTGTTCCACCGTTGATTACAAAACTTTTGCCCACCGTAAACGTTGTTGTTTGATTTCCGAAGAGGTTCAATGTACTTGTTCCGGTTTGTATAATCTGGAAATTTCCGTTCACGATGGTCAACAGACCGCTGAAATCCACTGCAGATGCTTGAGCAGATGGGTTCCACACAAAATTACCGAACGACTGTGCTAATGTTGCAGTAAAAGTTCCGTTTGAAGTATTACTAACATTTCCATTTAAAAGAACAGTGGATGCTGATGCCCATGTTGCGGTTGGTATTACTCTCCTGGCAGCCTGTGTTGTATACGCATGCTCATATGTACTTCCATCATTGAATATAAGACGAGTAGTGCTTGCGTTAACAAATGCATTGTTCGAAATCATTCGTAATGTTCCGCTAACACTCAAACAATTTGTTGATGCGGCATTCAGTGTCACAGCACCACCATTGATCTCCAATACTCCACCTGATTCAACAATGGTTTGATCAATCGTTACATTAGCAGCAACTGTTATTGTATGTCCGTTACGAATAGTAATTAAACCATCGGTACTCGATGGAGCCGCAACAGCAAGAACCCAGGTTGTTCCGTTGAATCTTTGCCATGACCCCGCTGTTCCCCAATTTCCAGTGGTTACATTCGAGCGATACATTCCTGAAACAACCTGAACACCAACGACAAATGCTCCAAGAGAATCTAAGGTTGCTTTTGTAGAATCAGCCCAACGCGTACCAGCAGTTGCAGACGAATCCCATCGAATGCCATTATTAATATTTATTCTATAAGAGAGAACATTTGTAGTTTGATCTTGGTCTCCTGGTTTGATAAATCCAAGTGTCGCATCATACCCCGATGCAATTGTATATGCAAAATTACCTGAATTCATCAATTCCCAATAACGATTTACATTATCAGTCGGGTCAATAAACGATGTTAGGATATTTGGATGTTCGCCGCTTACAGAACGAGCAGTAAGTTTTCCTGTTGCAGTAACAGTAGCAAATTGAAATCGGGCCGGTGTAAAATTGGTTGCATCACCAATTTCAAAATAAACCATTATATTAGTACCAGTAGTTGTTACAGCTTTTTGCAACAAACCATTAACATGTCCGGACGTTCGCAATATTGAACCGGTCGCAGAAATAATCACCGTATCAGTGTTTGTGGTGATTACACCATTAGTAAAATTTAACACTCCGTTTATCGTGATCCCGCCGGAAATTATTGCTCCGTTTGCATCATTCATTGTTACGGATTGATATGCACCGTCACCGGATAGTGTATGTTGAGCCGATCCACCTGTTAATACCAAAGCACCGGCACCTGAACCAGTGATAATTCCTGCATTACTAACATTTCCATTGACAGTAATGGCATTTGCCGCTCCTGCAAATGTCACTCCACTTCCAACGGTAAGATTGGAAGTTACCGTTATTGCACCGCCGGCATTTTTTGGTGTTCCACCACTGAGTGTTAAATTATTATACCTGAAATTAGCTGTAGTTGCAGTGA
>CAYHFN010000028.1:0-37973 GCA_964355925.1 uncultured Chitinophagaceae bacterium
AATAGTGTTAGACGAAATATAGAAAAGAAAGTTCAATGTTGCATTATTGCTTTTCGAACAACCTCTTAGTACGTTATAACAACCGCTAGTCATCATTTGTTGCAACACCGACCCTCAATCCACTAACTATTGAAAGGAATGATCGTAATTCTTCTTTTGACACTGGTAACCAGCTACCATTCAAATGAGAGGAATTGTTAGAGGGCAAAACCATGAAAATAAATTCAACAATACTGCTCTTAATTGTAACAACAATTGCATTTGCACAAAAAGATTCTGCGTTCAATTATTTTCCAATGGGTGAAAACTATCTGTGGAAGTATATAACACCTACAAATGAAGAATATTTTGTAACGATTAAAAAATATCAGGGCAATTTTCAATTTGTTGTTAACAACTATTCATTTCCTAAAATTATAATCGACAGTATTTCGGGAAATGTTGGTTCGCCAGAATTTTTTAATATAACCTTTGATAATATCCGAATAATTCCGGGTGATACCGGTAAAGTACATTGCGATAGTATAAAAATTGAAAATGTTTTTAATGATTCAATCCCTGTGCGATATATAGAATCGAAATTCCATATTACAAGTTCTGATTATTTTTCCTCCCACGCATCGGCTTATGGTTTGGGAACAATAAGGGGAAATGAGAACCATCCTTTTGCAATTGGAGCACCATTTGAGTTACAATATGCATACATCAATGGAATCCATTATGGAAAACCATTAAACAATAAACAGCAAGATTCTTTATTACAATATCATCGTTTCAAAAAAGGAGACACTTGGATATTTAGAAAACGTGTCTATGCTTCGTTTGGGATTTTATCTGATTCCACCTTCTTAACTCGAGAAGCATTAGGCGACACAATAATAGGGGGGAAAAGATATTATGGTTTTTCGATGTATAATAATAACACAAAGTCGATTTCATATGATTTTTTATTTTATGACAGCGTAAACGCAAATGTATATGAACTAGGGAGTGGAAAACATTATATCTACGACAGTTTAATGTGCACTACGTTCACTCGATCTTCACTTGGTTCAATGTTTAAAATATCGAGTTCAACTTCCGAAAGTTTGTTTGGTAAACAAATGTCTTCACGAACCATAAATGAAGTGTTTGGTTTTGATATCTATAGCTCATACAAATTAGTTTATGGAGTTGGTTTGGCTGGTTTTGGAGAAGAAAACAATGATGGATCTGGAACTTACAACACTCTTATCTACGCAAAAATTAACGGTAAAGAATACGGTGTGAACCCACAAAAACAACTCCAGGATTCTTTACTGCAATTCTATCCGCTACAAATTGGGAACAGATGGATCTATAAAATTGACACAACAAATCTGTATGTTATTGAGACAATCCAAAAAGATACAATAATGAATAATAATGAAAGGTATTTTTTACGGGTTAAAGAGAAAAAAAATCTTCTAAGTGGAGCATTGCTCAGCCTGGGATTTTTTTATGAACGAATAGATACGAATACTCTTCAGCTGTTCAATTTTTCCGGCGTTTATGAAATGCGGATGGATAGTTTATTGAGCAAAAAAGGAGACACTAGTTCGTTTAAAACAATCTACATTAACAGTGGAACCGAAAATATTTTTGGAACAGAAAGAGTTTTTAGAACCATCAAAATCCCGGTTCTGCCTTTTGAGACCATCCTAAAATATTCGCACGGTATCGGAATTACTCAACGAACTGAAAATGCTTATTATGATGAATACCCATATTCTCTCTATAGCAGCAGTAAATATAATATTGTATATGCAAAAGTTAACGGAATGGAATTTGGACTGAATCCTCTCTCCGTTGAAAAAGAACACAATACAATTCCAACAACATTTTCTCTTTCGCAGAACTATCCCAATCCGTTCAATCCTGCTACGATAATTCGTTTTACGATAAAAGAATTCGGGTTTGTATCATTGAAAATTTATGATGTTGTGGGAAGAGAGGTTGCAACGCTTGTACGGGAACAATTACAGCCCGGAAATTATTCAACAGAGTGGAACGCATCAACACTTCCGTCCGGAATGTATTTTTACACGATCAAATCCGGTACACTCCAAGAGACAAAGAAAGCTATCGTCATCAAATGAAAACTATATTTACTGCAATTCTGCTTGGCTCTGTTCTTTATGCTCAACCAAGCAGAATAGAATTACGCTCTCATTTCAGTCCTTCACTGAATATTTCAAAGAATTACAACATCTATCTTCCCATCGGTTATGATTCTTCTTCCGATTATTATCCGGTGTTGTATCTTTTTCGCGGACATGAACGGGAATGGGCAAATGCGAACGAGGATAATTCACGGAACGGAAAAACGGTAAAGGATGTTGCAGACAAATTAATTGAGTCCGGTTCAATGGGAAAAATAATCCTGGTAATGCCCGGACTTAGTTCTGCGGATAATGCTGTTCCCGCTCTGGCGGTAAATTTTGCAAATCCTGCACTCGTTTCAAGTAATGAGGGGATCGGCACAGGAAAATTCGAAGATTATCTTGTCAACGATCTCATTCCTTATATTGATAAAAATTTCAGAACAATTCCATCGCGTTGGTTCCGCGGTGTAGAAGGATTCTCGCTCGGCGGAATAACATCGTTGATGTTTGCAACAAAACATCCTGAATTGGTTTCGTCTGCCGGTGATTATGACGGAACGTTGATGTGGCTCGATTTTGACAGTCCCTATTCCGTCGGTGGAAATGATGATCAGTATTTAAAGAATTCCATGTTCAAACATCTCTTTGACTTTAATCCTGCGTACGCATTACCGTACAACCAATCGAATAACGTCGCAAATGCATCTGCCTCAAAATTATATTCCATTCGTCAGATCCAATTTCTTATTCATTCGTCAAATGTGGGCGGATCGAATAAAGATGTCAACACACAATTTCTTACGGTGCTGGCAAACAAAAGGATTCAAAACGGATTTGCCTCTCTCCCGCTCTCTGCTGCGGCCGAACATAATTGGTTCTATAATGATCTGCACGCAAGTATGTCGTTTCCTCTTCATTATAAAAAATTCGTTGATACAAAAAACAATATCGGTATTTCATTGAAATCACCATTATCCGCACAGAAATATTCCGGCACGGTCAATATCTCCTGGTCTCGACAAACAATAACTGATTCAACAATAACATTGTTATCGTATTCGAAAAATGGCGGAAAAACATGGGCGTTCTTATCAAAATTACCATCAGCTGATTCAAGTTTTCAGTGGAATACAGCTTTAATTGATGATGGTACCAGATACAAAGTCCGAGTTATGAATGTTGGTGATACTATTTTTGCACAAACACAAACTCAAACAGTTTTTACCGTCAATAATCCCGGAAACGGTGCACCGGATGTTGAATTGATCTCCCCAATACAGGGAGAGATTATTCACGATACACTTCAATTCCAAATAGAAGTAAATGACGCCGAAGGAGATAATTTAAATTTTGGGGGACAGATCAGTTATGATAATGGAATAACATGGAAGAATTGTTTTCAAGGGTCGAACATTCCCGGACAATATAATTTTTCTGTATCTGGTTTTTCCAACAGCACCAATGCACAATTGCGTATATGGTGCAGCGATGGAACGTTGACAACATATTCCGCACCTGTTACAGTAATTCTCTCAGCGAAAAGAACAAACCTTGCTTCTTCCATCGTAAAACATATTTCCGGAAACAGTTCGGTGAAAATTTCGGTGACATCCGATGATGCGTCGAAATTGAATGGACATACGTATCAAATTATCGTTGGAGATTCGTTAGGGAGAAAATTTTACAATGTTGTTGATAAATCAACGGGAAAGATTGTTGTCGCTCATGCAACGGAATTAAACGGTAAAACCGAAGGACCTGCATTCGATCATCTTCATTTGTTGATCGCCGATCTTCCGGTTCCGCTCATTAATTTGGATTCTACTCGTTGGAAAGTGGGGAATTCCACGCTCGATGTCTCGGTCATTACTTTTGATATCTTCACCGGAACCGACACGATTAAAGCAACCGCACATCCATCGGATTACGAAGTTAGAATTGCGGATGCTGTTAAAGACACTTCGTTGTCGTTATTCGGTGCTCCGGCAATTCCAATGTATTTTTCTGTTTGGAACGTAACGGAGAATAAAAAGATCAAAATTCTTTTTAATGATATGGATGGAAATGGAAAAATTAATGCCTTGGATGAACTATATTTCTATGACAGCGATTCTACGGGTAAATTATTGTTAACGTGGCATCTCTTTTTCTCTGAACATGGAACAGTACTTCTGCCAAATAATGGTGATGTTTTTAAAATTGCAGTTCTAAAACCATTGACAAAAAAAGATGTCTACGAATTTACTGCGATTCCATTGTCGGTGCGCCAGATCAATGAATACCCTAATGGATTTTCACTGATGCAGAATTACCCAAATCCTTTTAATCCATCAACGCACATTGAATATCAAATTCCAATAAACGGACTTGTAACACTCACTGTGTATGATGTTCTTGGCCGATCTGTTGCAACGCTGGTCAACCAACAGCAGCAATCCGGTCTATACAAAGTGGATTTCGCAAATGATGGTTTACCGACTTCCAGCGGTGTTTATTTCTATCAATTACGAATAAATGGTCTTGTGATTACAAAAAAAATGATACTTCTAAAATAGAAACTTTGTCGCACGATAGTTTGTTATTGAATCTAATAGTCAACCATACATCAGAAAGGAACATCACATGAAACTCGAGAAAAACGTTCTTAAGGCAATGAACGAACAGATCAACAAAGAGTTCTTCTCTTCTTATTTGTATCTCTCTATGTCCGCGTATTGTGAATCGGAAGGATTCCCAGGTTGCGCAAAATGGCTCAAAGTGCAGAGCGAAGAAGAGAACGAACACGGAATGAAGATCTATCACTTTATTCACGAACGTGGCGGACGTGTTGAACTGGAATCAATCGACAAACCAAAAGTGGATTTTAAAAATCTTACGCAGTTATTTGCGCAGGTTCTGGAACATGAACAAAAGGTCAGCGCATCCATTACTGCTTTATATGAAACTGCGGTGAAATCAAACGATTATCCGACACAGATCATGCTGCAATGGTTCATCACCGAACAAGTGGAAGAAGAAAAGAATGCGCATGAGATCGTCGATCTGTTAAAGAAGGTCGGTGACTCACCGGTAAGCTTGATAATGTTCGACCGTCAACTGGGAGCACGGGTAAAAGGGTAAGTGCAGCTATAAAATATTCCCACAATAGAAACGCGGCTATAGAATCGGCGTTTTTATTTTTTAAACAACTTGCCTCTTCCAAACTTTTCTTGCATATTCGCATCACTTCATCTAACTATATTTTAGGAGATCGCAATGAACAAATACATCGTTGAATTTATCGGAACATTTTTTCTCGTCTTGGTTGTCGGACTTACCGTAATTGAACCGGGAGCAGGGATGCTTGCACCGCTTGCAATCGGATGTACGTTAATGATCATGGTCTATGCCGGTGGTCCAATCTCCGGCGGCCATTATAATCCCGCAGTTACACTCGGCGTATGGATGCGCGGAAAATTAGAGAAAAAAGAAGTACTTCCATATATGGTTATGCAGATATTTGGCGGATTGATCGCAGCACTCGTCGTCGGTTTTCAAAAAGGAAATCCGATAATAACTCCGATGGTTCCGGATGTTACAAAAGCCATAGTGAATGAATTTCTTTTTACCTTTGCATTGGTCTTTGTTGTTCTGAATGTTGCCACTTCAAAAAAATCTGCCGGTAATTCATATTTTGGTCTGGCAATCGGATTCACTGTTGTTATTGGCGCGTTTGCGGGGGGTGGAATTTCGGGCGGAGCGTATAATCCGGCCGTAGCGGTTGGTATTACAACAATGGGTCTTGCTTCATTCGGCAACATCTGGATCTATTTGGTGGGAAATTTTGCCGGTGGAGCTGCCGCTGCAATGATCTACAAGATTGTCAATACGGACGAATAGAATATAGTAAAGACCGAATCTGTTCTTGATTTTGTAATTCCGGCTGTGCATACTATGTGCACAGCCTTTTTTTATTTATGCCAAGAACTTCTTTTGCCATTATTATTATTTTGCTGTTAAACACGTCCATTGTGTTTTCTCAGATCAATGTTTTTCCCTACAAAGAAAATTTTGACACCCTTACCGTTCCGAATCTACCTACCGGATGGTCGACAACAACAAATAAAAACATCAATGGGGATTTTACTACTGTAACAACATCTGTTCGTTCGGCGCCAAACGCACTCAGCACTACCGATGCAACAAAATCCCAATCTGTTTCTACCTCGTATTACAACTTCAAGGGAAAATTTGTCGATTCGTTGGAATTTTATGAGCGACGAACAACCACGCACACATCGGGACTATTAATAGAAGCATCTGTTGGAAGCGATACAACATTTCCCATTCTTATTGCAGACACCATTAAGTTTGTGAATGGAACTTCGTATGTTCGTCGAAACCTGGCTCTGCCGGCAATATTAAACAATAAGGATTCCGTCCGCTTTCGATGGCGTGTTGTCGGAAATGGAAGCGGAGCAACCGGCGTCCTTCGAATTGATGATATCACATTGACTGTAAAAAAAGCGATTGATCTTGCGCTTACAACAATTACCATCTCCCCAATTTTACCAAAACAAGGGGAGCAAATAACTGTAACCACAACAATAACAGATCGAGCACTTGCAGGAAGTTTCTCCGGATCAATTCAACTATTCGATTCTTTAAATTTTATTTCATCGCAAAACTTCAATCAATCGTTTGCTGCGAATGAATCATTATCGATCGCATTGAACTATTCAAATATCAAAGCGGGCAGACATCCGCTGACGGCGAAATTAATATTGTCCGGAGACGAAGATATAACAAACAACAGCATTTCCGCTATTGTTAATGTGGGATTCCAATCACGCACTATCCTCATCAATGAATTCATGTATGCTCCTCCGAGCGGAATGCCAGAATGGATCGAGTGCATCAATAACAGTAATGATACGATCCCTCTTTCGGGTTGGAAAATCTCAGATGCGGGAACGACAAAAGCTCCATTGCTTCCCGCACAACGTGTGATCTTACCGCATTCATTTTTCATTGCTACAACCGATACTGCTTCATTAAAAGATAATTATTCAATTTCCGTTCCTCTGTTTCAAGCGTTCTTTTCTGCATTCAATAATACTTCCTCAGATGCTGTGGTTGTTTTTGATCCGATAAATTCAATGATTGATACTGTTTTTTATAATCCGTCGTGGGGTGGTTCGGGCGGAAAATCGTTGGAACGGATCGATACGGCAAATGGTTCTACACTGCAATCCAATTGGAAAACATCTGTTCATCCGCTTGGCGCAACACCGGGAGCGATCAATTCTGTAACAAAAAAAACAATTGATGCCGCACTCAACAAAATGACGATCTCTCCTCAATTTCCAGTGACGGGAAATTCAATCAATCTTTCTTCGATCATTAAAAATATCGGCAAGCAGTCTCTATTATCGATTACTTTTCAATTATTTATTGATATAAATAAAGATTCGGTCTTGGATTTGAGTGAACTATCATTTCAACAAACAATTCCTTTTCTTGCGACAAATGATTCTATAACTGTTTCCGCAACACTTTCTCCGCTTCCTCAGGGAAAACATTTATTGTGTTCCAAAATATCAATGGTGCAAGACGAAGATACAACTAACAATATTCTGTTCCTGTCGGTGACTGTAGGGATTCCTCCAAAAAGTATCATTGTGAATGAAATAATGTATGCTCCAACCGGAGACATTCCTGAATGGATCGAGCTGTATAATAATAGCAACACCGCAATTTCACTTTCACAATGGAAATTTTCGGACAATGGCTCTGCAAAAGCCTCCATTGCAAATCCTTTGGCATCGGTAGCGGCGCATTCATATTGTATTGTTACTGCGGATTCTTCGTTTACAAATTTCTATCCGATTTCTGCTCCGGTATTTGTTGCACCATTTTCTGCTTTGAATAATACAACTCCGGATGCCATAGTGATTTTTGATGAACGCGGAGCAACCATAGACAGTATTTATTATAGACAGTCGTGGGGCGGACTCAATGGAAATTCGTTACAGCGGTATGATTTCTTTGGACCATCTTCTGATTCCATTAACTGGAGAACTGCTGCACCAAATCCCGGAGTTGAGAATCCATCTGCAAGAAAAGAGATCGATGTCGAGATTAAAAACATTTCTACCGCGAAAATCACTAATGGAATTCAGATAACGGCAACGATATTCAATCAGGGAAGACATGTAATAAATGGACTGACGGTAAAGTTTTATCATGATAAAAACCGCGACAGCACTGCACAAGAAACCGAATTGATCGATACATTAGTTGCATCAACATTACAACCTTTGGATTCTGCTACACTTCAGTACAATTGGAATGTTCAGATTCAAGGAATGCAATCGATGGTTGTCACTGTCGAAACTGCAAACGATATGCGACAGACAAATAATTCACGACTAACAATCGTTAAAAATAATTTTGCAGCGCAGACACTTATGATCAACGAGATCATGTATGAACCGCTCTCGGGAAAAGCTGAATTTGTAGAACTTTTCAACCGGACTTTGGATACCGTTGATATCTCAGAATGGAAATTGATGGATCAACCAAGTTCATCCGGCAATCGGGCGATCATTCCATTGGCAAAACAATATGCACCGGTTTCCCCAGGCGGTTTTGTTCTCGTTGCATCGGATTCTTCAATCTTCTCACAATTTCCCTTGCTTGCATTCCAAAATGTTATTGTCAACTCATCGTTGAGTTTAAACAACAGCGGTGAGGATCTTGTCTTAACTGATTTGACCGACACACAAATTGACAGCGTACGATATTCACCATTGTGGCATTTAAAGAATATTTCTCAATCAGGCAGATCACTTGAACGAATCAATCCTTCCATAGCAAGTAACGATTCAAGAAATTGGAGTTCCTCGGTTGCAGGTGCTGGCGGAAGTCCTGGTGCAGCAAATAGTATTTTTACCGCATCGGTAGCACAGCATTCAACGTTACTCCTTTCCCCCAATCCATTCTCTCCAGACAATGATGGGTTTGAGGATTTTTTAACAATCAATTATACTCTGCCGGCGAACAGTGCAACAATTCGCGTTCGTATTTTTGATGTTACCGGAAGAATGATCCGTCGTCTTTCGCAAAACGAACCTTCACCTTCCATCGGTACGATTATCTGGAACGGAATGGATGATGATGGACATCGTGTTCGTATTGGAATGTATATCGTTCTGTTTGAAGCACTGGATAATTTCGGCGGGACTGCGAAAACAATGAAAGATGTTGCCGTTGTTGGAAGAAAATTATGATTACTGCAATTTAGAATTATCTCTGTTTTCAGAATTTTCCCGCTGTTATTTCATCACAATAATTTTACTTCCGCAATATTGGAATTGTCCCTACTTGTTCTATATTTAGATAATGACAATCAAAGAATATTTTACACAAGAGTACGATAGTATCTTCCGTTTTCATCGCAGTGGCGCCGGCGGGTTAGAGGTTGCATCCGAACTTTCACAGTTGGTCGATTCCACTCTCACAAAATTGTGGGAAGAACTTCCGGAGGAACGACGGAATATGTTTGCCGTTGTTGCGCTCGGCGGTTATGGACGTTTCGAAATGGCTCCGCACAGCGATGTTGATGTGATGATCTTGTTTGAAGATGAACAAAGTAAATTTGCAAACGCGGATACGGCTCAGCAATTTCTTCACTCGATGTGGAATCTCGGTTTCGATGTCGGTCATAGCGTACGAACGATCAAAGATTGTCTGAACCTCTACCAAACCGATGTTGATGTGTGGGCTTCTGTTCTGGAAAGCCGTTATGTCTGCGGAAATTCTGCGCTGATGGACAAATACACCGAAGCGTTTCTCTCAGATATTGAACGGAAGCAGGATCTCAAATTTATTTCTTCGGTCATTGCAGGAGTCGATGAGCGACATCGGAAATATGAACATTCTGTAAAACTGTTGGAACCAAATCTGAAGAACAGCGCCGGCGGAGTTCGTGATCTCCATTCATTAGTGTGGATCTATCGTTCAACCGATATTAAATATTTTTCTCTTCATCCATTTCGTTCTAACGAATCCGGTTGTGTAACATTGTTCCATCAATTAGCAGATAATGGTATTATTTCATCCGAAGAATTGAATGAATCGATCCATGCATTTGATGGAATACTGCGAATGAGAAATGAACTGCATTATCATTCCGGATCGCAACAAGATATTCTTGAATTCTCAAAACAATTGGAGATCGCAAGAGCGATAGGATATCGGTTAGCAACGCCGGTTGAATCCGTAGAAGTCTGTATGCGTGAATATTTTCTGCACGGACGCATCATCTATCGACTGAATAAACTTCTCATCAATCAATTTCGAAAAAGTGCGGCATCATCGGTCTGGTCAAAAATACGCGAGCAGATTCTTGATGATTTCTTTGTGATACGAAACGGACAATTATTTGTCCGCAATGTTGCAAAAGAATTTTCATCTCCTGCCGATATTGTCCGGGCATTCTATTGGTGCGGTGTTCATTCCGTTGAAATGAGTTCGCCATTACACGCTTCTTGTGCAGCAATACTGCGAAATCAAAAATTCTTTGCGATAGATACAAAAACGGTTGCAACCACGCTGATGGAGATTCTTCGATTGCCAAATAATGTTGCCTCAACGCTTCAGATGATGAATGATGCCGATGTATTGGGAAAGATAATTGATGAATGGGGAAAATTAGTAGCATTCTTTCAACACAGCATGTATCATTATTATACAACGGATGCGCACACACTTATTGCTCTTGAACACGCTGAGAAACTGCAAAAAGAAGATAGTGTGCTGGGAAAAACATTTCGATCGCTTTCCAATAAAGAGACTCTTTATTTAGCGATTCTCTTTCACGATATTGCAAAACCGCAGGGAATTCAGGGTCACGAGATCACCGGTGTTGATGTGTGGAAAAAAATTCAAGCACGGTTTGAATTTCCGGATGAACACAATGATGTTGCATTCATCATCAGGAATCATTTGATCATGGAACAGATCGCATTTCGCCGTAATACCAATGATCGTTCAATGATTGAAGAATTTGCAAAGAACTTCTCCCGTCCGGAACAGCTCGATCTGTTGTTCATTCTCACCTATGCGGACCTTTCTGCAGTGAATAAAAATGTCTGGACCAGTTGGAAAGAAATGCTGTTACAGGAATTGTATTTAAAAACTCGAAGATATCTAACACAAAAATCAGAAAGCATTGAACAAACTTTTTCAACTCCGTATTCGTCGAAAGAACTTGAAGAATATGAAGCACAGATTCATATATTGAAGACTGTTTCCATCCTTTTCACAAATGAAGAAGCCCATACAAAAGTTGTTGTCATCACCCGTGATGCGCCATTCCTTCTAGCAACAGTCTGCGGAGTGCTTTCTGCAAACGACGTGAACATTTTCGACGCACAGATCTATACACGGGAAGATGGATTTGTGATCGATTCGTTCCGTGTTGTGGATGCGGCGACAAAAAAAATATTGACGTCGGAACTCCATACAATCATTGTGCGTGACATGGAGAATGTTCTTGAACAAAAAGAAACACTCGAAAAACTATTTGACCGTCATCATCGCCGTTGGAAACGGCGTGTGAAATCTTTGATGCATCCGAATATTCGCATTGATGTAGATTTTCAAGAGAGTTCGCAGCATACGATCGTGGATATCTACGCACCTGATATGACCGGATTTCTCTACAAGATCACGCAAACCTTATCGAAAGCAAAATTACAGATCGATTTTGCAAAACTCGCAACGCGCGGTGATGGTATTGTTGACTCATTCTACGTTAAAACAAAGGATGGAAAAAAAATATCATCGGAAGAAGAGAAGCTCTTTCTTCGCGAGAAAATATTGCATACTATACAACAGTTGATGAACGTGCAATTAGAAGTATAGCCACAGAGGACACAGAGGATTATATGGATATCCTTACTGACAAAATTATTGGTGCGGCAATAGAAGTGCACAAAGTTCTCGGATGTGGTTTGTTGGAATCAATTTATGAAGAAGCATTATGCATCGAACTTGCAAATCAAGGTATCTTGTTTGAACGGCAAATTCCTATTGATGTTGTCTACAAAGGTACTGTTATAAAAGGACAACGATTAGATCTTTTAATTGACAAACAAGTTGTGGTTGAATTAAAATCTGTAACTTCTCTGCCTGATGTTGCTCTTGCTCAAGTTTTGTCGTATTTAAAAGCAACAAGATTAAAACGAGCATTACTTATTAACTTTGGTGAAAAAAGGTTGGTTGATGGAATTCGTAGAATTTCCCTTTAATATTTTTTCACTTACTCTCTGTGAACTCTGTGGCTAACAAAAATTCAAAATCAATTGGCGTATTCGATTCCGGTATTGGCGGATTGACCGTGGTACGCGCATTGTTGGAAAAACTACCAAACGAGAATATCGTTTACTTTGGCGATACTGCGCGCGTTCCGTACGGATCAAAGTCCGCACAGGTTGTGCGGGAATATACCCAAGATGATACCGATTTTCTTCTTTCGAAAGATGTGAAGATGATCGTTGTTGCGTGTAATACCGTTTCTGCCGTAGCGTTGGATGTGGTGCAAAAGCGGGCAAATCTGCCTGTCACCGGCGTGATCATTCCGGGCGCGGAAGCAGCGATGAATTCTACAAAGAATAAACGGATCGGCGTGATCGGAACAGTAGGAACAGTGAACAGCAACGCGTACGCCCATGAATTGAAGCGATTGAATAATTCGGTGAATGTGTTCAGCAAAGCCTGTCCCCTCTTTGTTCCGCTTGTTGAAGAAGGCTGGCTGGAAAATAAAGCGACGGAGTTAATCGTTAATGATTACCTTTTTCCTCTCATCACCGAAAAAATTGATACTCTGATTCTCGGGTGTACACATTATCCCTTATTGAAAAAAACGATCTCTAAAGTTACAAAAGGTTCCGTGACTTTGATCGATTCCGGTGAAGCCGCGGCGGCAACGGTAGAAACAATGCTTGAGAACCTTGATCTGAGAAATACCAATAAAGAAAAACCGAATGTGCAGTTCTTTGTGAGCGATGCTCCAGAGAAATTTACTTCTGTTGGAGAATTGTTCTTTGGAAAAAAACTGGGTGTTGTGCGAAAGGTTGTTATTGGAAAAGGGTAAATAAAAGGATGAGGGATGAATTATGAAGGATGAAATAATTTCCGCAATTCATTAAACGAAAATCTCGTAAAATCAATCCCTTCAACAATACTCAAGTGATTACAATGTCCCGTTGAAAAAAAAATCTCCAAAAATCCTGCTTTTCTTTTTATTATTTTCATGCAATCTTACCGCTCAATCAAAAGGAGACTTCTTTATCGGATATGGGTTTGAATTTCCGAGCGGCGGATATCTTTCGTTGCGCTACTATCCTGCCGATAAGATCGGTGTAGAAGTATATACGAACGCGTTCTGGTATATCTTTAATTTTGGTGCGCGCGCAAACATTCATGTTCAGAAAGCATTACCGCATACGTTCATCTCAATAGGATACTCACACATTACCGCATACAATCCCGGCGCTGTGCACGACACTAGTAATGCCGAATTATTATTTCTGCAACGAACAATGCAGGGAATCGATCTTGGAGTTGGGCGTGAAGTGGAATACGATTATAAACATTTTTCTTTTCAGCTCGGTCCAACATACATTCTGAAACTTGAGGATAGTTATGTTGATAACAACAGGAAGATCGAAACTGAAGAAATATCTACGATGTTCTCCTACTTTTTTGTCGCCACACAATTGAATCAAATGCCCGAAAAGAACCCAAAACCGATCTATCTAAAGTAATTTCTAAAGTTTTGCTTTACGCTAAAATGCTTTGTCCATTCAACATTGATAAATCAATCTTTCATTCCTTTGTATCATTTGATAATTGCTCGTTGGTAATTTTTCATTGCCCTACAAACTGATCCAGTAACTCACCTTCACCACATACACATTATCCGGAGAGGTTCGTAAGAATGTGTTTTCAAGGTTCGTTCCAAGACTGGTATTATATCCCCCATTTTGTTCAAACGCACGACCGTGCGACCAGACAAAGAAGAATGTGCTTCCTTCGCGGTATTCCCAACGGAGAACAATGTTTGTTTGCAGCGAGGTTTCGTTGAAATCGGGATTACCGGTGTAGCTGGTGTACGATATAAGATTTCCATTGGTTTGTAATCTTGAAAAATTATGATATGTTCCTTTTGCCCAATAAAATTGATTGTAGAACTGAAGTGAAAGTTCGTTTGAAAAAAGAACTGAACTGCGAATCGTAACGTCAAGATTATCTACGTCCCTTTTACCAAAAACAGCAAAGGTAGTCACTGAATCGGAAATTTCATCGACATACGAAGGTCGTCTACGTTCAAGTGCATATCCGCCCGATAGACCAAATTCCACAGAAGAGCTTGGTTTGAATGTAATTGCAGATTCGGTATTGTATTTTGTGTATCCATTTTCCGCCATTCGAATATTCTCTTCAATTTCGAACACTACTTCTTTTCTACTGTCAGTGCCGATCTCACCTCTCACAAAATAAACTTGGGGAACGTTGAACGCTCCGTTTCCTCGTGATTCAAACGGATCTTTCGCCGATGTAGAGTATGATGCTGAAACATCAAAATCCCAATAGTTCAAAAATTGTCCCCACACCTGAGCATTCATTTCCTTAAATAATGTCAATCCGTCAAACGTCCAGCGAAGATGCGGGGAAAATCCGTAACTGACGGAGCGGAAATATTCTCCCGGTTCAAAATCTCGGTGAGTAAGATTTCCAAACATTCCATAGTCATTCGGTGCATTAAAAAAACCCATATCGTTGATATAGTATTTTTTCGATGTAAAGTCTGAGCTCAATCCCCATACCCAGTCGCCGCTTACTTTTCCAAAATGGATTTTTCCCGCACTCCCTTCCCGGATTTCATTATCAGACCGAACAATTCTTGAACTTGCAAGAAATCCATCAAGTTGATAATTATTTTCCATGAATTTCACATTCCAATCTGTTCCTGCTGTGTACGCAGGGAATCGATTTTCGCGTGCAACACCTGTGGCAATAAAACCAATGTTTGAATTTCCCCAGAAATCCTGCTTTACGCGAAATAGATTATAGGAAGCATGTGGTTCTGCCCGCAATGTTTTGATGTTATTAAGTGTATCGCGATAGGAAAATTCTTCCTCATCCATCACTGCTGTTAACAGACCAATGGATACGCCACCTTCAGTTTTTCCGGTAAGTTTAGCAGCAGTTAGTATCGTAGAGTGAAATGGTTCTTCGGTGATTATTTTACCATCCGGTGGGAGACCAACTCGAACCGGTTTTCCAATTCTTCGGGAATAAAAAAGTCCGGGACCAAAACTTCCGCCAAATGTGGTAAAACGAAGAATTTGTGTTCCTTCGATAAAGAACGGCCTCTTTTCAGGATAGAATGTTTCAAATGTGGTGAGATTCAATACTGCAGGATCGGCTTCAACCTGAGCAAAGTCCGGGTTGATGGTAGCGTCAAGAGTGAAGTTCGATGTTATTCCGTATTTAATATCAACACCGGCACTAGGGTTAATTCTTTCCACTCTCTCCCGAATTTTTGTTTGGGGATAATGTTCCGATGCACCGACTGCGTACGGAAGCACCTCAAACAATTTAGTCAATTGTATATCTGCCATACCGGTCATTATTCCAAATTGAGAAACAAATCCGTCCTTCTTTTTACTCATTAAATTCCAATTGGTCTCTTCCTGTTTGCGCGAAATTCTCCTCGCAACATTCATTCCCCACGTATCATTCCCTTCGGTAAATCGGATCTGTGAAAGCGGTATCTTAAACTCTGCGCTCCATCCGTCCGGAAGCATTGTTGTCTCCACCTCCCAAACAGGATCCCAGGAATAATTTTCATCTCTTCCGTCATTATACATCAACTCGTCGGATTTACTGCCGGATGGAAGAACGATAAAGATAAAGGCGGTCTGTTTATCATTGTAACTGTCGAATCCAATGCCGAACCAATCCGATTCAGGAATATCATCGCGCCGTGCAAGCCGTGAAACAATACTGTCGGGATGGGAATCATACATCATTGCATAGACGTAAAGATTATGATCATCATACAGAATCTTGAATTCTGTCCTCTCCGATTCCGGTGTTCCCTCAATCGGTTCGCGCTGCACAAAATCGGTTGCTGTGTTCGCCAGTTTCCACATCTCGTCATTTCCATATCCGTCGATCACCGGCGGAGTTGCAGTACGAGTAGCCTTTAATAATTTTGGCTGGGATGCAAGAATTGATATACAAACGCAGAGAAACAAAGCTGTAGAAATTTTTGTCATGGAGTGTATTTTGTGTTTATAATGAATGCGTCATAATAAAGCCAATATGAGAAGGAAACGCAAGAAAGAAAAAAGGAATGGGCTTAGCAAATCGATTTATTTTACGATTGTAGATAAATTTGTCTGGTTTATAGGCAAATCGAAGAAAAGATAAAGCAATATTGGGTTATTTTTCCAGTTGAGTTATCCATCCATTCATTGTACATTCGTTACACATGAAACAAATCCAATCAATATCATACTTCATTCTTTCCCTCTTTATAATTACAATCGGTAAAGCACAGATAGAGAATCTGAGCACTCAGAAATCATTGTCTCAATATTCTCACGAAGTGTGGACGACTGATGACGGGTTACCACAAAACTCCATTAATAAACTGGCACAAACACCTGACGGGTACTTATGGATGGGAACTCAGGAAGGTCTTACACGGTTCGACGGCGTTCAATTCACCGTTTTTGATAAACACAATACTCCTCAAATAAAGAATAACTACATCTCAGCCCTTTTTGTAGATCACGAAGGAACATTGTGGATTGGAACATACGATGGTGGATTGATCACGTACTCGAGCAATATATTTTTAGAAACAAAAAATCTTAAAATACTTGAGAATTCTTATATCCGTTCAATATTTGAGGATTCGAACAAAGGAATCTGGATCGCCATCCGTGGGCGAGGTGTTATGCGAATTGACAGCGTTTCACATCAAATCTTCGACACAAGTAAAGGTTTAATCCACAACGAAGTGAGGAATTTCTGTCAGGATTCCAAAGGAAGAGTCTGGATCGCAACTGAAAATGGAATTTCGATATACGATAACGGAAAACTGAGATCCTTTACAATGAATGATGGACTGATCTATTCGGTTGTTAATTCTATAACGAAAGGATTGAATAATACAATGTGGCTGGCAACAAATCGCGGGCTGCAAAAAGTACCGGAAGATTTTACCGATACTAAAAAGTTTGAAACGTATCAGGTGATAGACGGTCTACCGGATAACATTGTTTACGAAGTTGAAGTAGGAAGAGATGGAACAATTTGGATCGGCACCAGAAACGGTATTGCACGGTTCTCTAATGGAAAATTTTCTTCGTTCACCGTTGCGGACGGACTGTCGTACGAACATGTTAGCGCCGTGTTGATTGATTTTGAAAAGAATATTTGGATAGGAACGGACGGCGGTGGATTGAATGTACTAAAAGAAGGAATCTTTACTTCGTTCACCAAAAAAGAAGGTATGCCTTCTAATATTATCTGGACAATTTTTGAAGATCCGACTCATACGATGTGGATCGGAACCGATAAGGGATTGGTGAAAATGTCGGGAACCGATAAATTTTCTTTTAAATATTTCACCGAACGAGAAGGGATCAATGATAATGAAATTTATTCCTTGGCAATGGATAATACCGGTACAATGTGGGTTGGTACGGTAAACGGTGTAAACAAGATCGTCAACGGAAAAGTTGAGAAAAAAAAATCTTCGATCATTGCAAAAGGATTGATCATTAGTCAAGTCTATGAAGATTCCCGCCATCGGATCTGGATCGCAACATCGGGCGAAGGATTATTTAGGATCGATAAAGGTTTCACAAAAACGTATACCGTTGCGAAAGGATTCATCAGTAATTATATCGGATGCATTGCAGAAGATAAAAATGGAAATATTCTTGTTGGAACGGATGGAGAAGGATTGGTGATCATCTCCGAAGAACAACATAAATCGATCAGTAAGAAAGATGGCTTATCAAACAACTTCATTCATTCAATCTATATTGATCAAGAAGGAGTTGCGTGGGCGGGAACATCCGGCGGCGGATTGAACCGGATCACCGATGGAAAGATCACTTCGTACACCGTTCAACAGGGATTGCATGACGATCTGATCTTTCAAATACTTGAAGACGACTTTGGAAGAATGTGGATGACATCGAACCGAGGGATTTTTCACGTGAACAAATCCGAACTGACCGCATTTGCCGATGGAAAGATTCACTCCATCACCTCTGTTGCATACAGCAAAGAAGACGGACTTCGAAGCATGGAATGCAACGGCGGAGTACAGCCTGCGGGTTGGAAAGCGCATGACGGAACATTATGGTTCCCAACTAGCGGCGGAATTGCAATGATCGATCCAAAAAAAATCGTTGTCAATCAATATCCGCCACGCGTTATTTTTGAAGAAATGCGTGTGGAAAATCAGGTTTGGAGAGATTCGTTTGTTCTGCCGGGAAAAGGACGTTTTGAATTCCGGTTTACCGGAATCAGTTTTGCTGCGCCGAAGAAGATCAATTTCAAAGTGAAACTTGAAGGATATGACAAAGAATGGGATAATGTCGGCACTCGGCGCGCTGCATATTACACTCATTTGCCTCCGGGAGAATATACATTTAGGGTTATTGCTGAGAACAGCGACGGTGTTTGGAATGAAGCGGGTGCTTCGTTTCCTTTTGTAGTGCAGGCACATTTTTATCAGACAAAGATTTTTTATATCACACTTATTACACTAATCGTTATCGGAACGATCTGGACATATCGTTTTCGTATTCGTCAGATCAATAAACGTCAACGCGAACTTGAACGGATCGTTGAAGAACGAACAAAGAATCTTGTTGAAGCGGTCAATGCAAAATCACAGTTGCTTAGTTTTGTTGCGCACGACCTGAAGACGCCGCTCATCACCATTAACAGCATCGCGCAGGAGATCAAAGCGTTCGATAATATCGACCGCCACTTTAAGGGTTACATTGATATCGTTGAGCAAAACTCGAAACGGGTTGTGAAATTAATCTCCGAAATCCTGAACATATCAGCAATTGAAAGTGGTAAATTTCAGTTTAATTTTGAACCGATTAATATTGCCGAGATAGCAGGAATTATTGTCGATGGATATCAGGTTCAAGCGATGCGTAAAGAACAGAAACTGATCTTCACCGCTGAATTTGAGGAGCAATGTATTGTAATGGCAGATTCAGTTAAATTTCAGGAAGCAATGGAGAATCTGATCAACAATGCCATCAAATATTCTCCACGGCATGCTGAGATTGCGGTAACTGTATCGCTCCGCGGTGAATACGTTCTGTTTGCCGTACAGGATCAGGGACCGGGCATTTCAGATGAGGATCAACTGCAGTTGTTTAAAAAATTCCATGTGCTTTCCGCAAAACCGACCGGCGGTGAAATTGCAACAGGTCTTGGACTCGCAATTGTAAAAGAAATCGTTGAAGCACATCACGGAAAAATATTTGTTAAGAGCAGGCCGCCGATGGGAAGTTTGTTTACCGTAGAATTAAAAAGAACAGAAAAATAAATTCTCTTCTTTTTAATAACACAAAACCCTATTCAATTAACAGGGTTTTGTGTTATACCTATTTCTAACATAAAAAAAACTACAAGCTATCCGCTAGTTTTCTTCGAAGGATCGCAATAAAGAATCCGAGCAGCACCAGCACCGTGCCGACCCAGACAAGATTGATGAACGGTTTTACGCTTGCTTCAACCACTAGCACTTCGTTGTGCTGCATCGGGGGCATTGCTTCTCCCTCTTTTTTCAGCTGGATCTGGATCGCCGATTTTCCGTCCCCCATTCCGCCGATACTCATCGCAAGCAGTTCGATCTCTCCTCCGAGCAGTTTGGATTGCACGCCGAAGTATTTCTGATCCTTTCCGTTGTTCACCACATACGGGATTACCGTTTCTTTTTCATATCCGGAAACGATATCGAGTTTCACCCCGATCTTCGTTCCCCCTTCCATGCTGTTCGGATTGTGTCCGGCCATATCGAATGCAGAGAATGTCACCCGCGCAGAACCGATCGTTACGGTCTCTTCCTTCAATATCGTAATATGTCCATGCTCGTCAATTTTTTGTTCTTCAATTCCTGAAGGCGAAATATAAAAATCGTGTGTGAAGAACGATTGAAGATCCGGGCTTCGCATTGTTCCCTGGTTTTCTGTTTCTTCCATGGTTGGTATCAACACTGCGCTGTTTCCATCTTTTTGTACGGAAATTGAAAATCCTGTTTTTTTCCGTTCAATAATGTTCTTACCGGTGTAGGTCACGGAGTACCCGAAAACTTCCTGTGTCGTTCCTAATTCCAGCATTGCTGTTTCTTTCTTATCGAACAATCCCGAAACGATCACGCCGATTAAAAATATTCCCATGCCGATATGTGCGATCTTTCCACCCATCATACGAATGTCTCCTCGAATGATCAGGATCATCTGTTCAATGTTAACGAAAAGAGTAAAGAGCGATGCAAAGATAAAGAGCAGGTACGAAACTTCCCATATACTGAAATAGGCAATAGCTAAAGTTCCCACCAGGGATGCGGCCAGTGATTTCCATGCTTTTGTCAGCAGATCTTTTCCATCTTCAAAATCCCAGCGCACCAACAGACTGTATCCGATCAACAGCGTCATCAATATTGCAATCGGCACATGCATCTTGTTATAGAATGAAGGATCGACCTGCGTTGTTGAAACGATCGGCAGACTGGTTCCAAAGAATACGATCGCTGCGCTGGCAAGCAGCACGAATGAACCGAGCGATAACGCAAACTCGCGTGTCATAAAATGCATCGGTTTTGCAATTGCTTTTAATTCAGCGCGGCGGATAAATAAAAACCCTGCGCCAAGAATAATCGCTCCGAGAAGGAATACCAATAACAGCGTGTAGACGATCGTACCTGGATCGGTGAACGAGTGTACCGATGATTCACTCAGAATTCCGCTTCGTGTTAAGAATGTTGAATAGATGACCAGAACGAATTGAAGAATGGCAAAAATAAAATTCGTCCGGACAAGATTTCCGGTCCGTGATTGCGCAAGCATCGTGTGAAGCAATGCCATTGAGATGATCCAAGGAATCAGAGACGAATTTTCTACCGGATCCCAACCCCAATAACCACCCCATCCTAATACTCCGTATGCCCAATATGCACCAAGCATCAATCCCGCACCGAGTGTGAGACCGGAGAACAATACCCACGGAAATGCATTGGTCAGCCACGAAGAATATTCTTTTCTCCATAACGCCGAGATCGCAAAACTGAACGGAATGGCAGCGGCCGCGAATCCGAGGAATAAGATCGGCGGATGGATCACCATCCAGAAATTCTGCAGCAGCGGATTCAATCCGCGTCCATCAAGCGGCAATTGACCGGCGGTCAGTTCTCCGGGAAATTGTTCATAGATGGATTTGAACGGCGACTTTGCGATCAGAAGGATCACTAAGAATGATTGTACGGCAAGAAAGACGGGCAGAACGTGTGCTTCGAGTTTTCGTTTACGCGTATATGATAAGAGGAAAATACTTAGCAATGCGGAACAGAATGTCCAGAATAAAAAACTTCCTTCTTGTCCCGCCCAAAATGTTGAGAACAACAGTGCGGGGGAAAGATCGCGTGAGCTGTAACTCCACACATATGCATTCTCAAAATTGTGCTGAAAGATGTTTGTCATCAGCACGACAGATGCAAGAAAAATTCCGATTGCGCTGAAATACAATCCAATTCGTCCGATAAATATTTTTTTCTTGATGCCGTTCGCCGCCTGGATATAACCGAAGATCGACAATAATCCGGCAAAGAGTGAAAGATAGATTGCAAATGTTCCGAGCAGAAGCATAAACCATTTCCTTTATTATAGATGAATCACAATTTGATAGAAAAATGAATTTTTTTTCTCTATGTTGTCTATGGAATACTCAACAATCGTACCGCGAGACATTGTTTCAATATATTGATTGTTCCGTGAAATTTGATTGTTTTACACTAAGTAAAACAAGACAAGGACGTCACTTTTGAGAATTGCAACAATTCGATTATCATTCATGAGATAATGCTTTTGTCATTCCCGCACGTGCCGCTTAACGGCATCCCGTACAGCGGGATTTTTAGCGGGAATCCATTCAATAGATGCCCGACAAGAGCTTTCGGGCATGACGTTTTTTTATTTGATGTAATACTCATTATTAGATTTTTATGCTTAAAACCCTTGTTCTCCAACGCCCACTCATATTTTTTGATCTAGAAACCACAGGCATCAGTCTGACTAAAGACAGAATCATTGAACTGTGTGCTATTAAAATTTTTCCTGATAAATCCCGCGCAATGTTGCTGCAGCGATTCTATCCCGAAATGCCGATACCGGCTTCTGCAACTGCAATTCATGGTATCACCGATGAAATGCTGGTGAACGAACCGACATTTCGCGAACGAGTAAAAGAAGTTGTAGCATTTTTTGACAATTGCGACCTTGCGGGATATAATATTGCAAAGTTCGATATTCCCCTTCTTGTAGAAGAATTGCTTCGTGCAGGATTTGGAAGAAATCCTTTTGAAAAAGTAAAAGTTATCGATTCCGTTTCGATCTATTTCAAAAAAGAACCCCGCAATTTAGCCGCCGCATTAAAATTTTATGCCAACGAAGAAATAATCAACGCTCATTCCGCCGAAGCGGATGTTGAAGCAACAATTAAAGTATTGAACGGACAACTGGAAAAATATTCCGATATCAGTCCTACGACCGATGCTTTGCACGAATTCTCGTTTCAAGAAAATGATTATCTTGATTACGACAGAAAGTTTTCCCGTGATAAAAATGGTGAGATCATCTTTACGTTCGGCAAGAACAAAGGACTTCCGGTTGCAGATAATCTCGGAATGGTGAAATGGATGCTTGATAAGGATTTTTCTGAATATACTAAACTGATTGCGCGAAAGATTTTGGATGGAGAACTGTTTTAATAGAATTACCACTAAGACACGCAGAACACTAAGAAACATATAAATGTGCGTCATTCTGTTATGCTCCTAAACGGAATCTGCCTGCGCGACAGGATAAAAAAATTACCGCAGAGATGCTACGAAAACAAAAAACAGTGGTAAAAAAATAGTTCATTGCGAAACTTTTTTTATCGAAATTCTTCTGTACGGAACTCCGTAAAACTGAACAATCTTGTATTTACATTCTTGAGATTGCCTCTTACCGCTCAAGTAATAAGACATTTTTATCCTGTTTCCTCTCCCCAGACATAAATATTGCTCTTTTCCATTTCTTACAAATAAGAGTCCGAATTCCGACTTTCCTACAAGTGAAAATTGGTAATAAAAATAATGGCGAAAACAGCTGAATTCCGTAAAAAATCCCCTAAATTCAAACACATCAATCTGGCAATATATTTGCAGTTGTGTGGACGGTTTATACTTTACAATACCTGATTCACAATGGAACTCCCAAGGGAATAACATAATCATCCGCACCACAATTTTTTTTTGATCAAGTCTGGAGTCTTTTAATATGTCTGAAATAAAACGAGAAATGGTAAATATTGACGGCAATGAAGCTGCCGCATACGTAGCACATAAAACAAATGAAGTCATCGCAATCTATCCTATTACTCCGTCCTCCAATATGGGTGAATGGTGCGATCAATGGTCATCCGAAGGAAAGAAAAATATCTGGGGAACAGTTCCGATTGTAGCCGAGATGCAAAGTGAAGGAGGCGCATCAGGAGCAGTGCACGGAGCATTGCAGACCGGTTCGCTCACCACAACATTCACTGCATCGCAGGGTCTGCTGTTGATGATCCCGAACATGTTCAAGATCGCTGGCGAATTGACCTCAACAGTATTTCACGTTTCCGCACGCTCGATTGCTGCGCAAGGTCTTTCAATTTTCGGTGACCACAGTGATGTAATGTCCACACGATCAACGGGCTGGGCAATGTTATGCTCACATAATGTTCAGGAAGTGATGGACTTCGCGCTCATCTCACAAGCTGCAACACTTGAATCGCGCATTCCTTTTATTCATTTCTTCGATGGATTTCGTACCTCGCATGAAGTGATGAAAGTAGAAGAATTAGCAATTGATGATATTAAAGCAATGATGAACGATGAACTGATTACACAGCATCGTCAACGTGCACTTACACCGGAAAAACCGGTGATGCGCGGAACCGCACAGAATCCTGACGTTTATTTCCAGGCTCGTGAAACAGTCAACCCATTTTACGATCGCTGCCCAAACATCGTACAAAAAGCAATGGATCAATTTGCAAAGATCGTTGGACGACAATATCATTTGTTCGATTATTACGGTGCACCGGACGCAGAACGCGTGATCGTGCTGATGGGTTCCGGTTCGGAAAGTGTTCATGAAGCTGTAGAAGCCTTGATGGAAAAAGGAGAAAAGATCGGCGTTGTAAAGATCCGTTTGTTCCGTCCATTCTCCATGAAACATTTCATCGAAGCATTTCCAGTTTCAACAAAATCCATTGCGGTGCTCGATAGGACAAAAGAGCCGGGCGGCGCTGGTGAACCATTGTATCAAGATGTGATCACAGCATTACATGAAATGCATATGACCGGCGAATCAAAGTTCAAAACATATCCAAAAGTCATTGGCGGACGATATGGATTGTCCTCAAAAGAATTTACACCAGCAATGGTCAAAGGTATTTTCGATGAGCTTTCCAAAGAAAAACCAAAGAATCATTTTACCATTGGTATCAATGACGATCTCAGTCATACTAGTTTAGAATATGATCCGAACTACACGACAGAAAAGAACGATGTGATCCGCTCGCTCTTCTACGGTCTCGGTGCAGACGGAACGGTCGGCGCAAATAAGAACTCTATCAAGATCATCGGCGAAGAAACAAACTTTTTCGGACAAGGATATTTCGTGTATGATTCGAAAAAATCCGGTTCGACAACCATATCACATCTGCGGTTCGGTCCACGTCCGATCCGTTCTACATATTTGATCTCGCGTGCAAACTTTGTTGCGTGCCATCAATGGCAGTTCTTAGAGAAGTTCGATATGCTCACCTCCATCATCGATGGTGGAACGTTTCTTCTCAATTCTCCATTCCCAAAAGAACGTGTTTGGGGAAATTTACCGTTGGTAGTTCAAGAACAGATCATTAAAAAGAAAATAAATTTTTACGTGATCGATGGAAATGCCGTTGCCATCAAAACAGGAATGGGTTCACGTGTGAACACGATCATGCAGACCTGCTTCTTCGCAATCTCCGGTGTGTTACCAAAAGAAGATGCTATCACAGCAATCAAATATTCAATCAAAAAGACCTACGGTAACAAAGGTGAAGATATTGTGAAGATGAATTACGCAGCCGTCGATGGAACAATTGAGAACCTGTTTAAAGTTGATTATCCGAATGAATTAACAAGTACAATAACACTTCCACCCATTGTGCCAGACTCTGCTCCTGATTTTATCAAGAACGTCACGGCGATAATGATCGCCGGTCAGGGAGATTCAATTCCTGTCAGCCGACTGCCTATTGATGGTACGTACCCTGTTGGCACAACTGCGTGGGAAAAACGAAACATCGCTTCAGAAATTCCTGCGTGGGATTCTGAATGGTGTATCCAATGCGGAAAATGCGCTTTGGTTTGTCCGCACGCAACCATCCGAATTAAAGTATATGACAATGCGCTTGCTGAAGGTTCTCCGGAATCATTCAAACACATGCCGTACAAAGGAACAGAATACAAAGGACAAGCATACACAATTCAAGTCGCCCCGGAAGACTGCACCGGTTGCGGAATCTGCGTAGAAGTTTGTCCTGCAAAGAATAAAAAAGAGACGAAGTATAAAGCATTGAACATGGTGCCCCAGCCCGCAGTTCGTGAACAAGAAAAGAAGAATTGGGATTATTTCCTCTCAATTCCGGAAGTTGACCGCCGCACTGTTGATGTTAAAACGATCAAAGGAACACAGTTCTTACAACCATTGTTTGAATTCTCCGGCGCTTGCACTGGCTGCGGTGAAACTCCTTATGTAAAACTTGTCAGTCAATTATTTGGCGATAGAACTGTTGTTGCAAATGCAACTGGCTGTTCTTCCATCTATGGTGGAAACTTACCGACAACTCCCTGGACAAAGAATTCCGATGGACGCGGACCGGCCTGGTCAAACTCATTGTTCGAAGATAATGCAGAGTTCGGTTACGGATTCCGTTTATCGCTGGATAAGCAGGAAGAATATTCACGCGAACTTCTTATTCAGATGATCCCGCAATTAGGTGAGGGACTTGTGAATTCGATTCTTTCATCAGTTCAAAGTGATGAAATGGAAATTTACGCTCAACGCGAACGTGTGAAAGAATTGAAAAAATTACTTCCCGGCATCAACTCTCCGGAATCGAAACAATTAGCGCAGCTTGCTGATGCGTTGGTAAAGAAGAGCGTGTGGATCATGGGGGGCGACGGCTGGGCATACGATATTGGTTTTGGAGGATTAGATCATGTGATCGCATCTGGACGAAATGTAAATATTCTTGTCCTCGATACGGAAGTCTATTCTAACACCGGCGGACAGATGTCCAAATCAACACCGCGCGGTGCGGTTGCTAAATTCGCGGCGGGTGGAAAACCAACTGGTAAAAAAGATCTCGGCTTGATCGCAATGAGCTACGGAAATGTCTATGTGGCACAGATCGCAATGGGCGCGAACGATCTTCAAACGGTAAAAGCAATTCAGGAAGCCGAAGCATATGATGGTCCATCTCTTATTCTTGCGTACAGTCATTGTATCGCACACGGAATAAATATGACCAAAGGAATGAATGCTCAAAAATTAGCGGTCGATTCAGGTCACTGGCCGTTGTTCCGATATAATCCTGCTTTAACGAAAGATGGAAAGAATCCGTTCCAGCTCGATTCAAAAATGCCGAAGGTAAAATTGGAAGATTTTGCTTACAACGAAATCCGCTTTAAAATGTTGACAAAGATGGATCCAGAAAAAGCAAAACGTTTGATGAAAGAATCGCAAGAAGATGTAATGAAAAAATGGAGATTCTATGAACAACTTGCAGCAATGAATTTTGCATCGCCGGCTGCGGCAACTAACGGACATTAATTTATTTTTCGTCATGCCCAAACGTTACTGTCGGGCATCCAGAAATGGATTACCGCCAAAAGTCCCGCTCTACGGGATGCCATACAACGGCACTTGCGGGGATGACACTTTCACAGGAGAATTTTATGGATCTATCAACTACCTATCTCGGACTGAATCTTAAGAATCCGATTGTACCATCTGCATCACCAATGTCGCGCACGGTCGGGAGTGTTCGTTTAATGGAAGACTACGGAGCATCGGCGGTCGTATTATATTCGATCTTTGAAGAACAGATCCGTCACGAATCAAAAGAAATGCATCATCACCTTACCTATCATGCGGAAAGTTACGCTGAAGCGACTTCATATTTTCCTGAAGCACACGAATATCATAGCGGACCAGATGAATATCTAAACCACATTCGAAAATTGAAAGAAGCAGTCACTATTCCGATCATCGGAAGCATTAACGGCGTAACAGACGGCGGCTGGGTGGAATATGCAAAATTGATACAACAAGCAGGTGCCGATGCGTTAGAGCTGAACATCTACTACATCCCAACCGATCCGAATATGAACAGCAATGATATCGAACAATCATATTTTGACATTGTAAAAGATGTGCGTAACCAAGTCACAATTCCCGTTGCGGTAAAATTGTCACCTTACTTTTCATCGTTGGCAAATGTTGCACGACAACTTGATAATATCGGAGTGAACGGATTGGTGTTGTTCAATCGATTCTATCAGCCCGATATCAATCTTGATACTCTAAACGTAGAACCGGGCGTCGTCCTCAGCAGTTCGGATTCCGTACGGCTGCCGCTCCGGTGGGTTGCAATTTTATACAAAAAAATTAAAGCGGATCTTGCAGCAACAACAGGCGTTCACACAGCCGAAGATGTTTTAAAATTGACGATGGCGGGTGCAAATGTCACAATGATGTGTTCAGCATTGCTCCGTCATGGTCCACGAAAGATCCGCGAAGTACTCACCGGCGTTCAGCAATGGATGGTGGAACACGAATATGCATCATTAAATGATATGCGCGGAAGCATGAGCCATCAATCGGTTGCCGATCCGTCATCGTTTGAGCGTGCAAATTATATGAAAGCTTTGCAATCATATATGTAAATAATTGTCGCTGGTCTGACGATCGCCGTTGGACCAACGACAAATTTTATTATTGTTCATCAATATAAAAAGTGAGGATTTTATGTCAATTTTTTTCAGCAGACAATGTGAATACGCTATACAATCAGTGATCTACCTTGCACAAAAAAAAGAAGGGAAATTGACGACCATTAAAGATATCTCGTCGCATTTGAAAATTCCATTCCATTTTCTCGGCAAGATATTTCAGAAATTAACGCGTAAAAAATTGCTGCGTTCAATGAAAGGTGTATCCGGCGGATTTTGTCTTGCGAAGCCGGCAAGTGAAATTGTCTTGTTGGATATTATTTTAGCGGTAGACGGACCCGATGTTATGAACTTGTGCGTCCTTGGCTATAAAGAATGCAGCAAAACAGAACCATGTCCGATGCATACTGAATGGAAAGAGACCAAAGAAACATTCTTTGCTTCGCTGAATAAAAAGAACATTCTCGACATAGGAAAAAATATTAAAAAAGATGGGTATGGCGGCAAATAATCTGTAACGAAACTTATAAGTGTTGATTCGTGTCAATATCCAGGCAATCTCTGTATGAAGTTTCTTCGGTTGGTATCTGATAGTTTCAAATCTAATAATCCACATTACGCAGAACATGAAATTGTCATACCGAGCATGGCATTATATAAATGTATTAGCACATTTTTCTGCCAACCCGTTGGAGATGACTATTCTGGTTGTGCCAAACTGACCTATGGTCTCCTAGAGAAACATTGTTATTTTCTGTATACCATACGGTAGCGATCAATCTTAACCGAATATGAATAACGATTTCTTTGTTTTTACTCCCACAGTCGATAATCAGACCATTGTGTCCGCAAACATCACTGTCCCTTCTTCGGTAAAAAAGATTCCGAAAGATTTGAGGAGAAAAATATTCAAAAAAAATATCTTACTCCCATGGTATAAACGGTTTGTCGATCGATTAAAGAATGATTCACAATTCTTCCGTTCATCGGTACAGTTATCTTTTGTTCTGCTCTGCATTTGGATTGGACTTGAATTTTATCTGTTCATGAAGTGGGGAATGTCGGAAGGAACTGCTTCATTCATCGAACGCCCGCCCGGTGTTGAAGGATTTCTACCCATTAGTGCGTTGATGGGATTGCTGCATTGGATCTCCGGCGGAACGATCAATACAATTCATCCCGCCGGAACGATGATTCTTATTGCGATCATTGCGGTCGGTGTTATTATGAAGAAAGCATTCTGCAGCTGGATGTGCCCTATTGGAACATTAAGCGAATCATTATGGATGCTTGGACAACAGCTGTTCAAAAAAAATATCACTCTTTGGAAATGGCTTGATTATCCGCTTCGCTCGTTGAAATATTTACTGTTGTTCTTCTTCACATTTACCATTCTAAGAATGAGCATGGATGATCTGAATATGTTCATTAATAGTCCATACAATAAAGTTGCCGACATAAAAATGTATCTCTTCTTTGCCGAGATTTCTTCGTTTGCATTATGGACAATCATCATTCTAATGCTTGCATCTGTTGTCATCAAAAATTTCTGGTGCAGATTTCTCTGCCCGTATGGTGCATTACTCGGAATAACCGGATTGTTTTCACCATATCGTATCACCCGTGTTAAAGAGACTTGCATCGACTGTGAACTTTGCACAAAAGTCTGCCCTTCCAATATTACGGTTCATCAAGTTCATCAAGTGTTGAGCGACGAATGCACAAGCTGCATGCGATGCGTGGAAGAATGTCCTGTTAAAGAAACTCTCGTGCTTCGTTCCACAAAAGAATCTGCTTCTGTCTCACCATTCGTATTTGGTTCATTGATTGTCGGTATCTTCATTGCCATCACCGGACTTGGAATATTGTCGGGGCATTGGAAGAATTCAATTTCAAAAGACGAATACCAATTCCGCTTTCAGCAATTAGAGTCACCGCTATATAATCACGCGCGCGGCTCCGTGCCAGAGTATGGTCCGAAGGATTAATAGATAGAATATTATTCAGTTGCTTGCAACTCTATTCCGGTTTTAATAGATTGCAGACGATTTCTTTTTCTTATTAATACCATACCTAATGAATTCCATCGTTCTCCCTTTCGTTCTTGGTTTATTGTGTGTAACACAGGTTTCGGCACAATTAAACACGTATATCAAAGGAATAAATCCAAAAAACACAACTGAACAACAACCGTTAGTGGTCTCTGTTGGTCTCCAATCCTCATCAGAACTTTCGCGGGTTGAATTGTTCTACCGTCAGTTTGGGCAGACTGATTTCCGTGTGCTTGAAATGCAGATTCTTAGTGATTCCGCGACAACGGAAATTCCGGCAATTGAAATACTTCCTCCGTTCATCGAAGTTTATGTCGTAACCACAAATCAGAATGGGACTTCTGAAACGTTTCCAATAGAAAATCCACGGATCAATCCTGCACGGATCAGTATAGATCTAAAACCAAAATACGAATCTGAAATAATCATCTTAAGTCCTGAAGAAGGTGAAAATATCAAAGAAGGTGAAACATACATTTCACTTTCATTCGTATATGCCGATTCCATTATTGACAGATCTAAAACGAAAGTACAATTGAATGGTGTTGACCTTTCCGATAAGATCGTATTTTTTGATGACCTTTTGATCATTCCTCCGGAAGCTATTCCCACCGTTGTATCATCCGGGGGAGCAAGTATTTCGGTGCAAACATTTGAAGTGAACGGCAAACCGTATTCTACAGTTCAACGCCGATTCAGTGTTCTGACCACACGTCAGGCGGAAGAAGTTGAGAATGCTTTTCAAGGATTTGGAAACGCACAAGCAGAATCACGCAATGAAAATGTCAAAGGTTCTAAAAAGACGTACAATCGTTTGGACATCCGTGGATTTGGAGCGTATGAAAAATTTCTAAAAACGAATGTTCAATTAACGTTGTCGTCGGAAGAAAAACAGGAGAACCAGCCTCAGAATCGATATTATTTAGGTATTGATGCACGATATGTAAAATTAGGCCTTGGCGATGCCTATCCCCGTTTTCCGTATTCAGTAATGGATGGCAGAAGACTTCGAGGTTTTACGTTCGATCTTCTTCTGAATGCTGTTAATATAAATATTGCAAACGGCGAACTAACGCGCGGCGTAAAAATAAATTCCACACCTCAAACACTTCAGCGGAAAATGACTGTGATTCGTCCAAGTTTTGGAAAGGGAGATAGATTTCAGTGGGGTTTCACATACATGAAAGCAAAAGACAATTTTGATACAACAAAACCGGTCATCGTACGTCCGCAGGAAAACGCAGTGTTTGGTACCGATCTCTTTGTTGCTTTCGACGACAGAAGAATTGAATTCTCGGCTCAGAGTGCATTAAGTTTGAATAATGTTGATATATCAACTGCGGCATTTAATAGAGACAGTGTTGATTCTGCAATCGTGCGAGGAACATTCAGCAAAGGTGACGGCGATAATTTAAAACGATTCCTTCCCTATCTCGAAAAGATCATTACGGCAAATGAGAATCTTGTACCAATTAATCCGATTGGCGGAACTTCGATAGTGTATGAGACAGGATTATCATTAAACTATTTCGGCAACTATCTGAAATTTTCCTATTTATTCCATGGAAAGGATTATTCATCAGCCGGCGCTTCTTCGCTCAGAAAAGATATTCAGGGATTCAATATTACTGATAGAATTCGGCTTCTTGAAAATCGATTATTCGTAACGGGAAGTTTTGAGCAATTACGGAATAATACCTCTGGTAGTGAAGTTGCAACAACAACTTATAACACAATGAATGCTTCAGTTTCCTATTATCCATCGGGGAATTTACCAAACGTTACTATTGGTTATGGATTAAATAATAATTCTAATCCTATCAATTCAGATACAACAAATAAAAAATCCGTAGAGAAGCAAATTGCACTGCGTGCCCTTGACGACAAAACAAATCGATATTTCCTACAGACCTCGTACGATTTTAATTATTGGGGCAGACATAATGCTGCGTTCAATCTTGATGTATCCGATAAAATTGATCGAACAATTAAACAGCAGGGAATATCTTCGTTCAATACATCGGTTCTTCTAAGCACAATGCATAATCTCCGATTAGAAAGTACGATTGGATTTTCTCTTAGCAGTCTTACATTTCCTCAATTCAATTCGATACATCAAACCACAGAGCAATCAACACTTTCATATCAAACACTGTCTGTAAGCGGACGATATAAAATAGTAGAAGACATTCTTCGATTGAATGCAACATTTTCACCAACGTTCGGCGATTTTGCACGAACAATGTTTGAATCAAGTTTAGTCTATTCACTGACGCAACATCAATCATTGGCATTTCAATTTCAGTTTATTGTAAATTCATCTTCTGTTTTATCCTCAACGGTAACAACAAGAAATGATTCGTATATCAGCTTTTTATATCGAATAGATTTTTAATATGAATCAATCTCAACCCTCAACACAAACTCAAGCGGATCATCGTTTTCAAAAATGGGGGCTTAGAATTGCGGCAAGCATTGGTATTGCAGGAATCGTTATTCTATTTGTGCAAGACCCTGTTTTTCATTTCGGTTTTTTTGATCGTACTTCACTTTCGTTTATTGATCGGGCATTTGAAAAACGCGGACCCCTTCCTTTCGTCAAAGATTCACTAGATGTGATCATCGTTTCAATATCTGAATTTTCTGAGACTACCGTTCCGGATCGTTATCCCTTTCCACGAAGCTATTATGCAAGAGCGATCCGTAACCTAAAACGTGCAGGGGCAAAAGCAATAGGGATTGATCTTACGTTTGAACAACCGGATCAAAACGGTCCACATAACGACGATGAATTGTTCAAAACAATCCAACAGTATAAAAATGTTGTTGTTGCTGGAAAAACTGATTTTCGAAATGATGAGGCTGTTGTTAATCGTGAAGATGAAAATTTTCATTCAATATTCTATGCTGCTGACAGTGCCGTAGGGAGTGTCTTTGTTCCGAATGATGCCGACGGAATTTATCGCCGGTATATGCCATTTGCAAAAGTGCCAAATCAAGAACGGTACATTCCCTCGTTTGCTTTTGCATTGCTCAATAAAGTGCTTGGTCTTTCGGCATCAACATATGCTGTAAACATCGAAAATGAATTTATCGTGGGTAACAATCATATCCCGAAATATGATGACGTTTCAATGCTTATCAATTATCACGGACAAGCAGGGAAAACGTTCAAGGTGTTTGATATCGTGAATATTCTTGATGATTCAGATTTCCAAACTATTGAAGAACGTGAACTGAACACTTCAATAAATGTTTTTGATGATCCAGATATTGGATTGATTAATGACGGAATATTTAAAGACAAGATCGTTCTGATCGGACCATACTTTTCTGAATCAAAAGACCTCTTCAACGTGTCTGTCTCAGAAAAAGGATTAAGTGATCGGAATCTAATGTACGGTGTTGAACTGCATGCTAATGCACTTCAGACACTCATTAACCAAAACTATCTTGTAAAACTTTCCGGATTAAAAGAATCGTTGCTGATTGTTTTTCTATCCATTTTCACGTTCACTCTTGTTACTTGGTTAAAACTGATCAAAACACATTACGCGTACATCATTGAGATTGTAGCAATTATTATCGTTGCGGGAATGATTGATGGAGTTCTGAGTATCTCGTATTACGCGTTTGCAAAACAGAATCTCGTTTTTCCGGTTGTTACTCCAATTTCTGCGATCATTCTCAACTATATCGGAAGTGCGGTCTATCAATATCTGACTGAGCGAAAACAAAAAACAATGATCAAAGGAATGTTCAGCCAGTATTTAAATCCTTCCGTTGTAAATGAATTGATCGCTCATCCTGAAAAGCTTCGTCTAGGCGGAGAAAAAAAAGAATTGACCGTTTTCTTTTCCGATATTGCGTCGTTCACAAACTTCTCTGAAAAGCTTGATGCGGTCGATCTTGTTCAAATCCTAAATGAATATCTGAGCGCCATGACAGATATTATTCTAAAAAATAATGGAACACTTGATAAATATGTTGGCGATGCTGTGATGGCCGTGTGGGGTGCTCCAATGTCATTACCTAATAGTGCTTTGAATTCATGTCGTGCCGCAATACAAATGCAGGATAAAATACGCGAAATTACTTCTCGTTGGGAAAAAGATGGTAAACCAAAACTTTTTGTTCGTATGGGTCTGAATACCGATTTCATGGTTGTGGGTAATGTCGGCGGATCGAGCAGATTCGATTACACGGTGATCGGTGATGCGGTGAACTTGGCATCGCGCATGGAGGGTGCCAACAAAACGTACGGAACTCGGATCATGATAAGCGAACGAACACGGAATTTGGTGGCAGATGAATTCCTTTGCCGTGAGCTTGATTATCTGATCGTAAAAGGTAAAACACAGCCAATCAAAGTATTTGAACTTATCGGTGACTTAAAGGACTCAATCAGTGAAGAAACAAAGAGCCTGATCGAGATCTACAATCTTGGTTTACTACTATACCGAAAACGTCAATTCAAAAAAGCAATTGAAGAATTCCAATTCGCACTTAAGATCAATCAGGATGATGGTCCATCACAGCTATATCTTCTTCGCTCCCAGGCTTATAATAAAAAACCGCCGCCAAAAGATTGGAACGGCGTGTTTGAATTGAAGACAAAATAATCGGACAAAGGTTTGGAACCTTCGCACGATTGTCACTCTCGCCGATCATATAATGTTATTGCAAACGTTACAAGATCATTTGTCAGTTCATCAAACTCTGATGATGAGCGTTCCTGCATCAATTCCAATTCAAATAATTTCTGCTGTTTCGTAAAGATTATTACTCGGCGCAATAAGCCGTTTTCGGTGTATGCATACGAAAAAAAATTCCTCTTTGTATCAATAACTTTCGGAACTCGTGTAACTCGATAACCAGAATTATTTTCGGGAAGTTTGGAAAGAAGTGAAATATTGGTTACAACATTCAGATCTTCATTCATCAATGACTTTTGAGATGCAGAATCAGTTTGAATTTGACGAAGAACCATTGTCGCTGAATTGTTACGGTTAACAAGCCAATATTTTATTTGTGGTTGTTTAGATTTTGAAGTGATATCTGCCCAACCTTCGGGCAAGAATTGTTTTACCACGACTGCGTCTGGAGTATTTTTTTTAAATGGTTGTGCCGCGGGCTTTGATAACGGAATCGATGAGGAACAAGAAGAGAGAAATAATCCGACTATTGTCATTCCGAGCGTATCGAGGAATCTCGACTTTTTAGTCCATTCCATCATTGAGATTTCTCGTCGTAGTGCTATTCGCAATACTCTTCGAAATGACAGAGAACTACCATTCAATAAATCAGCAAACTTATTCTGCACCACGACGATACTTTTCTTCTTCAATCGTCAAACGAAGTGAAATACGGTGAGTGTTGCCGAGTTGATCGGCCGCATCAAATTTTGCGAATGAATAATCAATATCAAGTTTACGTAAATGGATACCGGCGCCGAGTGTAAGATTGCCGATGTCATTGTATCCTGCCCGAATTGCAACAACTTTTTTGTAATCAAATTCAATACCCACTTGCGGATCAAAACTGATCGGTCCAACATTTGCAACAGCGGAAAATCTTCTGTTCTCGAAACGGACATCAGTTCCAACTGCCGGAGCAAGTTTTCCGTTGAATATTTCGAGAAAGTATGCCGCTCCTAGTTTCAATGTCGGAGAGATAAGTTCGTTTGTTCCGGTGCTCCAAGAGACCAGTGTTGTTGTCGCATCCTGAAGATTCGCACCAAGCACCAAACTCTCTGTTGCCAAGTATTGAACGCCAACATCAAATCCAACTCCCGTTCCGTGAAATTCTCCGATATTCCGGCGGATGATTTTTACATTGGCACCATAATATAAATTCTCAGATGATTGTTTTGCATAGGTGAAATATGCTACCCAATCGCTCGCGTTAAAGAATGTGATCGCATTATAATCGGGACGAAGATTGATTCCATCATCGAACAATCCGTTGCCGTTGCTGTCCGCCCAGGCTTTACGCGTATCCGGAATTCCATCCACCCCAAGCCTGATAATACTGATGCCGAACGAAGCGGCGTTGAATTCTTTTTCCTGTGTTTCAAGATTGATCGTATTCGTTCCGGAAGGAAAAGCAAATGCCGCATAATCGTAATTGATAAGATTCCCAAATCGTTCGTCATGTGAAAGCGCAACTTGAGGATATTCAATGCGAGCAAGACCTGCGGGATTCCAATATCCTGCTGTGACATCATTAGCTAGAGAGGTATACGCACTGCCAACACCAAGTGCACGACCACCAATTCCGATGGACATGAATTCGCTGCCGTATTTAGCAAATGTTTGGGAATTCGACAATGATGGAATGAAAATCAACAGAAGAACCGCAAATCGAAATTTCATAACGCCTCAAAAATGAAAAAACCGAATTTCTCTCCAACGCTCGAGTGAAATTCGGTTGATCCGAAGGATTCTTCGAATATTGTTAGAGAAATAATTGAAACTGAAATCATTATTTTTGAAAATCTCTAACAATTGTTCTGGCTTGTATCTCCTTTGTTCTGTTCAAAGATACAGATTTTTAGAATAAAGTCAAACAATCATACAATGGAATCACCATCTACTCATCAGAATATTCATTGATTATTCTGATTATCCATTATCAATTGTCCATTGTTCTTAATGCTGACCCACCAAATCCATACAATAAAGATTGGCTGAAGTAATAATCTCCACCACATACTTGATGCGGAATATTCCAGATTTGGAATAACCGGATTGACGATTGCCACATAGATATTTGCGGGAAAAATCCCAACAAGAAGCACAATTAAACCAATCCCCGCAAATTTACGTAATCGAGAGATTTGTATCCCAATCGCACCAGCCATCTCGGCTATGCCAGATATGAGTATAAAAAATTGTTGGAACGGAATAAATGGTGGCATCATTGCCAGATAAAACTCAGGAATGATAAAATGCAACAGACCAGCAACGACAAAAAAGACAGTGGCGAGCCATCTAAATATTGTTTGAATTTTAATCTTAGGCATAAAGAAAAATATATAATGAATGAAAAACCATCGATGAATAGTTGGGGCTATTAGAAAATTAGTATTAATTTACATCAACGCATCTTTCAGCAATTCTTCCTGTTCCGTTTGATGCCGTTTCAGTGAACCAGTTGCAGTGCTTGCCGATGCTGAACGACCTGCATAACGAAGTTTTTGAGATGGAAGAATTGTTTCTCGAATTCTATCGGCAAGAAAATGCCATGCACCCATGTTCTTCGATTCTTCCTGAAGCCAGACGATATCCGATGCTTTGGAATATTTTTCTGCGATCGCTCTCAGTTCTTGTTCCGGGTAGGGATAGAATTGTTCCACTCGAACCAACGCAACATTGTTGATAGCGTTGTCTCGCTGCATTTGCAACGCATCGTAATAGACTTTTGCAGAACAGAACACAACGCGGT
>CAYHFN010000029.1:0-37957 GCA_964355925.1 uncultured Chitinophagaceae bacterium
TAAAGGTAATAATAGCCTGAAGAAGATTTTGAGAGATACATTAGTGCATCCTTTTTTCAAAGGATTAGTCACTAATTTTGTCACTAATTGAATTAAAAACTCAAAAACAACCAATAAATACAGGCAGACTCGAACTGCGATTAGAAGTTTAGGAAACTCCGGTTCTATCCACTTGAACTACGAGAACGGTTAAATTTTACTGGTTTTGGCGTTTTTAAAATTTACTTCTTGTAAAAATAGCAAAAATATATGCCCATTGGAACCAATTTGGCAACTACTTATGTAACCACTTGCCTACTCGTAAAATTAATGATGAATATATTGTGATTTGATTTAGAAAAAAAACTCTTGTTCATTATTTGACTACGATAATGTATAAGGAAAATACAAAAAATGCGGGATAAATAAAAACGCAGGAATTAAAATCATTTTCCTGCGCCATTTTTCGCAATAACACTATGTAACCTTGTTCTATTTCACCAGCATCATCCGTTTAATTGAGGTATTTTTTTCCGTTGCTAATTTATAGAAATATATTCCGCTGGAATAATTTTTTGCATCCCACTGGATCGAATATTCTCCTTGATTCAACTTTTCATTTACTAATGATGTAATCTCTCTTCCGAGAACATCATATACTGTTAACGAAACCGAACTGATTTCTGCTACAGAAAATCCTATTGTTGTTGTTGGATTAAATGGATTTGGATAATTCTGTTCCAATCTAAATGTTATCGGTTTGGATGTTTCTGATGAGACCGATGTTGGATCCATTTGTGTCCTGAATTGAAGAGTATAAGGATCGCCGCCGACAGAATCTTTATTTCCATCGATCGTCGTTCCAAAGGTCGATTTTGCCCCTGATCCAATGGTCACAGTATAATTTGTTTTGTATGCCAATGAACCAGAAACTGGTTTCCAGATCATCGTGTTGTTTTGCAAACCGCTTGATGTCCAAGTGATCGTTCCAACCGTTGCAGGAGTGATTTGGAATGCGGCACGAACGCTTGCCGTATCCATCGATTCAGAAAATCGAACGCCTACATTTTGTGTAATTGTGAAATTTGTATCATTCTGAAGCGGCTGAGATAAAATAATGTTTGGAGGAAGCGACACTGTTTGGAACGAAACTGCCAATGGTTTTGCCGCAACATTTGATGTAATTGTTTTATTATCCACAAATACTGCAGGTTGAAGTGTATTGCCGAGTCCAGAAAGCGAAATAGTATACGTTGTTTTATATCCTAACAATACACTGGGGGTGAATGTCATCACAGTGTTTCCAACATTCCAGGAAATCGTTCCTGCAATTGCAGGACTTGTTGAAAACAGACTTCTGACAAATGCAGTATCCATTTGTTTAATGAAATTAAAAGTAGTTGTACTATTTCTAGCTACATTCGTTTGATCATTTACCGGATTTGTCGTTGCGATTCTTCCGGTTGCAGTCAACGTTACAGACACTGTATCGAGCGCATATCCCGGAGTTTCATACACGATTTTATAATTTCCCGGGGAAAGAGAATCAAAAAGAAAGAAACCATTATTAAATGTGTCGCCATTATAGACTTTGTCATTTGGAAGTAATCGGACAATAATATTATTAAGAGGTGTTGTTCCATTTTTTTGGGATCCGATAATCATTCCAAGAGTATCATATGGGATTTTATAATATTCGACAAAGCCATTCAATATTCCGTATGCCTCCGTTTTACGATAATCGTTATTCATCAAACGACTAACTTCCTTGTAATTATCATGAAATGATCCTTCAGAAAGTTCACCTGGCATAATAAGACCGTTGAGAACTCCTAAATTAAAACCGCCGTTCGCTCCACCATAGAACGTATAATCCAATGCTACACCTGGTAAAATATTACCTGCCCAGGCTCCTGTCCTATTTTTTGCACGGATATTATTATAAATAAGATTTGCCATTGTTACAGCTTGAGGAAAAGCAGGTTGACGTGTTGCAATAACTTCTTTTACTAATACTAGGGAATAATTTGTATTAGTATTTGTACCTCCCAAAGCATTACTATGAATTGAATGGAACCAATTAACATTATTAGTATTAGCGATTGTATAACGAGCTGATAGAGATGGTTCGTCATTGTCGTTGGGATAGTCATTCGTGTTTCGCGTAAGGATAACATTTGCCCCCCGACTTTCCAACATCTTTTTCAGCAACTGAGCTTTAGCAAAATTTCCGTCAGATTCCCAAAATGGAATATCCGAAAATACCGGCGGTCTGTCATTACTGCCATGACCACCATGCCCAGGATCAATGCATATTTTTAATCCGGATAAATTACTCGGAGGCTGTGCAATAGCAATTGATAATAAACAACTGATAATGAATACTGATAGAATAATTCGTTTCATGTTATTGTCCCTCCTCATACGACAACAGCAATATTTCACCTGCGGCAGTTGAGACAGCAATTTTATTCTCAATCGGAGAAACAGCGGGGAACATTTCTATTGTAGGGATAGTGTTTGTCAATTGAATTCGATTTTTACCATCCTTTGAAACTGCGATAATATCAGAAGAAACAATTTTGTTCCCATCATCTCTATCATCCATTCCAATGATCCAATTCCCGCTTCTCGACCATTGCGGTGCATTGCATTTCCTAAGTCGTACAATGTTTAAACCTGTAAGATCTGAAATAAACGCTCCTCGTTCCATATCAACCGCAACAATGTTTAATCGATCAGGAGAAAGCTGCGGCCAGATATAACTTCCATTCTTAAATGGGTCAAAGATTTTTTTCATTCCATTTTCCAAAAGAACAATCTTTGTATCTTCGATTCCCAATATCTGAATTAGGGCATTTAATGTTGCAGATGCATTTTTTTGATTTGAGACTTTTTCTACTGTTGTTACAGTGTTGTTCTTAAAAATTGGTGTTGATATTGAATTTCCACGATCCAAAACATTTTTTGAAAGAGATTGAAGATCAAGTTCTACAATCTCTTGAACTCGGGTAATATGATCTCCTTCAACAGCCGTTCTTCGGTATGCGATCTTTTGTCCATCTTCAGAAAGAACAAAATTATAACCGGAATGCTTATCTATTGTTATCACTTTAAGTAATTTCGTCGAGAATGAATACTGCCAGATTCCATTATAATCCATATTTGTAAAAAATATTTCTTTACCATTTGGAGAGAAGATTGGTGCGCTCCATTGTTCAGCAGACGGAACTGGGATTTTTTCAATAGATGTTATTTTTATCTGAGAGAACAATGTTGAGACCAGCATCATTGAGAATAGAAAATGTTTTTTCATAAAAGTCCTTTGTAGGATGTTGTCGGCAAAATATACGTTTGGAGAATTATCAGATGTCTCTATTAATATTATTTCAAAAGAATCATCTTTCGTGTTTGAGTGAATTCACCAGCTTTGATTGAATAATAATATACGCCGCTTGGTAATCGTTCTGCATCAAAAGCAACTGCATACTCGCCCGATGATTTATTCTCATTAATCAACAGTGATACTTCCCTTCCTAATATATCGAATATCTTTAATGTTACGAAAGTCTGTTTCGATATGCTAAATGGGATCACTGTTGCAGGATTAAATGGATTCGGATAATTCTGACCAAGCGTAAATTCTTTGGGGTGAATTCCCACAGCAACGTGAACTCCAGAAACGACTGCATCAAGCTGCATATCATCGAATGATAATGCACCTTCTGCAGAAACAGTACTATCCTGCACAACCATTACCGAGATCAATTTTTTTGACGTTCCTGAAATTGATGCTATCGGAAGTGATATGAATTTCCATCCGCGCCAATGAATATTTCCAATGGTAATGATCTGATTGTTTGGCGAGAATTTATATTTTAATTTATTGAAGCTCAAATCGCCGTATACCCACATACCGAGAGACGAATACGAATCGATGATTGGCATTGCAGTGACAGGAATATCAATTACTCCATTCGAACTGCCTGTAAATTTATATGACAATTTCCCTGAGGTTGCACCATTCATTTTTTTATCATTAGAAAATATGAATTGTGTCAATGACGTATCGTAATTTACCGAGTTCACAGATTGATTCGGCTGCAGCCAGCCTCTTCCGTTGCTTTCAAATTGGTCAAGAATTAGTCCTGCTGTTGTGAATTGCGCCGGTTCAGTTCTAAATTGGATCGACACTGTATCTTTGGAAAGATTATTGTAAAAATCTTTCATTCCCGGGAACAATTTCACAATATACGTTTGATTGGTTTTCAACGTCGGAAAGAATGATATTACACCGAGATCATCGATCACTTCATTCTTTGCACCGGACATTGAAACAGAAGAATTCCCAGCATCAACAAATTTCAATGTCGTTGAGAGAGATGATGTTAACACCGGATCGCTCATCTTCAGCCATATTTCCGGTTTTGTAGGAACATTAAGAGCATTATTATATGGATACGATTGCACGATCTTTGGTCCAACAGTATCAATAGGAACAGTTGTAAACGTGACGGTAAATGGTGCTGGCCCTAAAGTTTTTTTTAATCCAATATTTTTTGCCGTTGTGTCAATCTTGATCGTATATGAAGAATTGAAAGCAAGGTTCGCTGTCGACTTGAATGTTAAAACAGTATTATCTGCATTCCATGATTTCGTTCCTGCAACGTTCGGCGTGATGGTGAATGCATTGTTCGTAGACGTAAGATCCATTGATGTATTGAATGTGGCTGTAATTTCTTTATACGTCGGGACCGGCTTTGCATTCGAGTGGGAGATAGATTGTATTTGAGGCTTAATAGTATCTGCAATGGTAATCATATTCATAAACTGCGTCCAGTTCCAATATTGGCCGGGATCAGTATGAGTATTGCATTGCGGATCGAATCCTTGTCCTGTTGAAGTGACCCAATTCACCCATGCCGTTGTTCTCTTCTCATCATGACCAATAATATGATACCGATCTTTGGGTATATTATATTTTTCACATAAATACGCAACAAGTCTCGATGATGCTTGATACATTTCCGGAGTAAACCATGCAGGATTATTAACATATCCTTCATGTTCAATTCCAAACATATACCGATTCCAACAAACTGCATGCCAAGCCCAATTTTTTTCCTCAACCATTTGAGTAATTTCACCGGCCGGTGCATTACTATACGGAGATGATGACACATCAGGTTTTCCATTAACACAATAATGTATGCTTACCGATCGTCCGTCAGTTAAAGTTTGAAAGTAGGAAACAACTCCTTCATACGTTGCTTCCATATCATGAATAACTACAAATTGTTTTGGATTGCCGGTCGTGTAATAATAATCCGCTTTACCCGCTCGCCAGATTGCCAGAGGATAATCAGGCGTTGATTTGGTATCTTCGGGTGAAAATTGTTGCTTTAACTCTGCTTGATTGCGAAGTTCCAATAATTCTGGGAGCAATTTCTCCAAACGCACATTCCGTTTTGGAAGTTTGATTCCATATAATGAATATCCTTCGGATAAAAATTGAAATGCTTTATACGAAAGCTGCATTGCAAGATCTTTATGTGGAATTCCATTGAACGTTGCCATTGCATGATACCAATTCTCGAGTTCTGACCGATCCAATGTTCCAGATATATCTAATTGATTAAAAATATTGCTTAACAAAGCAGCTGCAGCCCGAATATTTTCCAACGGATTTTCTTTTATTTCAGTTTCACTTTTTTTAAGTAATGTTGCCGCTGCTTTTACTTGAAATCCAAAATATGAATTGTTCCAGAGACCCATTACACCATACACACGCGGCATACCGGAACATTGAGAGACCGTATCATCGACTTCCCATTTCATATTGGTCCAACGGGTTTGTGTAAATGAAATTCCACGGAGGATCTCCGTTGGAATGTTGAACTCATCAGCAACTTGATCAAAATATTTATTGTACACATCTCTTTGCATTTCATGTAAATCCGGACGAGACTGATCTTGGGAAACAAGAAAAGAACAACTACATAAAATAAAAAAGGTAACTTGTTTCATATAACATCCTCACATTAACGTTTTTGTTCCGACGCAATTTTTGTTCTATTCAGATCGACAATTCCACCCCGTTGTGTTAATGCAAACACAACAACGTTTAGTCCAAACTGTAATTGTCGAGTATTGTCATACGGACCACCGGCGGCAGAGGGAAGAAATTTCCAATATCCCCATGCAAAGTTATACCCCCTATTTGAAATGAGCGCAACCATTCTACCGTTAATAAAGATCGATTCAACAAACGGGTACACTTCTTTTATTTCCCGAACTCGTCTGTCATACCGTACAAGATCCTCTCCGGACGGAGGACCATTGAAATTTTCCCACACCGAGTACATTGGATGTGCGTTCGGCACTCTTTCAAAAACTGCATCATATCCAAGGGCGTCTTTTAACATTTGACGTGACGTTATATTGAAGGCGCCCGGCTGATATGCGTTTCCATCATCAACAAAAATAAATCCACCGTTGCGCAAATAGTTTCCGAGATTCTTTGCTTCTTCTTTTGTGTATTTCACGGCGGCTTGAAATCCCATCATATAAATAAACGGGATAGTCGTCAATTCTTTTGAATCAAGACGAATAGTTCCACGAATAGAAACACGAAGTTTCGTACTGTCATTTGCGTAATGTGCCAGACTAGGTAAAGCCTGAGGGACACAATTCCACGACGGTTGTCCGTCAACAACATCCCATCCTGTTGCAGGAGATTTCTCAAGTTTTGTTGAACTATACTCAAGCTGATAAATATTCAAAAATCCTCGAATATCTTTTTTATTCTTTGGATTCACTTCAATGAAACCATCAAATCGATCTTCAAAATTTTCAGATGAGATAAGATTATCCCTCATCGCAGAAAGTCCTCCACCGCTTCCTCCACGCGTATTCTCAACATCATTTGCAAAGTTCGGTCCCCATTCTTTTCCATCACCCGGTCCGGCTCCCCAACCTCCAGCACCGCCAACACCAAAATTTCGACCGTAGCTAGTGGCTCCACCCGGAACTCCCCATCCAAGATCGGATGCACCGCTGGATGCTGTCAACGCACCAAAGAAAACGCTTCCTTCTCCTGCCCTTCCACTGGAATTTGGTGCGACAGGAGCTTTATTGACTGGATCAGTCGTAACGGGTGCTTCTGCCCGTGAGAATACTATTTGCCGCGCAGTTGTTTGAGGAGAATAATCGACGGTTTTCGCGAGATCAAATGTTTTAACAAATCGCGGAGACTGAGCTTCAAATTTTATCGGCGGCTTAATAAATTCGTATGTATTCAATTCCACAGAGACGATCCGCTCTCCCTTATCTCCACCAAATATCACAATAATTATTCCAACAGTTAAATGGAATAGACCAGAAATAACAATTCCATACAATCCATATTTTCTGTATGACTGCAATTTTTGGGCAAGTGTCATTGATTCTTTTCCGATTCAATCCATCGTTTATGCTGTTCGGCAAAGAATACAACCATTTGTGCTTGAGGTGCGGTTGAATATTTTTTAATGATCTTGTTGAACATGTCGAGTGCTTTTTTCTTATTACCCAATTCGGAATATGCCGATGCAATATTCGCTTCACTCGCATATCGAATATCGGCATCCGGATATTTTTGGATCACTTCTTCCAGCATTGGAATCGCCTCATTAAAGTTTTGAGCATCAAAGAAGACCATTGCTTTTGTGTATGCTTGGAATGAATTGATCTGATCCAATTCGTGAACGAGATTCTTAGCTTCTTCAGAACGTGAATATGTCGTGTATTTATCAACAATTATCTGATAAGCATTTTTCGCTTTTTCGTAATCCTTTTTGTTATAGTAAAAGTCACCAATACTAAATTGTGCATCTCCTGCTTGAGCACTATTGGGATATAGTCGGACAAAACGTTCGAACGTTTCCACCATTTTTACCGTATCACCGATGCGATAAAAACACCATGCTTTATTATAGGCAGCAGTAATTGCATATTCAGATTGTGAAAAATCTTTTGTGGTGCGATCATATTCTTGTATTGCCAGATCGAAGCGCTGTGCGTTGTAATAGGTCTCTGCAATTTCATACTGTAATTGAGCGATCCGACTGTTGTTCGAATATTTTTTGATATACTGACGTTTTAGCACAACACCTTCATCAATTTTACCAATTGCAATCAATGATGTGGAACGATTCAATAACGCTTCCTCTGATTTCGGATCCTCGGGATATTTTTCGATGAACTTTGCAAAAAGCTTTTCGGCAAACACATATCCTTGTCCTTCATAGAATAGATTTGTTGTCTGCCATAAAATTTCTTTGATATATGGATGATGCTCAAGTGTGTCCACTGCTTCGACCAATATTTCAACTACTTTATCAAGATCCTTGAGATTACCGTATGCATTTGCAAGAGCTCCGTACGCCTTCGCCCGTGAATTATTATCTGCACTATCAGCCTTTATCACTTGTGTTCCGTATTCAACAACTTTTCGATGATCGTTTATTTGTACATACAATTCAGTCAGTGCTGATAAGTATCGCACTCTGATGGGCTGAGAAGTAACCTGACCGAGCAATGCAGTGATTTTTTCAACCGCTTCTTTCTTTTTCCCTAATCCGATATACGACAATGCAAGTTTTTCGTTTGCAGTTGGAACCGAAGAAGAGAAGTTCTCGGAAAATAATTTTTGTTGAAGACAAAATTCAAGATCAACAACTGCTTCGGAAAATTTTTTCGTCTGTTGATATATTGCACCTCGCGCAAATTTTGCCTGCAACCGAGCATTCTCAACAACAGAAGAATCATTCAGAACAATCGACATTTCCTCAACCGCTTTATCGAATTTACCCATGGATGCCAACAGTTCTCCATACGTCAAGTGAGCATACGGTTTAAACCTCGATGAATCTGCTAATTGCCGGATCACGCCGGAAATATATTGTTCCGATTCAAGAAATTTGCTCTGAGAAGCATAGATCTTAGTGATACGTCCAAATGCAAAGGGATAAAATTGCGATAACGGCTGAACATTTTTTAACGATATCATCGCACTGTCATTATTCTCAACATAAAAGTATGACATACCTGCATAATACCATATCTCTCCCAGTAATTCTTCATTGTTAACAGACTTTGCAAGCGTACCATACTCCATGATTGCTATTGCATATTTTTTTTCATCATAGAATGTTTTGCTATACTGCATTTTTGCATGGGGAGCTTCTTCTGAAGAAGGAAAATTTTCGATTACATTTCTATAATTCTTTCTGGCATTTTCATAATTTTTCAAAGCTAAAAATGCATTACCGCGAAGGATTGTAGCTTTTGATGCAAATTCACTGGAAGGATGATAAACCAGAAATGAATCTGCGGCAACAATAACATTTACATTCTTCTTTGCTGCGTTATAATTCAATACGGAAAAGAAACGGGCATTCTCCAATGAAAATTCAGCCTGATCGGCAAACTCAGTATATGCTTTTACATAAAAATCATATTCATTGGCAGATCGTTCAAATTCTTTTTGTTCCTGATACGTCCTTGCAATTTTATACTGCATCCTTGCCTGGAATATCTTGTTCTGGAAATTATCATCAATCGCTTTTCGATAAATGGCAACACACGCTTCAGTCGCTTTCACTTTCTGCATTAACTCTGCCCATTTGATATACGAGATTTCGATCAATGACGGCATTAACGTATATGTGCGAATGATATATTGGTATCGAGCAACTGCGGAATCAACGACATTCATCCGTTCGTATGCCTCTGCAATTTTGAACTCGCTTTTTGATACAAGTTCAAGATTCGTATTATCTTCTTCGCGGTTTGACGAAGCATCAAAGATCTGCCGTTCGCGATTCGCACGAAGTTCCATATTCTGAAAATCAGTGCGTGAAAATGATTCAGGTTTGTATTCATTAACGAGAGTAGCAAAAGCATTTACCGCTCTCTTCCATTCATTTGCATCCAATGCATTCTGACCGATCTGATACAAAGCACGAACACGAAAAAGTGACTGCTTATATTTATCGGCAAGAAGTTGGAATGTTATAGAGGAGCTATCATATTGTTTTTTGAACCGAAATGCCCAGCCAATGTCATATAACGCTTGTTCGACCTTCTCGTCGAACGGATGATTGAATATAAGATCTCTTGCGGCAGTGATAGCGCTGTCATTTTCTTTTTTCTGAAAGAAAAGATCGTAGATCTGATAGCGTGAGAGAACCAATAGTTTAGGAGAGTCTTTTCTTGTCAGTGCAAAACGAAATGTAGAGATTGCAGAATCAGTTAAACCAAGTGTTCGGTAAGAGTTTGCTTTTTGATAAATCGATGCGGAACGGACACCAACAGTAAGATCGCCATTAAGGAGCGTAACACGAACACTGTCGGCTGTCAACAATTCGCTTTCAGTATTTAGGACTTTGTCATACTGCTCTATCGCCTTGGTATAATTTCTTGCTGCAAAATAATTTTGCCCTGAGACAAATGAGTCACGAAGTTCCTTTGCAGTAGGAATAAAGTATGCAAGACTTCCGACGGCAACCAATAATGAAATAATGACTTGAAATGACATTTGGTATTTTCTCAAAAACAAACGTAGTCAGCAATCAATTTTTTTTGACTACTGACTACGCTTCCTAACTGAAACGATTATTTCATCAATAACATTTTTTTAGTCTGAACAAACTGTCCGGCGCGTATCTGATAAATATACATTCCGGTCGCAACATTTCTTCCATTACTGTTCTTCCCATCCCATTGAATAGTATATGCTCCTGCATCAAATCGTTCGTTGACCAATGAACGGATCTCTCTACCAAGAATGTCATAAATCTTTAATTGAACATTCTCGGACATTGGAAGTCCAAATCGAATTGTTGTTGAAGGATTGAATGGATTTGGATAATTCTGGCTAAGCGAATAATCATTCGGTATACTCGGAAGCACTTCATGTTCAACACCGGTAAGAATCGCTTCCTGAAGAATAATAGCATCTGCGCGAACGATAAAACTATCTTGTCGTGCACGATTGATTAATGAATCCTTATAATAAGCTGATACTAGATTTGTATCGTTCTCCAACCGGATATAGCCGTTGATTGCACCGCTGCCATGACTGTCTCTTCCGTTAGAACGCAAGAATAACGCCGTTCCTAAAAATACTCTATCCGTTCCGCGACCATTCTGGTTTATTGTATCAATAATTACAGAACCACCGGCACCTTGGAATATTTTATAAATAGCTCGCGGGGTTGAATTTGACGAACCTACCGGAACACGCGCATAGACGTTAAAAGTATCCAATGCCGGACCGCCACCATCAAGAATTGGTAGTGAAGGAAAATATTCTACGTAGGAAGCTTTATTTGGCATAGATGCATCACCTTGTAAATGATAAATGTATCCAAGCATACTCGAGCCGCCGCTTCCACTAGCAGTTGATTTTTGCCATTTTGTGATATTGACGAGATCAGGAAACGTCACAGGATTCTGTGGAAAGACAAAAGAAGATTGGACATTATCTTCTTCAAGGACTTGACCTGTACCAATACCAGCACCAGTGACCGGAATAACATAAGGATTTTTTGTTGTATCATTTGAATAAACACGAATAGTGGTATTCAAACTAGCAATAGCATCGGGTGTAAAGGCAACCGCGATTTTTTGTGATCCATTAACCGCTGCCAATAAAAAAGGGGTCGCCGGTAAGTTTACGAAAGAATAAAATTGATTATTTGCGATAACAATACTGTCAATTCGTAACGCCGTTTCACCACCGCTGTTTATTTCAAGATTGAGCTTATAATTATTGGCGAGATTTCTTTCTGCAGGATAAATTGAAACATTTCCAAAATTTAATTGTGGTGATGCTGCTATCGTTGCACCGGTAGGTATTTTTCTGATGCGAATGAGATCTGCACGTAAAACAGCTTGAGTTGCTATCGTGCGATATATTTTTACGCTGATCCAATCACCTTGCGTTAAGAAAATAGGCTTATTGGCAAATGGATAAAAGAACGGAGGAGTCGTTAAACCACTTTGATTATATACGGTGCGAACCGTATCAGTTGAAAATGGAGGAATAATCGTAACCTGCGCATTATTTTCAGAATTACTGGTGAATGGAATTGCGCCATGTTCAATAAAATAATTACCGGATGATCCAGGGACACCATTTACTGAATCCGGTAATTGGAAACGATATTCTGTCCCGCAAACAGCATCAAAGGAAAAAGTTCCTTGAAGATTTCCCCCCGCAATTGGATAGGGAAATGATGAAATACCTGTTTGACTTGCAGCCCAAACACCTTGACGGATGATTTGTGGACGCTTTGGATCCGCTAATTTATCAAATGGAGCATTATAATTAGGTTCGTTGATAATACTAGAGTTTAAAATAAAATTATAGTTGATACCATTACCGCTGATTGGAATTGTAGCTTTTACTTCTGCCGAATCATTGCTTTCAATGATCAATGTGTCAATTACCGTTTCCTCTTGAAACGGTCTAAATCCAACAACAAGACTTGCTTTCCCTCCCGGAGGAATAATTAATGGAAATGTTGCATTATTCGGAAGTCGTAAGTCCCATCTGTTTGGAAGGAATGAAGTATGTACACTATTTATTTGCAACGGTAACGAACCAAGATTGAACAACGGAAGTTGTTTATACGTAATTGTTCCTAACGGTGCATCCAACCAATTTTCACCAACTCTTACAGAATCAAATCCATCGCGCGACCGTCTTGCAAACTCAAGATCTGCACCGACAGTTGTGCTCCGTAATATCCTTACAGCGTCAGCACGCATTATACCTGAACCTGAAAGTGAATCGGCTCCGACAGTTATCTTATAATTCCCAACATTCAAATTATCTATCATCAATGGAACCCACGCTCCAATCGCAACGCTTGCACTGGTGATACTTGAACGACGAAGATCGTGTCGAACAGAATCTTGGATTACGCTGCTGAATTCATTTTGGATTGTATAATAAACGTTTGATGCGTTATTTGCGGCTTGAAGAACATAATTGTATACTATATAGTAACCTGGTTTTCCGTCAGGAACAGTCATCGTCCATGTTGCTGAACGTCCGGCAATGATTTCACCCCCAAGTTGTGAAGTTTGCCGATATCCGCCACCCCAACCGCTTGTAGTTGCTCCTGTCCACCAAGGACCTACCTCATTATATTCAACAGAGACCGTTGTTGTTCCTGGACTTCCGGCTGCAGATGTTGGTGAGTTAGGCGAATTATCCACAGTAATATAATTTCCTGCATCGAGTTTTTGCTGAGCATTTGATTGAACAATAAAACACAACAACAAAGCAATGATAAAACTAATTGAGTAGAAAAATTTCATATCAGTTCTCCTTATGAGAATTTTAGAATGATTATTTATTTTTTAATGACAATTCTTAAGATACTTGTCGGTTTACCGATGAATTGAATATTATCAACGGTATAACCGTTAGGATATATTTTATAAAAAAATACTATACTGTCGTTTCCACCCGGTTGTATTGCATTTGAAACATCTACAAAAATTGGAGTTGTCGGTCTTCCTTTCGGGCTAAGCTGCAATGTATCGCTTGCACTCCACACTTCCCAATCACGTAAGTTTGCTTTTATTCTGTCCGTTCCATACATGATCGTATCATACGCCCAGGTCAGTGTAACACGTTTTAGTTTCCCGACACTATCCACTTTGGTTGTCAAGTTAATAATATCTGGTACTCTGCCGTCATGAGTATTTGGTTTTAATTCTCTTCCGGCATCGCATCCGATCAGAACAGCAGCGACGATACCAATGATGATGAATATTTTTAGTGACATAGAATTACTGTAATGGTAGTGAAAGACTTAACAACGGCTTGTGCGGAGAATCAATGGCACCAAACTGCAATGGTGGTTCACTCTTTGCAGAAGAAAATAGAGACTGCCCTTGATCCTCAGTGAGATACATAATGTCAATGATATTGGAGACCCATATTACTGCTGAAACAACCAAAAATAGATCTCTTCTATTTTTATCTCGTTTCAGTTGAGAATGTGCCCCCTGCATACTGTTGTAGATCAAATTTGCATTTTCCCACGTTGAAGCATTTGCATAATTAAATTCCAGCGCATCTAATCGTTCGTTCCGTGCAACAAAATTGTTGTGAGAGATTCCTGCTGTCAGCGCAGACCCAAACGCAAGCAATGTAAAACCAACTCCTTTATATGTATGACCAAACATCGTTTGACCGGACCCCGGAAGAATACAAGAATAGATCGTTGCCGTAGTTCGTCGCGACGCAAGTTCAGTTTCTCTTATTCGTCCTGCTTCATTTACCGGACTTGCTCCAGTTGGTAACGAAGTTGAATCGTACATAAAACCTAAGAACATCAGATTGATGTTTTTTGGCTGATCTCCTGCCACGGATAATTGCCATGTACTGATGAGCAAAACAATTACAATTATCAATAATTTATTTTTCATGATTTGCCGAAGCAATGGCATAATAGAATATGTTTGAAAGAAATTCTCGTTGTTTTGTAAAATCTTTACCGGATCTGATCTCAGAAGTTCCAAATACCCCCCATGCTATCGAGTACCCTCTGTTTGAGACCACTGCAACCAAACGGTTATTGTGGAAAATGCCCGTAAGAAAGTCATTCAATTCTTGTCCTTTAATATCCTGTAAGTCCGGATCTACCGGCGGGAGTATATCAAATCGTTTCCAAACATTATAGATTGGATGGTCTGTCGGAACTCTTCCAGTGGTAACATTCCCTCCTAGAAGATTTGAAACCTCGGTCAGAAAATTATTTACTGATTGGTAATTTTCGCTCTGTGTTGAGCTTGATCGTTCATCGGCAATGATAAAGCCGCCTCGTTTGATGAAATCCGCCGTCAGTCGTTCCTGTTCAGGAGAAAACTTCATTTGCCCTTCGTCAGCTAGAATCATCAGAATATTGGATGCTTGGAGATCGGCTGCTGTAATTGCCGTCTTAACAAATAAAGTCTTGAAATTTGTGAACTCCGACAAATATTGATCAAGCGGTTTCATCAATTGATCTACCGAAATCACGTTTGTTGATTTCACAGCTATCTTCAGTTCGCCCATTGGTCGAGCAGAGGGCTCCAATTGTTTTATCGCGTTTTTGTTCTTGAGCGAATCTCTTTCGGCAATTATTATCGAAGCATTTTTCGGCAACTCGAATCGAGCTCTTCTGAAATAAAATTTTAGCGTCGTAAATTCTGAAGGCTGGTTATTCTCATCATACCCAAGAATGAAATCTTTGATCGTCACTTTTAATTGTTCCACTTCATCAGCAAGTGGATTCATGACGATCAATCCATCGCGAACATCACCGCGAAAAACCGGTTTCCCAAGATAATGGACTGAACGACGAACAATACCCATTCTACTTTCAAAAACATCATCGTCTATTCCAGAAGTTCCTTTTCGCTTTTTGAAATAGGCCTCTAAACTCTGATACCGACTGTTTTTTTCTTCACGTCCATAACTGTTCAACTCATCACCGCGGTCAGTTTTCAGAAAGATATTTTCAGGATCGAGGTTGATCTTACCACCTGCATAGTTGTAGATTGTTACTTTAAAAACAGTAAATCGATTTGGTGTGTAACCAAGTTCAGGATCGATCCAGTTTCCAAATGTAAACGGATTCGTAGAGAATTGCTGTGACTGAGACTGATCTGGAAATTCATACGTATTCAAATGATAATCTGTCAAATATTTTACTTCAATCTTATAGTCCTTAGCATCATAGATGATGGATTGTTTATCATCACTCAATCGATAGTTCCGATCGTTTTGTGACGCAATTAGATCACCATCGGGAACCAATGTATATTCAATTCTCTCCGGAGGAAAGACGATATACTTATATACACTATCACAACCGATCATAAGCAGTAATGATAAACAGAACAATATGTCTCTAAGAAATTTCAAGAATCAATAACCTGCGAAAATTGTAAAATAGATCAATGAGAATTGTGTATTCTTTAGCCGATCTTCATAACGTTGATACTCAATATTTGTCAACTTAAATCCAAAATCGATCACAATGTTATATCCGCTATATTGGGTTTTATTCGTCAGCGAAACAGCATTCGTAGAAGAATTAAAATCACCAAAACCGCTCTGCAAATTCCTGACCTTCAGCAAAAGTGCATCAGTTAATCCAAAAAGAGAAGTACCTTGAATACCAAAATGTAATTCGCTGTTTTCAGATAATCGATAATCAAGACGTAGGATTGGGATGAGGGTCTGTGAATGGGTCAGAATAGAAGTTGCGGTTTCGCCATTATCATATGTTGACTGAGTAACCACCTTTAATGTTCTGATCTTGAATTGAGGACGCAAACGAAACGTATTGGAAAAGAATGAATACGTATAATCAATCTTATTGACCAACGCCATTGAAGTGATGGAACCTTTGAATTGTTCATCAACTAATTGGCCAAACAAAACTTCTTCCAATGTCGGAGTTCCCACGGTGTAGCGTTCATTCAATTCAAATCGAACATTGTTTTCAATATTAAAATTTGTGATCTGAGTATATTTCGTACCTAAATAAAGAATGTGAGAAAGACTATTCCGGTAATTTAATACATCCTTCACATATAACGGTGTTGGATCTGCTTGAATTGTTCCCGCAAATTGAAAACCATCGTTTGACAGGTTATCCCGAACTCGTTTTAACGTATAATAAAAATCAAGTGCTCCAAAGCGAGGAGTTGCAATTCCGTAGGTGGTCTTAAAATAATTCACGTTATTATTTCCGCCCCGAGCAATTCCTGATTCACGAATAATTCCTGTGCCAAGAGTCAAATTTTTCAATGCCTCGAACGAAGCAAAATAATGATAACCATCAATATCCGGTGTATATGGATAATCTGGATAGATGTCATTTTCTTGATTGTCGATAACAGAATTATTGTTCCAATCATCGCCTGCTTCAAACGATGGAGGATCACTATAGTATGTCATGAAATCTTCGGTATAGTCAGGAAGTCCATTTGAATTTCGATCATCATCAGGAATGCCGTCGCGGTCTTTGTCTTTTCCCGGAAAAATTCCGGTATCCGGTTTTCTAATAATATCGCTCAGCCCAGTCAACTCATTATTATTTTGGCGATACCCTAGATTATACGGATTGATATCGTTATTGGAATTTAAGACATCAACATTTCGAATGAATGCACCACTCGATTTTGCATTATAGAAATAGAATCCATCTTCCCATCGGTCGTTATCATCGTTATCATCTACCAATGCGAAATATGCACTTCCAGGCAGCAACTGATCCGGTCTGGTTTTGTTCGCATCGTCAACAGTATAACCGTATTGATCTGGCGGAGTATACGTAATCGTTCCGGCAGCACCAGGAGTGCTATAGTAACTATTTTCCATCATATAAATATCTAACGCCGTTCCGTACCACGGTTCAATTCTGTATCGCTCTCCCCCAAGGGTCAATCGACCGATCTGTTTTGTTCCGCGAATAAAGAAAGCATTTCCCTTCAATTCGGAATACGGCGCTGCTAAGAGAGGATATTTTCTGTAAGCAGTACTGGTGTTATACTCACCTTCAAGTTCAAAACCATTCCATTGAAATTTGAAGTTCATGCCATAGATGGACATTCCGGTATTCAGTCCATACGTGTAGCTCACCCATTGTTTATTTGAAGCATCTTGAACATTTCCATTTGCTCGTTCAACCGTAAAAAAATTTGTCGGACGTCCTTGAATGACAGGATCATAATGGTTTTGATAAAGGTTAAGACGTTCGGTTGGATATTCGTCACGCTGCATTACCCAGTCCTGAGCAGCATCAAGGGCATAATCATTTGCTAATAATAATTTGAATGAAACAGCATTGACATAGAATGGAATGACAAATGCATACACAATTGTATTACCACCTCGAACACTAACCGGATATTTTGGAGGAGTCGAATTTCCCCACCCTCGTAAATATGCTTCGTAATACGATTTATTATATGGAATCGTTCCGTAGATCGGATCATCATACGAACCCGCACCGGCAGTGTAAAAACTTTCATCAATTGAAAAATTATCGGTTGTTTCCGTTCGGCGAAAAACCCAATATTGAATTGGATTATTGATATCCGTTTTGAACTGACTCGGCATCGTTGTATTGATGTTGATTGTTGAATGTTCCGCGCCGTTGATAAAAACTTTCGGCGGCCCATACAATACCGGTCCGGAAAGATCCGTTGGTGAATCATCGCGGACACGTATGAATATTACTCTTGGAATTGCATTGGTAACATCCCCTTTCATAGAACTCGCACTACTGTTGATCGTACTATGCAGTTGATGTTGATTTACGTACGTTGCACCCAATGTAAGCACATCTCCAAGATCGGTTTCAACATGTCCGCCAAACATATATGCAGACCATTCACGCGGATGTGAAATAGAGTTCGGTAATGATGATGCATCAAAACGAATTCGAACAGGATCAGAAATACGTGAAGCAACTACAGATCCTCGGTACTTTGTTGTTGCAGCATCCCATCGAATTCCATTGAACCGAGCTTTATCAAACGTTAACGAAGTAAATTTCGTTCTGATCGCTTCACCAAGCATGATACGGGAAGCAAATCCGCCGTATTGATCATTGCCAATCAAAAGATTATTGAACCATAGATTGTAATATTTAGATTTCTGTACATTGCTCCCACCCACCCGCGGATCGATGAACTGACTTTGTGATTCTCCAAGTTCATAAACTGAAAGTCCATCAACTAAAAAATTTCCAAAATTGTCATAGATCTTTCGTTTATTGAACTGCACACTATAATTCTCATAATTTCGTCCCGAATAATTTGCATACCCTTCATTACCTTTGATCTCATCACGGCTGATAAATTGAGAATAAACGGGACTTGAGATTATCGTAACACAAACAATTAAAAATAATATTTTTTGAAAAGTCAGCATCTTAAAATTCATATCCTAAAGAGATCGATGAAATACCGCCAACGTGCTGAATGAACGCTTGATATGAAAAAGAATAGTCGATCATAAATCGTTCAATCTTTAATCCAAATCCACCGTTATATTCCCCTTGCGAATCTTTAACGGCAATCCGCCCGCCTCCAAATCGTACCAAAAAATTGCTCTCAATACCGGCAACGGATGTCTTTAAAGCATTGATCTCTGTACCAACGGTGATTTTCAATTCACTGTTTCTAAGAGTCACACCGCTCAAAATTGTATAGTTGAACTTTCGTGAAACATACGCTCCGCCAAGATTCACTTCCATTGGAAGCACTGCATCCGAAGAACCATTACTTGCTACAGATGGCTGTGTAAGATTCATTATTGAACAACCAACTTGTACATCGTTTTCTTCAAAAATATTTTGAAAGATATATGTGGCACCAACATCAAAGGTAAAGCCGGTAAACGAAAGTGAAGGTTCAGGAACTGCATTGTCGCCTTGTGGAGATTCAGCACTCCAACGAAGAATTTTAAGATTTGCACCAAGGGAAAGATTCTCGTCAAACATTCTTGTTGCAAACGAGCCGATGAATGTTTGCTCATTCCAAAAATCAGGCGCAAATTGCGATACAGCAATACCTACAACACCAATTTGTCCCAACGAATAAGCACCGCCGGCATTTATGACATTCATATTTGCATCACTGATCTCCGGATAAAGATTTGCGTAATTCGTGAAGATATTTCCTGTCGTAACAAAACCAATCGCAGCGGGGTTATAGAATATCAACGAAGCATCGGATGTCATAGCTGTCACTGCGCGCCCAAGAGCAGTGGCTTTGGAATGATACCCTTTATCCACAAATGCTTGCGAATATAGCTGCGATGAAACAAGAAATAAAAAACAAAGTCGATTAAGTATTTTCACAATATTAATATGCTACAGTGATTGTTTTTGTTACGAACTGTCCGCCATTATCCACGTCAAGCGACACCTGCAAGATATATACACCTGGTAAAACTATTTTCCTCGAATCATCTCTACCATCCCACGTGAATGCCTTACCGCCAATCCTTGGATCTCCAAAGAATGGATTGATTCCGGTTAGCATATCGACAACCGTTCTCACCTTTCGGCCGGAAAGATCGAAAATATTGATGCGTAACGGTTTTGGTTTATCAATTTTTGTTACCGCAAAATCTATCACGGTCACATCATTTTTACCATCTCCATTCGGCGTGAAAGGATTCGGACTAATTTTGATCTCTTCAATCGGATTCAATGGAACACCATCCGTTGTTACTGTCCAACCGTCTCCATCCTTTATCTTTTGAGGATCGATACGCTGCGGGTTCCACGGAGCAGCTTTACTTACAAGAATTGACGGAAAATTTCCTACTTCGACAAGTTTCGTAGAAAAAACAATATCAATTGTTGATGTTGTTGTAACAGTTTGCTGGAATGCAACGGTCATACTATTCGGTGCAGGTGAGAAATTATACCCTACCGCTAATCCGTTCACGGTAACACTACGCACAGTAGACGGTCCGGGTGTTGATATTTTTATTGTATCAACTCCAAGCGATGTCTGAGAAAAATTTGTTTTGATTGAATACGTTAACACTGCCGGCAAGAGAACGGGAATATTATTGGGAGTGATTATCGCTGACGAAGAATCGGCAACCAACGAATTTTGATAGACAAATTTCACACTGTTTACTTTTGGGGTAAAAAGATTGATCGTGGCTAGTGACAATCGATATTGGAAATATTTTCTCGGTTCGGCAACAAATAATTGAGCCCCTGCTTTCGCTTCGGAAACTGAATGAAAAGTAACTGGCGTAGACCAATCGGACCAATTTAAACTGTCATATATTTTTTTTGAACCTGTTCTCATTTCCAATGCCACAGTTGTTCCCGCTTCAATTTCCCCATCGAGATAAACATTGGCAAAGTTTGCAGGAAAATTCCCTGTAGAATCTACTTTTGATACATAGGCACCTTCTACAACATATCCTTCACCGTAAATTTGGAATTCAGAGAGCACCGTAGCATCCGTTGTTCCCATTCTGTCCAATTCAAATGTGATATATTGAATGGGGTCAGGAAGTGACAATTTTTCGCTATGACGAGCAGAATCGAGATTATCAAAGACCTGACGGACAAGTGACATTCTGTTTGAATCTATTCCGGTGAAATATGAGAACGCACGCGGTCTTGAATTAAAACCGGTAAGAGGTGTATTCCCTAAATGAACAACAACAATACTATCAACTTTCCTAACGACTCGAAGATCGATTCTGATCTGAGAACCAACATTGCTCGGCGGATTGAATTGAACGATGGTAAAAAAATTCTTGTCATGCAGATTGTCGGCATTCATTTTTGCCGTGTCTGGTTTCTGCTCATTATTCACTGTAATCGTCGGGAACGCACCGGCGAAATACGCTTTCATCTTGGAACCTGAAGCTAGATTTTTTGTTTTTCCAGGAGCGAGAATAATCTTTCCCGGTTCGGTCTTAAGATCGATATCAAATGAAAGAGTTCCATCTTTCTTAGTCGTATCATTGAACGTATGCGAATAGACTAATGAGTCTGCAAAAGTTGTAGAATAAATTTTTCCGGGATTGAACAGCAGGAGGAACAACAGACTGTAAAATTTGATCATGCGGCGATACGCTAACAGAGATATTACGGAACACAATATATGTTTAATAAAATATAACGGCAAAGAATTTGAAATGCAATTGCTAATTCTTAGTTTATGCATCATTCTTTCCTTCAAGCACAATAACAAATTCACCTTTGATAATCCTTGTTGAAAAATCTTTTACGACATCCGAAAGGTTTCCGCGGATGATCTCTTCATAAATTTTTGTCATCTCTCTTCCAACAACAACTTTTCTATCACCGCAATATTCTAAAAGTTCCGTCAACGTTTTTAGGATCCGATGCGGTGATTCATACAGCACGATTGTGCGTTGTTCATTTTTCAATCGTTCTAATTTTGTTCTTCTTCCTTTCTTGTGAGGAAGAAATCCTTCAAACACAAATTCATGGGTCGGCATTCCGCTTGCAACTAGAACCGGAACAAATGCAGTTGGTCCAGGTAAAGGAATTATTTTTATTTCATTATCTATTGCAGCAGTGATGATCGAAAACGCTGGATCTGAAATTCCCGGTGTGCCGGCATCGGAAACAATCGCAACTGAATCACCATTTTTAAGACGCTGTATGATCTGTGGAACTCGAACTTGTTCATTGTGAGAATAAAAACTCAGCAACGTCTTTTCTATGTTATAATGATCGAGCAGAAATTTCGTGGTTCGTGTATCTTCCGCCGCTATCACATCCACATTTTTTAATATATTCAACGCTCGAAGTGTTATATCCTCAAGGTTTCCGATCGGAGTAGGGACAACATATAATGCACCGCGTTGAATTTCTTCAGACATTTAGATTCCCCAATCGCGAACATATCGAAAATCAATATTCACTGTCCGATGTGAGATCTTTGCGATCACCGGTGGACGACGCTTGAATTGATTGATTTGAATTTTTCGTCTTACATTTGAAATGAATGATTTAGCAAAGCCTAAACCTTCAAGCTCTTCATCACTTCTCCGTTCATCAACCATAAAATACAATAGGCGATCTGCTTCACGGTAACTGAATCCCAATTCTCCTTCGTCTGTCTGTCCTTGCCAAAGATCAGCAGTCGGTTTCTTTTTGATGATTTTTTTGGAGATACCAAGTTCTTCTGCAAGATCCCAAACATGCGTTTTATAGAGATCACCTAATGGATTGATCGCACACGCCATATCGCCGAACAATGTTCCGTAACCGAGCATTGATTCAGTTTTATTTGATGTTCCGATAACCAATGCTTGTTCCTTCTGAGAAAAATCATATAACACGATCATTCGCTGTCGTGCCATGATATTTCCTTTACGAAGATTTTCCGAAATCTTTTGTGAATCGAATAACGGCTCAACCATTGGAGTTATATCGACAAGAGTGCTTCGAATGTTTAAATCCTTTACAATGGTTTCAGCATCTGCTTTGCTTTCCGGACTGCTTGTTTTATATGGCATCAACACCGCAAGAACATTCTTTGCACCAAGCGCCTCAACTGCTAGATACATCGAAACGGCAGAATCAATACCTCCGGAAAGGCCGATGGCAGCTTTTGTGAATCCTGCATTGTTCAATTCATCGTTGATAAATTGAACCAGCATTGAACGTACAGTCTTTATATTCAATGCAAGCGGATTGCTAATATTGTTTTCGTTTGTCTCCATAAAAAAACCATCCCTCTTTTTAATTGTAACAAGAGAAATTTAGCTATTATAACTCTCCAACACTTAATTCTTTTATCGCTTTTCGAATAATTCCTAGTCCTTCTTTCAACTCGTCTTGATTGATGATCAGCGGAGTTCTGAAGCGTATAGATCGATCACCGCAACCGATAAGAATGAGTCCTTCTTCATATCCTTTGGTGATCAACTGATTTCGATTTTGAGAAGTGTCAATATCAATTGCACACATTAAACCTTTTCCGCGTGCATTTGAAACCACCTTTGGGAATTCGTGTTGCATTTCCTGCAATTCTTTCAGAAGAAATTCACCCTGCACTTTTGCATTTTCTACCAACTTATCTTCATGAATGATCTCAAATATCCTTTTCGAGCGGACCATATCCACAAGATTACCGCCGAAAGTTGAATTGATTCGGCTCGGTTTCTTGAAAACATTTTCTAAAACATCGTCGATCCGATTGCTTGCCATAAATCCGCAGATGTGTGTTTTTTTCCCAAACGACATCAGGTCTGGTTTCACGAAATGTTCATGGGCCCACATCTTTCCTGTAAGTCCAACTCCGGTCTGAACTTCATCAAATATCAAAAGAATTTCACACTCATCGCAGATCGTACGAAGCTGCAGTAAAAATTCTTTACGGAAATGATTATCTCCCCCTTCAGCCTGGATCGGTTCAATGATGATCGCCGCAATATCGTCCGGATTATTAATGATCGCTTGTTTGATCTGAGTAATCGCCGTCTTCTCTTCTTCGATCACTTGCGATAAACTCTTCTCATCCAATGGGAAATGGATTGCAGGATTATGAACGCGGGGCCACTTGAATTTTGGAAAATAATTTGTCTTCGTCGGATCCGTATTCGTCAACGACATTGTATATCCGCTGCGGCCGTGGAATGAATGACGAAAATGGATCACTTGATGTCCGCGCTCACTGGTATATCCTTTAGCAAAATTCTTCCGCACTTTCCAATCGAACGCTGTTTTCATTGCATTCTCATTGGCAAGCGCTCCGCCGTCTATAAAAAAAGCATATGGTAAATAATCGGGTTGTGCAAGCGCACCAAACGTTGCGACAAATTCCGCCATTTCAACAGAATAGACATCGGCATTCGAGGGTTTGTTCACCGCAACGTATCCGAGCTTTTCTAAAAATTCAGGCGTTGTCAGTTTCGGATGATTCATTCCGAGTGCTGATGAACCAAAGAAGGAAAAGAAATCGAGGAATTTTTTACCGTATCGCGAATCGTAAATGTAGGCACCCTGGCTTTTTTTAAGATCGATGACCATATCATAGCCATCGGCGAGCATGTGTTTTGATAACGTTTGATGAACTTCAGTAGGTGCAATCTTCACAGGCGTGAAAAATGTATTCTTTCCGTTGGATGAAACAGAGGTTTCTTTTGAATGAATTGTTGCTGTAGACATTGCTGTCTCCTTTCATACTTTTGGGTCAAAAATTGATTATAGTGATTCAAAAAAGTATGAGGAAACTCAGTAAAATTCTTGATGCTCGTACATTGCCACGATGTACGGACGGCCATCTATTCCTTTCAGATATTTACATTTTTGTCTGCGTAAATGCATTGCTAAAACCTTAAAATTATCGAGTCAAAATTTTGGATTTTGACTCGAAATTACTAAACTTTTTTAATAATTATCAATTTGAGCGCGCTGTAATTTTCCCGAATAATCGATGTAAACAGCTTTCCATTCAGTGTAGAAATCGTATACTGTCCATCCACCTTCACGGTGTCCATTCCCTGTTTTCTTTACTCCGCCAAACGGAAGGTGAGCTTCTGCTCCAATTGTTGCTGCATTAATATAGGTAATTCCAGATTGAATGTCACGTATTGCTGTAAACGCCTTATTCACATCGGTTGTGAATATTGAGGAAGATAATCCATATTCTGTGTTGTTAAGAATCCGGATCGTATCATCAAAATTCTTTGCACGAATCACAGAAAGTACCGGTCCAAATATCTCTTCTTTTGCAATTCTCATTTCCGGCGTTACATCACCAAAGATTGTCGGTTGATGGAACCATCCTTTCCCAAGCGCACCTTCCGTTGCAATCGATCCGCCTGCAACAAGTTTTGCCCCTTCATTCTTTCCGATGGTAACATATTCTTGCACGGATTTTCGCTGACTTTCATTCACGCATGGACCGACTTGCGAATCTGCCAACAGACCGTCACCGAGTTTTAATTTGTTTGCACGATCTACCAGCATCGACATAAATTTATCATAGATCTTTTCTTCAAGGATCAATCTGCTTGTTGCAGTACATCGCTGACCGGTTGTTCCGAACGCACCCCAAAGCACTGCTTCCAATGCTAGATCAAGATCAGCATCGGCAAGAACGATCTGTGCATTTTTACCGCCGAGTTCCAAAGAAACTCGTTTCAGTGTATCGGCTGCATCTTTCGTGATCTGTTTTCCAACACCTGTTGAACCTGTAAACGAAATCAGATCGACATCCGGATGAGAAACAATCGCATTACCAACTTCGCCGCCGCCGCCATGAACAATATTCACAACACCTTCGGGAAGTCCAGCATCCATCATAAGTTCTACGAGCATCGCTGCAGTTTTTGGCGTATCGGTTGCCGGTTTGAAAACGCATGTATTGCCGGAAAGAATTGCCGGGAACATTTTCCATGTTGGAATTGCCATCGGAAAATTCCACGGGGTAATGATCCCTGCAACACCGATCGGAACACGAATTGCCATTGCAAATTTATTCGGAAGTTCTGAAGGCACAGTCTTTCCAAATAAACGACGACCCTCAACCGAAGCATAATATGCAGTGTCAATTCCTTCCTGAACATCACCGCGTGTTTCAGCAAGAACTTTTCCCATCTCACGTGTCATTTCGCGGGAAATTTCTTCTTTCCTTTTTACCATAAGGTCCCCGATTGCACGCATGATATCTCCACGTTTCGGGGCAGGAACCAATCTCCATTTCTCAAATGCAGCGCGAGCAGCTTTTACTGCTTCATCGACATCTTCTTTACCGGATTTCGGAAATATGCCGACCACTTCTTCCCAATTTGCAGGATTTCGATTCTCAAATGTTCTGCCTGATTTTGCATCAACCCATTTTCCATTGATAAGATTTTGAAATTTTTGTGCCATTACATTTTCTCCAATGCATTTTTTGTAGTTCGTTAAGGATATTTGACATCTAAATCTTTACAAATTTTCTTTGCAAGCATTTCATTGATTTCGTTGTGTCTTGGAATACTAGATGATTTTCTTTTCTCTCTGTTTACATAGATAGTATGGCTTCCACCTTCACGTAAGAACTCACATCCGAATAGCTCAAGATGTTTAAGCAAATCACGACGCTTCATACAAAATGAAATCTTCTTTAATTACATTTCCAATTGGTAAATTTTCTTCAGACAAAACTCTATTAGCCTCTAAAACCAATTCAACTGCTTCCCTTAAATTCTCTCTCGCTTCTTCAATCGTCGCTGCCTGTGTATTCGCACCGGGAAGTTCTTCAACAAAACCAATATATCCTTCATCAACTTTTTGATATACTGCGGTAAGTTTCATACATCCTCCATTAATTATTCCAATCCCACTCTTTTGAATATATGATCTACGTTACTTAAACTTTTCTTTGCTAGAATGTCTCATACTATTACGATATTGATATTTCTTCACCATTGCATTTATCCCTTTGTTTTATAAGAGTCATTAAACTCGATGCAAAAAATTTTCTAAAACAAATATTTTTCTTCTTCTAAAATGCAAAGGACTTTCGACCAATGCAATTGCTTTAAGATTTTCAAAACCAGAAACAAACCATGGATTTTTTAATGCTGGAATTGTTTCCACCCAACTCGGCGATTGTAGGTTCATTTCAGAACAAAGATAATCCACAGTAGAAGCCAGCAATGCATCAATTTTTTCGTCGGATTGTTGAAGGGCTTGTTCAATTGCTTTTTCATTTTTAAAGTATCGGAAATCATCAACAAAATCCATTAGATACACTGCCCAGTGAGGCTTGTCTTGTTCAATTTTTTCCTTTGTCTCTCTAAGTGTAATCATTGTTGGAATATTTCTTCAATAAAAAATTGTGTTGCAGGACGAATTTGTTCGTTTGGGTAATACTTTCCCAAAATTGTAAATACTTCTTCTGGTTCAGCAATCTTTAGTTTGTCAATGAGGAATATGACATCGTCTTTATCAGATGCATCAACTCTTGCGGAAAGGGTTTTCATTGCTAACAAATAGTCTGCCTCCGGAACAAATATTTTTAGATTCGGTAAATTTAAAAATACAGTTTGATGATGCTGAACTACAAATCCTTTCACGCCATCGTTAAGCCAATCTTCTTTAACATTATGATCTTTTCCAATTTGTGCCGCAATATCTCGAATTTCTTTTACAGGTTTAAAAACAGCATCGACATCTTTTGTATTTGGACGTGCATTAAAAGCAAGACACATCACTGCACCGCCATACAAACACAATTCGCCTTTAATTTCTCGATGACAAAGTTCGTCATTTAACAAATGAAGAAACCTTAAAATTTCTTCTTTAGTCATACTATTCCAGTCCAACTCTTTTAAAAATATGATCTACATTATTTAAACTTTTTTTCGGATCAAACGCCTCATCAAAATCTGCATCATTAAGAACCGTCGAAACTTCTGCATCTGCCTTCAACATTTCTTTGAAATTCTTTTTTGATTTCCACACTTCCATAGCATTGCGTTGTACAATCTTATATGCATCTTCTCTCTTCATTCCTTTTTTTGTCAGAGCAAGTAACACCGGCTGCGAATAAAGTAATCCATGAGTGATATCTAAATTTTTTTGCATATTCTCAGGATACACGAGCAGCTTATCGATGATGTTCGTAAATTTTGCAAGCATATGATCGAGCACAATACATGAATCAGGAACGATCACTCGTTCAACTGATGAATGGGAAATATCCCGCTCGTGCCACAATGCAACATTTTCCAATGCTGCTTGTGCATTTCCTCGGAGCAGTCGTGCAAGTCCGGAAATTTGTTCACTGGTGATCGGATTGCGTTTGTGCGGCATCGCTGAAGAACCTTTTTGTCCTGCAGAGAAATATTCTTCCGCTTCCAAAACTTCTGTCCTTTGCAAATGACGAATTTCCGTTGCGAATTTGTCCAACGAACTGCCGATAACAGCTAACGTGGTTAGGAACTCGGCATGACGATCTCTCTGAATTACTTGTGTTGAGACCAATGCCGGTTTCAAAGCAAGCTTTGAACAAACATACTCTTCAACTTCGGGACTTAAGTGTGCAAATGTACCAACTGCACCGGAAATTTGTCCGACAGAAATAGTTTCAATTGCATTTTTGAGTCGAACAATATTCCTTCGAGTCTCATCAAACCAAAGTGCAAGTTTCAAACCGAATGTTGTTGGTTCAGCATGAATTCCATGAGAACGTCCGATCATTACTGTCATTTTAAATTCTTTTGCACGGCGAGCAAGAACATCTCGCAATTCTACTAAATCTTTTAACAATAATTCACCGGCTTGTTTCATTTGTACGGAAAGTGCAGTATCAACAACATCAGACGATGTCATTCCAAGATGAATGAATCGTGATTCGGGACCGACAAATTCTCCAACACTCGTAAGGAATGCAATGATATCATGTTTTACTTCTAATTCAATCTCGTTGATACGGTCGACATTGAATTGTGCTTTCTCACGTATAATTTTTACGGCGTCATAAGGGATTGCACCAAGTTCTGCTTGAGCCTCACAGGCTAGCAATTCAATTTCTAACCAAATCGAATATCGGTTGGTATCGGTAAAAATATTGCCCATTTCAGGCCGAGTATATCGAGGGATCATTTTTTTTGTTTTTCTAATGGTAATTCAATGTTGACGATTTTTTTATCGCGAAATACTTTGATCTTCCAAATATCTCCTGCACGACTTTCCTGCATAATACTCATAAGACTTTCATTACTGAGAATCCGTTCACCATTTATTTCTACGATGATGTCTGCAATAAGAAGTCCGGAACGATCTGCCGGACTATTTTTTTGAATATCGCTGACGATAACACCTTGCGCTTGTTTAAGTGCAAAGTATCGAGCAATTTGTGCATCCACAGGACGAACATCCATCCCAGTCCAAAAATTTCTTTCTATTTTTCCTTTACTTTGAAGTTCGTCAACAATTGTTTTAACACGATTAATTGGAAGTGCAAAACCATATCCGATATTAGATTGACTTACACCTCCGGTAAAGATAAGAGTATTAATTCCAATAACTTCTCCCAGGCTGTTGACCAATGGACCGCCGCTATTTCCCGAATTGATTGCAGCGTCGGTTTGTATCAATCCTTTGTATGAACGATTGTTATCGACATTGAGATTCATTCCTTTTGCACTAACAACGCCAACAGTGACAATTGGTTTATCAATGTTGTCAAATAATCCAAAGGGATTACCAAATGCGATGACCCACTCCCCAATTAAAATATCATCCGAATTACCTAGTTTTACATATTGGAATGACTCACCCTTCTCAGGAGTAATTTTTAATAAGCAGACATCTGTAATTAGATCTGTTCCAATGATTTCTGCTTGGTATTTTTTTCCATTCGTTAACGTAACAGTAATTTGTTTTGCATTTCCTGCAACATGATCATTGGTCAGAACATATCCATCAGCAGAGATGATAAAGCCGGAACCGAGCCCTTTCACTTCCTGTTTGTAATTTCTATTTCCGAAAAATTGATTGAAGAAAGGATCGTTGCCGAAAAGATTTGAAAGCGGATCTCGATATTCTCGTACTTCAATAACATTAATGCCAACCACCGTAGGACTTACAATATCAACTGTTCGCGTGATTGCGTTTTGGCGTGAATGAGTGATCTCATCGTTGACTGATTGCGCCAACCCAGTAATAATTAGTGTTAAACAAAAAAAAATAATATTACGCATTCTTTTCATTAAAATATTCTTTCAGAGGTTGAATATGACGGGAAAGACAAACCGCTGCAATTAAACTACCGGCAGTAAATAATCCTTGAGGAGAAAAATACCCGACGGTAACTTTTGTTATCCATTCAGCAGGAACAACCCAAATCACCAACGGCATTCCTACAAGAGCGATCACGCTTGAGGCATGAACATTTTTAGTAATTTTTTCTGAAGTAAAATAGAGCAGCAACCAAAGTGGAACCCATACCCAACTCGTTACTAGTAACGATCCAGCACCAGTAGCCAACCCTCTTCCACCGTGAAATTTCAACCAAACAGGATAACAATGCCCTAAGACTGCACCAAACATTGCCGCAGAAACTGCCGTTGCTTTGTCTTCAAATAAAAAACTTGCAACCAGAACAGACCCAATACCTTTAAAGAGATCAATAAGAGTGACAACTATCCCAACCCATTTTTTACCGGTCACTTCAAGTGCATTTCGTCCCCCTACATTTCCACTCCCAACTGTTCTAATATCAATTGAAGAAGTTTTTTTTACAACCAAAAATGCAGTCGGTATTGAACCAATCAAATAACTGATAAAAAACGAAAAGATGTATTGTTCCAAAATATTTTCTCCTTCTTTCTGTAATTTACTAAAAATGGTGTGGTAAGTCAACGCACAAAAATACCATAAGTTATTGAATTTAGTATAATTTAGAGGAATCGTTTCTTGATTCTACTCATCAAAAAATCTATATTGTTAAAAAAATAGGAGAGTATGTCAAAAGACCTGTCAAAGATTAGATACTTTAATAGTATACTTGAAACAATCGGAAATACTCCGTTGATCAAACTAAATAGGATCAACAAAGGATTGAAGCCGCATATTTTTGTAAAAGTAGAAACTTTCAATCCGGGCGGATCAATCAAAGATAGAATCGGAATTGAGATTATTGAAGATGCCGAAAGAACCGGACGAATTAAACCTGGTGGAACGATCGTCGAATCGACTTCCGGCAATACAGGAATGGGTTTGGCAATTGCTGCGGCGGTAAAAGGATATAAAACTGTTTTTACCATGCCCGATAAAATGAGCGCAGAAAAGATCAGTAATCTTCGAGCTTTTGGCTCTGAGGTTATTGTCACTCCAACCGCAGTTCCCCACGATTCACCAGAAAGTTATACTGAGGTTGCAAAACAACGTGTAAGAGAAACTACAAATTCAATTCTTGCTGACCAATATGAGAATCCAAAGAATCCGGAAGCTCATTACAAAACAACCGGGCCGGAAATTTGGGAACAAACAGGTGGACAAATCGATTATTTTATCTGCGGACTTGGTACCGGAGGAACGATTACCGGTGCGGCGAAATTTCTGAAAGAAAAAAATCCAAACATCAAAGTTATCGGAGTTGATATAAAAGGATCAATACTTCAAGAATATTTTTACAAAAAAAAATATGACCCTGTTTTTAAAACGTATAAGGTTGAAGGAATTGGACAAGATTATATTCCAAAGACATTAGATTTTAATTTTGTCGATGAAGTATTGATCGCTGATGACCGTGAATCGTTTCTTGCCGCACGTAAACTAACTCGCGAAGAAGGAATATTTACCGGAGGATCCAGCGGAACTGCTCTCCATGCCGGTCTTGAATTTTGTAAAAAACTCAATGAAGATGATATTGTAGTAATTATCTTGCCGGATAGCGGAAGCAGATACGTCAGTAAAATGTATAATGACGTGTGGATGCGTGAGAATGGATTTCTAAAACCTGAACGAATAACATTGCGGTATATTCTCGAAAGTAAACATTCAGAAATCCCACCATTGGTCAGTGTTCATAAATCTACAACTATTCGTCAGGCTATTGAACTGATAAAAGAACATAATATTTCTCAGCTTCCTGTTGTTGAAAATGGAAAATCGATCGGAATTGTAACAGAGTCAAATTTGCTAACCACCGTTGTTAATGATCCCACTACTTTTGATAAGAGTGTTACCATTGCAATGGAAAATCCTCTGCCGGAAATTCACATGAATGAAGAGGTGCAAAGTGCAGTCAAATTATTCATGCAAAAAATGCCGGCGGTCATTATCACCGATCATGAGAAACCGATCGGCATCATCACCAGATTTGATGTGCTAGAATATATGTCTCATTAATCTAAATAAAGTCATGCTGAGCAAGGCACAACATAACTCTTTAAGTTCATCCTTCGACGCATCTCGACAAACAACGTCGGGGTTTGCTCAGGATGACTTTCATAGTTGTGCGGCGTCGAAGCATTTTTCAATATAACTCAACTACTACGTTAGTTTATTATGCAGTGGGAAAAAAGCGCATCCGATAAATTAGAGAAACTTGTTTCGGTTGTACGAGAGCCATTTCGTTCAATCATTAAGAGCAATGCACAAACTCACGCAGAAGCATATGCTGAAATACGAAAAAGTCCTCATGTAAGTTCAAAAGAAGCAGTGCTCGGTTTCTTGCGAGCACGCTCACACAAACTTACCGGTGAAGGAGTGATGATCCTTGAAGAACATCAATTAACAGAACGCGAATTTGAAAACTATCGCCCGACTGGAACAAAAAAATGAAATTCTCTACAAAAGCTGTTCACGCAGGACAATCCCCTGATCCTTCAACAGGGGCAGTGATGACACCGGTTTTTTTAACATCGACCTATGTTCAAGAAGAACTCGGAAAAAATAAAGGGTACGAATATTCCCGCGTATCTAATCCGACACGAACTGCTCTTGAGAAAAATCTTGCTGCCTTGGAAAATGCTGATGAAGGAATGGCATTCGCATCCGGAATGGCTGCAGAAGATGCGATCTTTCGTCTACTGAATCCCGGTGATCACGTCATTGTTACCAATGATGTGTACGGTGGAACATACCGCATCGGAAAAATGGTCTTGGAAAATTATGGAATTCAATTCGATTTTGTTGATACCACAGTAATTGATAATATCTCAAAAGCGTTTAAGCCAAACACCAAAATGATCTTCGTTGAAACACCAACCAATCCAACAATGAAGATCACCGATCTGAAAGCAATTGCAAAATTTGCAAAAGAACATAAAATTATTTCGGTTGTAGACAATACTTTCGCCACACCCTTTCTTCAACAGCCAATTGATCTAGGAATTGATGTAGTGCTTCATAGCGTTACAAAATATTTGAATGGACACAGCGATATGCTTGGCGGATTTGTCGGTACGAATAACAAAAAAGTTATTGAGCGACTTCGCTTTTTGCAAAAGGCAACAGGTGGAATAATGAGTCCATTCGATGCGTGGTTATGCTTACGCGGGACAAAAACTCTTGCTGTTCGAATGAGACAGCATTGTGAAGGTGCCGGGCAGATCGCAGAATGGCTTGATTCACAGAAGAAAGTTAAAAAAGTAAATTATCCAGGATTAGCGCATCATCCGCAGCACGAACTTGCGAAGAAACAGATGCGAGGATTCGGTGGTATGATCTCATTCGATCTAGGAAGTTTAGCAAATGCAAAAAAATTCTTAAAGGCAGTAAAGATTTGTTCGCTTGCGGAAAGTCTTGGCGGAGTCGAAACACTTATCTCCCATCCTGCAACAATGACCCATGCGTCCGTCCCAAAAGCAGATCGAATAAAGAATGGTGTCACAGATGGTTTGGTAAGAATTTCGGTGGGAATTGAAGATGTGGAAGATCTAATCGAAGATCTTAATCAAGCACTTGCGAAAATTTAGGTAAAGAGAAAAACTACTCCATTCGTTCAATGATATTCTTATTCTGATTATTGAAAATATCTTTCCCTTCAATGGTGTACAGAAGATCAATTCTCTCTTTATAAAATTCAATGATCTTTCCTCGAACCATTTTTAAAGTGCTGTTAAGAAAATGATTTTGTTCGGTAAATCCTTCACCTAATATTCCTACAGCAGCCGGTAACCAACGTTCCGGGAATTCTCCGGCGTACCTTCCGCCTGTCTTATATTCTTTTATTTCGGAATCGATTAACGCTAGAGCAGCTAATTGTCCTTGTTCTGTACTTGACGAAAGATTTTTTTGTTTAAGATATATTAGAATCTTTTCCTTGTTCGGGACGATTAACGCAATGGTAAACATCGATTGATTGTTATATAACATCACCTGTTCAATGAACGGTGAATTCCCCACCAATGCTTCTTCGATACCTTCAGGACTGTATTTTTCTCCGTCATGACTTATCAACAAACTTTTTTCGCGTCCTAATACGTATAAAAAATTATCAACGTCAAGATAACCAAGATCGCCGGTAAAGAGCCATCCATCTCGAATTGTTTCTCTTGTTGCTTTTTCATTCCTCCAATACCCTGCCATAACATTCTCGCCTCGAATGACGATCTCTCCTTGCTTACCGACCGGAAGAGCATTTCCGTTCTCATCGCAGATCTTCACTTCAAGATTTGGAACAATACTACCTGATGAACCAAGTTTATGTTTCTTCGGAACATTAGCGGAAATAATCGGTGAAGCTTCCGTTAAACCGTACCCTTGGTACATTGGAATACCGATTGCATAAAAGAACCTCTGAAGTTCGATATCCAGCAATGCGCCGCCACCAATGAAGAATTGTAATCTTCCTCCAAATCCTTCACGGATTTTTTTTAGAATCAAGAAGTCAAGGAATTTATATTGCAATTTTTCCCATACCGTCCCATTCTTCCCGCGATTCCAGCCAATTCCATTGATTTTGTATCCAAGATGTAACGCTCTGTTAAATAGATATTCAATTTTTGAGCCCTTTTCTTTGATTCCATCTTCTATTTTCTTTTTAAAATTTTTAGCGAGCGCGGGAACACTCAACAGAAACGTTGGTTTTGATTCGCGGATATTCACCGATACATTTTTTAATGTTTCAAAAGGAGTCTTCCCAATTTGAACGGAAGCCATACTTGCTCCGTTCATCAGTAACGTATAAATTCCGGCAGTGTGTGCAAAACAATGATCCCATGGCAGAATAAGAAGCGAACAATACTCTTGAGGAATATGTAGAAGGCCTGATGCTTGTTCAATATTTGCTGTATAATTTCTGTGAGTTAGGACTATTCCTTTTGGATCCGCAGTTGTTCCAGATGTGTAACAAATATTTGCAGGATCGCTCTCTACAATCGAATTCCACCGTTCAATAAATTTGTCATTATTTGATTTAAAAAATTCAGCTCCCATTTCAATAAGCGAAGAAAATGGTATTTCATTATCATTCGTAGAAGCACCATCGAGGATAATAATTTTTTTCAATTCCGGAAGATCATTTTTAATCGTTCGAATTTTATGTACATGACCACCTGAAACAATTGCCATTCGTGCCCCTGAATGCAAAAGACGAAATTTTAGATCATTCAGTTCATCGAGTTTTACCGATAGCGGAACATTAATAGCACCGGCATACAACATTCCCACTTCAGCGATCACCCAGTCATTTCTTCCTTCAGAAATCATCGCAATGCGATCACCTTTTTGAATGCCAAGTTCCATCAATCCAGCTGCAACTAAATAAACGTGCTCTTTTGCTTGCGTATACGTAAGACCACTATACGTATCAGATTTCTTTTCCCACAAAAGAATATTGGTTGAGAATTTTTCGCAGCTCTGCTCGAACAAATTCGGAATAGTACGAAGAGAAGAGTTTTTCATAAATTATTGTGCGCGTGTAACGATATGATTTTGACTTTATGTACCGAGAATTTCAAGAAAAAGCAATCAGAATGGTTTAAAATAAAACAAGCGATGGTGTACCATCGCTTGAGAATAAACATTATATTTGAAAAATCGTACTATCGATTTCCACCACGATCTCTGCTTCTATTATCTCTTCCGCCGCCATAACCGCCGCCGCCGAATCCACCTCGTCCACCACTTTTACGATTATCAGTTTTTGGTTTTGCCTCATTCACCGTTAATGCACGACTCTTTAATTCTTTGCCATTGAGTCCGGTCATTGCGGCCTGTGCTTCAGTTAGATCCGGCATTTCAATAAAACCAAAACCTTTCGGTTCACCGCTGATTTTATCTTTGATAATCGCAATGGTATCAACTTTTCCAAATGCTTCGAATGCCTGCTTCAAATCATCTTCTGAAACTTCGCGAGACAAATTTCCTACATATATGTTCACTGTAATCTCCTGTTAGTAATATTTTATTTTGATTTTTTACTTCCGTTAGATCTCTTAAACATTTGTAGTGCAAATATATTAAGTTCTCAACTTCGGTAGCGATCGTTTACTTGATATAAGGTATTAAAGGCTCTGCCGAGAAGCAAATTATTTTATTGTGGAAAAACAAATGCAATATTGCAAAAATAGACTTGTATAAAAAGGTGAAATCGCAAAACCCTTCTATCAATAAACAGAAGATAGGAACCTGATACCAGATATTCTATAATTTCGTTACGATAACCTTTAATGGATAGGATTTATAAGGCGAAGCTTGATCTTTAATTGGGACTATAACCATGGTATATACATAGTTGCAAATTCAATAAGAAATGTATTATCTTAGCGCTAGTGTATAAATTGATGGTACGTCAACTCCATTAAACGATATTTTTTGAGCAGCCATCTTACGTTTTTTATCCAATTTATTTTAGGAGAATGTATGAAAATACTGATCATTTTATTTATGTTTGCAGTTGCTGGTCTTCCGCTTTTTGCTCAGGATGATGATTGTGATCCGAATTCATCAATGGAAGATCTTATTACATCAAAACAAACGGTATTTGGACCCAATTGCATGCAGTGGGCAATTAATATTTCAATGAACGTAAATCACAACCGCAGTTTTAATTTAGCTGATGGGAATAATGTTCCAGTCTTTTCAGTAATTAAAAAGAAAAGCTTAATCCCCGGCGGTGAATGGGCAACAACTTTTAGAGAAACATACAGCTGGCACGGGAATGGACCATTAAGTACCACAGTATTTTCTAGACCCGGAACAATCACAAATCTCGGACATACAATAATTTTGGAGTTCTATACTTTGGAGTTAGATACGGGTATTATTAAAGTAGATGTGCAGAATATTCTGAAACAAGTGAGAGATGATTATAGTGATTTTGATGATGAATTAATTGTCAGCGTTGAACCCTATACTGAAAAGGAACAACTGTATTGCAAAGTAAACGCAAAGATTTCGTTAAAAGAAGGTTTACGACCAACACGAGTTGGTGATATGATTTCCTATTTTTATATGTGGGTCGCAAACCATATCAATTATCAAATTAAATATGATGAGTTGGATGCGGCCAATAATATTGGGAAAATGAAATTTTCTTTTTGGAATAAGTCTCAAATTGGCGCTGCTCTTAAAGTAAACGATATGCTTAATAAAGGAAGTAATGTTAAAGACGGGCAATTTATTTGGTCTCAAAATAGTGGAGCAAAAGTTATTCAAGTTGATAACTACGGGACAGAATGTTTAGTCTATTTTCAAGTAAGAAATTCAACCATAAAAATTAATGAAAAAGTAATTGAAGAATTGAATAATTGGGTTAATAAGGAAAAACCGGATAATGCTGAATCTGCTGAAGTAAAATTATTTGGGGAAACTCCCTGGTTGATGATGAAATTTAAGATTGGCGGAAAAAAAGGGTCAGATTTATTTGAAGAAATCAGGGAAGATGTGATTAATGATTGGGGCGATGATTTTGTTGAAAAGGCAGAGGATGTCGTTTCTAGTTTGAAGTAAAA
>CAYHFN010000030.1:0-33893 GCA_964355925.1 uncultured Chitinophagaceae bacterium
TCTAAAAACATCAAAATGTAATCTGTGTAAGCAACCACCAACTGTGTCCCCTTGGGACTTGCGAAGGTTATGAAAGAATTTTGCTGAACCTTCGCAAGGTTTTATAATTTTTAAGAAACGATCAAATAGTTTTTAGAGACACCCTTAAATTTTAAAATAAGGAAGTTCGAGATTGGCATTAAACGTATTATCAACCAAATGGAATTTGTAATGCCATTGTACATGTTACCATAATTCTTTAAGCCAGTCTTCATAGATTGCTATTTGAAGTTCTGTTGGCTTATTTACTTTTTTAACGGTAAACGAAGGAATGCCAAAATATTCAAGTTTAATTTTTATCTCTTTCAATTTATCGTTTCTGAAAACTGTCATGCTCACTTCTTCGCCTTCTTTCATCGAAGCGATCCTCTCATTAAAGTCAGATGATCGAATTCGAAAACCGTTCAAAGCAACAATTTCATCGTTGATATCCAGCATTGCTCTTTCCGCCGAAGAATTTGGCATAACATTAATAATCCGTGTTTTTTCTCCGAAATCTTGCAATGAAATTCCGAGATTGATTTTTCTTATCGAATCTTTTGGTACAACTTCCAATCCTGCATAGGATAGAATTTTATTCCACGGAAGCGGAGTGGTTGAATAAAGAAATGATGTAAAAATTTCTTTCATGCTGCTTCCCGATAACTCTTCGCATACTTTTTGAAGATCAGCATTTGTAAATCCTTTTGTGGATGGAAAGCGCTTGAACATTGTCCGTAATACGTCATCAAACGAGAATTTATTCTTAGACCGCTGACGGATTTCCAGATCGAGAAGAAGACTTACCTGCGAACCTTTGCTGTAATAATCGCTTTCTGCATTTTGTGAGTTTTGTTTACCGCGCCAATATTTTATCCACGAATCAAAGCTCGATTCTGCAAGTGGTTGGATCGAATTGCCGTACCGGGATCGTTCATTGTTCACCATCTGTGTTATGTTCTCAAGGTACGATTTTGCGTTTGAGAATTTTGCTCGAACCAATATTAGATCATCATAATATGATGTGGTTCCTTCACTCACCCACAGCTCTTCGGTGTAATTCTCTTTTGAAAAATCATAGGGTGCGAACGCTTTCGGACGAAGTTGTTTCACGTTCCACGTGTGAAAATATTCGTGTGAAACCAGTCCGATAAATCCTTTATATGATCCCGGATTGGAGAAGACAAATGGCCGCACGCCCAAAATGGTGGAATTGATGTGTTCGGTTCCGCCGCCGGCATTCGGTTGGCAGTGAATCATAAATAAATATTTTTGATAGGGTAGTTCTCCCCATAACTCTTTATTTGCAATGACAATTCTGGTGAAATCTGTGATCAGCGTGTCGCTATTCCAATTCCCATCGCCATACACACTGATGATATGTGTCTTTCCGTCAACAAAAAACTGAAAGTCTTTTTGATTACCGATCTCAAGCGGACAGTCTCCGAAGTATTCAAAATTCGGCGCGGAAAATGTGAATGATTTCCCGGGAACTTCATCAAGTCCTGTAGTGACTTTCCAATTCCCATACGGAATCACTTTTAATTCAATTGGCTTGTTCTTTAATTCTTCCACATACATAAAGACAGAAAGAGGGTCGACAAAAGCATGTTCACTGGTCAATTCTCGTGTTCGTAGATTGAATTCGTTTGCATAAACCTTATATGTTACGGTAATGGTTTTCGAATCTCCCTTTTCTATAAGCCAAGTATCTTTGTCGATCTTCTTAAATGATAGTGGATGATTTTTTTCATCAATTGAATTGAACTCTTGCACACCGCCTGAAAAATCGAAGATCAGATACCGACCAGTTCGCCATGCCGGCATATGAAATGCAACAATTTTTGAATCAAAATTGTGGAGAGTGATCTCAACTTCAAGCAGGTGTGTTTGAGGTCTCGACATTGAAAGTGTGTAGGCTACAGAAGGCTCTGCGTTAGACATAGTGGTAAGAATAGATAATAAGAAAAGTGTTTTCATCATTACAATTTCAACTTTTGTTGTTGGGAATTAATGTTGTTCAAATAATCTACAGAAAGTGATTTCTGTCTGCAAGTAATAATGTTCGATAAAAATAGTTGACAAACTAGCAACCCTTCTCTATATTTGTAATAGAAAATTGAACTTAAAAACAAGGAGCAACAAGTATAGATTTATTGTTAAAGGCTGTGAGTCAGTAAAAGTTATTTTTTTGACACCTTTAACGTTTATACTCGTTGCTTTTTCATTGTACCGAACGTGAATGTGTCTTTTTGAAACTCACGGTTCGGTATTTTAATTTATGACAAAATATATCCCCATAGTTGTTATTGTTTTCTATACAAGTGTGTTTGCGCAGCATGGTCAACTGTTCCCTGATGTCCGTGTTATAGAATCAGACGAACGAGGAATGACCATTGAAGTACGTCCGGAATTTATCCAAAATATTAAGATCGTTTCATCAGACGGAACATTTGAATTACCGCAGTTCAAATCTGCATCTTCTCGACTATCGAACGAAGCGGGGAGTGAGGATGTTCGAACTCGAGTTATTTCTATTGCCGTTCCTTCGTATCAAGGGAATACCGTTTCTGTTATCAGTTCTGATTTTCAAACACTCTCCGGATTTTTGTTGGCTCCGGTTCCGGCTGAGAGAATTGTTGACGATATGGGAGCAACAACAAAATCTTACAAACCAAACTTTTTATCGCGGCAAAATTTTTATCCTCAACAGGTCGTTCAATTATCGAATATTGGGATGGTGAAGAATTGGCTAACGGCGAACATTATCGTTGCACCATATCAATACAATGCAAGTGAAAAAATATTAAGGAAATATTCTCGAATTGTTGTTCGTATTGATTTTGGCATGAAAAATTTCCCTTTTGATCAATCAGGAAATGATGAATGGGCGCAAGGATCATTATTAAATTATCCGATTGCAAAGCGCTGGGTTTCACCCTCACGGTTGAATAAAAATACTGCTGTCAATTCGGTGCGCGCATCCGGCACATGGATAAAAATGGAAGTGGCAGACGAGGGAATGTATAAGATTGATGCCGGGTATTTACGGTCGCTTGGGATTGAACCTTCTTCACTTTCTTCAATAACTGATATTAAAATATTTGGTGCTGATGGGAGAAATATTCCTGAGGATTTGAGTGCAATTCGTCCGAGCGATGTTCCGCAGCTTGCGGTTGAATATGTGGATAATAATTCCAACGCAAAATTTGATAATGACGATTACATTCTTTTTTACGGATGCGGGGTCAATGGCTGGAATTATAATAGTGCTAACAAATCATTCATCCATTATATGAATCCATATACATTCAGCAATTACTATTTCTTAACCGTTGGTACAAATACTCCGGTTAAAAAAATTCAGAATGTAAATGTCTCTTCTCCGTTGAGCGCAAAAGTTACCCAAACACTTGGCAAAGTTTTCTTTGACGAGGAAAAATTTAACTTCAACCAGTCAGGTCAATTGTGGGTTAGTCCGCCAATGAATGCGAATGAATCGCGTGTTATTACCACTAAGCTTCCAGGATGGGCTTCAGGAACATCTGTCATTTATAAGATTAAATTATTTTCGCGTGCAACCGCAGGGGCTACATTTATATTCGAGGAATCTGGAAAATCTTTAGGATCAACATTCATTTCAGCAATGTCTGATTACGAATTAAACGATGTACAGTCTACTTATGCCCATGGAAGTGAAGACCAAATAACCATTATACCATTATTGACAGATCAGCGAAGTAATATTAAAATAAATTATTCGGTTACTAGTTCTGTTGCTTCGGGTTTTATTGATTGGATAAGGATTTTTTACCGACAAAACTTGACTGCGTTAAATGACCAAATTATGTTTGACTCACCAGACACAAACGGAACCGTTGAATTTGCACTCAATGGTTTTAGTGCCAACGGAGTGAATGTCTATGAAGTAGCAGATGCTAACAATGTAAGAAAGATGACATATCGTTTGGATCAAACTGTCGGTTCGATGGTGTTTGGAGATACTTTGTCGGCCGGTTCAATTAAAAAATATTGGTCTGGAACTGCGTCAAAATTCCTTTCACCAAAATCAGCGGTGAAAATACCAAATTCAAATCTGCATGGTAATAATGGTGCTGATTTTATAATTATTACGCACAATGATTTTAAAAGTGAAGCAATTCGTTTAAAAGACCATAAAGAGAGTTTACCGGGAACAAGAAAGTTAAACACTTTAGTTGTTGATATTGACACACTATACAACGAGTTCGGTATTGGGATGTCCGATCCGGTAGCGATAAGAGATTTTTTGCGATATGCTGTGAATAATTGGTCAATAAAACCAAAATATGTTCTATTTTTTGGCGATGCCAGTTACGATTTTCGATCAATTCTTAAGAATGATCGATCATGGGTTCCGACGTATGAAACGTATGAGTCGAATAATAGAATTGAGACCTACAACAATGAAGATTTTTTTTCATATCTCGATCCTAATAGTCCTACTAATGTAAGTATTGCCCATGGCCGTCTTACACCTCGTTCATCGGAACAAGCCAGACTACTGGTCGATAGAATAATTCAATACGAAATAAAGCCAACCCGTGGAACTTGGAAGAATCTTATCACAATAGTTGCGGATGATCTATTTGAGGAATCTGACCATACCATACAGGCAAACTCACTTGCAGAAAATACTCCTAAAGATTTTGACGTGAGAAGAATATTTACAGAACTGTATCCTGTTGTATACATATCCGCGGGACGCCGGAGACCTGATGCCCGTCAGGCAATTCTCGATAATGTAAATCACGGAACATTAATCTTAAATTATACTGGACATGGAAATCCAAAAGTGTGGGCTCATGAAAGCATTTTGACTCTGGATGATGTACGAACACAATTTACCAACAGCGACAAACTTACTTTTATTGTTGCCGCAACGTGTGATTGGGGGAGGTTTGAAGAAGCGGGTGAGCCTAGTTCTGCAGAAGAAGTAATGGTAAATACAAAAGGTGGTGCAATCGGCGTATTGAGTGCAACACGTGCTGTATATTCATCTTATAATGCTGAGACTAATCAACAATTCTATTCCAAATTGTTCTCGAGTTTCTCATCGATACGATTGGGAGATGCATATTTACTTTCAAAAAATGCAATCGTTAGTAACGATATCAACAAACAAAAATATTTCCTTATGGGCGATCCGACCTTACGTCTTGCGGTTCCTGAAGGGAAGTTCAGTGTTGATTCGTTAGTTAGTGAATCATCGGCAATTGTTGATACGCTCAAAGCATTAGATAAGATCTTAATCAAAGGAACGGTGAGGGAAATATCTAATACAATTGATGTGAACTTCAATGGAACTGCACTGATCAATGTTTTTGATGCTGATGTTGATAAGACTATTGATTCTATAGGAATGCATTATAGCGAAAATGGTGGGATCATTTATAAAGGAGAAGCGACGGTCAAAAATGGAATTATGAATGCCTCATTCATTGTCCCGAAAGATATTGCATATCAAAATAAAAATGGCCGTGTTGGCATTTATTTTTCAAATACTCAATCCGATGGGCGTGGTTATACAAAGAATTTTATTGTTGGCGGGACGAATAAAAAATTTCAACGTGATTCGGTAGGTCCTGTTATACAGATCTATTTTGACAATACGAATTTTCGGTCCGGTGATGTCGTGAATGAAAATCCTCTCTTGATTGTGAGTCTAAAGGACAGCAGCGGTATAAATTCATCGGCAAACAGCATTGGACACCGACTTGAGGCGTGGATAGACGGTAGTACAAAAAGTATCGATCTTACGGAAATGTATAAGGGAGAAGTTGATAGCTACCAACAGGGGAAAGCGGAATATCCATTGTCCGGTCTTACTCAAGGAAGTCATTCCATAAAGGTTCGCGCATGGGATGTTTATAACAATTCGTCGTCCTCGGAATTGTATTTTGTAGTTGCCTCAAGCGGCGGACTTTCCATTCAGCAATTATATAATTTTCCAAATCCCGTATCGACAACAACTTCGTTTACGTTTCAGCATAATCAGCTTTTGCCGATCGATGTGGCAATTCATATCTATACTATTGCAGGCCGACAAGTTCATACTATAGAGCGATTTGGAATAGTTGATCGATTCGTAAAGATCGAATGGAACAGGCGTGATAGTGACGGCGATGAAATTGGAAATGGAATTTATTTCTATAAAGTGATTGCAAAAACAATCGATGGTAAATTTACGAGCGAGGCGATCGGTAAATTAGCAGTGGTCCGATAATGGACAGAAGTTCTGCTTTTTAGCGTTTGATTCTATATTGTGCAGATCAATGTGTCATCGGATTGTGTGTAGGAACACATCTGGTTTTAATTTTTTTTATTAACTATATTTATCAGTAATAATCATTGAGGAGTTCTACATGAAAAAGATGTATAGTGCGGTTGGTGTGTTGGTAATGTTCATTAGTTTCACACAATTGATGGTGTCACAGGCAGGTTCTACTGCTGTTCCGTTTCTGATGATCTCTCCAAACTCGAGAGCAAGCGGAATGGGAGAAGCGGGAACCGGAATAGCCGATGATGCGGCATCAATGCATTGGAATCCTGCAGGTCTTGCATTTCAAAAAGGGGGCGAGATCAGTATCACGCATTCTAACTGGCTGCCTCAGTTCAATCTGTCCGATCTATTTTACGACTATTTCAACATCAAACAAGAACTGCCGGATTATGGCGGAACGTTTGCTGCAAGCATCACATATCTAAATCTTGGAGAATTTATTGTTACAACAGAAAAAGATCCAACTCCTGTTGATAAATTCAAAGGATTTGAAGTTGCGGCAACTCTTGGTTACGGAACGCAAATTACAGAGGATCTGGGTATTGGAACAAATCTTCGATTTATCAATAGTAGTTTGTCACCAATTGGAACAGCCGAAGAAAAAGGAAATGGTATCGCAAATGATTTTAGTTTTGATATTGCGTTATTATACAAACCAAAATCAATGATCATTCCTTTTTTAGATGAAGATATCGGCAATCATTTCAGTGTTGGTATCAATCTTACCAATTTAGGTCCAAAAGTAACATACATTGATGCTGCACAGGCGGATCCGTTGCCGACTCAATTACGGCTTGGATTTGGAATTATTCCGCTGAAAGATGATTACAACAGCTTTACGATTGCGATCGATTTTGCAAAGTTATTGGTGTATAAAGAACCAAACGGTGCATCGCACGAACTTCCGAAATCACTGATCACGTCATTCACCAATAACACATTCGATAATAATTTGAAGTTCATCACTACTTCGCTCGGGATGGAATATTGGTATGATAAAAAAGTCGCGCTGCGTATGGGATACTTCTTTGAAGATCCGAAGAATGGAAATCGTAATTTTATGACATTTGGTGCAGGCCTTCGGTATGATATTTACGGATTTGATTTTAGTTACATTTCTGCCAAAGAAGCACAGCATCCGTTATCCGAGACTCTTCGCTTTACTCTTCTTATTCTTTGGATTTAGGTGATTATTGTTGTTCCTCGTTATCGTTGAAGATGCTGAAAGCTATTTGGATCTTTAACGATACCGTAGTTTCAAATTTAAATCCGTATCGACATGACAACTAAAATTCTCTTTATTGTTTCTTTCCTTTTTCAAATACTACCGGCCCAACATCTTTTTCATCCGCTGCGCGCTGAATCTACAAATGGTATCACACGAAAACCAATTTCGACCGCCGCTTTTCCTGAGACGCTCAAAGTCCTTGCGATTCGTGTTCAATTCCAGCAGGACAATGATACACGAACTTCCGGTGATGGTCGGTTTGATCTCTCATTAACGAATGAACGAATGATCGATTCACCGCCGCATGATTCCGCATATTTTGCAGATCATTTTAAATTCGCTCAGAATTATTATTCAAAAGCATCGAATGGTAAACAGAATATTGTAACAACGGTGCTCGGGAAAGTTATTACTCTGAAGAAACAAATGAAAGAATATGCACCGGTGAACGACAATCTTCCATTGGCTCAGATGATTGAGGAAGCGTGGCATGCTGCAGATTCGTTGAATCCCGGATTTCCATTTCAACAGTATTCAATGTTCACCATATTTCATGCCGGTGTCGGGAAAGACATCGATTTGCGCTCTTCTCTTGGATTTGATCCGACACCGCTTGATATTCCTTCGCTCTATTTTGGATTATCTTCACTTCAAAAGTTATTGGGAAATTCGTTTCAAGGGTTCCAATTATCGAATTCATTATTTAAAATTACAAATTCTGTCGTGCTCCCCGAAACCGAAGTTCGCAAGATTCCATCGGTTGCCGGTGACTTTGTTCTAAAACTTAGCATTAACGGATTGCTTATTGCAAGCATTGGAAGTCATTTAGGTCTGCCGGATCTATTCGAAACAAAAACGGGAAAGACTGCGATCGGGCGTTATGGATTGATGGATGGCCAATCGATATTCAGTTATGCAGGAATTTGTCCGCCCGAACCGAGTGCGTGGGAGAAGATATATTTGGGGTGGACAACACCAATTGAAGTGTATGGAAATAAAAACCTCAGCATCCCCGCCGTGGGATTATTCTCAACAGGGAATGATACGATCTATCGAATTCCGATAAGCGCGAAGGAATATTATCTTGTTGAGAATCGTAATCGAGATGCAAAGAATAATTATCATTCTATTTCAATGAAATGGAATAATCAAATAATTCAGAAAACATTCAATAAAGACGAAGAGTATTTTACCAATACGAATATCGATTCGGTATATGGAGTCGTCATAGATATTGATGAGCTTGACTGGAGTTTGCCCGGACTTATCAATCCTTACAATGATTACAAGGGCGGCATTCTTATATGGCACATTGACGAAACGATTATCGAAAAAAATATTGCTTCCAATACGATCAATGCGGACCCAAAAAAACGAGGGATCGATCTTGAGGAAGCAGACGGTTCACAGGATCTCGGTCAGTCTTACGATTTTGGAAATCCCGGTTCGGGAAGTGAAGATGGATCACCGATCGATTATTGGTTCAAAGGAAATATCTTCCCCAATTATCTGAATGAATTTTCGGAAAGGTCCAATCCGAATTCGTTGTCGAATACCTTTGCAAAATCACATGTCACGCTCAAGAATTTTTCGCTCACTTCTCCTCGGATGACGTTTGAAGTGAATGTGGGAGATGCAGATATTCAATTAGTAAAAGTGATCAAACGTAAGAATCTGAAATTCAATAATAGTGACGCACCAATTTCGGCAGATCTTAATGGCGATGGAAAACAAGAATTGATCTATACCAGCGGTGATTCGATCTATGTCCTAAAAGATGATCTGACTCCATATTTGAATAATACGACAGGATTGTTTTATCCTAAGGGAGGAAAATTCCAGCCGGCATACGCCACGAGCCAATTGTTTCCTTCAAGTATTAAATATTTTCTTTCTGGTGTTTCGGACAGCACTATTTATCTTTTCAGCGGGTTAGATTCAAATAATGATGGAATTGCAGACACCGTTCGAGTTACGAAAGCAAAATCAAAATTTACAACTCCGGCAATGACTTTATATAATTCTGTCGTACCTTGGGTCACATTTATTGCAGGTACTGAGCGTGGTTACCAAGTTTCGATTTCAAATGTTGGTCCATCTGGTGCTCCGAGTGAATTAACACTTCGTAATTCATTGCTTTATTTATCAAAAACTCCAATCATCTCCAGCGGCAGTTCTCCACAATATCGTTCTGTCGAAATTTCTGAGTCTAAAATTAATATTATAGGCTCAAATGAATGGGAATTCTTTGGAAATAAAATTCTTTCAGCTTCACTTGCACGAATTGAAAATGGGACTGTGGATAGCAATGGAGTTTATGGCGCTGTGGTTTTTGACAACAACAGTTTTTCACTTATAAATTTGTCGTCACAACAGGTTTCGAATTACCCTCTCAAAGGAATAACGGGTGCTTTATCCTTTGCCGATATTGATATGAATGGCCAGATTGATGTCCTGTTGGGTTCTGAATTTGGTCTCCATGCATTTAATAGAGCCGGTGTTCTGATTGAAAATTTTCCTCAAAAAACTCTCGATGCAGGAAGTGTCATAGGCAGTCCGATAGTTGTTAAACTTACCGGTTCAAATGAAATTGCAATTCTTTTTGGCAGTTCGAACGGTCAATTGTATGCTTATACATCAAAAGGGAAAATGATCAACGGATTTCCACTGCAGACCGGAGGAATAGTTTCTTCGCCGGTGTTATGGGGAGATAAACTTGTTGTTGCATCAACCGATACTTCTGTTTATGTATGGAAAACAGGAAATCTCTTTGACACATCAAAAATATTGTGGGGTAATTTTCTTGCAGATAATTATCATTCAAATTTTATTGAGAATACAAGTACAAGAATTCAAAAATCCACTGAACTTCTTCCCAAAAAATTTGCCTACAACTGGCCAAATCCGGTCTATAGCGGATCGACCAACATTCGATATTTTCTTGGTAAGTCGGGAACAGTAAAAATCAAGATCGTAAATCTTGCTGGAGAACTTGTTGAAGAGTTGAACGGAACGAGCTACGCTGGAATGGATAATGAGGTTCAGTGGAATATTTCTAAGATCCAAAGTGGAATTTATTTTGCTCAGATCACAGCGAACGGTATCGGAGAAGAACAAAGCCAGATCATAAAGATTGCAGTGGTTAAATAATGATGAAAAAAATATTTTCGGTTGGTTATCAGATACTTTTTTTGGTTGGATTGTTTTCTCTGCCACTTTGTTCGCAATGGCAGGATTATGAAAAAGCGGCACATGCCGGTTTGCATTGGCAGACTCTTGAGACGAAACATTTTCTTGTTCATTATCATGATGGTGCAGAACGAACTGCGCACGTTATTGCAAAAGTTGCAGAAGATATTTATGGCCCGGTCACAACATTGTACGAGCACGAGCCGGATCAAAAGGTAAGTTTCGCAATTATCGACTACGAAGATAATTCCAACGGTGCAGCATATTTCTATGACAATAAGATCCTAATCTGGGCACCAGCACTAGATTTCGATCTTCGAGGAACACATAATTGGCTTCGCAATGTCATCACGCATGAGTTCACTCATATCGTTCAGATACAAACTTCCATGAAGTTCGGGAGAAAGTTTCCCGGAATTTATTTGCAGTGGCTCAATTATGAAGAAGAACGAAGGCAGGACGTGTTGTACGGTTATCCAAACACTGTTGTTTCGTATCCTCTTTCCGGTTTTATCGTTCCAAGTTGGTTTGCCGAAGGCGTTGCCCAATATAATCGTCCTGAAATGAGCTATGATTATTGGGACTCGCATCGAGACATGATCCTTCGTTCGTATGTGCTGGATAGCAACATGCTCTCGTGGAATGAAATGAGTGTATTTGGTAAGACTTCTCTTGGAAATGAATCATCGTACAATGCCGGTTTTGCATTGTCAAAATATCTTTCCGAAACTTATGGTCAGGATGTTATACCGAAGATCGCAAAAAATATTTCCCGCACTAATATGGTAACAATGGATCAAGCGATCGAAAGAACCATAGGCAAGAGCGGACAGCAATTATATGATGAGTGGAAAAATCATCTTACGATAGATTATCATCGTAGAGTGGCACCGATATTATCGAACAAGGTAGAAGGCACAAGAATTGTTGATGTAGGATTTGGGAATATGAATCCGACATTCTCGCCGGATGGGAAAAAAATCGCATATGTTTCGAATAAAGATGCTGACTATTTTGGACTTTCGTCTTTGTATATATATGATGTTGCAACAAAGCAAGAAAAAATGCTCGAGGCAGGTATTCGATCGGCGGTTTCGTGGTCTCATGATGGACAGAAAATATATTATTCAAAGCTGACCGATCATAAGACCATAGGATTAAAACTTTCTGATCTGTTCGTTTTCGACATAGAAAAAGAAGAAGAAACTCAGCTGACAAAAGGATTGCGGGCATCAAATCCTTCACTTTCACCAACCGGGGAATTGATTTGTTTCGCTTTAGGAAATGACGGGACAATGAATATTGGAATTGTCGATACTGCCGGACAAAATTTTCGTCAAACAACAAAATACAAGGATGGAGAGCAAGTCTATCTTCCCAAATGGTCACCCGATGGAAAAAATATTGTGTTTGGTTATGCGTTCCGTGAAGAACAGGATATTGCATCAGTAAATGCTGAAAATGGGGAAGTGGAAATGCTTGTGATTGGAACGCCGGATGATCGTAATCCTTTGTATAGTGCTGATGGAAAATATTTATACTTCGTTTCAGATCGAACCGGGATCTTTAATATCTATAGGATGGAGATTGCAACAAAACACATTATGCAGATCACCAATGTGCTTGGGGGTGCTTTTACACCGAGCGTAAGCGACTCGGGACGAATTGCATATTCGCTCTATACTTCAAAAGGATTTAAGATCAATTATATTGTTGACGGTGTGGATCGAAATTATGAAACATCTCATTATGAAAATCCGGAAAAGGTCCGTCGTCCCGAAATAAAGATTACTAACGATTCTTTGAAGCGAAACCAATATGATTTTACTGCTTTAAGAAATTATGACGACACTCAAGTGCCAAATCTTGCAAAAACAGAATACAAAAACATCTATAGTAGTCTTTCGATCATTCCGTTTCTTAGAATCGATAATTATAACACAAAATCTTCAGGGTTAGATTTTTTGAAACCCGGATTTTATTTCATATCGGGCGATGTTGTTGATAAAATGCAGTTGTTTGGCGGTGCTGCGATCAATCAAATATTTGAACGGGATCTGTTCTTGCAATTCAATTATACCGATCGGATTCTGGGAATGTATCAGGTTGGGTGGGAACCTACGGCATCAATTGAAGTGTATAATGTTTCTCGAAAACGTACAAACGAAAAGATAACAATCGTAGAGCAGTTTGAGGAAACATCTGCAGATATTACTTACAGTTTGTTTGAGTTCGATTTCTTCCTTACACAGCCGATCTTTTCCGGTGCCAGTGTCCTACGATTAGGCTATACGTACAGTCAGTATAGCAATGCAATCAGTTCTTTCTTGGTGAAGAGCAGCGCTTTACTCGTTCCGGCATCATCGGATATTTATTTTAAAGGGAATAATATTTCTCTTCAATATTCTTTGAAAGGGATATTGCCTGCACGAACCCGTGAGATTAATCCTGTAGGCCGTTCTTTTGCCTTACGGCTTGATAATGAGTTCGATCATTTTACGGAAGAAGATTCAACAGGTTCATCAAAATTTGAAGCCACTGATGCAGGTATCAAATTAAAACTTGTCCCATTCACGATCCGTCGTGCCGAATTTCGATACACCGAACACATGCAGCTGCCGTTTTGGAAACATACATTGTCGTTTACATTGCGAGGCGGAACGATCTTTGGTCCTCGTGTGCCTGATTTCTTTGATTTTTATGCCGGAGGACTTGTTGGAATGAAAGGATATCCGTTCTATTCGATCAGCGGAAATGAAATTGCATCATTGAACATTGCATACCGTTATCCCATTTGGGAAAACATTGACATCAGAATATTCCAACTTTATTTTGACCGCCTCTATGGAGAATTCCATGCGGATTTTGGAAACGCGTGGAACGGGCTACCCAATATTCGTGATTTCAAAAAAGATGTCGGTTTTGAATTGAGACTTGAAGCATTTTCGTGGTATGCATTTCCGACACGAATATTTTTCAACGGAACGTACGGACTTGATTCGTTCAAGTATGACAGAAGAAATGTTCAAGCGTCTTATGGAAAGGAATGGCGATTCTATTTTGGAGTGTTGTTCGGATTTGATTTCAGTAATGATATAAAACGAATGATAGGAGATTTCCATGAGCGGTAAGATATGTATAGTTCTATCTTTTTGTTTTTTAAATGTATTATTCTGTGGTGAAAAAACTTTTACCGGAAACTTTAGAGTTGATTTGATGTCTTCAGATCAGGATTCCGTTGCCCAGTCTAAATTGACTGTTACAAATAATAGTCTTCGGCAAAATCCATTTATGAACGGATTATTTTCATTGGCGATTCCAGGCGCAGGACAGTTACGAACTGAGAATTACACCAAAGCGGCAATTTTTTTCTCAGTAGAAGTTGCCTTGATTATCTATGCGGTGGTCAGTAATAATAATGGCGATAAAAAAACGAATGAATTCCAAGCGTATGCAGAGGCGCATTGGGATGCAGAACGATATGCACGATGGATCAATGCCCATGGTGTTGATTATGGTCCAACAACATCATTCTTAAACGATGACTTTAAGGCGATAAAGGAACGTAAAGATTTTAGCAAGATAAATGAGTGGGAAAGTGGATTGCATAAATTAGGATTTTCACATCAACTTCCTGTTTATCAATCACAGCAATATTATGAATTGATTGGAAAATACCATCAATTTAAGTTTGGCTGGGATACGTATCAAGTGGATATCAACGGTGTTCCTGTTTCAGACAATGGACAGTATGACAATCTTCTTTCTTCGGAAAAACAATTTAAAGATTATGCAGTAGAGCGCGGGAAAGCAAACGATTATTATTATGCAGCGAGTTTTGCTGCAAGTGCACTAGTTATAAATCACGTACTAAGTGCAATGGAAGCATTCATCTCAACGAATAGTTATAACAAAGAAATAACTGCTTCTTTTCAAGTTACACCTGTGGATGGAAACGAAGGAAAGAGAATATTGTCTGAAGTGAGAGTACAGATTCCATTTTAACTGGAATCTGCATTGAGTGGACTAGTTTACTTATTCACCCGAAATATATTGATCACACCTGCAGTAAAAAATATTATATTTGCCATCCACGCAGTCAGGAACGGATCAAGATCCCCGTTGTATCCAAACACACCGCTGATTTTCATAAACACCATATAAATAAAAACTACGGCTGCAGAAATACCTACCTGCACGGCTATACCGCCGCGTCTTTTTGCAAATGAAAATGGAATTCCAAAAAGAACAACGATAACACTGGCAAACGGAAATGCAACTTTGCTGTGATAATCAACAAGCCATCGTGCTGCATTATTTCCACTGTTTTGCTGTCGTTTTATGAATTCGGCAAGTTCATTATAGTTCATCTCTTCGGGCTTCTCAACTTTTTTTATGATATCTTTTGGAGTGAATGTTAAGTCGGAAAAAGTATATGACTCAAATTTTTCTACGCGCTCACCTTTGAATTTAGTAACCCGATATTGTCCATTCTTCATCGTCCATCGTTGATCCGTACTATCCCACAATAGTTGAAGACCATCCCACCGTTGTGCAATTGAATGTAAATTTGATGATGTAAACTCCTGAATTGATACTCTTGTTCCCATATTTGCTGTGCCGTCAAAAAAAGTGATATATACTATCCGTTTCTGTCCGTCTTGAAGATAGATATTTGTTCGCGCTGATGACTCCAGATTCTTATGAAGATATTTTCGTTCGATAGAAAATTTATGTTGATTTGCATACGGTACAATCCAACCGTTGAAGTATATCGAAGCTCCGCTGATGAACATTGTGATTATCATGATTGGCAGCATATAACGATAGATGCTCATTCCGCCGGCTTTCATCGCAGTCAGTTCGTTATTAGAAGAAAGTTTTCCGGTTGTAAAAAGGCTTCCCAGAAGAACTGCAACCGGAGTCATTAATTTAATGATCTCCGGTAAGAAGGAAATGTAATATTGAATGATGATATCGTTCGATACATTATTGTCCAAAAAATCATCAAGATTTTCCATTAGGTCGATGACTAAAAAGATTGCCATAAACGTGATCAATCCGAACACTGTTGTTAGAATGAACTGTTTAAGAATATATGAATCTAATTTTTTCATTGGTTTAATCGTTCCAATAATTTCTTAGGAATAAATCTGTGCCACCAATTGAAATTCAATTCAATATTTTCCTTGCTTACTTTGTACGTTAAGAATGCACCCAAAAGTCCGATAAAAATATTTGCGCCCCACATGCCAACCCACGGTTCTATGAACTGTCGATCTGCAAGTTTTTCTCCGCCGATCAATGAAGACCAATACATCAGGAAAAACCCTAAACTGAGTGATGCCGCAATTCCAAATCCGCCGCGTCTTGCCATAACGCCAAGGGGAGCACCAACAAGAATGAATACAAAACAAGCAACGGGGATTGAATATTTTTTGTGGATCTCAACGAGAAATTCCCGGATCTGTTTTTTTTGATATTCATCGTTAGCAATCTCACTTTCAATACTGTTCCGATAAAACATCAATTGACTTTTCATATCTGAATATTGATCGATACTTTTCCAAAAATCTTTTGCCGGAGACGACTCTGAAACAGATCCGTTCAATAATTTATCGTTCAAAGCGATCGTATAATTATCGATCCGTTCTTGAATTGACTTTGTCAAACCTTTCAAACTGTCGACCATATATAACATTTCGCCTGAACTCAGTTCGCGGTCTCCTCGCGTGAATGCATCAACAGCCGATCGTTCAAAATCAAATCCTTCAGAAACCGTTGTAAGACGTTGACGTTCAAATTTAACCACACGGTATAGATTCGGTTTATTGTGATCAACTTCGTAGATCTCACCATCGTAAAGGTCCATGATTAATTTTCGATAGTCACTGGAAAAAGATAGGGAACCGCGTTTTGCTGTGATGAGGACATTTTTACCAGGATCCGAATGATTATAGATCGTTACACCTTCAAGCTCATTCGATTCTTCAAAAGTTTTTCGAACAAGCATACTATAACCGGTCATATCCTGGTTGAACAATCCCGGTATTAGTGTCAGCGTAGGTTTTTTTCTGCGAATATCCATTGTTAAGGATTTTGATCGATGATTAGCTTCCGGCAAGACTTTATTATTGAATTCGATCATCAGATAGGTGATGATCAGTGCACAAATAGCAATAGGAAACATCATTCGATATAAACTCATTCCACCGGCTTTCATGGCGGTAATTTCGTTTGTGGAAGCCATCGCACCAAATGCCATTAGTGTTGCAACCAACACAGCCATTGGTACGGCAAGTACAACCATCCACGCAAGATTGAGCATCATCAACTCAGCGATCACGGTGCCGCTCAATCCTTTTCCTACAAGTTGATCCATAAACTTCATTACAAATTGAAGCATAAAGACCGACATTAAGAATAAGAAAGAACCGATGAATGGAGCAGAATGGCGCTTAACAATGTATAACCAGATTAACATACTACAAGATACCTCTCAAATGGTTTGACAATCAAGATTTTATTTTTATTTTACAAAACAATCTTTTTTAAGATTTACTATAAGAAACATATTATTATCAACCTGTGTACAATTGAAATATTTTTTAATTCATTCACTCAGGAAAGGATTTCCTATGAAAAGAACTCTAAAAATTGTCGGCATTGTTGTTGTAGGTTTGTTTTGTGTTACTGTCGGCATTATTGCGTATCTCTATCTTTTCTTTCCAAAGGTTTCTTTGCCACCAAATATTTCTATCCATGCTACTCCGGAAATGATTGAGCGTGGAAAATATTTAGCAAATCATGTTACAGTTTGTATGGATTGTCATTCGGTTCGTGATTGGACAAAATATTCCGGTCCGTTAACGCCGGGAACATTTGGCAAAGGAGGGGATAAGTTCGATCGTGATGGAGCTGGAGTTCCCGGTCTGTTCTATGCTCGTAATATTACACCCGCTAATTTGAAGAATTGGTCTGATGGAGAGATCTACAGAACAATTACCGCCGGTGTTCGAAAAAAAGGAGAACCGATTTTCCCACTAATGCCTTACTTAGCGTATGGCAATATGGACCCGGAGGATGTTAAGTCGATTATTGCATATCTTCGAACCTTAACATCGTTAGAGGGAAGTTATCCCGATGCTCATTTTAATTTTCCGATGAATCTTATTGTAAGAACAATTCCAAAAGATCCTACGCCAAGTGTAAGACCAAATCCTAACGATACGTTGAAGTATGGCGAATATTTAGTAAAAATTGCAGCGTGTGGTGATTGTCATACTCCGATGGACAAAGGTCAACCTCTACCGGGAATGCATTTTGCCGGTGGGTTTGAATTTAAATTTCCAAATGGAAATATTGTTCGTTCGGCGAACCTCACTCCAAGCCATGAAACAGGCATTGGTTTGTGGACAGAAGAAGATTTTACTGGAAGATTTAAAGCGTACCGAGATTCAGCAGCGAAAAATATTGCTGTCAGTCTTAGTGAATTCAATACTGTAATGCCATGGACAATGTATGCTGGAATGACTGATGAAGATTTAAAATCAATTTATCGTTATTTGGGAACGATAGATCCTGTTGAACATGCTGTGGAGAAATTTTCACTTCAGAAATAGCGCAATGGAAAATATAATTTGCAACAGTAACCTTACGCAAAATATTGTGTGAGGTTTTTTGTTCGTTGCTACTTCTTCGAATATTTTCAATATTCAAAAGCAACATAGTGTGACACCACAATATTAGAAATATCACAATATGATCATTATGAAAAAAATCTGTTATGGAATAATCGGTTTTGGTAATTTTGCCGAACGTGCAATAATGCCTGCGATTCGTTCAGCAAATAATTCTGAACTTGTTGCAATCCAAAAACGATCTCTTGATAGTGCAAAAGACAAGGCAGAAGAGCACTCAATTCCATTTTATTTTGACTCTGTTGAAGCACTTGTTGCTTCGACTGAAATCGATGCAGTGTTTATTGTTTCAGCAAATTCTCAACATTATAGAGAAACGTTGTTAGCTGCTGAATCAAAAAAGCATGTTATTGTTGAAAAACCGATGGCAGTCAACTTTCTTCAAGCAAAAGAAATGATTGAAGCGTGTGAAAAATATAATGTTAAATTTATGACTGGCCATATGCTGCGCTTTTCGCCTCTGTTGCAAAGGATGAAAGAAATTGTCAACTCAGGACTTATCGGCGAAATAACATTTGCTCAATCTCATTTTGTGTATGATGCACAGATGTCTCAGAGAAAATGGGTTTTAGACAAAAAAAATGCAGGGGGCGGACCGTTATTTGACATTGGGATTCATTGTTTGGATTCAATGCGATTTGTGTTGAATGATGATCAAATCGTGAATGTAAATAATTTTATGAATCCTCAACACACAGAAACAGGTGTTGAGAAAACGAGTGTTTTGTCCTTTCAATTTTCCAAAGGAACGATTGGAAGTGTTTATTCTTCATACGAAAGTTCATACCGACAATCGTATATAGAATTCTTTGGCACTAAAGGATCTATTTCAGCATTGTATTTCACTCCAAGTAATACGCCTACAACACTGGAGATAAAGATAGGAAAGGGAGGTCTAATTGATTTGGTTAAGAAGGAAGAGATTTCAGTTCCAAATTTATATGAACTCGAAATCTCGCATTTCTCTGATTGTATTATAAATAATACAAGTCCAATTGTAGATGCAAAAAGTTCATTGCACAATCAATATATACTTGAATTGGCGTTAAAATAGGTAATAGTATGATAAAATAAACTTCTTTTAGAATTTCTCTTTTTTTGCTACATTGTAACGTACAAACAGTTCATAAATCAATTAACGAAAATTAAACAATGACAAATAAAAAAATTAGACGATTAGGAATTCTTACCGGTGGCGGCGATTGTCCCGGACTCAACGCGGTTATTCGCGGTGTTGCAAAACCTGCAATGAATGATCACGGTCTCACAATTGTAGGAATAGAAGACGGTTTTGAAGGATTTGTTGAAGGACGTATGCGCGAAATATCGCGTGATGATATTGCAGGAATTATCGGAGAGGGCGGAACGATACTCGGCACATCCAATAAAGGGGATCCATTCCATTACCCTTCAGAAGGAATGAATGGTATTGAGATTGTTGATGCATCTCAACGTGTCCTAAAACATTACAAAGGATGGGGATTAGATGCATTGATCACTATTGGTGGTGACGGTACAATGCATATTTCTAATAAGCTTTCTGACTTAGGAATGAATATTGTTGGTGTACCAAAAACTATTGATAATGATTTAGAAGCTACAGATCAAACTTTCGGTTTTGATACTGCGCTTTCTATTGCGACAGAGGCAATCGATCGATTACATACAACGGCATCTGCTCATCATCGTGTTATGGTGATTGAAGTGATGGGACGTTATGCAGGATGGATTGCATTAGAAGCAGGACTTGCAGGTGGAGCAGATATTATTTTGATTCCGGAAATTGCGTTCAATTGGGAAAGTGTTATGAGACGTGTTATTGAACGAAGCACTCGAGGGAATCGTTATAGTATTGTCTGCATTGCCGAAGGTGCAAAAGCCGCTGACGAAGCCATTGTCATCAGAGAATCTGATGTGAAACGTACTGATCCCATCCGTTTCGGAGGAATTGGTGAGCATGTCGGTCGTCGCATTACTGAAGAAACCGGATTAGAAACCCGTACAACAATTCTTGGTCATTTACAACGCGGTGGAAGTCCAACGGCATACGATCGTGTTCTTGCAACACGGTATGGAACAAAAGCTGTTGAGTTGGCTATGAACGGCGAATTTGGACGAATGGTAAGTCTTCGCGGACTAAATGTTACAAGTGTAACGATCAAAGAAGCGATCTCGAAACAACGGTTGGTTCCGATTGATGGTGAAATTATCAATACCTCGCGAGCGGTTGGGACAAGTTTTGGGGATGAATAATTCTGTAAATTAAATGATGTAACCAATGCCGAGCTATTCATCTTTGATGAAATCTCGGCATTAAAATTTTATTAAGTGAAAATTCATTCTGATTCCGTGAATGGCGTAACGATTATCGACAGTGAATTTCTGTTGAATGCATATTGCAGCGGATTGTTTCCAATGGCGGATGGAAAACTGGGTGAGATTCACTGGTTCTCTCCTGAACTGCGGGGTATCATTCCACTGGATGGATTGAAAATTTCGCGGAGTCTTCGTCAAACGATTCGTAAAAAAAAATTCGCCGTTCGTATCAACTCTAATTTTGAAGCGACGATCAGAGCCTGCGCAGAGCGAAAAGATGTTTGGATCTCGGAATCGATCATTCAAAGTTACCTGCAACTTCATCATCTTGGGTATGCACATTCGGTTGAATGCTGGAATAATGAAACACTTGTCGGTGGTTTGTATGGCGTAGCAATCGGCGGTGCTTTTTTCGGGGAATCAATGTTCAGTCGTTTAACGGATGCTTCAAAAGTGGCACTTATATTTTTAGTAAAAAGATTGATTGAACGAGGATTTGTATTACTGGATACTCAGTATTCAAATCCACACCTATTGACTCTAGGTTGTTTAGAAATTCCACGTCTCGAATATATGCAGCGGTTACAAACTGCAATTCATCTAGATCGTCATTTCATGGGAGACCATCAATGAATATCATTACAGATACAAAATTTCCGGAATTACATTTCCTAAAACGGGGTAAAGTACGCGACATTTATGATGTCGGAGAGTATCTATTGTTTGTTGCAACGGATCGTTTGTCCGCGTTCGATGTTGTCATGCCGCAGGGAATTCCATTAAAAGGAAAAGTGCTTACGCAAATTTCCGCATTTTGGTTTGAACAAACCAAAGATATTATTCAAAATCATGTGGTCTTAACGGATGTAGAAAACTTTCCCAAAGAGTGTGAGCCATATAGAGAAGATCTCCGCGGACGAAGTATGCTGGTGAAAAAAACGCAGCCTCTTTCGGTCGAATGTATTGTTCGAGGATATATGTCCGGTTCTGGTTGGCTCGATTATCAAAGTACCGGAGCAATTTGCGGGATACCTCTCCCAAAAGGAATGATAGAAAGTCAAAAACTTCCTCAAGTGATCTTTACTCCTTCTACGAAAGCTGATATCGGAGATCACGATGAAAACATTTCTTTTGATGAGATGATCAAAAAAGAAGGAAAACAACTAAGTGATCAAGTTCGCGAAACGGCAACAGCTATCTTCAATCGAGCATCGGCAATTGCAGAATCAAAAGGAATTATTATTGCAGATACGAAAATGGAATTTGGATTATTGAATGGTAAATTGATCTTGATCGATGAACTGCTTACGCCGGATTCGTCTCGATTTTGGCCAAAAGAAACATATTCGCCGGGTGCTGCACAAAATAGTTATGATAAACAGTTTGTCCGAGATTATTTATTATCGATTAATTTTAATAAAAGACCACCCGGGCCGATGATTCCTGATGAGATTATCAATAAAACTTCAGAATTATATCAAAAAGCAGTTGTTCAACTAACGGGAAAGAGTGTAGAATGAAATTTCTACAAATCATTTTATCCTCGTTAATAATGCAATCAGTGGTCTTTGCACAACAGGAATTTCAACCCAATGAACTTCCAAAAGATACCCTTGCGACCATTGGTTCGCAGATTATCTCAGCCAAAGATTTTCTAGAACGTTTTGAACTGATGCCATGGCCAAAAAAAGATATGAAAGAACGGATCGAATTCACTAAACTAGAATTCCTTCGTTCTTTGGTAGCGGAAAAATTGCTCGCAATGGAAGCCCGTCAAGAAAACATGGGGAACGATTCTGTTACATTGAATTTGCAAAGAAATCTAGAGCGTATTTTTGTACGTGATGAATTCTATAAACGTGAAGTTCTACCAAAAATAACCGCCTCTTCTCAAGAAGTATCTATTGGATTGAATCGAATTTCATATGAAATAGACGTGCAGGTTATAGGAGTTCTTTCAAAAAAAGAGGGAGAATTATTCCATAAAAAAATTGCACAGAGTAAAAACAGGAACGCCGTTTATACTTATTTTATCGATTCGTTATATGTTCCTCTTGACACACTAACTATTGGGTTTGGATTTAGCAATAAAACTATCGAAGATATTGTCTTTTCCATTGGGAAAGACAGCCTATCGAATCCCGTTGAGATTGATCCACTCGGATGGGTAATGTTTCGTCTGTTACACAAAAAATCAAACGAACAATTGATGAGATTATCACATCCGGATCGATTGCGAAAAGTAGAAAATATTATTAAACAGAGGAAAGAAGATTCGATCGCAACAAAAGTATTTGCTTCTGTCACAGCACCACAGAGGGCTGAGGCGAATCCGGAACTCTTTCTAATGATTGCTGACACTATTGCTGCAATGATGAAATCTGATTCTGCGTCGTATTTTTCAAAAGGAAAATTTGTTTTTCCATCCACTGCGATTATTGAATTACAGAAAAAATTTGCTGCACATCGAAATAACCAATTCATCACGATTGCTTCCGGTAATTTATCCATTGACGAGGTCTTAGTCAGTTTAGGAAATAATAGCGTGATGTTTCCATCGTTAAAACTCGATCAGATCCGGACGGTATTGAATAATAATATTAAAACAGTGATTCAAAACGAACTCTTAGCGAGAGAGGGATTAAAGAAAAATCTTCAGCAAACAGAAAATGTGAGACATGATATTTCCACATGGTTGGATAATCGAAAGAGTTTGTTATTGTTACGCGTTATTTTAGACTCGATTCGGATTTCAACGGATGAAATTGAAGGTGAATATCAAAAGCACCCGGAAATATACGGTGCGGCTGTTTTAGTCCGTTTGCGTGAGATATTGGTTGACGGTGTTTCGCTTGCCAAAGAGCTTCGAGAGAGGATCAATAAGAGAGAAGATTTCTCAACCCTGGCGAAGAAATATTCAAAACGAATAGAATGGGGAAAGAACGGCGGGGAATCTCCCTGGATCGAAGTAAGCAAATGGGGAGAATTAGGATTGTATGCTTCTACTGCAAGACTTAATGAAGTGAATGGTCCATGGAAAATTACCGATGGATTGACGATCTTCTCAGTGTTAGGACGTAAGATTGTTGATGATTCACTTCGTGCCAATTTCTCCAACACCAGTCGTACAATCGAACAAAAATTATTGAATGAAAAACGCCAACAAACTATAAATCGATATATCGGAACTTTAGCAAAGAAATATAATGTTACAATGAACGAAGCTGCTCTCCGTTCTGTAAAAACAACTACAACCAATATGTTTACCTGGCGTAATCTTGGTTTTGGAGGTAGGGTCGTTGCAGTTCCTCAATTAAATAAACAAACGGATTGGGTGAATGAATGGATGAAACAAAAACAATTGAATCAATAATCTATTTATAAATAAGGAAACATTAAATGAGTTCTATCAATACTGAAAATATATTAAATGCACTCCGCGCAGTTCGTGATCCTGATTTGAATCGTGATATTGTTTCGTTGAATTTCATTAAAGATATTATTATCAAAGGAAATGATGTCAGTTTTTCTATTGAGCTGACAACACCTGCTTGTCCGGTGAAAGATGAAATGAAAGCACACGCAGAGAACGTTGTTCGCCAAAACATTCCCCAAATCGGTAAATTAAATGTTACAATGACCGCTAACGTTTCGAAACGTTCGAACATGCAGGCAACTCCGATTCTTACCGGTGTAAAGAATACAATTGCTGTTGCCAGCGGAAAAGGAGGAGTGGGAAAATCTACCGTAGCAGTAAATCTTGCCGTTTCTCTTGCCCGTCAAGGTGCGTCTGTTGGATTGATCGATTGTGATATTTATGGTCCAAGTATTCCGTTGATGTTTAACATCAACGAAAAGCCTCAGATGCACAATCAAAAATTAGTTCCGCTAGAAAAATACGGAGTAAAAGTCATGTCGATTGGTTTTTTAATCGATTCTACCCAAGCTGTTATCTGGCGTGGTCCAATGGCAAGCGGTGCTGTAAAACAATTCATGACCGATGTTGAATGGGGTGAACTTGATTATCTTGTATTTGATCTTCCTCCCGGAACAGGCGATATTCAGCTAACACTTGTTCAACAAATACCAATCACGGGAGCGGTGATTGTTACAACTCCTCAAGAGATGTCGCTCGCAGATGCACGGCGAGGAATGGCAATGTTCAATAAAGTCAATGTTCCAATTCTTGGTGTCATAGAAAATATGAGTTATTTTGTCAGTTCGAACGGTGAGCGTGAAAATATTTTCGATACAGGCGGCGGAAAAAAAGTTGCAGAACAATTCAAAGTTCCGTTCCTCGGCGAGATTCCTATTTTTACAAAGATCAGAATTGGCGGTGATACAGGCCGACCTATAACTGATGCGGAACCGGAAAGTGAACCGTCAAAGATCTTCCAAACAATATCGAAGAATCTTGCTGCACAGATCAGTATCAATAACCTCTCAAAACAATCTGCTCCGATTGAAATATCATTGGGAACAAATTAATTTAATACAGGTGTAGTTCACCGTAAAGGTGGACTACACCTGCTAAACAATAAATTAAATGACAATTACCGAGAGAGTTCAAGAATCGCTTAATTTTGTTCGTCCTTATCTGCAAGCAGATGGAGGAGATGTTGAACTTGTCAGTGTATCTGACGATGGATTTGTTGCTGTGAGATTGACTGGTTCTTGTCTATCATGCCCAATGTCGCGAATGACGCTTCGAGCAGGAGTCGAACGAAAGTTATTAAAAGATGTACCTGAAGTAAAAAGAGTGGAACAAGTGCTGTGTTGATGTTCAATATTTACTGCTTCAATTGCACTTCCCGAATATTTCCGTCCTTGATTTGCATAATTTTCCCCTGCGCTTTCCTTACCAGATCATAATTATGTGTTGTCATTAATACAGCTGTTCCTTTTGCGTTGATATCAAGGAGCAGTTTAAGAATATCATGAGAGGTTCCAGGATCTAAATTTCCTGTTGGTTCGTCTGCTAAAATTAAAAATGGCTCGTTGACCAACGCACGCGCAATACAAACACGCTGTTGTTCACCACCGGATAGTTGATGTGGCATCGCATTTCGTTTATGGCTCAGTCCAACCTGTGTTAGAACGGTGACCACTTTCCTTTTTATTTCATTGGAACTTGCATCGGTCACATGGAGAGCAAATGCCACATTGTCGAAAACATTTCTATCATCCAACAGTTTAAAATCTTGAAAGATAATTCCAAGTTTCCTTCGCAGGAAAGGTATTTGTTCAGAAGTTACTGTCTTTGAGGAAAATTCTCCGACCGAAACAACACCGCGCGATGGAAGTAGATCCATATATATCAATCGTAGCAGGCTGCTTTTTCCAGATCCGGATTCGCCCACCAATGACACAAATTCACCGGACTCAATGACAATACTGACATCATTCAACACGGTATGATGATTGAATGAAACACGAATATCATCTAATTGAACAAGCATTAATTATCCCGTTGTTTTATGATTGATGTTGCAAGTTGAATCGCTGAGATCATGCTACCCGGATTGGCAATCTTTTTGCCGGCGATATCAAATGCTGTCCCATGATCCGGAGATGTTCTTATGATCTTTAATCCTGCCGAAAAGTTAACCCCTTCATCAAATCCGGTCATTTTTAATGGAATTAAACCTTGATCGTGATACATAGCAAGAATTGCATCATAGTTTTTATACGCACCCGATGCAAAAAAACCATCAGCAGGAAATGGACCGGAAGCACTGATTCCTTTTTCTTTAGCCTTTCTAATTGCTGGAATTATCGTTTCATTTTCTTCGCTGCCAATTGCTCCATTTTCACCGGCATGAGGATTCAATCCAAGAACTGCAATCGATGGATTTTTAATTCCTAGATCATTCTTTAACGAAGAATTTACTGTATCAAGTTTATCGATGATACGATCAATAGACAGATTCTCTGAAACTTTTTTAATCGGAATATGAACGGTTGCCAATGCAACCCGCATAGTTTTTGAGAGTAACATCATTGTTACACGGTCGGATCGAGTGAGCATTGCAAGCATTTCCGTTTGTCCCGGGAAATTATATCCGGCAAAGTGAAGTGCTTCTTTGGAAACCGGAGCCGTTACCATTGCATTAACTTCTTTTGAAAGACATAATTTGATCGCGTGTTCTATCGCTATACCCGCACAAACACCGGAATCAGGAGATATCTTTCCGAGCTGAATACTCTTTGATGTTGCAGGGTGGACGGTTAAAACTGACACAGCGCCGCTTTTTATTTTTGTTGAGATATTTTCAACTTCAATCAGTTCAATGTCGAGTTTGAACATCTTTACATAATATTGAAAAATATCAAACGATCCGATCAGTACAGGTTGAATATTTTTTTTAATCTTTGGTGAGACAATACTTTTTAAGGTAACTTCCGGACCAATTCCGTTAAAATCTCCAATGGTGATGGCAATTGTTGGTTTCATTTATTCTCTGCGAGTTTATAGTTTCCCTGTTTGCTTGGGTCTTCGAACGTAAATATTTTATTAATTGAAGTGTATGTCCAAATCTCTTTTGGAGCTCCGCTTGTATTTAATGTTCTTTCAGTAGATGTCGGCTTGCCGTAGAGAATGTATATTCTTCCTCTATCCGTTATAGCGCCGTTCATTTCTCGTAATGTTCTAAATGCAGCGAATGTAAAATCAACCCTACGGTAAAATTCATGCATTACTTCATTGTATGCGGTTAATGGTGTGGTATCTTTTTTTCTCCAAAATTCATCGAACTTTCGAATTCGGGTTTCTCTTCCTCCTCCGCGAAGATCTGAATAGTCATTTTTTGTCAAAATAAACTGTAACGGTTCTGTTGCCAGATCAAGATTGTATAGTGAAAGCGGCATATCAAGCCAACGTGCACCGAATTGAGTCTTGATTTTGGAAGAATCCGGGAATGTGAATTCTATTTCATATTTTCCTTGTCGTAATTGCAAACCATTCATTGAGATATAATTTACAATTGAATTGTCCGCATTCTCAAATTTTAAATGGATGTTTTCGGAAGTACGTGAAAGTAAGAATGCTCTTTGCTGGAAAGAAACTATCGGAACATTGACCGACGAGTTAATGATTTCTTTGGTGTCTTCTTCGGGTTGTAATTTCGAAAGAGTATATCGTAATGAATCATATTTCTGTTTTGAAAGAAAAACAAACCCATAATTATGGGAAAAAAGAACATCACCGCCAAGGTTAAAAAGTTGAAAAGAATCTTGAGCAAAAATCTTCACAGGAATCATTGATGAAAATGTAGTAGAATTCTTTGGAATGATGATTTGTTCTTTAATATTGGAAAAAGTGCGTTTAGACTCTTTATCTTCCAACTTAAATATTACTTTATAACGCCCTTCGGATACTTGTAGAGAAATAAAATCTTGTGTAAACAATGTGTGAAGATATAAAGCGGAATTATTATCTGTGGTTAAGTCTAATGTGCGGATATTCCGTGCAACCGAAACTCCTGTTGAATCTAACAGTTCAATGGATACCTCACCGTTAGCTGAAAAAATGTCTTTTTTGCTATCGGTAGATTTTGTAAAGACAAAAAAATCAGATCGAATTCTGAACGGAATAATTACAGTATTTGTCTTATTGACAACATAATAGTGGTTTTCAAAATATACAACACTTCCAGAAGTCTGCTCACGCACAATTGTTTCTTGTGCCTGGAGTAAAAATAGTAAGTAAAAAAGCAAACCTACGATTTTCTTTACTATTTTAAGAGCCATATCACACCTTTTGTAAAAATAACTCCGTATTTCCGGACGAATCAATTGTTCTCTTTGACTGCATAATCAAAGATAAGGAAATTGAGTGAAATGATGAAGAAGTTTTATTCAAAGAGTGAAATCTGTTTTCCGATCTCAGTGCCATGAACTTTGATATGTGGAAACATTTTCATTATCGAATATCCCATCCAATCAATAGAACCGTGTTCTCCATGAACAAGAATTACGGTTGAAGGATTAAGCTTTTGAACGATGGAAAGAATCCCTTCGCGATTACTATGAGCTGAAAATCGAAATTGTTCGACATCGCACGATACATTTTGTGGTTCACTTGCATTGGTTAATTGGATCAAACTGCCTTTATGCGAATGGCGAACGCGATAGCCGGGTGTTTCGGGGTCCATATATCCAACGGTGAAGATGCCGAATTTAGGCTGAGAGAGCCAACGTTGTGTTAGCTTATATGAGAGTGTATTTTCAATGACCATTCCACTGCCGGCGAGAACGATACACTGCTTCCGCAATAGATCATCGATATGTTCTATATCATATAAATCATTTTGAGGAATCTCAGAAAGAATGAGATTGGTGTCATTGTATGGAACAGTATATCTGTTCTTATCATATACAGAGGAAATCTTTTTACCAACCCCTCCTGTATAAATATCCGTCGTTGCGAGAGAACCTTTTTGCATCATTTTCCAAACAGTTGATAACATTTCCTGCATTTTCCCAAGAGCAAAGACCGGAATCAAAATTGAACCGCCTCTGCTAAGAATTTTATTTGCGCATTGTTTAAAACGAGTTTGTTCTTCAATTCGAGTTGGGAGATGTTCGGAATCAGTAGCACCGTGTGTACATTCGAGTATAAGAATGTCAACTTTTTGCTTTGGTAGTTGTGCTCCTGAAAGTAACGATTGTCTATCCAGATTGATATCACCAGTATAAAAAATGGTCCGTCCCTTATGTTCCAATAAAGTACCTGCAGAACCAAGAATATGCCCGGCATCGTGAAATGATGCTTTGATCGGTTCATTGCTGGAATGACGATATCCATTTATTGTGAATTGTTCTTCATATGCACGCCATTCAATGCTTTGAATGAGCAGATCGATCTCTTCGTGTGTGTATGCTCTTATTTTTAGTTCATCTTTTAGTTGTTCCTGAAGGATATTGACGGAATTATGAAGTGTAATTTCTGCTACCGCTCGTGTTTGAGGCGTCGTTACAATTCGAATATATGGATGTCGTTGTACTAGATAGGGAAGAGAATCAATGTGATCTTGATGTGCATGAGAGATCAACGCAACATCAACATTCATGTCTTTGATAAAATCAAATTGGGGAAGAGAATCAATTCCAAATTTGCGGGGATGAGTCCCACTATCCAGTATAATTCCAGTCCCTTCAATATTCAAATAGTAACAGGAAGCGCCAATATCATTTGCGCCACCCAGTGGAATGAAATTGATCATCGATGTAGTCTTTTTATTACATTACTATTGTTGAAGAAGATCATCAACATCATTTTTAAACTGTTGAAATGATTGTTTCCCTAAAAGGAACTTTCTCTGAATTCCATTGCTATCAAAAATAATCGTTGCTGGCACTGCACCTGACCATTCAGGATTAAATTTATTGATCAAGCTATCTTGCGAAGGAAAGTCTGCTACGTACGTCGTAAATGGAACGGGTGACGAGTTAAGAAACGGAATGATCTTTTCAGTCACTTCATCCGGATAATCAACGCTGATCGTTACGATTTGCACTTTCTTATTCTTGTATTCAGATGAAAGCTTTATAAGATCGGGAAATTCTTCTTTGCATGGTTCGCACCATGTTGCCCAGATGTTCAATAACAGAATATTACCATTTCTGTTTGAGATCAGCGAATCCAATAGTATTTCTGTTATTGGAGTGACAGTTTGAGAAATAGAAATGGTGGAATAAGACAGTAAAAAAAAGAAGCCGAGCATTACTCGGCTTCTCATAAATAAATACTTCATCGTTAATTAACACGTTTGATCGAACATCCGAATGCTTTTGTCTCTCTGTTTGTAACTGATTTACCGGCGATAATCTCATCAAGAGCAACACGAAGATCCTTTGATTGCACTTTTGCTTCACGCTGCGAATCATCGATTCTGCCATGATATAAAACAGTGAAGGTCACTGGATGTATTACGTATACTTCGGGGGTATGACTCGCCTGAAATTTATCGGCGATGACATTATTGACATCTTTCAGAATATCAAATCCAAATTTTTGTTCTTGAGCATGTTCCTTGATATCCTCAGGCGTTTCGGCTTTATTGGAATTGATGCCGAGGATTGTAATGTTTTTACTATTGTAATCGTTGTACAATGAAGCCATTCTTTCATTGTATGCGTTGGAAACCGGACATTGTGTGGAAATAAACATCAACACGATAGCTTTTGAATCCTTAAAGTCAGTGAGAGAGATCTTTTTCCCGTTGTAATCATTCAAGAAAAAATTCTCGGTAGTTAACGGTGTTCCTGCAGAGATAACTCCAACCGTGATGAGTAGAGATAAAAATAGTTTTTTCATAAAGCTCCCATAATTGTTAGATACTATATTTTTGAATAATGTCTTCTGGAATTATCTCTGATCGCTCTGTTTGAAGATTGATCATTGTATATTCAAACATCCCATCAACACAGATCTTGTTTGTTTCTTTTCTTACTATCTCAAACAAAACATTCACACCATTCGTTCGCACTTCGTGAATCTGTGTCTTTACCACCGCTATATCACCGAGCTTCATAGATCGTTTGAAATGCATTGTGCAGCCGCTGATAACCCATCCAAAACCCCGAGCAATGAACTGTTCCATCGGCATTTTGTAGAATCTGGTCATTTGATCATAACGGGCAGTAAGGACATAATCAAAGTATTTTGAACTATGGACGTGATTGTTCATATCGATATCATCTGGTCTGACTATAATCTCTGTTTCAAATTTTTGATATGCCATTATTATTTCCAGTTTTTCAAAAATTCAACAAGCAAACGGACTCCTGCACCTGATCCGCCTCGAGGAGTATAATCTTGATTTTCTTCGAGAATAACAGTTCCAGCAATATCCAAATGAACCCATTTATAGTCGCCAATAAATTTCTTCAAAAACCACCCTGCGGTAATTGCCCCAGCCCATCGTCCCCCGACATTTTTGACATCAGCAACATCGCTTTTGATCAATTTTTCATATTCATCATACATCGGCAATTGCCAAACACGGTCGTATGTTTTATCACCTGCAGACGATAAAGCATCCATAATTTTTTGGTCGTTTCCCATCATTCCGCTTGCATAATGACCAAGCGCTACAACGCACGCACCAGTGAGTGTAGCAAGATCTATCACAACATCCGGATTGAATATTTCAGCATAAGAAAGTGCATCTGCAAGTATCAACCGCCCTTCTGCATCGGTATTATCAACTTCAGAAGTTTTTCCATTATAGTGACGAATAATATCTCCAGGTTTTACCGCAGCTCCGCTCACCATATTTTCAACGGAAGGAATTAGACCGATAACATGTTTACTAATTTTTAGACGTGAAATTGCATCAAACGTTCCTATCACCGCCGCTGCACCACCCATATCCATTTTCATTTCCGCCATTCCAGAGGCTGGTTTTATTGAAATTCCGCCCGAATCAAACGTTACACCTTTTCCGACAAGCGCGATCGTTCCATTTTTTTTGTATTGCTTACCATATTCAAGCGTAATAAATCGCGGTTCTTTCTCGCTTCCTTTACTTACTCCAATCACGCCGCCCATACCAAGTTTGGCAATTTTTTTTCTATCAAATACCGTTACTGAGAATCCTGCTTTTTTGCCAATCTGAATTGTTTCCTTTGCTAATGTTTCAGGATAAATCTCACTTCCTGGCGCATTTGTTAAATCACGAGCGTGGATCGTTGCCTCAGCAATGATCTGTCCTGTATGAATTCCGTTTTGAAAGCTTTTTATGTTTTTTGAAGTTGAACAAAGTGTAATAGAAGCTAATTTCTTTCCATTTTTTTCTTTTGATACATATTTATCATATTTATACAATGAAAGAAGAGAGGCTTCCGATATTGCAACGACAATTTCTTCAGAGGAAAATGATGAAATAGATTCAATTTCTGCAATGTCAAATACTGCGGAAGCTACTTTGAGTGCTTTTGCTTTTTTTGCTGCTGTTGCTGCTGCTCGGCGTATCTTTTCAATTGTGAATTTCTTTGAATCACCTAATCCAATAGCAAATAAGCGTGAGGATTTTTTACTATTGGTATAAATGAAGAGCGTTTCACCTTCCTTTGCCGAAAAATCTTTTGAAACAAATGCTGAATCAACAGACGGACCAAATGCTTCTGCTAATACTTTTGAGGATTTCTTCAATAATATTTCATCTTGAAAGACGAATGTAGCAATAAATTCTGACGATATTGAACTGATTGATGAGTGAACTGATTTGATAATCACTAATAGCTCCTGTTATTTTTACTATAAAATTAATTTTGTTTTTTCTATTACCAATTGAACAACTTCTTGCAACGGGGTATTTTTTATTCGGGCACCCGCTGCATTTTTATGCCCGCCGCCGTTAAATTGTTTCGCAAGCATATTCACATCAACATTTCCTTTCGAACGGAAACTGATTTTCACTCCATCTCTTAATTCGACAAACACCAATCCAACAATCACGCCTTTAATGGATAAAACATAGTTCGTAAAGTTATCAACATCTGCTTCTTTAGTGTTGGTTTCAGTAAAGACTGAGCGGGGAATGACCATTGAACATATTTTCCCGTTACTGTGGAGCTCAATTCCTTCCAGCGCTTTTCCTAGAAGGTGAAGTTTATTGACAGCGCCATTCTCAAAGATTTCCTGATAGATCTCATCGGGATTCACTCCATGCGAAAGCAGATCAGCGGTGATCGTATGAGTTTCTGAATCTGTTTTAGGGAATTTGAACGATCCTGTATCGGTCATAATACCGGCGTAGAGTGCATCGGCGATCGGTTTTGTAATTGATGAGGAATCGGCATACATAAGAATTCGATATAGTAATTCACTTGCAGCGGGAACTTCCGTGTCAATCACATACAGATCAGCGAATGGATCTTGTTCAAGGTGGTGATCGATGCAAATTTTGTAGGATTTGCTATTTTTCACAACTTCCGCCATCGCGCTGAATCGTTTCGGAGAGTTGGTGTCAATAACACAAAAACAATCTGCATGAAGGATATGATGATCGAGATTTGATGAATATGTTTCAACAGGAAAGATCTTAGTGAGGAACAAAAGATTATCCGGTGTTTCACTTTGGTTGATGATTGTTACTTTTTTTCCTTTGTTGCG
>CAYHFN010000030.1:33993-37364 GCA_964355925.1 uncultured Chitinophagaceae bacterium
GTTCCTTTATGCTCCGCAGCGCGTTTAATAATTGTCTGCATATGTTTCGGATCGCGATCTAACGAACGAGCAACAAATGTTCCACCGGAACCGAGCGCTAAACTTGCCGGATTGAACGGCATGTCTACTGAACCAACAGGGGAGGATTTTGTAATTTTTCCAGCTTCTGATGTAGGTGAATACTGACCTTTTGTTAAACCATAGATCTGGTTGTTGAATAATAAAATATTCAAATCAATATTGCGGCGTAAAACGTGGATCATATGGTTTCCACCAATCGAAAGGCCATCGCCGTCTCCGGTTGCAACCCACACCATAAGATCTGGTCGCGCAATTTTTAAACCGGATGCAATTGCCGTTGCGCGTCCGTGAATGCCGTGAAATCCGTATGTATCCATATAGTACGGGAAACGACTTGAACAACCGATTCCTGAAATAAACACGATCTTTTCTTTCGGATAGTTCAGTTCAGGCAATATACGTTGGACTTGGGCTAGAACGGAATAATCACCGCATCCTGGACACCACCGTACGTCCTGATCTGAAGAAAAATCCTTTGACGTATATTTTACAGAAGAGACCAATGATTGATTGACTGCTTCATCTACAAGAATGCTCATTATAATTTTCCTCCTAAAACGCTATCGATTTTTTCTTCGATTTCAATTGAGCGGAATGGTAAGCCTTGAACTTTGTTCAATCCGATTGCCGGGATCAGGAATTTTTCTCGCAATATTTTAATGAGCTGTCCTAAGTTGATCTCAGGAACAAGAATATATTTATATTTTGAAAGAATTTCTCCGACATTTTTTGGTAATGGATAAATATATTTTAGATGTAAATGTGCAACTGATTTTCCTTCTTTGCGTTTTCGTTCTACCGCAGTTTTAATTGTTCCGTATGTCCCGCCCCAGCCGACAACAAGAATATCGCCGCTTTCAGGTCCATCAACTTTCGCTAACGGAATATCGTTTGCGATGCGTTCAACTTTTGCAGTACGTAATTTTACCATTAAATCATGATTCTCAGGTTCGTAGTTGATGTTACCGGTTTTATCTTGTTTCTCTAATCCGCCGATCCGGTGCTCAAGTCCTATGGTACCAGGAATTGCCCATTCGCGAGAAAGTGTTATATCATCGCGCTGATAGGGTAGATAATTTTCCGGATCAGTCCTGAATTTTGGAGCGATTGAAGGAAGATCTTTTTCTTCAGGCAACAACCAAGGTTCCGAACCATTTCCTAAATAACCGTCAGTCAACAATATTACCGGAGTCATATATTTCAATGCGATTCGTGACGCTTCAAATGCCATCGTGAAACAATCGCTGGGAGTTGATGCAGCAATAACCGGTATTGGTGATTCGCCATTTCTTCCATAGATAGCTTGTAAAAGATCTGCTTGTTCAGTTTTGGTTGGAAGTCCAGTACTCGGTCCACCGCGTTGTACATTTATTATTACCAGCGGCAATTCAACCATTACTGCGAGACCCATTGCTTCTGTTTTCAACGCAAGACCAGGTCCGCTTGTAGTTGTTGCGGCTAATGCACCGCCGAATGATGCTCCAATAGCACTTGTAATTCCGGCGATCTCATCTTCGCATTGAAATGTTTTTACTCGGAAATTTTTGAATGTTGCAAGTTCATGAAGAATATCGCTTGCCGGTGTAATTGGATATGTTCCTAAGAAGAGATCCAAATTTGCTTGATGTGCCGCAGCAACAAGTCCTAATGCCGCCGCTTGGTTACCATTGATGTTTCGGTATTTACCGGGCGTAAGTGGAGCTGGTTTTACTTCATATTTTACGGCAAAGACATCCGTTGTTTCTGCATAGTTCCAACCGGCTTTCATAACGCGGGAATTTGCTTCAACTAATTCTGGTTTCTTTCCAAACTTTTCAATGATCCATTGGTTTGTATTATCTAATGTTCTGTTGAACATCCAGTACATCATTCCAAGTGCAAAAAAGTTTTTTGTTTTATCAATGGTCTTTTGCGGTAAATTCATATCTGCTAACGCAAGGTTAGTCAGTTTAGTAATATCAACTTGAAACAATTGATACTTGGAGAGAGAACCATCAGCTAATGGGCTTTGTGAATATCCAGCAAGTTTTAAATTTTTGTCTCCGAAACCATCGGTGTTTACAATGATGATCCCATTTTCCTGAAGCGATCGAAGATTCACTTTTAATGATGCTGCATTCATTGCAACAAGGATGTCGCAATGATCGCCCGGTGTGTTGATCTCCGTTGCACCAAAGTGAATCTGAAAACCGCTCACACCATAGGTTGTACCAATAGGTGCACGGATCTCTGCGGGATAATCTGGTAATGTACTTAGATCATTTCCCATTGCAGCGGATGTATTTGTGAACTGTCCACCGGTCAGCTGCATTCCGTCGCCGGAATCTCCTGCAAAGCGGATAGTTACTTCATCCAATACACGAGTTTCTTTCTCCATTTATTACTCCTCATTGAAAAAATAAATAATGTGCGATAATGTTTCAAACAAAACCTTGCGAAGGTTTTACTTGTTTTCACAATAACCTTTGCAAGGTTATATTTACGACAGTGAATTCAAAAACGGAAACCATTTTGCGAGATAACTTGCAATAATCGTTAAATAATTTGTCATCATTAAAATCCCAACTGCTACCAACATCACCCCGCCAACAACTTCAATGGTATGAAAATGTTTCTTGATACGATTGAACACATTGAAAAATTTATTGATACTAATTGCTGTTAAGAAGAACGGGATTCCTAATCCTAATGAATAAACAAAGAGCAATAAAATTCCTTGTAACACCGTATTCTGTTGACTGGCAATAGCAAGTATTCCAGCTAAAACCGGACCAATACATGGTGTCCAACCAAATGCAAAAGCCGCGCCAACTGTAAAAGAGCCTAAAAACCCGAGTTTTTTCTCTTGTAAGTGGAAACGTTTTTCATAATTGAGAAAACCGATCTTAAAAATCCCAATCATATGAAGACCAAAGATGATTATAACTCCACCAGCTATTTTGCTAATGATATTCAGATTGTCATTGAGCAACTGTCCAATTGAAGTTGCTGCTGCTCCCATCAGAACAAAAATAAGTGTGAATCCGGAGATAAACACCAGAGAGTTTATCATAACGGCTCGTGCCGCAGATTTATTTTCTCCTTTTATATCATCAAGAGTATGTCCGGATATGAAAGAGATATATCCAGGAATGATTGGGAGTACGCACGGAGAGAAAAACGAGAGTAGCCCAAAGATAAACGCAGTAAGAAGATTGATGTTGTCAGATAGCATGAAATAAAACTCCTTTATATTATATAGAATGTATAAGAATTGTGCTCAAGTTTCAAGATAGTATTGTCATTGCGCC
>CAYHFN010000031.1:0-36585 GCA_964355925.1 uncultured Chitinophagaceae bacterium
CATCCTCCATTGATACAAACCGCCGTTGATTGAAATACCCCTGCCTCATCCTGCAAATATGACGATTGAAAATATTCTGAAACTCTATTCCTTCTTATCATTTATTTCCTTATTCTTTGGATGATAATTCCGCTGTTGTGATGGTAATGAATGAGAAAATTCAATAACCCAATGTGGATCAGTATGAAAAAATTAATCGAATGTGTTCCGAATTTCAGCGAAGGACGGAACATGGCTATCATAAAACAGATCACTTCTCAGATTGAACGGGTTGACGGCGTCCGGCTGCTTGATGTGGACCCCGGAAAGGCTACCAACAGAACAGTGGTAACGTTTGTCGGTGAACCGGAGGCAGTTCTTGAAGCTGCATTTCAGGCGGTAAAGAAAGCTTCTGAAATTATTGACATGAGAAATCATACCGGTGAACACCCCCGCATGGGCGCGACCGATGTCTGCCCGCTCATTCCGATTTCCGGAATTACAATGGAAGAAACAGTTGTGTACGCACGACGCCTGGCAGAACGCATTGGAAAGGATCTTTCCATTCCCGTGTATTGCTATGAGTACGCTGCCTATACCGAGGAGCGAAGAAATCTTGCGAACTGCCGCGCAGGAGAATATGAAGGGCTTCAAAAGAAATTGTCCGACCCGGAATGGAAACCCGACTTTGGTCCTACTGAATTTAATGCTACAGCAGGAGCAACTGCCGTCGGCGCTAGGGATTTTTTGATCGCCTATAATGTAAACCTGAATACAACATCTGTGCGAAGAGCAAATGCAATTGCGTTTGATATTAGAGAAAAGGGGCGTCCGAAAAGAGAAGGCAACCAGATCGCAGGCAAGATCCTTAAAAATGAAAAAGGGGAAGATCTGTACATTCCAGGCACGTTGAAAGCGGTGAAGGCCATCGGATGGTACATTGAAGAATACGGTATTGCACAAATTTCAATAAATCTTACCAATATCACCATCACTCCTGTTCACATTGCATTTGAAGAGGCATCGAAAAAGGCATTGGAACGGGGAATACGGGTCACCGGTTCTGAATTGGTTGGATTGATACCCTTACAGTCCATGCTCGATGCAGGAAAATATTTTTTAAAAAAACAGCAGCGTTCAGTCGGTATCGCCGAGGAAGAAATAATAACAATAGCGATAAAATCGCTTGGCCTCGATGATCTCAAACCGTTCAATCCAAAAGAAAAGATCATAGAATATCTGCTGGAAGACAATTCAAAAAAGAAATTGATCGACTACACCTGCAAGGGATTCGCAAACGAAACAGCATCAGAATCACCTGCTCCGGGAGGCGGATCAATTTCTGCATACATCGGCGCACTGGGAGCTTCGCTGGGAACGATGGTGGCAAACTTATCGTCCCACAAAGCCGGCTGGGATGAACGGTGGGAGGAATTTTCCACTTGGGCAGAAAGGGGTCAGGCGATCAAGGACAAACTGTTGTTCCTAGTTGATGAAGACACCAATGCATTCAATGCAATCATGGATTCGTACAAACTTCCAAGATCAACAGACGCAGAAAAAAAATTACGGTCTGAGGCGATTGCTACAGCAACACGATATGCGATTGAAATCCCCTTCCAGGTGATGGAGACATCGTACGCATCAATGGAGCTGATAAAGGCAATGGCGGAAAAAGGAAATCCGAATTCGGTGAGTGATGCAGGGGTCGGTGCGTTGTGCGCGCGGTCCGCCGTGATGGGTGCATTTTTGAATGTGAAGATCAATGCCGCAGGGATGAAGGAATCTGATTTTGCAAAAGAAAAACTTCACAACGGTGCAGAGTTGGAGAGCAAGGCAATGGCACTCGAAAAAGAAATTCTCGAGATCGTTAATAGTAAAATTCAATAGAGTACTTCGAGATATCCTTCATCGACTCAGATCTGATTTCTACTTCCTCTCGATTCACCAAACGCATCGGGAAAAACGGCCTTGTTGAGAAGACCTCAACCGGTGGTGTTCTCCAACTCGACGTTTTCACCCCTCGGTATGACCATTATGTACTAGATCGTGTTCTAAGGAATATACGACATACACAGTATATGCTATAAAATGAAAATCCCGACCATTTTGGCGGTCCCATTTCATACTCCATCACTTGTTTGGTACTAGCAGTTCAGTTGGAATTAGAATCCTATCCCCTGCTTATATGCGACCTGTGCCTCAAAGGAGATGACCTTCAACTTTTTCTCATTCTGTTGAATCGTAATGGTTGAAAGAAAAATTTTGATTATGGCTGAACGGTTGGCAGCAACTAATGCCATCTCTTCGGGGGAAATTTTTTCTGTGGATACAATCCCGTATTTTGCTTTAAGATTATCGATAAAAGGTATCAGATCAATCTTCAGAGTATCAACAGACTTTGTATCACGCCATATCGAAACAGTTATCATGCTCTGATCTAACCCGATTCGATATGAAATTCCTTGGTCTGAAAATTCCCGGTGCAATACTCCCGAGAGGATACGTTGTCTTTGCAGCAATCGTTCATAACCGGCAATGTTCAGTGTTTTTTCTCGATCCGTTGTTAGAATTATTGTACCGTCAACCGATGTCTGCCGCACTCGAACATATGTTATCCCAATCAGCTTTGCGACAAACGCCGGATCTGTATAGGATTCCCCAATTCCAGCACTGTCTCGTTTTAGGCTTTTGCTAAACCATGGCTGGATTGCATCGAATCCATGGAATTCAGACAAATATTCAAGGATCGAACTAATCTCCCGTGTGGTTTCAAACTGCAGTGAATCATGAATGCTCTGCACCCGTCCATCAACAAGCATGTGATTATTGACAAGCAGTTCCTTAAGGCGATTGACCTGACTCTTCTCCGAAACCGCGAACATTCCCCACGGACCAAAACTCACAACAAATACTGCAACGCAAAGGGATGCTGAAAGAAAAATAATTTTCTTTTTCTTGCTGAAAATGAAATACGGCGCAAGCAAACAAAGCCATACTACTAGTGCGATACCAAGAAATCTTCCTTCGGTAATTCCATATTCAGAGATTCTCTGCCAGATGGCTAAGAAGAGCATAATCGTGAGCGGGATAATGACTATATAAAACCACCGAGCAGTTTTACTGATCCAAACATTTTCGATCCGATCTTTAATCGGGTGTACCAATAAAAGTAGTGTTATACCTGTCGCGATAAATCCAAGAATGAGTCTGCTCACCCAACCTTGAGGCCAATCCCACGCTAACAGAATTTTCCCAAGATATGCATACAGGATGACGAAATATATTATAACCAAGGGAAAGAGTAAGTACTGGGAGAATACCTTGAGACCTTTCGGATAGTCTTCGTTGTCGTCAGGTGAATCCAGATTTTTCGGAACACCTGCAAGAAAAAACCAGGTGGTAAATATTCCATTAATGAATACCCACAATTCACCATACCGTTTTTCAGGAATATCCACACCAAATAGATTATTGAGCGCAGCAAGTGCTATCGCCAGACCACCCCACATAACAACAGCAAAAATGCATGTTGTCATTATTCTGAGGAAAATTGTTTTGCAAAAGTTCCAATACCCGAGTTCATTTTCATTTCTCAAGAATGGCACACTAAACGCAAATAATATAGTTCCTAGTGTGAGCATCAACAATCTAATGATATGAATGGCAGGCACACTGGAAAGATCCTGCGGAACTGTTGTCGAATAAATCACGACAAAAACAACACCGACAAATTGAATACCCATCGAAACAAGTCTGTTCAATTTCCATTTCTCAGTAGTAAGGGCGAGTCCAGTTAAAAGTGGAAACCCAAGAATTGATCCAAAAACGATCTGGTTCAACACCGTCGGTCCGGACGATCCATTATAGTCGATTAATACCAGTGCGCACACTGTCCCAATTATGGCATCAAGAAGGACAATAGGGAAACGAAAAAATGTGTTTCGTGCATCGGCAGCTGCTTGGGAGATGGATGGAAGTTTCATGGGTGCCTTGATTGTTGTAATATGTTGAACAACGTGTCGTATAGAAATCGATAACATCACATACGATTTTTAATTAGACGCAAAATACAATAAAATAGTTCGCATCGTCGTGGAAATCAAGCACTTGAATCTGAAACAGAATTGCTAAGGATGTCAGAATGAAATAGCATCAGGCTTTCTGCAAAATACGTAGAGAACGGTGGATGTACAAACAGAGCTGCGCTGGCAAGAAGTATTGGTGGTAGCTGCGATTGGATCTGTATGGTTATGAAAAGAGGTTGCTTGCCCTAATCTTTTAATGGATTCATTTCATTGGCTTGTTTATTCGCCCACTGAACCCATTGGTCAAATTCAGAATCCCTTTCAATTGGACCGTGGACAGTTTCATGCTGTTTGACGGCAGCATCAATATACTGACGAAGGTTCTGGCTCGTATTCCAATTTTGGGCTTCTGAAAATAGTTTCTCGCGTTTATGTCTTTCTCGTTGGAGAGCTGCTTCTCTTTCCTTTCTTATCCTTTCTTGCTCTGCTCGTCGATCTTCTTCTTCCTTCCATTCAATGTGTTTTATGCGATCCTTGATGGCTGCAAATAGGATCCCCTCCGCTATTTCAACAATCTTATCTTCAATTTTCTCCTTCTGTCCATCACGCCACTCCTTACGCATATAATCTACATAGATATTTTCTATCCGTAAAAATAATTGTCCGGTTGGTAGGTAAGTATATTTCGGTCCCCAGTAATAGACTCCTGGCTTTATTTTGCTTTGGTCGATAAGTTGTCGATCCACCTTTTCACTAAGTCTAATCTGAATCTCAACACCGTGAACAACAATGTATGTGTGCTTATCATTGTTATCTTTCTTACAAATAATCGAAAATCCTTGTCGTTCGAAGAACTTAAAAAGCGCATGGAGAAATCTTATCGCTCTTTCTATTTGAGTTTTTGAAACTCTAACATCGGCCGTATTCTCACCATAACTTACCAACCTCGAATACTCATCCGATTTCTCAGATTTTAATTGTTGGTAAGTGTTTTTTACAATGGGATGAAGGTCGTTTAAAGATTTAATAGATTCGAAAGGATTATCAGTTTTTTGAACCGTTCCAAATTCTTTATAGACGTCACTATATTTCTCGTTTACTGAGTTACTGTCGGCGAGTGTTTTTTTAAGTATCTCTATTACTTCAATTGTCTTGATTGAGGTATTAGGCAATGGAATTTTTGATTGGGTATGTCCGTTAGCAATCTTTGCCCAATATCCTGCGGGTGGTGTTGGTATCTGATGTCTTTTGCAGATTTTTGAAAGTCCTACATCGGAAAGATTATACTCTTTGGAGAGTTTAATGAGAGGCGTTTTCCAAACAAGATCATACAATTCATTTCGACTTAATTTAATGGTGGCATTATTATTCATTTCTTTAGTCTGTTGTTATCGAATATATTGCGGAACCGCAACAGACCACAAACGACGTTCTAATGCTTCAATATTTTCAATCATAATTTTTTATACCTTTATTATTTTTTTTCCTTTAATCCAATATGAAATTGTTTTAGCAGATCTAGGTTCTTTGAAGGGAGTGCGTCATCGTACATTCTATCTCCGGTCATATCTCCCACTAATTTAAATTGAGAATCAGTTTCAAATTCTCTTTCAAGTATTCTATTTATTAATCTAAATGCTTCTTCAGAACAGATTTTCCCTGCATCTCTACCGAGAATACGAGCGCTTGCCAGATCATACTCTAATTGATCTGACGAAAGATCGCTATCTGAATCATATAGTCGCATTTCATTTCCTGCGTTAATATATTTATTGAGCATAAACAAAAAATCACCTGCGTCTTTTTTTCGGTTAGGATATTTATCATTCCAAGCGATCAATTTCATAATCGCCAATCCGGGAATAGAAGATACCTTGATCAGTACTTCTGGTGAATTGGAAACGACAACATCAATGGAATGCACTAATGCTTCGTTAAAACCAACCGTGCTCATGATAAAATCATTTTGGGGCGGCCAGGCAATAGCGCCTTTAGGAACTTCGATATCGCCAAACGGTACTATATCTATAATTGTATGGGATGATCGTAGGCGTTGTGATTGGTTAGGGTCTCTTTGGTATTTTCCTGTTTGAGTCAAGTCTGTTATAACAATTTCAAAATCATCCCAACGTTGAACTCGAATACCAAAATCTATGTCTAACGATGCCCGAGAGGTCTTAATGGTAAATAACGCATTAAAGATAATATCACGAGCAGTTGCGCCAACAACAAAAAAGGGAATTGAATGGCGTTTACACACAGTATCAATATCGCGAAGTGCTTCGATAACGTTTGGTTCTAATTTATTCGAAATATCTTTTAAGATGTTCATCATAAATTATTTTTGCTGTTTCGATATTGCGGTGATCGCCAGTTGCGAGAAGATCCGCATATATCAACAGTGCTGGCAAGGTTTCTTTTTTAATTGCGGCACCGTCAAAATTCCAAAATTGTTCTCGCAACTCTACAACTCCTTTGTCATCTTTTCGTAATCGCAAATTCAAAACAAGATTATCAACAGGTCTACGTGTATAGATTGTTAATATTTCAGGTTTTAGATAATTGGTGAGTTTATTTGCCGCAACCTCTCCGCCCCAAAAAGCATTGTCATCACGAATGTCAACATCTCTCCATAGATATTCCCGCTGTGTTGTATACCGACCAATCAATCTCTTCGGTCTCAATTTCATTGCATATGCATTCGTCCATTTATCCAACAATTCTTGTTTGCGCAACAATGTTTTTCTTTTCCCCTCAATATCCATTATGAATCCTTGTTGCAGAAGATTTTTCATTACTCCGGCAACTGTACCAAGAGCAACCCCGGCCGCAGTGGCAATTTTTCTGTACGGCGCATCTTGTAAATTCTGATCACAAAGAAGAACAAAAAGGATACGAATTCCAGCAATACCATAAATATCCCGCTCAACATCAAACCTTTCTTCCCTGGTGTTCCTATTACCATACACATAAATCAACGTCGGGGGATTGTTGATGTATGCATTACCCGCTGTATCCATAAATTGAATGTTTAGAGCTTTCATTTTTTTTGCTTGCTGTTGAGTGACATTTCGTGTTACAACGAGATTGTGCCTAGGAAAATTTTCCATCGCATGAGCTAACCTGCCGATAGTAACGTCGTTCAAATTCGTTTTTATTTCCACATTGTAATCAGTTCCGTTGTTTCGATCACCAATGCGTACCAGTGCATCACCAAACGTGCCTACAATATGTTCAGTTAATTGGTGTTCGGTTTCTAAGCCTGTTTCTTTTTTAAATGTTTCAATTGCATCGTTAAGTATTTCGAGTTCTCTATTATTTTGGTTTTTCATATTCATATTGTTCATAAATTATCATTGTTCATTACTAGTGAACATACGGACTTTATGAACACAAGTCAATTTAAATGTTCAAAAATATACATTGTTCAATTAATATGAACAAATATAGTTTTTTATTTCTGCATCAATTTTGATAATATTCTGTTAACCTGTTGTTTATTAATATATTAAAGTTGTTTTTAAATAATAAAGTATGTAACTTTATTGTGTTATAAATATCTTTATTATCGAGGGACGAATGGATGAACTTTTAAAATACTTGAAAAATACGGTTGGGGAAGATTCAAGGCTGGAGAATGTTCCCAATGATAAACTGGACAAATTGCCTTTTTATCTGAGGGAAATATTCCGATTCCAGTTGCTTAGATTCATGAATCAGGATCTTCTGTTAACAGAACTGCAAAAGAATCAAATACCTCCGATGAGGCAGCTAAAGATCCAACTTACCAACTTAAGAAAAATATTCAGATTACCAATTGTATTTCTCTTGAAGGACGTTTCTGCAGTTCTACGAAACAAATTGGTGGGCAGCAAAGTCAATTTTATTGTGCCCGGCAAACAACTGTTTCTTCCGGATTTAATGATGGATCTTAAAGAACAATACAAAGCACAAGACAAAATAATCAAAAAACTTTTGCCGTCCGCTCAAGTTGTATTGTTCTATTGGATTTTAAGAAAGAACAACCGCATGGAGGAATTAACATTTCAGCAATTGGCGAATGAACTTCACTATACACCTATGGCAATAACGAACGCGATTGCTGATCTGCAGAGATTTGATCTTTGTAAGATTGTTGGAACCAAAGGAAAACATATCCATTTTGAAGGTGCTCGAAGAGATCTTTGGGACCGTGCACAACCCTTTTTAATCAATCCAATCAGAACAACTTTACAAATCAACACTGTGCCACAGGAATTATCTGTATACCGAACTAATATTTCTGCATTAGCCCATTATACAAATATTGCCGAGGGAGATCGTCTCTTTATTGCGGTAGAAAGAAAACAATTTACTGAATTGACTAAATATGTTGATGAGAATCATCGCGATAATATGGATGACGAGATTGAACTTGAACTCTGGAAATATAATCCTGGGTTGTTAACCGACAAAATCGCCAATATTAATTTTGTTGATCCATTATCCCTATATCTCACATTGCTTGGTGATAATGATGAGCGCGTAAATAAGGAATTGAAAAATCTTCTTGGAGATATTTTATGGTAGGATTGGAAAAGTTTCGTCAGCATTTCGCCGCCTTTAAAGAAAACTATGTCATTATCGGAGGCACTGCTTGTGATATCCTCTTGAGCGGAGAGGGTTTTACTCCACGCGCGACTAAAGATATCGACATAATTCTGGTAATCGAGAATCTTTCTACGTCATTTGTAGGTTCCCTATGGGATTTCTTAAAAGCCGGGAAATACGAATCGTTACAAAAAGATTCGAAAGAACGGAAATATTATCGCTTTACTAACCCTGCTGATAAAAATTATCCCCGACAATTAGAGTTGTTCTCACGTATTCCAGATTCTATTGACGGCGAATATTCATCGCGGCTAGTGCATATTGATATCAATAAGACAGATGCAAGCCTCTCTGCAATTTTAATGGATGAGACATACTATTCATATACAATTGCAAATAGTTCAATTGTTGAGGGTCTTCATCGGGCAGATATTAACGCACTCATTTGTTTAAAGGCGAAAGCTTACCTTGATTTATCAGAACGAAAATCACGAGGCGATAAAATAGATGACGATGATATTAAGAAACACAAAACAGATATCTTTCGTCTTGGAGCGCTTCTCACAGCCGATACACGTTTTGAGTTGCCGGATTCAATTGGCGGTGACTTTAATTCATTTATGGAAACGGTCCGTGAGGAGCTTCCAGAGACTGCAATGTTAGCAGCTATGGGAGCTCCAGGAATAGACATGAAGAATCTGTATGCTCAACTTAGATCAAATTTTCAAACCGTAAGATCTCAATAATGCTTTTTACCGCAGGTCTTTGATAGAAGCGGTCTTAAAAATGATTTCTGCTTATAATTGTAAAACTGCGGAGTCTCCCGTTTTTGAACATTTTCCGTGTGGGATACCATGCCACTCCCTTTTCAAGAACTAAAGAAATGTTCAGACTCCAAAATAGCAGAGAGCGGGAAAAAAGAATCAAAACAGCAACGCCCAAGTTCATCACTTGGGCGTTTATTGTTAAAAAGAGACCAACAAAGAGAAATTAGACTCTCTGTGTCATTCGCTCCGCGGAAAACACGAGGAGTCTATAAAATTAAAGGTCAAGATTCCTATTACTTTCAACAATATACGCAAAGGAGCTAAAAAAATATACATCGATCATGTCCGTTTACCGTATTATTTGGAGTTAAAGCAGTCTGATATAGAAGCATTGAAGATATCAGAACTTTTACAATTCTCTGCATCAGTTGCTGTCCAGAAATACCGAATGAATTAAATTGCTGTGCAGTATAAACAAAAAATTGAAATTTGATATAATTTTTTATTTGAAAAATAATCTAGGTAGAATAGAATGTAAAATTCTAAGTTTGCTTGCAGAAGTTTTATGAATTCTGTTCTTCTCTATTGATCTATAGTTCAGTTGCAAATATTTATCCCCTGTTTCCTACCGCTTCATCGTTTAATCTTCACCGTTTATCGAAAAAAACCGAAAATAGCATTTTCGTTGATTAAATTTGTATCACAAAAGTAAAGGATACAATAAAATGACAACAGCAAAAAGAATTTTCGATATCACAGTTTCAGGAATAGCGCTTCTTTGCCTGGCTCCTATTATGGGACTTATTACAATCGCAATCAAATTAGAATCAAAAGGACCAGTCTTGTATTGTGCTCCACGCGCCGGAATGGGATTCAAGCGATTCAAATTATACAAATTTAGGACAATGTATTCTGGTGCCGATCAAAAGTTGAAAAACCTTGCCCATTTGAATATGTACGCACAGCAACCATCCAAAGAACTAAATTTGAATATTTGTGCTGAGTGTAAAATACTCGGGGCATATTGTTCACCACTGCTCATTATGCCGGATGGTACATATGTTTGCGAAAATCTCCTGACACTGCAAAAAGAATCAAAGCATGTAGGTACATTCTTTAAGATCGCCAATGACCCACGCATAACACCGATCGGCAAATTCTTGCGTAACACAAGCCTTGACGAACTTCCCCAATTCGTGAATGTATTTATCGGGGACATGTCACTCGTTGGAAATCGTCCACTCCCTATTTATGAAGCAGAAAAACTGACTAATGACGCGGCTGCATTACGTTTCGTTGCCCCTGCGGGAATCACTGGATTATGGCAAGTGACAAAACGAGGACAAAAAGGTGAAATGTCCGATGCAGAACGAATCGAACTTGATAATACGTACGCACTGCATGGTTCCCTGTGGTTCGACATCAAATTGATGTTCAAAACCATACCAGCCCTCTTACAAAGTGAAAATGTTTAATCAATTATTTATTAATAACCTAAAGGAACAAACAATGAACAACCCAACATCAGTAGTAACTGGCGGCGCAGGATTTCTCGGATCGCATCTGTGCGAACGTCTATTGAAAGAAGGACATAATGTCGTCTGTATTGATAATCTTCTGACCGGAAGTCTCGACAACATCAGACATTTAATGGATCACTCCACGTTTTGTTTTATCAAAAGTGATGTAACAAATTATATTTATGTAAGCATCCCAGTGGATTTCGTGTTTCACTTTGCATCTCCTGCAAGCCCGATCGACTATTTAAAATATCCAATTCAAACACTTAAGGTCGGATCACTTGGTACCCACAAAGCACTCGGATTTGCAAAAGCAAAAGGTGCACGATTTCTTATCGCTTCAACATCTGAAGTGTACGGTGATCCGGAGATCCATCCACAAGTTGAAGAATATTGGGGTAATGTAAATCCGGTTGGCCCGCGCGGTGTATATGATGAAGCAAAACGTTTTTCGGAAGCAATGACTCTTGCATACAATCGTTTTCATGGAGTAGAAACCCGTATCGTTCGCATCTTCAACACGTACGGCGAACGAATGCGTATTGATGATGGCCGTGCAATACCGGCATTCGTTTCTCAGGCACTTCGAGGTGAGGACTTGACGGTTTTCGGCGATGGGAGTCAAACTCGCAGCGTTTGTTATGTTACCGATCTTATTGATGGAATCTATCGATTGATGATGTCTGATTACGGAATGCCCGTAAACATTGGAAATCCTGATGAAATTTCAATGCTTGATCTTGCAAAAGAGATTCTTGAGATCACTGGTAGTTCAAGCAAGATCGTTTTCAAAGAATTACCTCAAGACGACCCAAAGGTTCGACAACCCGATATAACGAAAGCACGTGCCATACTTGGATGGGCACCAAAAGTAAATAGAAAAGATGGACTGGTGAAAACAATAGAATATTTTCGCAAAGAAATACACAATCAACAACACAAACAATTCATAACAGAAAATAATTAACACTTAATCTCAACGAAAGGATTTACAACTATGAAACTCTCTTTTATCGGTACTGGCTATGTAGGACTCGTCAGCGCAACAGCATTTGCAGAAATGGGCAATGATGTTATCTGTGTAGACGTAGATAAAAACAAAATTGAAAAATTAAACAGCGGCAAGATCACTATCTATGAACCGGGTCTCGAAACATTGTTCGAACGAAACATTCGTGAACAACGTTTGCAATTCACAACTTCACTCGAAGATGCAGCGAACAACAGCGATATCATTTTCTTAACGCTCCCCACTCCTCCACGAGAAGATGGTTCAGCAGATCTATCATATGTAATGAATGTTGCATTAAAATTAAGCGCTATCATCACATCATACAAAGTGATTGTAACCAAAAGTACCGTCCCTGTAGGAACAGCCGATAGAATCCGCCGCGCAATGGAATCACAAGGTTTGAAATCAGGGATTGATTTCGACGTAGTTTCCAACCCTGAATTTTTGCGCGAAGGTGCAGCAGTAAATGACTTTATGAAACCAGAGCGTGTTGTTGTTGGTACATCTAGTTTGCGCGCTGCCGATATGATGAAAGCATTGTATGAACCATTTGTGCGCAACGGAAATCCAATCATTATCATGGATGAGCGTTCTTCTGAATTGGTGAAATATGCTTCCAATGGATTTCTTGCGGTGAAGATCAGCTTCATCAATGAAATTGCCAATCTTTGTTCACTTGTTGGTGCCGATGTTGACAAAGTTCGCACAGGTATGGGAAAAGACAGTCGAATCGGTTCTCAATTCCTATACGCTGGCGTCGGTTACGGTGGAAGCTGTTTCCCGAAAGATGTAAAAGCTCTTTTTTCAACCAGTTCAGAATACGGTTATGATTTTTCGATACTGAATGCTGTTATGAACGTAAACGAAAATCAAAAAGTTATTATGCTCAATCGCATTCTCGAACATTTCGATGGTAATGTAGAAGGAGTAAAACTAGCGGCATGGGGATTAGCATTCAAAGCAAATACCGACGACGTTCGTGAAGCACCGGCGTTGTGGGTTATCAATGAATTGACACAACGTGGTGCGATTATTTCTGCGTTCGATCCGGAAGCGATAGCAACAACGAAAGCAGTGCTCGGCGATTCAGTCACGTATGGTAAGAACCAATATGAGATCCTTAATGAAGCAGAGGCATTACTTATCTTCACAGAATGGAACGAATTCCGAAATCCTGATTTTGAAGAGATAAAGAATCAATTAAAAGAGAATATTGTATTCGATGGACGAAATCTGTACGATCCAAAGAAAATGGCTGAACTTGGTTTTGATTACTTTAGCATCGGTCGCCCTCATTACGCACCGGAAGCTGTATTCCAAAACAATGTTCATTCAATAAAAAAGGTTGCATAACAAATTATCACGTTCAAACAATAACTAATTATAACTTTACAAAAATAAAAATATGGAGTATTCAATGATCAAAAATAGTTTTCAATCGCTTCCCTTTTGGGCTCAAGATTCAATCAGAAACACACGAGATGTCGTGTTCTCACTTCCGTATCGTGGCACAGGACGAACATGTCCCGTCTGCCAAAAAGATTCAAGAAAATTCCGCGAGTATGGTATTTTACATCGTGAAGACGGGCGTTGCATGCAATGTGGCGCATTGGAACGCCATCGCTTTGCTTGGTTGTATTTTCAAAAAATGACAAGCCTTTTTGACGGAACTTTCAAAAAAATGCTTCATGTTGGAGCAGAACGCGGTTTTGAACCACGATTGCGAAAACTATTGGGAAGCGGTTATATCACTGCCGATCTTTTTGATCCACGAGCAGATGTGAAGATGGACATCACCGATATCCAATATTCCGACAATGTTTTCGATGCAATCTATTGCAGTCACGTGTTAGAACATGTCGCTGATGATAAAAAAGCAATACGGGAATTTTTTCGTGTTTTGAAACCAGGCGGATGGGCAATATTGCTTGTGCCTATCTTGAACGGTGACAATCCTACTTTTGAAAACCCAGAGATCGTCGATCCAGAAGAACGGTTGGAGATCTATGGACAGGAAGATCATGTTCGAAAATACGGTAAGGATTATATCGATAGACTTCGGGGCGCAGGTTTTACGGTGCGTATGTCAACAGTTTCAGAACTTTTCAGTACAGAAGAACGAAAAATAATGGGATTAACGGATGCATGCGGCGATATATATTATTGCACCAAACCCAATAACAATTCTTAATCTGTTAAGCACAATTAAACCTTGAAAGAATAAAATGAAAAATGAACTATTGCAAAAATTAGAGAATAAAACATTCACCGTTGGTGTTGTCGGGCTTGGTTACGTTGGTCTTCCGTTGAACCTTTGTTTTGTTGAGAAAGGATTTTCTTCAATTGGATTCGATATCGATTCAAAAAAAGTTTATTCCCTCTTGAATAAACAATCGTATATCAAACATATTTCTTCCGATCGAATTGCGAAAGCTATCGAAAGTGGATTGTTCGGTGCAACGACAGATTTTTCCAGGATCAATACTTGCGATGCAGTGTTGATAGCGGTTCCAACACCGTTGAATAAAAATCGTGAACCAGAAATGGAATATATCGTTTCTACTTGCGAATCGATTTATCCATATTTGAGAAAAGGTCAGTTGATCGTTCTCGAATCAACAACATACCCGGGAACAACTGAAGAAGTGATGACACCGATACTCGAAAAAAGTGGTTTGAAAGCAGATAAAGATTTCTTTGTGGCATTCTCTCCGGAACGGGAAGATCCGAATAATCCAAATTACACAACAGAAACAATCCCAAAAGTTGTCGGAGCTACTTCACCGGATGGACTAGCTGTTGCTGACGCATTGTATTCACAGATCGTCATTCGAACTGTTCCAGTTTCATCAACACAGGTTGCCGAGGCGACAAAGTTGATGGAAAATATTTTTCGTTCTGTCAATATCGCTTTAGTGAACGAACTAAAAGTTACGTTTATGAAAATGGGAATTGATATCTGGGAAGTGATCGAAGCGGCAAAAACAAAACCATTTGGTTTCATGCCTTTCTATCCAGGTCCAGGTCTCGGCGGACATTGTATCCCGATCGATCCTTTCTACCTTACATGGAAAGCGCGTGAATTTGGAGTGAGCACACGATTCATAGAACTTGCAGGCGAGATCAATACTTCAATGCCGGATTTTGTGATACAAAGAGTTATGGAAGCCTTGAATGATTCCGGAAAAGCACTGAAAGGTTCAAAGATCCTTTTACTTGGTTTAGCATATAAGGCCAATGTCGATGATGACCGCGAATCACCAAGTTATTTCCTGATGGAAAAACTCGAGGCAAAAGGCGCAATTGTTGATTATAATGATCCGCATGTTCCTGTCATCAGACCAACCAGAGAACATCCACAATTCATCGGAAAGAAAAGTGTCGATATCAGCGATACCTATGATCTGATTCTCATTTCTACAGCTCATAACGAATATGCATCCATCGACTTTACAAAATATTCTATTCCAATTGTTGATACGCGTAATGTTGTAAAAAGTAATTCCCCATTACTCTACAAAGCGTAATCGATCGTCAAGAAATAAATCTTATTGACCAACGGAGTTGGTAACCCAACTCCGTTGGATTAATTTGTTGAAAAGAGCACTTTCCTCATCATTTCTTCTTTGAAGTATATTGGATTGATTGCACTTTCGACCTCCTCCAAAACGCTATATCATCGATTTATTCATCCGTTAACCAGCCGTGTTCATCGAATAATGACTTAGATTCATCGAGTTTTTCAAGATTTAGCCATTTTTTGGACTATTTTCATAGCATTCAATTACAGAATAAACTATGAAAACTATACTAATAACATTATTTCTTTTTACAACAATACTCAACGCATCAGATATGGATAGTTTGTCTACTAGTCCAACATTACCTCCTTTATCTGTCGTTCTGGATGCCGCTGTGAAATACAGTCTGGTCTTAAAACGAGAATCTGAATCGATGAAAATGAGGGAACAGGATCTAAGACTTATAAAAAATGAATGGCTCCGGAGTTTTTCACTTGAGGCTTCGTCACAATACGGATCATACGGAGACCAATCTGTGAACAAATTATATCTTGGAAATCGTATAGGAGCTTCGGTCAAAATTTCATTGGAAGATCTTTTCTCTATGGGTGCAAAATCAGAAAAGTATGAAGCAGCAATTGCCATGTCAGAATATAATCAGCAAAACCTAGAACGGGAATTGCGCGAAGTGATCACATCACACTACGTAAAAGTGCAGACGAATATCCGTCTTGTTGAAATTGCAATGCAAGGATACAATAATTCATCAATAGCAAAGCAGAATGCCGAATTGAAATTCCAATCCGGAGAATTACCGGTATACGATTACAGCCGTATTCTCGACCTGGTCACTTCTGCTTCAATGACATTGGAACGAACTCGCGGAGAGCTTCGTCTCGAATGGATGGTCTTGGAACAGATCGTAGGAGTTCCATTGATTTCACTGGAGAACAAACCATGACACTCGTTCAATTCCTTCGCATAATCGCGAATAAATTCAAATTCATCATCGCGCTTCCATTTATACCCGTTGTTCTGGTGTTCCTGTTAACGATGAACGAAACAAAAGAATACAAAAGCAGCACACTCATTTATACTGGACTCGCCAGCAATTCTGATGCGCTTGGGGGAGATAATGTGCGCATTGATAATTATGCAGTCAATAATTCATTCGATAACCTGCTCAATTTAATTTCTTCCCGGGAGATTTTAGAACGGACAGGACTTCAAGTGCTGGCATTACATCTTGTACAGTCACAGGCGCAACCGGAAATCATCGGAGAAGACCTGTTCAAACAACTTCAGAAAATTGCTGATCCGGAATTTCGAAAACGAATGGTCATTCATGATAATGTCGATTCTACATTTTCTCTTCTGTGGAAGGAACATATATCTCCTGCAGTGCGAATATTCACGGACAACGACAAGCTTCCCTATTGCCCTGAGTATATTGAAAGTAACTTAAAGATGAAGCGTGCGGGGATCAGTGATATGTTGGAGATGAGCTATTCGTCGAACGATGCAGCTGTGACACAACAAACGCTGAAGATTCTTACCGGAATATTCATTACAGAATTTAAATCGCTTAAAAGTCAGGACGCTCAGAATCTAGTTAAGTTTTTCTCGCAGGAAACTGAAACAGCAGAAAACCGATTGAATGGTATTGCTGAAGAATTGAAAGCATATCGCATCAACAATGGAATCATCAATTATGACGAACAGACAAAGCAGTTAACCGTTGAAGAGATGTATATGAACGGGGAGCTTCGCGAAGAACTTAAAAAATATTCCGCATCCGAGGCATCACTTTCTGATCTCAATTTGAAATTAGGAAACCGTTCAGAACGAATCGGCAATAATCAAACGATCATTGACCTACGTGTGCAATTGGGGAAAAAATCATCGGAACTTCTGACGTTTCAATCGCTTGATGAACATTCATCACGCATTGCACCTTTGCAAAACGAGGTGACCGATCTTCGATCACAATTAAAAACAGCGTTAACAAAATATTCGCGACTCGAACATACGGAAGAAGGAACAAATATTGCGTTGTTGGAACAGCAATGGATTTCACAATACATTGCGACAATTGAAGGAAAAGTAAGAATTGAAGTATTGAAAGAACGGAGGAACGAATTCAGAGGACGGTTCAATAAGTTTGCACCACTCGGTTCTTCGCTTCACAAATATGAGCGTGACATTGATGTTGCCGAAAAAGAATATTTGGAATTATTGCACAGTCTGAACTTGGCCCGGCTGCGTCAGCAAAATCTGGAAGCTTCGACGACGATCAAAGTCCTCGATCAACCGATCCTTCCTTTGAAAGCTGAACCGTCAAAACGATTTCTATTAATATTCGGCTCATGGTTGATCAGCGCATTAATGAGTATTATCATCACTATTACATTGGAGCTATTGGACCGAAACATCCGAACACCGGAACGGGCAAAAATTTTTTCCCGTCTTCCAATACTCGCTGCATATCCGGATACTGCAATCATAGCAAATAATTCAACGCACGATCAAACACTTACACTAATTCGTAATCAGATATTGCGAAATCTCAAATTAGAATTGATGAATACTGGTTCATCTTCCAATCAAAAAGTAATTATTGTTGCTAGCGTATTGAATGGCGAGGGAAAATCTACTGTTTCAACAGAATTTGCAGAATTGCTCATTGCAAACGGGAACACTGTTTCGATCATTGCTCCACATGAATTGCCTGTTTCATCATCAGAGATCATTCATTTTGAACTTCCGAAAAATTTTTCAGATACCGATCACTACAAAAATCTTTTACCCAAAGGGAAGAAGATTTCATCAAACTTTGTCATTGTGGAACTACCATCGTTTCAGGGAAATGAGATTCCCGTACGATTGATACAACAATCATCACTGATCTTGTTCGTAATGCGTGCAGACCGTATCTGGAGAAAATCCGATTCCACGGTGCTCAAGTATATTTCATTTCCCGAAGGACCATTAATTCAAGGAATCGTAAATGGTGTGCAACTCGATCGTATCGAAGAATTCGTCGGGGAACTTCCAATTGTTCGAAGTTCATTCCGCACATTTATCAAACGTATTGCTGAGTTCCGTTTTCAAGCTGTGCGAGGTACACGATGAGTCTCAAACGCGACATTATTTGTATTGGCAATCCCACGTGGGAAGGAAACTATGCAAAATCAACGGTCCAACTATTATCCGAACTGGCACAAGAATATCGTGTGCTCTATGTTGATTACCAATTCACCTTAAAAGATATCGCTGCAACTTTTTTTGGAAAACAGCAAGCGCCTGTGAAGAGAATGCTTGGTCTTTCAGATCGGCTGCGCTCTCTTCCTTTGGAAAATGGTTCGTCAATATTTGTCCTGACTCCTCCGCCCATCATCCCTGCAAATTGGATCAAGAATCATTCAGTTTACGAAACGGTACAATCGGTGAATGCTCAAATAATACTATCATCGATCCGTTCCGCGATAAAAATATTGAAGTTTACTGATCCGATCGTTATCAACGCGTTTAATCCATCGTTTGGTATCCAGTTACACGGAAAACTACAGGAATCCCTGCTTCTCTATTATTGCTATGATAATATCTCGGCGGCAGGATGGCTTGGAAGACATGGCGAGAATTCTGAAAAGCAATTTGCAACAATGGCAGATATCATCATAACCTCTTCCGATCAATTAGCAAATCGTTTTTATTCGCACAGCAACAAAACATTCGTTGTGAAAAATGGAGTGGATTTTGCGTTAATGCGAAATGGTTTTTCTACGATACGGGAAAAAAGTGAACACCTTGTAGGATACATTGGCAGTATTGATGATCGACTCGATTATGAACTTCTTGATTATGTCATCGAACATTTGAAAAATTATCGATTTCAATTCATAGGTCGATCGACGAATGAACAGTTCACAAAGCGATTGAGCAGACACACAAACGTTGAACTGCTTGGTGCACATCCTCTTTCCTCTCTTCCGAATTTTTTACGGGAGATGGATGTTTGCATCATTCCATTTGCAAAGAATGAGTTCAATCGTTCCATCTATCCTTTAAAAGTGAATGAATACCTTGCTGCAGGCAAACCAGTTGTGATGACATCTTTTGCCGACTTGCCTGAATTTGACGGTATCGTTGAGATCGCTGAAAGCAAAGAAGATTTCTTTCTTGGAATCGTTCGAGCACTGGCTTTGGATAGTGATGAACAACGCAGAGTTCGTCAAGATTTTGCACAACATCATTCATGGACATATCGGGCAAAAGATTTTTCCCGAGTAATCGAATCAGCTTTGTATGACCGAAGGAACATTCAATCATGATAAAACGATTGACTTTTCTTGCCCAAACACCTGAGGGTGTATCGACGTTTTCTAACTTGCTAAGTGCTGGTTTTGGTTTGCTGAGTTTCTTTTTTATCACTCGGTCGTTTTCACCTAATGTACTGGGACAATGGTTTATTTTCCTTTCCGGTTCAACTCTTGTTGATATGCTTCGCATTGGCATGGTAAATAAGGGGTTTATCTATCTATATTCAGGAAAAGATGACACCTCGAAATCCACTGTCATTGGCAGCGGATTGGCGTTATTCTCCTCGTTTAGTATTGTCATTGCAATAGTGTTATTCATTTCAATTATTGTATTGCCTTCAGTAATAGATTCAAATTCATCGTGGAGAATGTTTTTTCTTTGGTATCCTATCTTCGCAGTCGTTTCTATTCCTCATAATGTTGCAGAGTGGATTGCTCAAGCTGAGTTACGGTTTAATCGCTCTATTATTACAAGGATCATTGTTCGCGGCGGATTTCTTGTCTTTACCGGATGGAATTATTTCAATCAAATTTTCACTATTGACGAACTGGCATTGATTTTCGTTGCACTCAATGCATGTGCATCAATATTATCTATTGTTTCATCGTGGACACCTCTTTCCTCGTTGAAATTTATTCGCAAGGAAACGGTAAAACAATTATTTCATTTCGGGAAATTCAATTCGCTTACACAAGTCGGAGCAAATCTTCTTCGCAGTTCGGATTCATTTTTTCTGGGAAGTTTTCTTGGTCCAATATCGGTTGCCCGGTATGGTGTTCCTGCAAAGTTACTCGAAATCGTCGAACTTCCTTTGAGAAGTTTTGGTGCTGCTGCCTATCCTGAATTTGCAAAAGCACATCACGCCGGAAATATTGAAGAGATGAAACGATCATTTGTAAAGAATGTCTTTCGATTGACTCTATTTGTTTTGCCAATCGTCATTCTTTGCTCTTTTTTTGCTGAACAGGTAACAGTACTCTTTGGCGGGGAACAATATCGTAATACAACAACTATTCTTTATTTTTTTCTCGCGTATTGTCTTCTCATTCCGTTTGATCGATTCAGCGGCATCTTCATAGATAGTATGAACAAGCCTCACTATAATGCTGTAAAAGTGTGGATAATGCTTGGAGTAAATTGTGTTTCGGATATTGTCGCTTTATATTTTTTTGGAACAGCAGAAAGTGTTGCTGCAGCTTCACTTGTTACATTCTTTGTTGGAACGATCGTGAATATCATCATGATCAAGTCGTTGACCGGATGGAATCCTTTTAGTTCAGAATCGTTCATTCATTCCTTTCGTCAGCTTGTAATTTCATTCAATAGGTTGAACCAATGAGATCAACAACACCATTCCTCGCATTGGGAGCAGATAAGATCTCAACATTTGGATATTTTTCTTGGATCGTTAGCTTCTTCGTCTTAATTGGAATTACGATCGCTCGACTTCAGTTTATTGGCTTAGCACTATTTATTGTTCTTCCTTTGGTAACAATTTTTTTTATAAAACTTTTCACTTCTGAACAAGTCGGTTTTCTCTCGCTTTTGTTTTGGGCTTTCCTAGGTGTCGGTTCTGGGAAATATGCATCATCGGCCCTTGGTGGATCCGTAGTCGGGTTGGGAATAGATTTTCTTCTTCTCTTTGTTCTACTTTCGGTAGCTTTTTCAGGAATGGTGAATAAAAATGATCTGCAATATTTAAAATCTCCAACAATGGCATTTACAGTAATATGGTTTGGCATCAATATAATGCAAATGTTCAATCCGTTGAGCCCTGGATTTGAAGCATGGTTCTACGCAGGACGAGGTGTTTCATTCTATATGCTTTTCTGTATTCCCCTGGCAGTATTGTTGTTCAACAAACAAAAACATCTTGAAACTTTTCTTCTATTATGGATCATTCTTTCTGTTATCGGTACTCTCTGGGGAATAAAACAAAAATTCATCGGTTTAGATAGAGCGGAAATGGAATGGTTGATGCGTCCAGCAAATTTGAAGACACATCTTTTGTTCGGACAACTTCGTATTTTTTCTTTCTATACCGACGCAGGACAGTTTGGTGCTGCACAAGGTCATGCAGCGGTTGCAGCATTGATTCTTGCGATTGGACCTTCGTCAAAAAGGAAAAAAATATTTTACACAATCTCTGGTTTGCTTTGCTTGTATGGGATGATCATTTCGGGAACACGAGGAGCTATAGCTGTTCCCACGGTTGGATTTTTAATATACCTTGTACTGAGCAAAAATTGGAAGGTTCTATCTGTGGGTATCCTTATTTTCGCCGCTGCATATGGTTTTCTTAAATTCACTTATATCGGACAAGATAATTACGATATTCGGCGATTACGAACTTCTCTCGATCCGAACAATGCTTCACTGCACGTACGATTAGTAAATCAAGCTCGGCTCGCTCAATATTTGAATTCTCATCCATTTGGAGGTGGGGTCGGTGCCGGAGGGTTTTGGGGAAATAGATTTAAACCGGGATCATTCCTTGCCGATCTTGCATTGGATAGTTGGTATGTGCGTATCGCATCAGACTATGGTTGGTTTGGACTTGGCTTCTATCTGATCATGATCTTGTATTTCATCTTTTCAGGATTTTTTGTCGTCTTCAGAATGAAGGATGCGGTTTTTCGTCAACAGCTAGCAGCGATCTACACGGGAGTGGTGGGGGTAGCAGTTGCAAGTTACGGCAATCAAGTATGGGGCCAGATGCCTACTGGAATAATAATTTACATTTCACTCTCTTTCCTTTCCGTAGTACCAATGAAATATTCACATTTATACGAAGGAAAAACTTCGATAAAAGAATCTTTTCATCGATAAAAATACCCTGTTCGTCGAAAATTCTTAAATCTCATTTCTATAACAGCTATTTTTGTTTACAAAAATTAGGATAGATACCATGCTAAAATACTTTGATAGATTTTTACTCCCACATTGGGTTCAACAATCGTGGAATATTCATAAACAGACTAATATTTCCGAAAACAAACTCTATGCGGAAATCCGCTGGGGTTTGCAGCAATTCAATTCACAAAATCCAATTATATCAATTGTGATTCCTGCATGGAACGAGGAAAAAACAATTGCGCGAACATTATATTCGTTATCAAAGATTGTGACAAAATATCCAACAGAATTGATCATTGTAAACAATAATTCAACAGATAATACTCAGTCAATTCTTGATGTGTGCGGTGTACAATCAATTCTTGAAACACGACAGGGGATTGCGCAGGCTCGTCAAACTGGACTCCAGGCTGCAAAGGGAATTTACGTACTATCGGGAGATGCCGATACACTATATCCATCAACGTGGGTAAATATGTTGATGGAGGAATTAGTGAAGAAAAATGTAGTTGCTGTGTGGGGGAAACATTCTTTTGTTCCGACCGACGGCACAACACGTTCGACTTTTGTTTTCTATGAAACCTTAAAGCAAATTCTCTATCGGTTTCGCGAACACCACCGTCCATATTTAAATGCTATGGGAGCAAATGTAGGATATAAAAAAGAAGTTGCCTACCTCGTTGGTGGGTATGATACAACAACACACAGAGGTTCAGATGGACGTTTAGCCATGGCAATGTGGAAACACGGGAAAATTTCTGCTGTGCGATCAAGCAAAGCAACTGTTTGGACCGATGCTCGACGATTTAATTTCGACAGCGGTATGTTCCATTCACTTGTCCGTCGTGCACTGAAAGAATTGCCAAGAATGGGAGAATACGTTGGTGTGACCAAACGAGATATTTCAAAACTTGCCGGATTCACTGGCAACGCAAAACCGTTGGGACAGGAGTAATGAACATGGGACTCATCAATTTTATTATCTATTCGTATATCGGTTTCTACGTCTATTACTTGTTCACTTTTGCTGTTGCTTCAAGATTTGACAAGAAAAAACAATCAAAATCGATGTCTGAAAGTGTCAAACGATTCGCCGTTCTCTTCCCTGTTTATAAAGACGATGCTGTAATTTTGGAATCAGTTCGAACATTTATTAAACAACAATATCCATTATCGGCATACAACGTTTTCGTCATAGCAGATTCTCTTCAACAATTGACCCTTCAAGAATTACGGTCACATGGAGCAGAGGTGTTTATTGTTGAAGATGAAAACAGAACAAAAGCAAAATCCATAAATCTTGCATTACATTCACTTGGTGAATCGAACTATGATGTTTGCATCGTATTTGATGCAGATAATATCGTTGCTCCCGATTTTCTTTCTAATGTGAACAAGGAATTCAACAATGGCGCTCTGGCACTCCAATGCCATCGCGTTGCAAAGAATCTCAACACGCCAATAGCGTATCTCGATGCTCTCAGCGAAGAGATCGCAAATAGTACATTACGAAAAGGACATCGGGTTCTTGGTTTCTCATCAGGATTAATTGGCTCGGGAATGGCATTTGAATATTCGTTATTCAAAAGGATAATGTCTGACATTCACGCAACGAACGGATTTGACAAAGATCTTGAATTCTCACTATTCAAAAATCATATCGAGATCGAATACGCCGATAATATTCTTGTTTATGATGAAAAAGTGCAATCTGCTGAAGTATTACAACACCAGCGTACACGTTGGTTTGCAGCGCAATGGAAGAATATCCGGAAAGGATATAGAAGTCTTACGGAAAATTTCACTATTGATGGATTTAATAAATGGCTACAAATGATCATGCTGCCGCGCGTTTTTCTGCTTATGGCAACGACTATATGCACCTTTACGGCAGTAATGTTTGGCGAAGTCGGTAGTGCGCTGCAATGGATGCATCTCGAAGTCTTACTTATTGGGGCATTTTTTATTGCAATACCAAATGAACTTTACCGAAAAGATCTTTTGCACGCGATTATCTCATTTCCAAGAGCGATAAAAGCGCTGGTCGGCGCGGTTCTCAATATCAAAACGGCTAATAAAGGCTTCTTGCATACGCCGCATTCCACATCCTCAATAACTGTTACTGTAGGAAAATAATATGCGTATCGGAATTGAAGCACAAAGATTGCTGCGAAAGAACAAACACGGTATTGATATTGTGGCGTTAAACTTATTAAAAAATCTATCATCGGTCGATACAATAAATGAGTATGCCCTCTTTACAAGAAATGGCGAAGATGTTTCTTGTCTTTCATCGCTCAAAAATATACGTATCGTTATATTACCTGCATTTACCTATGCGGATTGGGAACAGATTCAACTTCCACGAGCAGTAAGGAAGGAAAAGATCGATATCCTGCATTGCACAAGTTCAACGGCACCATTGTTTGTCTCAGTGCCTACAGTAATAACCGTACATGATGTGATATGTTTTGAGCGTCCTCTCTTCGGTGAACAAAACCAAAGTCTCTATCAACGATTAGGTAATGCGTACAGAACAGTCGTATCAAGACGGGCAATGGCAAATGCTGATAAGATTGTTACCGTATCGGAATTTGAAAAAAATCAGATCATATCAAGATTTCCTGAGCTACAGAAGAAGGTCTCGGTTATTCATAATGGCGTTGATACACAATTTTTCTCTTCGGTCAATGAAAAGATAATCCGGAGTATGCGGAAACGATATGGACTGCCCAGAAGTTACTTTCTTCATTTTGGGAACAGCGATCCCAAGAAAAATACGGAATTTGTCATACAATCATTTATCGCATACGCATCTGCTGTGAAATCATTGTTCCCTCTTGTCATAACGGACGTGCCGCGCAGTATTGTAGAGCAATTTCTTATTAAATATTCTGCCAGCCATCTATCACGCCATATTTTCACTCCGGGATATGTTCATTACAACGATCTGCCTGGTGTTTATGCGAACGCATTAGCACTGTTGTTCCCGTCGAAACGGGAAAGCTTCGGATTACCGATCTTAGAAGCAATGGCCTCGGATGTGCCTGTAATTTCTTCCCGGACATCGTCTCTGCCGGAAATTGCTGGTGAGGCTGCATTGTACATTGGTTCCGAAAATCCACTCGAACTCGCAGAACGGATGTTGTTCGTACAGAACAATATTCAAGAAACGATCACCGTTGTCCGCAAAGGAAGGGATCACGTTATACAATATCAATGGCTTTTTACAGCAATAGCATATGCGAATCAATATTCCTCCTTCAGACATGAAACGAACAATGTGAGAAGAGAGTCGTTCAACTATATTGCGCAACCAAATTATTAACTCACTTAAATAAAATCATACAAGAATCAATATGAAACATTTCAAAGCGTCACCAAAAAAATTCTTAAGGATAGTTGTATCCTTCGGGATTGTTTTTACCGCACTATATTCGATCGGCTGCGAGTTACCGCTGAAAACAACGGAACCACCTGCACCCAATTCACAGCAAAGCACTTTTGACTATGCGACCACTATGGAAGTAACAGCACATGGAACATTCCGTTCTGGGAGTAGTAATATTTTATCCGGTATTCCATTCAAATTATATGCGGAAGTTCCAACAGCAAATTCAATACCTTTCGCACAAGGTGTCAGCGACGAATTGGGAAAATTTAATGCAAACCTTAATCTCCCTACAGCAACTGACGTGATCTATTTGCAAACAAATTATATTGGATTGCCATCGCTCTATGAGATACCAGTTACAAACAAATTGGCAAATTTTGAAAATGCACACGTTGTCAATGCCCAGACTTCTTCAATGAACAAATCTGGGACAACGACTTTTGCTGCAACTACATATGTCCCTCCGATAAAATATCTTGGTTCATGGAAAGCCGATGGAACACCAAATTATCTTGAATCAAAAAGCGATATTATTGATGCAGGATTACTTGCACGCTTGAACGAATCTTTGCCTGAGTATCAATCAGTTGTCAAAACTCATCCTGAATATCTCACTCCATCGGATAAAAGTACAATAATTACTGAACGTGCAGATGTCTGGGTAACGTTCATTCACGAAGGAGCAGGATATTTGAATGTGTTGGGTTTCTATACTTATCCTGTCAACAAGCCACCAACTTCAACAAGTCAGATCGATTCCATCACTATTGTATTCCCCAACGTTTCCTATTTAGGAAGCGGCGGCGGATTGAAATCCGGCGATAAAGTTCATATCGGACAGTTTGCTGCAAATACGGCCATAGGATGGGTGATCTTTTCAAACGGATTTTCCGGCGGCAAGATCGGTTCCGGAAACTGGATGCTTTTCTCGAACCAGGCATTGAATGGCGTTACAAATCTGTTATTGCAACAGCATAACGTGTTATTGAATGATGCCGGTTTTGACCGTGTCGTTTTAGGTTTTGAAGATATCAAGCGTGATGCCGGTGGTGATCAGGATTTCAATGATTGTATGTTCAGTGTTACATCCAATCCCATTAAAGCAATTGCTACCGAAGGACTTGCGCTTATTGACGTACCGATAGATACGGACGGAGATGGCGTCAAAGATACTTTCGACGCATATCCAAATGATCCGACAAAAGCGTTTGACTCATATACTCCAGGTCTTGGACAATTTAACACGCTTGTTTATGAAGATCTTTTTCCGGGACGGGGCGATGATGATTTTAATGATCTTGTTATAAGTTACTCTTCACATCAGATCTCGAATGCAAAAAATGATATCGTTGCATTAAATATGACATTCGTACTTCGCGCTGTAGGTGGGAGCAATAAAAATGGTTTTGGATTTGAACTGCCGGTGACATCAAATCAGATTTCATCGGTAAAGTTTGATCGAAATAGTTTTACGACTACATCGCACAATACTAATGGAACTGAAGCAGGACAAAATAATGCTACTATCATTCTTTTTGATAATGCATATTCTGTCGTCAAGCGAAACGGAAGTGCATATATTAACACTGAATCAATCGGAATTTTTGTTCAACCTGAAACACTTCACGTTGCGATCGACTTTGCAACACCAGTCAATCCATCAATACTTGGAACCGCACCGTTTAATCCGTTCATTTTTGTTAACGAACGCGGCAAAGAAGTGCATTTACCGAATAAACCGCCTACGATGCTCGTTGATTCAAAATATTTCGGCACTTCCGCAGACAACAGTAAACCAAATATTGGCCGATATTATGTGACAAAAGATAATAAGCCATGGGTACTTAATATCGTCGGTGGATTTGAATATCCAATTGAGAAGATAAATATCCAATCTACATATTTAAATTATCTTCCGTGGGTATTGAGTAATGGAATCCTCTATAAGGATTGGTATTCAACAAAATCCGGAAACAGGAATGAATCAAAAATTTGGAAAAGAAAATAGAATTAGAACCAAACTCCAAAATAAAAAAGGTCAGAGAGTTTCTGACCTTTTTTATTGTACCGTGAAAAGAATGTTCAGAGCATATTCAGCCTCTTCATAAGAGCACTGCGGTATGAATCACCGATAGGAATGAGTTTTTTGCCAATAATAATGAGGGTTTCCTCGATTGCTTTAATTTTCTGAAGTCGGACAATATAAGAGCGATGAACGCGAAAGAAGTGATCGGAAGAAAGTTTGTTTTCCATCCCTTTCATGGTGGAATGAACAATATATTTATTTGTTTCAGTAAAGATATTCACATAATCACCGAAGGCTTCAACCCACAATATATCGCTTGTATTAACTTTGACAAGTTGCGAATCCACTTTGACAAAAACAGCATCATCGTTCACCAAATTTTCATTATCGGCAGTCAATCGAGCTTTGACCCGATCATACGCTTTCAAAAAACGTTCGTATGTTGCCGGTTTAACAATATAATCTGCTACGTCATATTCGAATGCTTCTACAGCATAATTTTCCTTAGACGTAATAAGAACGATCTCGGGTTTATGTGTTAATGATTTGACAAGTTCAATTCCTGTCATCTCCGGCATTTCAACATCAAGAAAAATAAGATCAACCTTCTCTTTTCGTAACGCATTTGAGGCTTCAATAGCATCCTTGCATACGACAACCAATTTAAGGTCTTGGATTCGCTTAATAAGCTGTTCAATATTTTTTCGAGACATCTCTTCGTCATCAACAATTGCACAACGGATCACAATAGACTCCTTTACATTCTTCGTAAGATTGCATCGACTCGCGCATCGAGTTCTTCGGGATTGAATGGTTTCACCACATAATCATCTGCACCTGTTCGCAAGCACTTGATTCTATCGGCACTGCTCTCTTGTGCAGAAAGAACAATGATCGGCGCTTTTTGATGTTGTGTTGATGCGCGAACCATTGTAATCACATCGATACCGGATACTTCCGGCATATTTAGATCGAGAATGATTACTGGAATTGCTGTGTTCGATTCCAGCCATTGCAGCGCTTGCTTTCCGCCATCCAACAGCACCACATCATATTTTTTCTTGAAATATTGTTGCAACAACATGCGTATTGCAGGTTCATCATCAACAATCAATAATGTTTTCATGAAATTAATAATCTCCTATCATTGTGTTTTTTTCCATTCGGTAATATCGTTAAATATTTCTTCACATAGAACTTCAAGTTGATTCACAAGTACGGCAATTTCCTTTTCATCTGAACCACTGTCCGCGTGTTCTTCAATAGCTCCGGCTATTGGTTTCAACGCATCGATACCAATATAAGCTCCAGTAGGTTTCATCGTATGGGCTATTTTACTTATTGCAACAAAGTCATTATCCTGCAATGCCTTCTTGATATTCTGAATATATTTAGGTGTGTTTTTCTCAAATAATTGAATCATTTCGACGATGAATTGTGGATTATTGGGAGCGATGCTTTCTAAGAAACTTGTGTTCAGATGTTTAAACACGTTGATTTTATCTTCAACTTTAATAAGAGTCTTTTCTTCTTCTAATGAGTAATCTATTTGTAAATACGAAGAAATCTTTTTGTGCAAATCCTCCAATTCAAATGGTTTCGAGATATAGCCATTCATTCCGGCATCCATTACTCTTCTCTCAGGATCATAGAGAACCGATGCTGTCATTGCCAATATAGGAGTGGAACGTTGTGGTTCGTCTAATTCCAATCGAATCCTTTTTGTCGTTTCAATACCATCGATTCCAGGCATTTGGATATCCATTAGAATGAGATCATACACAGACTTTTTCAATTTTGAAATAGCCTCATAACCATTTGAGGCTATTTCAACGTCAACATCCCACATTTGCAATGTTTTTACTGCAACCATTTGATTAGCAATGTTGTCTTCAACAAGCAATATCTTACCGCTCAATTTTTTAAATGACTGTTGACCTCTAGAATGTTTTACAATTGATTCTCTCTTTTGCGAACTAACTTTAAGAGGAAGGGTAAGAGCAAAGACGGAACCTTTTCCTTCAACGCTTTCTACAATAATATCACCTTTCATTAACATTACAAGTTGTTGTACAATTGTCAATCCAAGACCTGTACCGCCATATCGCACCGAGATATCTTGTGATGCTTGTGAAAACGATTCAAAAATAGATTCCAATTTGTCTTTGGGAATTCCGATACCTGTATCTGTAACTCTAAAACTTAATATTCCCGTTTTTTTCTTTTTTGAATATGTTGCATTACAGAATAGCACAACATCACCATGATCCGTAAATTTTATTGCATTGGATAAAAGATTAATAATAATCTGACCCAATCGAACCGAATCACCAATTATTACTTCGGGAATTTTGGGATCAATTTCAAATGACAAAGTTATGCCTTTTTGCTTTGCCAAAGGGAGCATTGCGATACGAATATTTTCAAGAGTATCTGTTAAGATAAAATCGTTCTGATCGATCACCATTTTTCCTGCTTCGATCTTTGCAAGATTAAGTATGTCGTTGATGATAGCCAGTAGACTATTGCCTGAAGATTTTATTCCTTGTATCAGCGGCGCCTGTTCATCCGATAATGGCGTATTGAGGACTAAATTTGTTAACCCTAAAACAGCATTCATCGGAGTTCGCAATTCGTGGCTCATTTTGGCAAGAAAATCCTGTTTCGCATGCATTGATTCTTCAGCAATTTGTTTAGCTTTGTTTGCTTCCCATTCAGCTTCCTTTCGCTCCGTAATATCACGTCCATATATGTTCACATATCCTTCCGGAAAGACCGGAACAAAATGCGTCAAATAGATCGGTGTCCCCTTTACAGCAGCGATTTCGAATTCTGTCGTTTTTCTGTTTATCAATGAGGATTCAATGATTGGTTGCCAATTCGAAGGAATTTTTTCAAATTGGGTTTCCCCTACCTCATTGAGCATATTTTTTCCCGGAGTATTGGAATAAAGAATCTTAAAATCCTTTTTGACACGCAGGATAGGATTAGGATTCTCATTGGGAAAGCGTGCGAGCTTCTCGATTTCTAATTCGTACTGTTTCCGCGAAGTAATATCCCGATAGAGCCACATATGTCCTTTATAGACTGAATCAACCATAATAGGAATGTAATCCCGTTCAAATGTTCTTCCGTCAATTAGTTTCAGCTCTTCATTCGTTATAACAATTTTATCACGCAACAGTTTGTTTATCTGTCCAATAAATTTTTCCTGATCGACAAACAGCGATTTGCTTTGCTCGGCTGAATTTGAACAATCGGTTCCAATGAGATATTGCGGCTCAACAGAAATTCCAAACATTGAACAAAACATCTTGTTGATCAGAGATATATGACGTGTTTCATCTTCAACTAGAACACCAGCTTGAATGGTTTGGATCAACGAAGTTAACCGGGTTGTCGTTGCATTCAACAGGTCTTCAGCTTTTTTCCGTTCGGTAATATCCCGTATGATACCGGTAAAGACTCTTTTTCCATTTTTATTCGATTCGCCAAATGATATTTCCAGCGGAATTTCGTGACCGTTTTTATGGAGACCCGGCAATCCTACGGCATGCCAATCTGGAAGATGTTGTTTGCCTGTCTTTGTGTATCGACGTAAACCTTCATGATGATGTGTTCGCAAACCATGTGGGATCAATATCTCAAGATTATTTCCAATAAGTTCGTGTGTTGCGTATCCAAATATTTTTTTTACCCCTTCGTTCGCATAAAAAACTTCTCCCTTATAGTCGATGCTAATGACTCCGTCGGAGATCGTTTCAAGGATTGTACGCTGTGATTGCTCGCTCTCTTTTATTTTTTTTACAAGTGAGATATTTCCTAATGCTAATGAAGCATAGGAGGTCATGAATTGAACGATCTCATATTCCTGATCGGTAAATTCCTGCTCAGACATTCTGTTGATAACAAATGCACCTAAAACATTTTCACCTGATCGTAATGGTTGAACGATAATATGCTCTTGTTGAATAACCGCACCTTTGGGGTAGATGGTGCGGGGATCCAAATGTGAATTATTTATCATTTCGCCATGCTTTGAATTAATAATGGATCCAATAATTCCTGTCTCTTGCGGAATTTTCCACTCGTCAAGATTAGGGGATGTCCAGCGAGGTCCGATTACGGCAATGGGTCGGAGCATTTTTTCGAGATCATCAATAATGTAGATTGCGGCAGTGTCAAACGATAAAATATTATTTAACCGGTTAACAATAATCTGAACAACCTTTTCATCTGTTTGAGCCGCCAGAATTTCTTCGGCTACATACATCAATTCTTTTCGTTGATTCGAAACTGTTGTAAGAAATTTTTCTTTATTAACATCTACTGTTACATCTGTCTGCACTCCGACAAAATATTTAAGAACGTTATTGTTGTCATAGATCGGTGAAAGACGAAAATCGTTCCAAAAAACATCGCCGTTTTTTTTGAAATTCTTTAATCGAACTTTGCATGATAAACCTTTACTGATTGCCTGCCGTAGCTCTTGAACACCCGGTTCATTACGCTCGGATCCTTGTAAAAATCTGCAGTTTCTTCCTAAAACATCCATTGTCGAATAACCGGTGATCTTCTCAAATCCTTTATTAATATAGATTAAAGGATTGTCGGGTTTATTTGGATCGCTAATGGCAATTCCATCGTTGCTTGCTTCAACCGCTTCGCTTAATAATTTTATAAATTGATCTGATTCGTTTTGTTCATCCTCTTTTTGATGCAGCGAAATTATTTTTCCAAGATCATCAGCCATAATTTCAATGATCTCTTTGTCGTGTACATGGAATCCGGTTGTTCGAATCTCCGGCGATGAGAAATTGATCGTACCAAAGATCTTGCCATCGACAAATAACGGGGTGCTGATATAGGATTCAAGTTTCATTGAGACATAAACCGGATGACTGCAAAGACGAGGTATTAATCCTATATGCGCGTGAAGCACCGTTGTCTTTTTTTCGTAAACCTCCGCACAATATGTATCCCCCAAAACGAAAACATCACCGTTCTTAATCGATGCATGATCATCGGAGACAGCAAGGATGGTATACTCATCATTCTCAATTTGACTGATAATACCGATTGGCATATCGAATATTTTTTTGCCGGTATTGAGATAGTCCTCCATTAAGGTATCGCGGTTGTTATAGATGCTGGTTGCGAGCCTGTGGATTTCTTTTAGATGTTTTGAAAATTTTGACTGTGCCATAATGCAATGATCGATTTATACTTGAGTGAAAATAGGGAGAATCATTGTCAAAATCTAATTGTTCGTCGCCGCTTTCACCCTGTTCATCGAAATAATCCAAATATCTCTGCTTTTGAATGTATTTTTGTATCACAAATAAATACATCTATTACCAAAAGGAAAAAATCATGAAAAAACCAGTATCACTCGTAACAGGCTGTTCGGGCTTTATCGGCTCTCACGTCGCACAGGAATTATTGAACATGGGTCATACCGTCATCGGACTTGATGACCTCTCCGGTGGATTTGCCGACAATAATCCAAATGGGATGATGTTTTATCAAGGTTCAATTACCGATACAATTCTAGTCAATGGATTGTTCGAACAATACCAATTTGATTACGTTTTTCATCTTGCTGCTTATGCCGCAGAAGGATTGAGCCACTTTATCCGACGCTATAATTATAATGACAATCTTATCGGAAGTATCAACCTCATCAACGCAGCTGTAAACGCCGGAACTGTAAAAAATTTCATCTTCACATCTTCAATTGCAGTGTATGGTTCCAACGAACCGCCGCTTCGCGAGGCAATGACACCAAAACCGGAAGATCCATACGGTGTTGCAAAGTTTGCCGTTGAAATGGACCTTCATTGCGCTCATAAAATGTGGGGATTGAACTATACGATCTTCAGACCACATAATGTGTACGGCGAGAATCAGAATATCGGCGATCCATATAGAAATGTGATCGGTATTTTTATGAATCAGATCCTACAGAACAAACCAATGTCAATCTTTGGTGACGGTGCACAAACACGAGCATTCAGTTATATCTCCGATGTTGCACCGATTATTGCAAACGCTGCTATTCGACCAGATGCCTACAATAAAATCTTCAACGTTGGTGCCGATGTTGCTTATTCTGTAAATACATTAGCAACGGTTGTTGCACGCTCAATGGGTGTTGAACCGAACATTCAATATTTGGAAGCACGCAAGGAAGCATTACATGCATTCTCTGATCACGAAAATGTCAAAACAGTGTTTGGAGATCTTATTAAGAATGTTCCGTTGGAAGAAGGAGTTGCTTGCATGGCTGCATGGGCAAAAGGATTCGGCGCACGTCCCGGACAAATCTTTGAGAATATCGAAGTGTATTCAAACATGCCTCCTTCATGGAAACGTTTGGTTCTTTCACAATCAAAGAAAGCGGCTTAAAGGAGATTATTATGTTCACACTTGAAATATTATTTTCATTCCTTTTGGCAATTGTTCTGTACACGTATATAGGATATGGAATTGTACTTTGGATTATGGTAAAATTAAAACAGCACAAAAATAGAACGGTATAACTATGTCATATGAACCAAACATTACATTATTAATTGCAGCATTCAACGAAGCCGATTGCATACGCGAGAAAGCGATAAACTCTCTTGAACTCGATTATCCCCATGAAAAATGTGATATCCTTTTCGTCACCGATGGATCAACCGATGGAACAGAAAAAATATTGCGGCAATTCATGTATGATACACGAATCCGTGTTCTTCACAAACAAGAACGACTTGGGAAACTCGCAGCAGTAGATCGTTCAATGAAGTATGTTCCCTCTCCGATCGTCATCCTTACTGATGCAAACACAATGCTGAACAAAGAAGCAATCCGTAACATCGTTCGGCATTATAATGATCCACGTGTTGGGGCAGTTGCCGGTGAGAAAAGAATTCGAAAGGATTTGCAAAAAGATGGCAACGGAGCAGGAGAAGGACTCTATTGGAAATATGAATCGGCCCTTAAACGACTGGATTCTGAACTGCATTCCGTTGTAGGAGCTGCCGGCGAATTATTTTCATTCAGAAGAGAATTGTATCGGTCGGTCCCACCGGATTCCATTATCGAGGATTTCCATTTATCAATGTGCATTGCCGCTGATGGTTTTAGAGTGATTTACGAACCTGATGCATTTGCTGAGGAGCAACCTTCAGCATCATTTCAAGAAGAAATGAAGCGCAAGATCCGGATCTGTGCCGGTGGTTTTCAATCGATGGTGCGACTCAAATCATTATTAAACATCAATAAATACGGCGTTCTATCATTTCAATATATTTCCCATCGGGTATTACGTTGGGCAGTGACACCATTTTTATTACCATTACTTTTCATAGTTAACGGTATCCTGGCGTATAACGAAAGTCACTTTTATCAATTATTATTTGCTGGACAAACATTATTTTACGTAGCAGCGTTCTTTGGCTATTTGTTGGAAAAGATTAATCTTCGTTCAAAACTTTTGATTGCCCCTTTATATTTTACACTCATGAATATCGCTGCCTATGCAGGTTTATTCCGTTATCTCAAAGGAACACAATCAGCAATTTGGGAAAAAGCTCAACGAAAGAAATAAACTATGACACAAAAACCGAAAGTATCGATCATTCTTCTGAATTGGAATCAATATGCGTTGACTGCTTCGTGCATCAATTCTCTCAAGCAATGTACCTATCCAGCCATCGAGATCATTGTTGTTGACCAGGCATCGCACGATAATTCAGTTTCGTTGCTGAAAGCACAGTATCCTGAAGTTCGTCTTATTGAAAACGTAAAGAACACAGGGTTCACCGGAGGAAATAACCAAGGAATGAAAATTGCAACCGGTGAATATTTTCTTTTGTTGAACAATGATACTGAAGTTGAGTCAGATTTTCTCGAACCATTAGTTACAGCTGCAAGAAATAAAGAAAATGTTGGCGCTTGTTCACCATTGATCCGATATTATTCAAATCCTGAATATATTCAATACGCTGGAGGGCCACGTGAAATTGATTTGATCCGTGGGAGAAATACTTGGCGCTGTGCAAACGAACATCTTTTAGCGACAAAACGCATAAATGAAAAAACTTCAGCCGCACATGGAGCAGCATTTTTTATTAAACGCTCTGTTGTTGAAAAAATTGGAATGTTAGATGAATCGCTTTTTATTTATTACGAGGAATATGATTGGAGCTTACGCATCCGCAAAGCAGGATATTCGATTATGTTTGTTGCAGATTCAACGGTTTTTCACAAAGAATCAATGACGCTAAAAAAAGACAACCCATTTCGAATGAGACAAATGTCGCGAAATAGATTATGGCTCAGTAGGAAACATTCATCCCGACCAAAATATCTAATCGCAATTCTTTATGTATGGTTTTGTTCGCTCCCAATAAATATCATACGATTTGCATTGAAGAAGAAATTTGACCTAGTGGGTGCTATTACAAGCGGATCATATGATGGAACATTTTCTAAAATCCATCAACGGATATAGAATTATTCGTATTCAAAACTCATTAAATTACACTATACAGCAACGCCCAAGTTCATCACTTGGGCGTTT
>CAYHFN010000032.1:0-36454 GCA_964355925.1 uncultured Chitinophagaceae bacterium
TGGGGTCGTAGCTCAGTTTGGTTAGAGCGCTTGCCTGTCACGCAAGAAGTCGCGAGTTCGAGTCTCGTCGGCCCCGCTTCAATTCCTAAAACAACGCTATTCTTATCACCAATAGAAAAAGAACTGTTTATTGATGAAGATTGTGACAGCCTTCGGAATATTCTTTTCTCAATTCCATACAGCGTTGGATAACTCACTTTTATTTGATCGTAGGTTCGCATAATGAACAAGTCATATCTTGATTATTTTCTCAAGATTCGCCTTCCCATAATTATTTTTGTGGCTCTTGCCTCGTTGACCTTCACGTTTTATGTATCGCGTGCGGAACGTGACGGTGTAGGGTATGCACCAACGCAGCCAATCCCGTACTCACACAAAGTTCATGCAGGAACAATGGGAATTGATTGTCAGTATTGTCATACCGGCGCATCAAAATCGCGCCACGCAATGGTCCCGCCTTTAAATACATGCATGAATTGCCACACTATTGCCCGAAAGAACAAACCGGATATCATTCGATTAACACAATATTATAAAGAAGGTAAGTTGATGCCGTGGAGACGGATCCACAAAATTCCGGATTATGCATATTTCAATCACAGCGTTCACGTCAATAAAAATATCCCTTGTCAGCAATGCCATGGTAATATTCAGGAGATGGATGTGGTGAAGCAGGCAAGTTCGTGGACGATGAATAATTGTATTTCGTGCCACCGTAATGCACCAACAATTTTAGCAAGCATTCCAGGGATCAAAAAAGGTCCGGAAAACTGTTTTGCCTGTCACCGATAAGAATGAATTAAGTTGATTACGTCATGCTGAACTTGTTTCAGCATCTTACAGATCCCGAAGCAAGATCGAGATGACGAACTCAGGATTTTCAAAGAAACACTGAAGTGATTTTGTTCGAACAAAGTAAAACATATGAAAACAAATACGGAACGAAGAAAATTTTTTAAAAAAGCAGGCGCAAGCGCGATCGGTACGGCATTATTGAGCGCAGTGCCTTTCGGTCTTTTTGCGAAGAAACAACAAGAAGTGAAGAATCCTGAACAGAACATTTCAATCACCATCAATCCGATGGCTGTGAAACGGGAGAAAAGAAAGTAACAATGGAACCTTCGAACGATAACACTACGAACGAATCGAAATATTGGAAAAGTCTCCGTGCATATCACAACGATCCTTCCGTGAACGAAGAGAAAGCGCGTGAGTTTGCGAAGGACGTTACCGGCGGATTTGACGTTGATGCCATGTCACCGATCAACCGTAAGCAATTTTTGGCATTGGTCTCAGCTTCTGCAGCGTTTGCTGCTGCCGGCTGTACCAATTACAGAGATAAAGGTGAGATTGTACCGTATACAAAAAAACCGGAAGAGATCACTCTTGGTATTGCAAATTATTATGCTTCAACAATGGTTGAGAATGGACAAGAGTACGGAATTCTGATCAAAACGCGCGAAGGCCGTCCCATCAAGATCGACGGCAATCCGGATCATCCCGTGAACAAAGGAAAGATCAGCGCAAAAGGTCAGGCAAGCATTTTAAATCTGTACGATCCGGAACGGTTGAAGGATCCGATGCTCGTTGAATCCGGGATCTTATCGAAAAGTTCATGGAAAGAAATTGATACACAAATTATCGCGGCGCTGACAGCAGCGGTAAAAGAAGGAAAAGAGATCGCGGTTGTTTCGCATACGGTAACATCGCCGACCGCAAAAAAAGTGTTTTCAGATTTTGCTGTAAAATATCCGACGGCAAAATTCTATTCGTACGAATTGTTCAACGATCTGAACCGCAGATCGGCATGGACGAAATCGACCGGTTCATCGGTGTTTCCGTTGATCAAATGGAATGAAGCGAAGATCATTCTCACGCTGGAATCTGATATTCTTGGTTACGAAGGGAATATTCCTGAGCAGACACGAATGTTTGCCGAGAATAGAAATGTGGAAAAGACGAAGAATTTTAACCGGTTGTATTCAGCCGATGGAACGATGAGTTCCACAGCAATGAATGCCGATTATCGTTTGAAGGTCCGACCAGATCAGCAGTTGGAATTTGTTCTTGCGCTGATCAACGAGTTTAAACTGACCGGAAAGATTTCCTTAAAAGAATTTAGAGCAAAATATTCTGTTGATGCAACAATTCTGACACAGTTGGTAAAAGACCTAAGCGATAATAAAGGAAAATCAATCATTCATGCGGGAAATGGTCTTCCGGAATCTGTTCACATTGCAGTGAATGTTTTAAATGAAATTCTTGGAAACTCTGCACTCTATAATAATGAGCGAACTGCTGTCGAATATTCTTCACTGACAACAAAGAGCGAATGGGAATCGTTGGTTTCCAGAATGAAGAGCGGAAATGTGGGTGTTGTTGTTCATTGTGATTCAAATCCTGTTTACCATCTTGCACAGGATTTTGGATATGCTGACGGACTGAAAAAAGTAAAGAGTGTAGTTTCATTGACTGAATCGCAGAACGAATCGTCCGAAGGAAGCCAGTTTGTTCTTCCGATCAATCATGAATTTGAATCGTGGGGGGATCATAAGACCCGAACAGGAATTTTTAGTCTGCAGCAGCCGGTTATTTCTCCGCTCTATAACTCGCGGCAGAAAGAAAGTATTTTGCTTTCGTGGACTCTCGGAACTGCAGAAAGTTACAACGACGATCTCTACCATACCTATTTGATGAATCGTTGGGAAAAAGAAATTTATCCCGCAATGAAGGTGAGTGTTGATTTCAGAACATTCTGGTTCTCAGCATTGCATGACGGTGTAGTTGTCTATAATGAAACAGCTCAATCAATTCCATCGGTCAAATCAGATGCGTTGAGCTTGGTGAACAGTGTTTCGAGTTCCAATGATTTTGTCCTGTATCTTCACGATAATTATTTTGTCGGCGACGGACGATATGCAAATAACGGCTGGCTTCAGGAAATGCCGCATCCCGCATCAAAAATTGCGTGGGATAATTACGCAGCGCTTTCGGTTGCAACATCAAAAGAATTAGGTGTTGAAGAAGGTTCGATGATCGATGTTGAAGTGAGTGGTCGAAGTTTGAAATTACCGGTTCATATTCAACCGGGTCTTGCCGATAAATTTGTTGCAGTGATGCTTGGTTACGGCAGAACGGTTGCCGGAACGGTTGGAACCGGAGTTGGATTTAATGCAAACACATTAATGTCAAAATCATCAGCACTGTCGCCATGGTTGTATTCCGGTGTCAGCGTTACGAAGACAGGTGATACATATTTATTGGCATCGACACAGGAGCATCATTCTCTTGATGATACATTCCTGAAAGATATTCACAAGACCCGTGAGATCATTCAGGAAGGAACATTGATACAGTATATAGCCGATCCGAAATTCATTGAAAAAGAACATCACATTCTTTCCATTGTTCCCAAAATAAAATATGATGGGATCAAATGGGCGATGTCGATCGATCTGAATAAATGCACCGGATGCGGAGTCTGCACCGTTGCGTGTAATGTGGAAAATAATATTCCGGTTGTTGGAAAAGATCAACTGAACAAAGGTCGTGAAATGACCTGGATCCGCATTGATCGATATTTTTCCGGAACGTCGGATGCACCTAGCGTCAGCAACCAGCCGATGTTGTGTCAGCAATGCGACAATGCTCCGTGCGAAAACGTTTGCCCGGTCAGCGCAACAACACACAGTCCGGATGGATTGAACCAGATGGCATACAACCGGTGCGTTGGAACAAAATATTGCTCCAACAACTGTCCTTTCAAAGTTCGTCGATTTAACTTTTTCGATTTCCGTGACGATTTCAATGATGCGTATCAGTATCAGCAGCCGTTGAACATGCTTCACAATCCTGAAGTGACCGTTCGTTCACGCGGTGTGATGGAAAAATGCACGTTCTGCGTACAGCGGATCATGGAAGCGCGTCAGCATGCAATTGAAGATAACCGTCAGTTAAAGGGAAGCGATGTTGTTACAGCGTGTCAGGTTGCATGTCCCGCAGAAGCGATCATCTTCGGCGATGTGAATGATAAGACATCGGAGATCTATAAATATCGTCAACATGAAATTGGTTATCGTGTATTGGAAGAAATAAATGTTGCACCGAACGTAACGTATATTGCAAAACTTCGAAATGTAGAATCTCAAACGGAGAAAGCATAGTGTCATCCACAGTATTCGATTATACAAAAGAATTACCCGTCATTGAAGGTGCGCCGAGTGCCGCCGCGCTTGACGAAACGATCGTTAAGCCGATCAACGATTTTCCTCAACGGACATGGTTCATTGCTCTGGCGATCACCACTACAATGCTTGGCATTGGCGGAATAAGTGTAACGTGGTTGTTATGGAAAGGTGTTGGAATTTGGGGAATCAATCAGCCTGTTGCGTGGGGATTTGATGTTGTCAACTTTGTGTTCTGGGTCGGTATCGGTCATGCCGGTACGTTGATCTCCGCAATTCTATTTTTGCTCCGTCAAAAATGGCGGACCGGTATTGCACGGTTTGCAGAAGCGATGACATTGTTTGCCGTTCTGTGCGCTGTGCAGTTTGTACTTTTTCATACCGGTCGTCCTTGGCTTGCAATGGCGTGGCTCTTTCCGTACCCAAATCAGCATGGCGTGTGGGTGAATTTTACATCACCGCTTGAGTGGGATGTGTTTGCGGTGAACACGTATCTTACCGTTTCCGCAGTGTTTTGGTATATCGGTCTTATTCCGGATTTTGGGTCATTGCGTGATCGTGCAACGTCAAAAATTAAAAAAACTATTTATGCTATTCTGAGTTTAGGCTGGAGATTTTCAAATCGTCATTGGCAGCATTATGAACGCGCATATTTGATCATGGCCGGATTTGCAACACCGCTTGTTCTTTCGGTTCACACGATCGTTAGTTTTGACTTTGCAGTTTCAGTTATTCCCGGTTGGCATACAACTATTTTTCCGCCGTACTTTGTAGCGGGAGCTATCTTCTCCGGTTTTGCGATGGTGCAGAATGTTCTTATCGTAACCCGTAAAGCATTCAAGTTTGAACATCTGATCACAATTGATACCATTGAAAAGATGAACAAGATCATGCTCGTTACCGGTACGATGGTCGGTTATGCGTATATGACGGAGTTCTTCATTGCTTGGTACAGCGGTAATCTGATCGAAAAATTTGTCTTCATCAATCGTGCGTTTGGACCATACTGGTGGGCGTATTGGATCATGTTTACCTGTAACGTAGTGACGCCGCAGTTATTCTGGTCAAAGAAAATTAGAACATCATTACTTGCATCATTCATTCTTGCGATCTTCGTGAACATTGGAATGTGGTTCGAACGATTTGTCATTATCGTAACATCGCTATCGAGGGATTTTCTTCCGTCAAGCTGGGGAATGTTCTATCCGACGATATGGGATTTTGGTATGTTGATCGGAAGTTTTGGTCTCTTCTTCACCCTTGTTCTGTTATTTGTAAAGTTCCTGCCGGCAATTGCAATGGCTGAAATTAAAGCAGTTATTCCAGGCGCTCAACCGTCTCATCCGTCTCATAATGGAAACGGAGCGTCGCACTAATGGAAAAGAAATTATATTCGATCTCCGCAACGTATTCTGCTCCGAATGATATTGTTGCTGCTGCAAAAGCGGTGAAAGAGGCGGGCTACACAAAATTCGATGTTCACACTCCGTATCCGATCCATGGATTGGATGGAGCGATGGGCTTGAAAGAAACGAAACTCGGATTTGTCACATTGTTCGCCGGTATTCTCGGCGCAGTTGCAATGATCTCGTTTGCATCGTGGGTCGCCATTGTTGATTATCCGCAGGTGATCGGTGGGAAACCATATTGGTCGTGGCCTGCGTTTGTTCCGGTTACGTACGAGATTGCAGTGCTGCTTGCCGTTCTTTCCACCGTTGGAGCAATGATCGTATTCTTTTTTAAATTCCCGAATATCAGTCATCCGCTGCACGACACTCCGTATATGAAAATGGTCTCTGCCGATCGGTTCGGCGTAACAGTGCAGGCAGCCGACGAATTGTTCGACGAGAATAAGGTCCGCGATCTATTGAAATCGACCGGCGGTGAGATTGAAGCGATCTATTACAGTGAAGAATTTTTAACATTCAAACCGCAGTTGTTCGATCCGAAGTTTATTTTGTTATTGATTGGAATTGGGTTGGCTACATCAGCGGGCGGCTATCTGTATTTCAACAAAGTATTGTATCTTCCTCCGTTCGATTGGATGATGGAGCAGCCAAGATTCGATGTTCAATCGAAGACCGACTATTTTATCGATGGACACAGTATGCGTCTTCCGGTGCAGGGAACAGTTGCCCGCGGATTCATTCCGTATCCGTACGCGTTGGGTGCTAAAACTGATTCGATCGGAAAATTACTAGTCAATCCGTTATTGAACAGCAAAGCAACGCTTGAGCTTGGGAAGAAAAAATATCTGACGTTCTGCAGCCCGTGCCATGGAAATTTTGGGAATGGAGACAGCCGATTGGCTGGTCAGTTCCCGAATCCGCCGACACTTCATTCGGACAAAGTTCGTAATTGGCCGGACGGTGCGATCTTTCATACGATCACTGTCGGACAAAATGTTATGCCTGCATATCAATATCAAATTTCACGGGATGAACGCTGGGCTGTCGTGAAATACATTCGTACGCTGCAACGTGCGTACAATGCAAAGGAGTCTGATCTACGATGAGCGCTTCACATGATCAATTGAACAATCTGATCTATCCGAAAAAAGAGCTTCCGTCGAATTTTATAAAATTGGGATGGACGCTCACACTTGTCGGACTTGCACTGGCTGTCGTTTCGTATCTGACCGACTCGCATCGTGCAGTGTTCAACAATCTTATCGGTTTTACATTCCTTGTCAGTATTGCGGCAGGATCGATCTTTTTCATTGCACTTGAATATATTGCCGGTGCTGTGTGGAGCACACCGTTCCGCCGCGTGAATGAATTTTTGGGAATGCTGTTGATTCCGGCGATCGCTTTATCGATCCCGTTATTTTTAAATTTACATGATCTGTTCCATTGGACCCATGTAGATGTTGTCGCGAAAGACCCGATCTTACAAAGCAAAGCACCATATCTGAATGAACAATTCTTTACGATCAGATTTGGAGCGTTCATGTTGATCTGGGGATTATTCTATTTTATATTCCGCAATAATTCGTTGAAACAAGATGTTGATAAAGATCAAAAACGAACTTGCAAAAATATAGGATTAGCCGCAGCTTTTATTCCTCTCTTTGCGATTAGTATTACTCTTTTTTCATTTGATTGGTTGATGAGTCTGGAACCGCATTGGTTTTCAACAATGTTCGGAGTCTATTATTTTACCGGAACGATCCTTACTGCACTTGCAATGATCACTTATCTTGTGGTAACACTTAGTGGGAAAGAATTTTTCTTTAAAGGAATTAACGAAAATCATTATTATAGTTTTGGTGCGTTGATGTTCGGTTTACTGTCGTTTTGGGCATACATCGCATTCAGTCAATTCATGTTGATATGGTATGCAAATATTCCTGAAGAGACATATTGGTTTATTGCACGATGGCAAAATGGATGGGAATATGTTTCTGTCGCTATCGTCTTGATCCATTTTTGGATTCCGTATTTCTTATTGGTTTCCCGTCCGTCAAAAATGAATCCGACAAAATTGAAAATTGGCGCAGCGTTGCTGATCCTCGGACATTTTCTTGATCTGTACTGGCTCGTGATGCCGACGTATAATGCTTCGCCGGTGTTCAGTTATTATGAAATGGCTTTTCCGATATTGTGCATCGGTCTGATCATGGTGACGTTTGCACAGCAGGCAAAGAACCATAATCTTGTTCCGATCGGCGATCCAAAATTACAACGCGGTATTGATTTCCATCTCTAAATAGTAAGGTGTGAAAAGAATGCAATTAAAAGATGAAATTGATTTTATAGAACTGGTAAAAAATCCGATACGGTTGTTCGGATTGACGTACATTTATTTTCTGACGGTTGCCGGATTTTTAGGAGCATATTATCTTTGGAACATGAATGATGTTTCGAAGAATGGGATCGTTCCGTTTATCATAAAAGATTCAACCCAGTTCGTTCAAGATATTCCGATGCAGCGCGGTGCATTGATACCTCCGGTGAATGTCGCTGAAGTTGGTAAAACATCGAAAGCGTTGGTAGATAAAGGTGCAAACTTATTTAAAGCGAATTGCGCATCGTGCCATGGCGACAATGGAATGGGTGATGGCCCAAGTTCGACATCGATGACGATTAAACCGCGTAATTTTCATTCTGCTGAAGGATGGAAGAACGGGCGAAAGATTTCGAATCTTTACAAGACACTTCAGGAAGGTATTGTTATCAATGGAATGCAGTCATTCAATTACCTTCCCGCAGAAGATCGTTTTGCGATCATTCATTTTGTGAGAACGTTTGCTGCTGATTATCCAATAGATAGTCTGTCGGAATTGATGGATCTGGAAAAAACATATAATCTTTCCAAAGGATCGCTCTTACCGCCGCAAATTCCTGTGCGACTTGCAATGATGAAGATCGAACAGGAAGCAGAGGGTGATTCAGCGTATGTGGCCGGTGTGAACAAATCCATTACAGGTTCAAAACAAGAAAATCTTGGCGGTATGCTTGCTGAGAGGTTATGTGTGAACAATACAAAAATTGCAGCAGCATTGAATTCTGTGAAAGATAAGAATGTTGACGAATTTATCCGGATCGTTTCCATCGATCCGGTTACCCTTGGATTCAAATCGGAAGTAACAAGATTGTCACGTGAAGAATGGAACGCGTTATTCTCGTATTTGTCTCAAATCAGTAAAAAGAGTTAATAAAAGTTAAGAAGAATTGCTTGGGATTGAGAGCAGGAGTGTTTATGAAAAATATTTTGATGTTGTTCGTGCTGGCAACGGGAATTATTGTCGCTAACAATGGTGCTAAAAAAGTCGAAATTGGTATTGAAGAAAAGATCGGAAATGTTCTTCCACTCAATACAATGTTCTTTGATGAAAAAGGGAATTTCGTTTCGTTAAAAGAGATCATAAAAAAACCGACGATCCTGAATTTTGTCTATTACCGGTGCCCGGGGATCTGCAGTCCGATCCTGACCGAACTGACCTCCATCGTGAACTTCATGGATATGGAGATCGGCCGGGATTATCAGATCGTGACGATCAGTTTTGATGACCGGGAAAAGTTCGAGCTTGGATCTGCAAAACGTGACAATTATTTTGCGCTATTAAAGAAATCGATTCCTGATAATTCGTGGAAGTTTCTGACCGGTGACAGTGTTTCGATCCATCAGGTAACGGACGCGGCAGGATTCAATTTCAAACGGGAAGGAAATGATTTCATCCATGCCGGAGCGATCATTGTCCTTTCATCTGAAGGTAAAATTGCTCGGTACTTGAATGGAACGAAATATCTTCCGTTCGATGTGAAGATGGCATTGACCGAAGCGAGCACCGGAAGAACGGGACCGACCATCGCAAAATTGGTGGCGTATTGCTACAGTTATAATCCCGAAGGTCGTACCTACGTCTTTAATGTGACGAGAGTGACGGGCGGAGTGATCTTATTGTTTGCGGCAGTGTTTGTTGTGTATTTAACGGTAAAACCCAAAAAGAAAATTCAATCGTAAAAGAGAGTTAACGTATGGCAAAAACGGCAGAGCCGGTTGAAGAATTAGAACCAAGTTATTTGGACGTCTCGACGAACAAGTACAAGACGGGCATCCTCTCTTGGATCTTGAGCGTTGATCACAAACGGATTGGCATTTTGTATCTCTACTCGATGATGTCGTTCTTCGTCGTTGCCGTGACCTTCGGATTTCTGATCCGTCTTGAACTGATTGCTCCTGGTCCAACGATCATGGGTGCGCAGATGTACAATCAGCTCTTTACGCTGCATGGCATCATCATGATCTTCCTGTTCATCATTCCGGGACTTCCTGCCGTGTTCGGAAATTTCTTCCTGCCGATCATGATCGGCGCGAAGGATGTTATTTTTCCGCGGCTGAATTTGATGTCGTGGTATATGTTTGTGTTCGGAGGATTGTTTGCTGTTCTTTCCATGCTGCTTCCGGGCGGATCCGCTGACACGGGATGGATGTTCTATGTTCCGTATTCAGTCCGGACAAATACGAATGTTCTGCCGGCATTGATCGCAGCGTTCATTCTTGGTTTCTCATCGATTCTTACAGGATTGAATTTTATCACCACCATACACCGTATGCGTCATCCGGATATGTCGTGGTTCAAAATGCCTTTATTTGTATGGTCACTCTATGCCACGGCGTGGATTCAAGTCCTTGCAACACCAATTATCGGTATTACCTTAGCACTTGTTGGCATTGAACGTCTGCTCGGCGTCGGTATCTTTGATCCTGCACTCGGCGGGGATCCAGTGTTGTATCAGCATTTGTTCTGGATCTATTCTCATCCTGCGGTGTATATTATGATCCTTCCGGCAATGGGAGTCGTCTCTGAGATCATTCCTGTTTTTTCACGTCGGGCCATCTTTGGGTACAAGTTCATCGCGTTCTCCAGTCTTGCCATCGCATTTTTCGGTTCGCTCGTCTGGGCGCATCACATGTTCACAGCAGGGATGAGCGATACGGCGCAATTCGTTTTTTCGTTCATTACGTATGTCGTTTCAATTCCAAGCGCTATTAAAGTGTTTAACTGGCTTTCAACAATGTATAAGGGATCGATCAAACTTGATCCGCCGTTTCTATATGCAATGTCGTTCATCGTCCAATTTTCCATCGGTGGATTCACCGGGCTGATGCTCGGCGCTCTTTCCGTCAATATCCATCTGCAGGATACATCCTTTGTCGTGGCGCACTTCCATTATGTAATGTTCGGCGGGACCGGATTCGGCATCTTTGCGGCGATGCATTATTGGCTGCCAAAGATGTTCGGGGGGATGTATAATCTGAAAGTAGCGACGTGGGCATGGGGTATTGTCACACTCGGATTCAACGCGCTGTATATTCCGATGTTCATCATGGGGTATTTGGGAATGCCCCGGCGGTATTTTGATTATCTTCCTCAGTTCCAATCATATCACATTGCGTCAACGATCGGGTCGTGGATATTGATCATCGGGTTGATCATCATGTTCACGAATTTATGGATCGGTATGAGACGCGGACCGAAGGTCGGCATGAATCCCTGGGGAGGCGAAACATTGGAGTGGAAAGTACAGACTCCGCCGATCCTCGAAAATTTCCACGACGTTCCGGATATCCATGCCGGACCGTACGATTATTCAAAGTATGAGGCAAAAAAGGAGACAACGAAGTGAGTTCGACTGATCAGGCTGTTGTTCATCAGGCACATCGGGACGATTACGGTTCACGGATGGGAATGTGGCTTTTCCTGTTCACGGAATTGATTTTGTTTGGCGGACTGTTTATTGTCTATGCTGTCTATCGTTTTACCCATCAGGAGGAATTTCATCTTGCTGCGCAGGAATTGAACACAACGATCGGTTTGATCAACACGATTGCGTTGCTGACAAGCAGTATGACTGCTGCGATGTCGATCACCGCTATGCAAAAAGGGAGCATTCGTTTTGCAAAAGGATTAATCTGGATGACGATCGGTTTTGCATTTGTTTTTATGGTCAATAAGTATTTCGAATGGGGCGCTAAGATCCATCATGGAATTTATCCCGGTTCAAAAGAACTTCTTGCAAAACCGGACGGTGAAATATTATATTTTGGACTGTATTATGTCATGACCGGTTTGCACACGTTTCACGTTATTATCGGTGTCATCTTTTTCATGTTCATTCTTCGCCAAATTAAACAACAAAAGATTCATCCAACAGCCTATGTGCGGCTGGAGAATTCTGCACTGTATTGGCACTTGGTTGATTTGATCTGGATTTTCTTATTCCCATTATTTTATTTGATTCATTGATTTTAGTTGGAAGAGCACTATGAGCGATCAACATCACGAAGAAGCACACGTCATAGAATACGGACAGTATATTTATATCTGGCTTGCGCTGCTGGCTTTTACTGGGATTACTGTTACTGTCTCCGGCATCAATCTGGGAAACTGGACAATTGTGATTGCATTACTTATTGCCTCGGTGAAATCATATTATGTGCTGAATTATTTTATGCATCTGCAGTTTGAGGATAAAGTATTCAAAATGTTTGTCCTTACGGCATTGTTGACATTTTTCATTTTCCTGAGCTTTACGTTTTGGGATTATTCTTTTGCGAGGTAGTTGAATGTTTACATCGGCTTCAAATTTTTCAAATAATGTTGACGCGGTTTTTCTTTATATCACAATTCTTTCATTGATTGTGCTTGTTGGTATCACGGTAACAATGGTATATTTTGTGATACGGTACAGCCGTAAGAGAAATCCCGTGCCGACCCATGTGGAAGAGAACCTTACGCTTGAGATATTATGGACAGCAATTCCGTTGGTTCTTTTCATCAGTATGTTCTATTTTGGATGGGTAGGATATTCCGATATGCGTGCAATTCCTGCAGATGCAATACAGATTAAAGTGACGGCAAAAATGTGGCAGTGGGGTTTTGAATATCCCAATGGGTTGAAAACAGATACGTTGTATGTTCCTGTCGGGAAAGCTGTGAGAGTCGAACTTCATTCCAATGACGTAAACCATGCTTTCTTTGTCCCGGCATTCCGCATCAAAAAAGATGTGTATGCAAACAAAAAAAATGATCTTTGGTTTCAGTCCGAAAAAATAGGTCGCTATGACATTGCATGTGCTGAATATTGCGGATTGCAGCATTCGGGAATGTATTCAGCAGTTTATATAATGAAGCAAAAAGATTTTGATGATTGGTATGCTAACGCTTCGGCAAAATCCGGCTTGCAGCCGGTTCTTGTGGCACAAATTAAAAAATAATATAATTCTTTGGTGTGAATCACAATGGATTTTCTTAAACACATTTCTTTACCGCAGTCAGAAGCACAGATCGGCGTTCTTCATTTCGTGTTGAATGTCATTTATCTTATTTTGATCCCCTTCATAAGTTACTTGTTCGGTGCATTGGTCCTTTCTTTATATACCAATAGAAGGGGTCGATTAAGCGGGCAGCAGAATGATCTCCGGTTTTCTGAAGAAGTGATCTCGCATATCCTTCCTACAAAAAATATTGTGGTTCTGTTTGGTGTTGTTCCGTTCTTGGCGCTTGTCTTTGCATACGCTCAATTACTTCAAAGTTCGACCGCAATTAGTGTCAGTATCTTAACGTGGGGAATTTTCTTGTTTGCCGCTGCCGCTGCATTTGTTTCGTCGTATCAATCTTCAACAAAATTAAGTGGAGTATTAAACAGTGTCACGAATTCAACCGAAGAAATTAATTCAGTCCGTTCTCAAATGATCGAAACCCGGCGGACATCGGGCAAGTATGCGTTGTTATTCCTCTCGTTCTCTCTGTATTTTTTGATTGCAGGAACCACCCTTGCTTCACAACCTGATTCTTGGTTAACAACATCAACGATTGTCCAATTACTTTTCTCACTTGAAGTTTGGGTGAAGATCGTTCAATTCATAGTACTTTCGATGACGATTGCTTCTCTCGGAACTCTGTATTTTACATTTAGCTGGCAGGGGGGTAATAAGAATATTGAAAAAGGATATGCTGATCATGTGAAAAAAACTGTTTTGCCAATTGCTTTATTGTCGCTTTTAGTACAGCCTCTCTTTGTTGTATTAAGTGTTGTGTTTCTTCCGGTTGTAGCATTAAGTGGTTTGGTCTTCATATCCGCCTTTCTTGTTATATTCTTTGTTTTTATCACAAGTCATTTTGTTTATGGAATGATAAAAGAATTTAAAGTTGGATATGTCGGAAATGCATTCTATACTTTCTGTCTTGCTATAGTGTTCATTGTCGTTCAAACAACGTCGTCGCTATCTTTATCAACTCAAAAACATTCAGTTTTTGTTGCATACCAATATGATAAATTCCATGAAGAACTTTTAGCGAAGATGGGGATCAGTGCAGCGACTGTTTCAGGTGAAGAGATATTTGGTGCAAAATGTTCTGCGTGTCATGAATTTGGTGCAAAAAAAGTCGGACCAGCGTACAAAGATGTTTTGCCAAAATATGAAAACGATCGTGCAAAATTATTATCCTTCGTTTTGAATCCGCAAAAGATTAACCCTTTGTTCCCACCGATGCCGAATCAGGGGTTGAAACCGGTAGAAGCAGATTCAATTACCGCGTATATTATGTTGATGTATAAGCAAGCTAAGTGATCGTATGTATGGTAGAAGTATTGATTTGATTTGCCTCTGAAAACATCAGAGGCATTTTTATTACAAGACAAAAAGGTGCGCTATGAAAAAAATATTTTTACTTTCGGTTGTATCATTGATGATGGTTGGATTGGTATTTTCGGGTTCTAAAAAGAAATTTGGCAAAGAAATAACATTGAAGGAAATGACAAAGATTTCTTCGATCGTTGCAAATCCAGAAAAATTTGATGGGAAACGCGTATTGGTGCAAGGTCCGATCGTTGATGTGTGCAAAGAACGGGGCTGCTGGATCAAGATCGGAAGCGACAAGGAATTTGAATCGATACGATTCAAAGTTGAAGATGGTGTGATCATATTTCCTCTTGATATTAAAGGGAAGAATACTGTTGCGGAAGGAATTGTATCTGTGAAGAATTATTCCGTTGAAGAATTGATCAAAAGCGGAGAAGAGCATGCTAAAAAAGAGGGAACTACGTTCGATGCATCGAGCGTGAAAGAACCAAAAATCGTTCTCCAGATCAAAGGTGAAGGGGCACGGGTCGAAGGAAAATGATGCAATTCAAATGGAGAAGATGGAATATTGTTCTCCATCGTGATATTGGATATTTAAGTGTTGCACTGGTGATCATTTACGGCGTCTCCGGATTGGCGGTCAATCATATCGCTGACTGGAATCCAAACTTCGACCGCCGTAAGGAGATCGTGACGATTGAACCGATTGGATCTACAGAAAAGGATACAATCATCGCTCTCGCGATCAAACGGTTACAATTGACGTCGCTTCCGGAAAATTATTTCCGTCCCGACCCTGAAACCGCGCAATTGTTCTATCCCGGGAGGACATATTCCATCGATCTTCCTACCGGCAATGTCCTGATTGAATCCAATAATAGGCGCATGGTTCTGTTTGAAATGAACCAACTCCATTTGAATGCACCGAAAGGGATATGGACATTCATTGCCGACATCTTCGCATTAAGTCTGATCTTTATGGGAATTTCCGGATTGTTCATTCTGAAAGGGAAGACAGGTTTGATGGGAAGGGGAAAATGGCTTGTTTTGATTGGTACGGCGATTCCGTTATTGTATTGGATCTGGTTCCAGTATCTTCAATAAATCATAGCTATCCGATTGCTAGGAGCAATTTACATAGCTAGTCGAATGGAACTTTTTCGAAGTTCTGCAGCGTTATACATGCTGAAGCAGTATAACGTCATCAATAATTATTGGAGAAAATACATATGAACACGATGAAAACATTTCTGTTAATGGGTGTTCTCACCGTAATGTTTGTAATGATTGGTGGAGCGTTGGGGGGACAAAGCGGTATGACCTTTGCGCTGATCATTGCCGGTGTGATGAACTTTGTCTCGTATTGGTGGAGCGATAAATTCGTTCTGAAGATGTATGGTGCGAAAGAATTGACCCGAACTGAAGCTCCTGATCTTTTTCAAATGACCGAAGAACTGACACAACGTGCGAATCTTCCGATGCCGAAACTGTATATGATTGAAGGAGAGCAGCCGAATGCGTTTGCCACTGGCCGAGATCCACAGCATTCCGCCGTCGCAGTCACCAAAGGGATCACGCGCTTGCTTTCGCGCGATGAATTACGCGGCGTGATCGCGCATGAACTTGCACATATTAAAAACAGGGATATTCTGGTCGGAACCGTTGCTGCGACATTTGCCGGTGCAATCAGCTACCTGGCAAATATGGCACAGTGGGCGATGATCTTCGGCGGAAGAAGTTCCGACGACGAGGAAGGAAGCAATCCTGTGACCGGTATCTTAATGATGATCCTTGCCCCGATCGCGGCGATGCTGGTGCAGATGGCGATTTCCCGTTCGCGCGAGTTTCTTGCGGATGAGACCGGCGCACAGATGGCAGGAAATCCTCTTTCGCTGGCAAGTGCATTACGAAGACTGCATGCCGGAGCTGAACGGATTCCAATGCATGCAACGCCGGCAACGGCGCACATGTTCATCGTTAATCCGTTATCAGGCGGATCATTCATGAAGTTGTTCAGCACGCATCCGCCTATGGAGGAACGTATCGCGCGCCTTGAAGCAATGGTGTATGGCAGACAAATATAATAATACAATAATCTCTTTCGTTGAAAGCAATTTTGTTCAGCGGTTCATTATAGGACTGATCATTGTCAATTCCATCATCATTGGTTTTGAAACATCGCCGGAGGTAGTTTCATTGTACGGCGGCTTGTTGCAGCAGATCGATCGGTTAATCCTAGCCGTGTTTGTGATTGAGATGCTGACAAAGATATATGTATACCGTCTTTCATACTTTGTGAACGGATGGAATGTATTCGATTTTATCATTGTTTCAGTTGCATTGCTGCCAACGTACGGTTCGCTTTCAATATTACGTGCATTTCGGATTTTTCGGGCACTGCGGTTGATCAAAAATGTGCCAAAACTTCGGTTTATTGTAGAAGCGTTGTTTCATTCGCTTCCCAGCCTCAGTTGGATTTTTGTTTTACTTTCACTAGTGTTCTATGTGTTTGCTGTGGTAGGAACAAAAGCATTTGGAACAGATTTTCCGACATGGTTTGGAACGCTTGGTGCCAGTATGTTCACATTGTTTCAGATCATGACGTTGGAAGGATGGGCGGAGATATCGAGAACTATACAGCATACGCATCCGTTTGCAATGTTCTATTTTATTTCCTTCATCTTAATTGCATCCTATACCACACTTAATATCTTTATTGCTATTGTTGTCAATACGATGAGCGAAATCCAGCACCAGGATAATGCTGAACAGATCCAGGCAATTGAACATATCATTAAGGATGAACGGTCTGAATTAATAAATGATATCAAAATCCTTAAAGAATATATTGTGCGTCTTGAGAAAAAGATTGAAAAGGCGTGATCACAACGGTGAAGTTTGTTGTGATCGATAGGATTCCGTGCGGCAAAGAAAGTTACTTTGGCCAGCGTTCTAGTGAAAAGAGAACGAAATAATTTATAAAAAATAAGGGAAGCAAATCATGCCAGTGAAACCGAGTTCCAAAGAAGAAGAATATTTCTCACGGATTGATCTTGAGAAAAGAAAAAAGATCGAAGAAGAAAAAATCAAGCAGATTGCTGCCGAAGAAAAGAAACAGCTCAAGAAGCTCCACTACATGCACTGTCCAAAATGTGGAATGACATTGAGTGAAATAGATTACAAAGGCATTTCTGTTGACAAGTGCTTCAATTGCGATGGGATATGGCTTGATGCCGGCGAACTAGATACTATTGCGAAACTCGAAAAAGGAGCAATAAATAAATTATTCAATGTCTTCAAGAAATAGTACCGTTACTATAAATTTATGAAAAAAACTTTCATTCAAACGGTTCACTACTTTGCTAAGAATATTGCCATTGTGGTAGGTATCGTACTAATTTGGCGAGGTATTTGGTATATACTCGATTACTTTGATGGGCTCTTTTTTCAGGGTAATCATATGCCATTAGCAGTTGGAGGTATTATTGTCGGTTTATTAATGCTGTATTTACCAGATAGAGATTTGAAGGAAATTGAGAAACTTTAGTTAATTGATTCCAAGAGATAAAAATATCAATGGCAAGATTGACTCATATTACTGTAAGAGAAGCAAGCGATTACTTTAGAGGTTTACTACTTCTCATTAGTAAAGACGGACTGATTTCTGAGCCGGAGATTATCCTGATGAAGCGCATCGGCAAATCGTTGGGATTTGAAAGAGATTTTTGTACTATCGCCATCAAAGAGATTCTCGAAAACGAACATGTTTCAATTGAACCGCCCAAGTTCTCCACAATTGAATTGGCGAAGAAATTCATCAAGGACGGTCTGATATTGGCAGATGCTGATAATGAAATTCATGGATTTGAAGAAGCGTGGTTAAAATCGACGGCCGAAAAAAATTCTATTGATGTCGAATGGTTCCTTCGTGAAAGAGAAAATGTTGCAGAAAGAAAAAGAGACTTCGATGATCGCTTGGAAGTTGACAGTCTAACGGTAGAATATTAACAACGAGATCGCTTCGCACACAATAATGACAATGTTTTTAAAATACACTATAATTTATTAAGTAAGAAAAATCCCAAATATCGTCTTCACCGCATTTTTAATTTAAATAAGGAAACTATGGAACAGTCAACAATAATGTGGATCGGGTTCAATATGTTTGTGCTTGCAATGCTTGCACTCGATCTGGGTGTCTTTCATAAAAAAGCACACGAAGTGAAAATGAAGGAAGCATTAACCTGGAGTGCAGTGTGGATTTCTCTTGCGTTGCTCTTTAATGTCTTGATCTATTATTTTTGGGATTGGATGGCACCGGGAAGCGAATACACAAATAAAAATGCAGCACTTGCATTCCTAACCGGATATGTGATTGAGAAGTCGTTAAGCGTTGACAACGTTTTTGTCTTTTTGATGGTATTCACCTATTTCAAAGTTCCTTCATTGTACCAACACAAAGTATTGTTCTGGGGAATTCTTGGTGCGTTGGTAATGCGGGCAATATTTATCTTTGCCGGTGTTGCATTGATCACAAAATTCCATTGGATGATCTATCTGTTCGGTGCCCTGTTGATCATTACCGGTATTAAGATGGTCACGCAAAAAGACAAAAAACTTGATCCGGAAAAGAATCCTATCATTCGGTTGTTTAGAAAGTTCTTTCCAGTGACCAATGATTATCACGGAGATCATTTCTTTGCAAAACTCGACGGAAGGAAAGTTGCGACTCCGTTGTTCATCGTACTATTGTTCATCGAAACAACGGATGTGATCTTTGCCGTCGATTCTATTCCGGCGATCCTGGCAATAACAAGCAATCCGTTCATCGTGTATACATCAAACGTCTTTGCAATTCTGGGACTTCGGGCGTTGTATTTTGCCCTGGCAGGAATAATGGGATTGTTCCATTATCTTCATTATGGACTTTCAGTGATACTGGTGTTTGTCGGCGCGAAGATGATGCTGGTTGATCTGTATAAGATTCCGATCGAACTATCGTTAGCAGTAATTATGATGATCCTGGTTATTTCGGTTGTTCTCTCGAAAATGTTTCCCCCGAAAAAAGCGAGTGCTCATTAGGGGTGTATAGAAAATGAATTCACAAAAACTATTGTTTTAGTTGATGTGAATTCATTTTTAAAAGTCTATTTCAATTGAATACCGATGCAGATCGGGGAGCAGTTCGAAATTTGCGTATGCATAATCGAATCGGACAATACTGTTCCCTAATTGGAAATTAAATCCTGCACCTGCAGTTATATTCTCGTCGTCATAATTATAACGATACCCGCTTCTTAAAAAGAATCTGTCAACAAAATTAATTTCAGTTCCAATATTTATTCGTTCATCATAATCGTTTGGATGAGTCGCGTCAATTTCCCCCCGAATTTTTACGAAATCGTCGTTAATGATATCTATACCAACACCAACTTGGAAATGGAGCGGAAGAGGATACTGGCTTGTTTCTAATCTTCCGGGGGCAAGTCTGCTGATCGGGTAATTATTGTTGCGAAGGGAAGTGATATTAAGATCTTCTCCATCAAATTGAAGATCACCTCCAAAATTGGTCATGCTCATAGCAATGACAAGATTGTTATAATCGATCTTGTATTGTGTTCCGATATCAAAGGCGATACCATCGGCGACTTCATTCCAAATCCGCTGGTTTACATATTTTGCAGTAATGCCGACACTGAATTCAAGCGTTAACGATCGCGCATAGGTTAATCCGAGTGCGATATCCTGAGCATCGAAGAATCTGCCTGTTCCGTTTGGTTCAAGTTCAGTTGTAATTTCTGTTTTCTTCATTGCCAATGAAACATAACTGGCAGCGAGAGCTCCTGCATCGCCGAAATTATGCACGATCGATGCTGCGCTGAGATCATATTGTGAATAAAGGTTTAGTGTAGAAAAATGAACCGAACTTTCCGTTACCCCTGTTATGCCGGAGGGATTCCAAAACACGGAAGATGCATCGTTGGTGGAACTGACGACTGCTCCCCCCATAGCTGCGGCGCGAGCGCCCATTGGGATATTCAAAAACTTAGCACCGGAGGCACCGAGATTAGGATTTTGCGCCGCAGCAATTGATAGGATCGAACAAAACAGGAATAGTTTTTTCATGGTCTTCTCATTATTTTATTATTGCAAATCTGTTCATATAATCACCCGCGGAGGATTTTACCAAGTACATGTATGTCCCTGATGAAACTTCTCTTCCGCCTTCAGCTTTCAGATCCCACGTTGCTGTTCCGGAAGGGGCATCGTGCCTAAGTGTTTTCACTAGATTTGCATCAACAGTAAATATATAGATCGTACATTGAGCAGGAAGATTGGTGAACTGCATCTGACGTATCGGCTCCCGGCGAATTTCTCCGAATTCCGGTTCATACAATGATGAGACTATGTATGGATTTGGGACGACCTTGATTTTTGACAAATTATTCTTCAGCACATCTGAATTTGTGATTTGACCGTTTAATGTAAAACGATATTTGTCTGCAAGAGTTGGTTCAATGGGAATTATAGATGTGATAGTGAAGACGTTGCCTGGTAACGGAACATCATTGGCAACAAATTGAATTTCGGCTCGAACACCGGCAAAATCAATAGACGTTTTTGAATAGATGGTATCGAACTTAGCGATTCGAATTGTATCACTCATTCTAATAACGTCAACCGATATAAAAGGTACTCCAAACGTATTGGTGTCTTTTTTGATGGTAGTGACTTTGTATGAATTATTTTTTATGCTGTCGGCACGGCCAAGAGTGAAATTCATTGTAAAAACATCCAATCGTCCGCTTCGTTGGATACTTTGAATATATTCCGGAGGACGGACTGAGAATAATACACCATCATATGTTGCTTGAATTTTGTCAGACTGAGAAATAAATTGACGAGGCGCAACGACTGTATCACTGCCATTTTTAACGACATTTACACTAAAGTTAGTTGTGATATAATCGCCGGCTTTGGGATAATTGGCGACACCGGTATCAGTTGGCTGAAGTCGTACGCGAAAGACAATCGGCGCACCCCCTTGTATCGTATAAATTGTTCCAAGGGTGGGGCTGTACGTTTTTGGATTTCCTCCAAGTTCTAATCCGGTGCTAAGATCATAAACATTCACTTTGTTGCTGGCAATAAATTGGAAACCATAATTCTTTGGAATTACTTTTGCGGAATCTCCAACAGTGAACGTAGCTTTCACTTTTGGGTTGCCTTTCTCATAGCGGTAAGTATATCCGAACGAAACATCATAGCTGCCGCCGCCAAGTGTAGAAATATTTGTTGGATTTATATCCATGATATAATTTGATTTTCCATTCCCGAAATGTTGTGCGGCATTAGCGGTAATGGGGGACTGACCCAACGGTTCTGATCTGGGAATAACAACAGCCAGATTCTGAACTCCGGCTACTTTGCCTAAAGGACTTTCTAAACTTGCCAGCCCGGAATCCCCACGGTCGAATGAGGTAATGGAATACCAATATTCGATTCCATTTGTTACCGTTGAATCAGTGTAGCTGTAACGAATCCCTTTATCTAATCCGATTTCATTGATAATATCATAATCTGAAAGTAGTGTCCATGCTATTCCTTTGTTAACGCTGCGATATAATCGATATCCTTCAAAATCATATTGTCCGGAATACGAATCACGGGATGATTCTGCTTTGTCATCCCAAAAAAGCGTTATACGTTTATTTCCGGGAACAGATGTGATCTTTGGAGAAGCAGGAGGTTTCGCAGCTTCAAAGTTATTAAGGAATATTTTTTTTGCTTCGCCATATGTTCTAAAAAGATCCGTGGTATCTGTTCCTGCAAGAATCGCAGTAATAAAGGTTAACGTATCACCGGGATTAAGAGTGTATGGTCCTGATGCAATGTTTGCCAAAATATCCATCCCAATTGCCGGAATCGTTGCCGGATCATCATAATGGAGATTAGTGCTATTGCCGATATGGAAATACCTATTTTTGTCTGAGGAATTATACAATGAAGCGGCGCTGGACATGATTCCGTATAATACGGTGTCCTGATCAACATCATCATCGTATAAACTATAATGAACATCCGTTGTACCCAACTCAATATTATTCACTTTTGGTGTTTGCAACATGCTAAGTCCAATAACTCCTGTTTTTCCGCTGGGCCATTCAGTTGATATTCCATCGTCGTAAAAATAAACAAGATTTTTAGATCGATCGATATTTAATTTATCATCACCCCATTCCGGATCACCGCCGCTAACATCACCAACATCGATATCGGTATACATATTGAAATACATCTTCTGTAAAGGAACTGCACCCGTAGTTACAACCTGAAATTTAAAAAAGATAATATTTTGTGCAGATTTTAATCCATACGTATATCCGGTTTGAATAACTCGCACTCCGAGGGCGCCACGCTGATTGTTTGCATCATCATAGACACAATAACTATCCTGATCTGATTTTATTATGGCATTTCCGGATGAAGCTTTCACCGGCCACCCTGAGATAGGCCATGTTGCCGGATTGTCACTGAATGCAACTTTTGCTGAACCAACTGCCTGATATCCGCCGACTGCTTCCCATTCTTCATTGGTTGTAAATCTTCCCTGAATAACATTTCCCGGGAAACCAACCATTGGATTAATGCGGTAGATGTAATGTTGTCCGCTGTTGATCGGGAATTCGCCTGACGGACCTTGAGCAAGTCTACGTGGATATAATTTACCTCGGTTCTCAAAGAATAGACCGATATTGCTGCCATTGTGGATGCCGGCGGCACGATCGACGATTCCGGAAGGTTTTTCTAGACCAAGTGATCGTTCGATCGACTCAATTGCTTTTGGTTTTACCTGAGCAACGCCAATGGCAAAACAAATAAGAGGAAGAAGAATAATTTTTTTCATAGGCTTATTAGAATTTAATTGCTGCTCCAATTCTTATATTTCTTGGAGAACCAAAATTAGATGGATTTTGCTGGTATGCTCTTGAAAGATTTCCGGATAAGGTTACTTCCGGATCTCCGGTATCGCTGTAAACGTCAAGAATATTTTTATAATTCGTTAGATTCAATATCTCAGTAAATATCCGCAGAGTGGCAAAACTATTCAATTCGATATCTTTCCCGATTTCCGCATCAATCGTATATGTTGATGGAAGTCGAAGTGAATTACTAACAACATAACCAACATCGCGGCCCCCCGGTGTATAGGGATATCCGGAACTTGCTTTCACAAGAATTGAAAAATCCATATTTGCAAGAATCTCTGATGGATCGTCCTTGGGAATTGAATATGTCATTGAAGCATTGAAGACATGGGTTTTATCAAAATCTAAATATGTCAATTGGGTAGATTTTACAGGGACGCCATAATTTTCTTCCTCAGTTGATGAATTTCCTTTTGCAACGGAATAGGTATAGGTCATTTCTCCCGATAAATTTTGTTCGGGCCGTAGGTCAAGGCTGACCTCAAATCCTTTTACATTTGCATAATCTTCATTGATAAATAAAGTGAAAGCACTATATCTGCCCGGAACTTCGTAGGCAGGATAATAGTGAGTGCCGATCAAACCGGAAATGTCTTTATAATATGCAGTCGTGTTCAAAATAATTTGATCTGAAAATTGGTGCGTGACTCCAACTTCATATGCAACAGTTCGTTGTGCATCCAGGGAAGGCTGGCCGAAAATCGGTTCACGGACAGTGAGTTTGAAATCTTTGTTCTCAAACATAAAACGGTAATCGGGGTTCTGAAAAAAATGTCCATAGGCAAAATGAAGTTTTGTTTTATCCGAGATCGGATGAGCGATACCAACCCTTGGACTGAATTGCTGACGTGACTTTACCTGTATGACAGAATTCGGGTTGAGCGGATCCTGTCTAAAATTTACATTAGCATTCAAATAGTCATACCTCAGGCCGAGATTAATGACTAATGATGGAAACTCGATCTTATCCTGAACGTAACCGGATGCTTCAAAAGGACTATCCGTGAAATAATTATCAATATACTGAAGTGCAATTGGTCGTTTTATTCCAAAGATGCTCAGTAAGCGTAATCGGTGTGTTTTGTATTGAGCACCAAATTTTATTTCGTTGTTTTTCCCTAACTGCCAAACCGCATCGCCTTTAACATCAATGCTCGAAGTTCTGCTGTCGGACAGTGACGTTGGAGTGGCGTAAGAATAAAAATCTTTATGTGTTACACCATTCTCAACTGTTTCAACAGTCCGCTGTTCATTTTCGGAGATATACTTTGAAGTATCGGTATCATAACCAGAAAAAGTACCTTGGTTGAAATAGGAAACCTTCAGGTCGTAAAATAGGTTTTGATCGATAGTATGCGTTAAACTGAATAGGCTTTGATAACTGTCGGAACGGGAACGAGTATATAATTCCGGTATGTAGAGAAATGCATGAGAATAGTTCTGTCGTGCACCACGGCTGCCCCTGTTTGATAGAGTTACTTTAACAGAGGAAATTCCTGTAAAATTAAATTTAGAGAATATCGTTTGAGAATTATTATATCCAAAAGGGAGATAACTGCCGCGGCGATCATTTTCCGCGGTAAAGAAAAAACTTAAGTTTTCAATCACCGGTCCACTGAGTGTTGCAGAGTAACGAAGTTCATGATATTTATTGAAATCAGCGACGCCAAATTCTGATGTTCGACCTTCCACTTTTCCGGAAAACTTTTCTCCGCCTTGACGAGTGACAATGTTCACTACTCCGCTCATTGCATTTCCGTATTCAGCATTAAACGTTCCGCTAAGTAGACTCATCTCCTGTATCGCGTCGTTATTGATCTGAGTTGCAAGTCCGCCAAGCAATGGGTCTTCAACATAGGCTCCGTCAACTAAATATGCAACCTCATTGGATCGGCCACCGCGAACATGCAGATTCGATCCGCTTCCGACCACACCGGCTTGTAGTCCGATCAATTCGGTAAACGAAGCAACCGGCAACGCTTCAATATCACCAAACGATATCACTGAAATAGAACTCGTGAGATCCTTTTGTATAGCGGGAGTTTGAGCGGAAACAATCACTTCGCTCAATTCAACGTTGGTTGGTTTCAGTGAAACGGCTAACGTTGTTGTCTGGTCTGCAACGATTTTTACCTGCTCGATCAGCTTTGCTTCATATCCAAGTGAACTTACTCGGACAGAATATGTTCCGGGAGAAACATTAAGAATGATAAATGAACCGTCAACTCCGGAAGCAGCGCCGAGTGACGTTCCGACGATCTGAATTGTTGCACCGAGCAATGGTTCTTTGGTTGAACCATCAATGGCGGTTCCGGAGATCTTTCCTGTTGTCCCGCCAAAAAGATATGTCGAAACAATAAGGAGTACAAGGGATATTTTTTTCATAGTCACTTCTAATGTTGAATGGTGGTTTGTTTCATGATAACATCCAATTCAGTGAGCATTTTTTCTGCCCGAGATTTATCTTTTAATGCACATTGTGTGGAGAGGGCATTGATCAATACTGAAATTGCTGCGAAAGAATTTGTATATAACATGTTCTCGCTTTTCACAAGCAGACTTGAATCTGCATAGAATGTTGCCGGAGCATTTTCTTTATTTGTAATTGCAATGACCTTAATTCCTTTTTCAAAAGCAATCCTTGCTGCATCAATTGTTTCTTGAGAATATGGTTGAAACGAAAGTACAATCAACGCATCGTGAGGCTGAAAGTAGAGGACCTGTTCGGCAAAGTTCGTTGATCCCTGGCGCAAAGCTGTTGATGAAACGCCGACCTGATTCAATTGATAACTAAGGACCTCAGCCATTAAAAATGATATACCGAGTCCGGCAGTGTACACATGTTTTGCGTTAAGAATTGTATCTATTGATTTATCAAAAATATCGCGTTTAATCAATGCAAGAGTTTTGTTGATATTCTTTACGTCTTGACGAGCGATCAATGTAAGAACATCGTTCTGCAATGGATCCGGCGAAGGAATGGTGAATACATCCAGTTGCTTCAAACGATGCTGAAGTGTTTTTCCGATCTCATCCTGAAGTTCTTTAAATCCTTCAAACCCTGTACGTTGTGCAAACCGAACGATTGATGCCACGCTTGAAGATGTTGATTGTGCCATTTCTTGAACGTTCAAAAATGGAATACGGTCAAAATTCTCCACAAAAAAATCAGCTATTTTTTTGTGATTTTTTGGAAGGGTGCTGTAACTCCTTCTGATTTTTTCTTTTATGTCGTCGTATTGTGTCATGCTATAGTAGCACGAACCTCTTCACAGAAGTTCGTGCTTGATCAACAATTATTTCATCAGAAGCATTTTTTTTGTTTCTTTAAAACTTCCGGCTTGCAAAGTATAATAATACATACCGGATGAAAGATTGTCTGCGGAAAGTGTTGCGGTATATGCGCCGGTTTCAAGTTGTTGATTGACAAGCGTTCGAACTTCACGTCCGAGTGCGTCAAATACTTTTACCGAAACGAATGACGATGTCCCAACTGAGAATTTGATCTGTGTTGAAGGATTGAACGGGTTAGGGAAATTCTGCTCCAGCGAGAATCCATTTGGTTGAACGACTTCATTCTTTTGAACTGACGTTGCAATTTTTGGATATTTTGCTGTCGCAGAATCAAGTGCTGCATACATATCACTTTCAGTGGTTCCATATCCTACAGCATAGAAGAATGATACAGAATCTCCTTTATTAGTGAATGAAGTTTTTCCGACGTTCACAGAATAGATGCTTCCATTCGATCCGGCAACAATAAGCGAATCTTTATATCCGGTATTTTTCACCATTGCATTTCGCATGGAATCTGTTGCAGCATCAGCAGCAGGATCCAGCGAATAGGTGTCCCAATCCAACATAGTAACACCAAGTGCACCGGGACTTAACACCTTTATTCCCCAATAACTTGCTTCACCTTCACGATAGAACGATGTTACTTTTCTTGCTCCGCTATATTTTATCGTTTCGCCTCCATAGATCAACCCTACTTTTGGAATAACGGCTGCTCCCATATATAAAGATCCGAGTGCAGAAGTATCTGCGATAACTCTAAAGCGTACCATAATGTATCGTTGATTCTTCCACGCCATTACTGTTGTTCGAACTTTCACTTTCGGCGGGAGACTGGAATAACTATTATCGTTCAATGTCTCTGCAGCACTATCAACGCCTGGGATTGAGATAAGTTGAGCAAGGAATGTAGTCAGACCGGCGTCATTGGTATAATCAAACACAGCATTATTTGATTGTGCAACAACAAAAGACATTCGGTCAAGTTCCCGATTTGCCGCAACAAATGAATTTGTACTTGTGCGAACACGACCATAACTGCTAAGGTTGAATCCGATCAACCCTGTTCCGGAACTTACTTGTGCAGTTGATATCTCTGCAAGTAAGAGCGAAAATATAAATATCGTGAACAGTTTTTTCATTGAAGACCTCCTGAATAAATGAATGATGAATTAGTTAAAAAATTACTGCCAATTAAATATCACAGGCGGAATGAGCAACAGCAAGGCGAGAATAAAAAAGAAAATCTGTATTGGTATCATCCATCTGAACCATTTGTTCCATGGAATTTGTGCTAAACCTAAAACACCCATTGTTAATCCTGATGTCGGCAGGATTGGATTGATCCATCCTTCGCCAAATTGAAATGCAAGTACAGCCGTTTGTCTGGAAATTCCAATCACGTCCGCAAGGGGAGACATGATCGGCATTGTCAGTGCAGCTTGACCTGATCCGGAATGAACAAAGAAATTTATGATTCCTTGAACAATGAACATCATCTGTGCAGCAAAGACCGGATGAACAGATGAAATGATTCCTGAACAGCCGTATAATAGAACATCGAGTACTTTTCCATCTGTTGCGATCACAAGAATTGCACGGGCGCATGCAATGATCAATGCAACACCGACCATATCCTTAGCACCATCGCGGAAACTATCGGTCATTTCTGCGGCTGTAAGTTTACCAACGATACCGGAAATTATCCCAAGGGCTAGGAACAGTGCTGCGAGTTCGCTCAGCCACCATTGATATTCCAACACACCATACACGAGCAGACCTAATCCTCCAATGAAGCTGAAGAGAATAATCTTTCGCGCGACGCTGAAATGTTCGATGGTGTTGTTGGCGAGATGCATGGACTTTTTCCGTTCAATATCCTGTTCATACATAGAACTGATAGTCGGATCGATTTTTACTTTCTTTGCGTACCGAGTGACGAAAAAGATCATTGCTGTCGTGCTTAAGAACCATACGAACATCCGATATTCCATTCCGGAATAGAGCGGTATCTGTGCAATACTTTGTGCGATACCAACAGTAAATGGATTAAAGACAGAACCGGCAAATCCCGCAGCTGCTCCAAGAAAAGGAATAGACACACCGACAAAAGAATCGTATCCAATTGATAACGCTAATGGAATAAACAGTGGAATGAAAAGCAGAACTTCTTCGGACATTCCGAATGTAGAACCCGCGATGGAAAAGATTGTCATTGTTACAGGAATGAAGAACTTCTGCAGATGCGGTTTTTCGGCAAACGTCTTTGCCAAATGCTGTATTGATGCTGTGATTGCTCCGGTCTTGAGAATAATGGTAAACGAACCGCCGAGCATCAGTAAAAATCCAATGATCTCTGCTGCTTGGACGAATCCTCTGAATGGTGATGCAAGTACTGCACCGATTCCCTGCGGATTGTTGTTGATGAATTGGAATGAATTCGGGATCACCAGTGTCCGTCCATTAACAACTTCACGCCGGTATTCTCCACTTGGAACGATCCATGTGCTGATTGCCACAAGAACGACTACGGCTAGAACCATTACCAGTGTATTAAAATTGAATTTCTTCATCAGTTTTTTACCGTTGCTTTTTTGGTCTTGAAATTGAACGAATCTCCGGATTGCAGGATATTCAATGACATATTCTCAGCAGAGAGATAATTATTTTTGTTTGTGCGGACGTGTTTTGATTTTGTTGCATCATACACAAGCACAACGCTTTCGCCAAGCACATCGAATGTGTTGTTAGGATTCACGATGATGCAGGTAGCTTCGTCGATAGCTACGCCAAGCAATTTTGGGTTTTGTAATACAACTGAGATCAGTCTATTATGTCGTCTGCGGACAACAAAATGCTGATCGATGATCGCATCTGTTACAAATCCGAAACCTTCTTTTACTTCAATGTTGTTCTTTAATAGAGAAAAAAATGCCGCATTAGAATCTTTGTTCAATAGCTCATTTCCTGTTATCATGATCTTGCTCATTACTGCTGCACCTGCACTTGTTCCACCGATAACTCCGCCATTTTTATAGATCTCATGAATACGCTTTTGAACTTTCGTATTCAATAATGCTGCGGTTAGTAGAACCTGATCACCTCCGGAATAGAACACTCCGGTTACATTCGCCAGTTTTGTAACGGTAGAATCCTGATTTGCAACACCAGCATTGATGTTCAAATAAAATGCCTCTTTCACTCCTAAGCCTTTCATTTCCTTTACATATCCAACGCCAACTTCTTCTGGAGTACCGCTTGCCATCGGAAATACTGCGATCGTAGCATTTTTCCCACCTGCTAGTTCGATGAATTTTATCATGATCTCATCAGTTCGTTCGCCTCCGCCAACAATCACAAGGTGGCCTTTATTCTGCGCATAGCAGATCTGGCTGAATGCAATTGCAGCAAAAAATATTGCAGCGGCGATTATTTTAGTTCTGTTGTATGAGTGCAATGGCGATCTCCGTAGATTTAATGAGGTCTTCTATTAATATGAATTCTTCAAATGAATGTGGCTTTTGTGCTCCGGTGCCGATATTGATCGCAGGAATTCCTTTTCCATTATATGAGTTTGCATCGCTGCCGCCGGTATATCGAATCCCTTTCGGCGTTAACCCAACTGCCCGCAATGCTTTTTCCATTGTCAGGACTATCGCAGAATTTTCAGGATGAACGTACGGGTGAAAATCAATTTCACTTTTAAAGCATACCGAACCGCCGCTGTTCGTGGATTGTTCAAATCCATTTTTTACTAATTGATATTGTTCGTTGATCTTTTCAAGTGTGAATGAACGAACCTCACCTTCGATAATCACTTCGTCCGGGACAACGTTCGTTGCACCGCCACCGCTGATTTTCCCAACATTGGATGTCGTTTCTGGATCGATGCGTCCAAATTTCACGTTTGATATTGCCTTTCCGGCAAGACTGATTGCATTTATTCCTTCCTCCGGTGCAACTCCTGCATGGGCAGATTTTCCCTTAAATGTAGAAGTAAAAATTAAACAACCGGCGCCGTCCTTAATATAGATACCCGGACGTTTTGAACAATCAAAAATATATGCTTCGGTAACATTATATGGTTTTAGATCTACATGATTTGCACCATACATTCCTAATTCTTCGGCGACGGTAAAAACGCAGATAAAATTTTTCAGCGGGACTGACATATCGTTCAATTTCTGTGAGAGGTACGTTAATACTGCAAGTCCTAAACGATCATCACCGCCAAGGATCGTTGTACCATTCGATGAAATTTTTTCTTCTGTAACGACCGGAATTAATTTTTCAGTTGGCTGAACTGTATCTAAATGTGCACACAATGCAATGCTCGGCTTAGTTGCATCAAAAGAAGGGGGAAGGCAGATAAGATTTCCTGTGTTACCGTTAATTTTTTTTGCGGTATCATCTTCAATAACAGTAAAACCAAATAAAGTAAATTGTCTTTTCACTTCATCAGCTATGGCACGTTCATTAAGAGAAGGTGAATTGATTTTAGCAAGATGAAGAAATATATCGATGAGTTCTTTTTGTTCGATGAAAATCATGAGTGATTGATTTATTACAATATTAAAATTAAAGAAATAATAATTACAGAACGATAGTACGTATATTGAAATGCTTTGTCAAGACATTATTTTGTTTTGGAGGAGAAATTTAATAATTGACTTTTACGGTATGATTCCGTATAATGCTATGAATATCAACGAGTTACAAAGATTACTTTCAATAAAAATATGAGCAAAACAGCCAAATGGCTTATAGGAATATTTTCATTTCTTGCTGTCATTGTTTTATTTTTTGTATTTGCAATCGCGCTATTGTTCAATGGAAGCGAAACGGAAGATGTCTCAACCGGAACAGCGGGTACCATTGCTATAGTAGAAGTGAATGAAGCGATCGTTTCATCTGAGCATATCGTTAATCAAATTAAGCGATATCGAGAGAATACAAATGTGCGGGCAATTGTGGTACGTGTTGAATCTCCCGGCGGCGGCGTCTCTGCAAGTCAGGAGATCTATCAGGAAATTAAAAAAACCCGTGAATATGGAAAACCGATCGTTGTCTCAATGGGATCGGTAGCAGCAAGCGGTGGTTATTATATTGCCGTTGGTGCAAGTAAAATAGTAGCGAATCCTGGATCGATCACCGGAAGTATCGGTGTGATCTCGCAGTTTATGCATGTGAATGAATTGTTAGACAAGATCGGGATAACATCGACAACGATAAAAAGTGGAAAATTAAAAGATGCCGGTTCTCCGTTCCGTGAAGCGAACGAAGATGATAAGAAATATTTTCAAGAAATGATCGACGATGTGTACGACCAGTTTGTTACAACAGTTGCAGTGGAACGAAAACTTGATAAATCTCTTGTAAAAAAATATGCCGATGGTCGTGTATTTACCGGTAGAAAAGCGTATGAATTAAAATTAATTGATACACTTGGTACGTATCAAGATGCAATAAAAATTGCTGCAGGCCTTGCTGAAATTTATGGAACACCACGAGTTATTAAAGAACGGAAAAAAGAAAGAATTACAGACCTGATCTTCGGTGAAGTTCGTAACGAATTCACACAATTAAAGAACGAATTGCTCAACCAACCGATCGTTCAATATCGGTATCATCTTCCACAATAAGAGGAGAGCTAACGTGACAAAAGCTGACATCGTAGATGTTATTGCGTCCGGAACAGGATTAACAAAAGTTGAAACGGAAGCAGTTGTTGATGGATTTATCCAAACGGTAATTGCTTCCTTGCGCGACGGAAAGAATATCGAGATCAGAGGATTTGGTAGTTTTAAAGTGAAGAAACGCAAAGGGAGAATGGCACGTAATCCGCGCACGGGCGCACAAGTTCCGGTATCAGATCATTATGTTCCGATCTTCAAGGTGTCGAAAGAACTAAAATCTGTTGTGAATGAAAATTTAATGAAAATATTAGGATAATAATTTTTTGGAAAATAATTCTGAAGTGAGCGTCTGTTCCTCTTGTGGTGTTGTTAATCAATCGTCGAGCAAATTTTGTTCCGGGTGCGGAAGTATCTTGACAGTCGGGAAAAATCCTCAGACAGCGTCAACCCCGTCATCAAAATCAACAAAGACGGAATCAACCGAAATTCCATTGTGGCTTAAGGTCATTCTTGTTGTTTTTGTTGTCTATGGTGTGGCCATGTTTGTCAATGAAGCAATAAACTTACCATCAGGAAGTGTTCAACGGAGTGAACAGTCTGTTCCCGAATCTCAAGTTCAATCACAAACACCAGCTGATCCTGCTATAGTCAATACAATAACAGAACTGGAAAAACAGCTCGCGGCAAATCCAAATGATGCTGAAACAATTTTACAATTTGCCAACACTCTTCATGACGCAAAGTTTTATCTGCGTGCAGTTGAAATGTATAAGAAGTATGTCGCTCTTAATCCGGCAAATAGCGATGCCCGTGTCGATCTCGGGATCTGTTATTTTGAACTTGGGAATCTTGACCAGGCGCTAAAAGAGATCGAATCCGTAGTAAAAAAAGACCCTAAACATCAAATGGCAATGTTCAACCTTGGAATTATTCAATTGAGCAGCCAAAATATGGTTGAAGCAAAAAGTTGGTTCAAAAAATGTATAGCAATAGATCCTCAATCCACGGCTGGGCTGCGCGCCCAACAAATCCTTGAACAACATTAATCTCGAAAGGAGGTTGGTATGCCAAGCGGTAAAAAGCGTAAACGTCATAAAATGGCAACCCACAAACGCAAAAAACGTCTTCGTAAAATGCGTCATAAGAAGAGAGTTCGATAACACCGTGCACGCAGAAATAATTTAAAAGTTATTTCTGCGTGTTGCTTTTTCTTGAATTTTTATTCACTTTCTAAGTAGTCATTCACACAATATTAATCCGTTAATCTATAGAGGCAGATATGGCAAACAATACTAATAATGATGATGGCGCAAAAACTGGTTTCCTTGTAGGATTCCTAGCTGGTGCAGTCGTTGGCGGAATCGTTGCATTGTTATATGCTCCAAAACCTGGAAAAGAATTTCGGGCAGACATAAAGAACAAAGCCGGCGAAGCAATGGATAGCGCCGAAGAGTACGTAAGTGCGGCAAAACATAAAGCCGTTGATATCATCAATGAAGGAAAGAAAAAATCGGAAGGACTGATCACAGAAGCAAAAAAACGCGCAGAGTCACTGCTCGGTGATGCTGAAAAGATCCTCACTGATGTCCGCGGAAAAGGACATTCAGAGAAAAATAAAAATTAAACAAGGGAGCAACCCGTGGAAAATTTTTTAGCTATCGCACAAATTATTGTACTGTTACTGCTCTCCGGTGTGTCGATCTACGCGATTATGGTTCTGGTAAAATTGCGCGATCTGCTCGGCACGATCGACATGAATTTGAAACAATTTGCACTCCGGGCATTTCCAACATTGGAAAATCTGGAAGTGATCACCAAAAAGATCAGAGTGATCGTAGAAAATTTTGATGAACAGATCGCCATGCTGAAAAGTTCTGTGGAAACATTGAAAGGTGTTGCGGATAATGTTGCCGCATTTGAACGTCGTGTTCAAGATGCCATCGAATCGCCAATCATGGAAGTGATGAATTCTCTCGGCGGAGTGATACGAGGATTCACCTCCTTCTTCAATCGTGCAATCGGCGGAAGATCTTCTCGGAATGAAGAATAAGCTGTACACATTCAATTCACATCTCTAATACAACCTACTCATCATCGTCTGCAGCGATGACTCCTCATTAGCAGCATACGAGTAAAAGGAGCTTGCTGTGAGCCAACATAATAACTACCGAGAGTATCCCTCTCAACAGATTCGGACTATCGCCCTTATTGGGCACGGCGGCTGCGGGAAAACATCGTTTTCCGAAGCCGCGTTATTTTCCACCGGAATTATTAATCGTCAAGGGAGGATCGAAGATGGCAACACGATCTCTGATTATCATCCCGACGAGATCGAACGAAAAATCTCCATTAACTCTTCTCTTCTCACCACGGATGTCAATAATATCAAGATCAACATGCTCGACACTCCCGGTTATACCGATTTTACCGGTGAAGTGAAAGCATCACTTCGTGTGTCGGATAGTGCAGTGACATTCATCCGAGCGTTTGAAGGAGTTGAAGTCGGAACAGAATTTGTTTGGGAACATGTAAAAGGATATAAATTGCCGTCGTTATTTGTCATCAACAAAATTGATGGCGATACTGCTGATTTTGATAAAGTATTTTCTTCTATTCGTGAACGATTAAGCAGTGATGCAACGATCGTTACATTTCCGGTAAAGACCGGAGCCGGCGCAAAAGAAATTATCGATGTGGTGAAAATGAAAATGCTTCGTTTTGTTCCGAATGGAAACGGAGCATATACCGAAGAAGAAGTTCCCGCAGAATTCAAAGAAAAGACAACGAAACTTCATGAAGAACTGATAGAAAAAATTGCTGAGTCTGATGAAGTAATGCTTGATAAATTCCTTACCAATGGAACACTTGCCGATGAAGAGATACGAAAAGGACTTCATCAAGCATTGCTTGACCGAAAAATTTATCCAACGTTTGCATGTTCCGCTTCGACCAATGTTGGTGTGTTGAATGTGCTGGAATTTGTTTCAAGTTACTGCCCGCCTCCGATGGAAATTCAAACGGTGACAGCGACCGATGTCAATACGAAAAAAGAGATCGAAGTAAAGATCGATGATGCGAGCCCCGCAACATTATTTGTGTATAAAACTGTTTCGGAACATCATGTTGGCGAACTATCATTCTTTAAAGTTTATTCCGGTGCGATCACTTCCGGAATGGATCTTGTGAATGAATCGAATGATAGACCGGAACGTCTTGGACAGATTTTTGTTATGAACGGACGTGATCGGAAAGAAGTGGCAAAACTGCATGCCGGCGATCTTGGTGCAGTTGTTAAATTAAAAGATACTCACACGAACAATACGCTTTGCACAAAATCATTTCCCGTTATTTATCATCCGATAGAATTTCCGGAACCGGTCATTACCGAAGCGATCATTCCGAAAGTAAAAGGAGAAGAAGATAAGATCGGCAGCGGTCTTCATACGCTTCACGAAGAAGATCCGACATTTGTGTATAAAGTTGATCCTGAGATACGGCAGACCGTTGTTTCTGGTCAAGGAGAATTACATCTTGCGATCATTGTCCGGCGGTTAAAAGATAAATTTGGAGTGGAAGTGAATTTGATCGAGCCGCGCATCCCTTTCAAAGAAACAATTAAAGGTGTCGCACCGGACGTAGAATTTAAACACAAAAAGCAATCGGGCGGACGCGGACAATATGGGCATGTGCATATAAAGATTGAACCAAAAAAACGTGGTGAAGGTTTTGAATTTGAAGATGCTGTTGTCGGTGGTGTTGTTCCTGGAAAATTCATTCCTGCTGTAGAACGAGGTGTTACCGACACATTGGAGCATGGAATTATTGCTGGATATAGAGTAATCGATGTAAAAGTAACGTTGTTCGACGGCTCCTATCACGATGTTGATTCCGATGATATGTCATTCAGGATTGCGGGATCGCAGGCATTTCGAAAGGGATTTAAGGAAGCAAGGCCAGTATTACTTGAACCGATCTATGAAGTAGAAGTGACTGTTCCGGATGACCATATGGGTGACGTGATGGGCGATCTCTCCAGCCGACGAGGAAAAATCATTGGAATGGATACGGATGGCTCGCATCAAATTATCAAATCAGCAGTTCCGTTAAAAGAATTGTACCACTATTCAACGACTCTTCGTTCTATGACGCAGGGAAGGGGAATGCATCGTCAAAAATTCTCTCATTACGATGAAGTTCCGAGAGAAGTTGCTGATAAGATCATCTCTGAGTATGAGAAGAGCAGATCGGGAGAAGAATA
>CAYHFN010000033.1:0-4246 GCA_964355925.1 uncultured Chitinophagaceae bacterium
CGGAGAAAGTGATCGGAACAAACACGGTGAACAGTATGCAGGCGGGGATATTATACGGCGCGCTCGATTCAATGGAAACGATGATCCGACGGATCTCCAAAGAATTGGATGATTATCCAACCGTCATTGCAACGGGCGGTTTCTCTGGAACAATGAAGAAACAATCAAAAGTGATCAACAAACATGAACCGACTCTGGTGCTTGAAGGAATCCGATTGATCGTTGAAAGAATTGAACGGAAGAATAAAAAGAAAAAGTGATTTTACATCCGCAAGAACCATTTAAAACAAAAATCCCGAAGAGTATAGTCTTCGGGATTTTTTTCAAACTGCGATACATCTTTTACTTTGATCCGAAGATCGAAACCGACATTTGAGCAAATTGAACAAGTTCATTAAAGAACAAACCAAAATAGAGTGTGGGAACAAGTAGTGATAGTAAAAGTATTTTTTGAGCTAACGGATATTCAAGTATCGGCGCAGTCTGATCAACTCCGTCACGAAGGAACATATTGCGAATGATGCGAACGTAATAATAGAGTGAGATCACACTGTTCAATACGCCGATCACTGCAATTCCAATCATTTTAGCATTGATGAGCGAAACAAAGATCATCCACTTCCCAATAAAACCCGCTGTCGGCGGAAGACCTGTTAACGATACAAGGAACACTGCAAGTGCAACGGTAAGGAATGGGTTCCTTCTTCCGAGACCTTTATAATCATCGATATTCTCACTACCGATCTTGTTTGCGATCAGCAATACAACGTAGAATGCGCCGAGATTCATAAAGAGATAGACCACGAAGTAGATCATCACGGCAGAGAAACCGTCATTGCTTAACACAACCAACCCAAGCAGCATATATCCCGCCTGAGCAATACTGGAATAAGCAAGCAATCGTTTTAGATTTTTCTGCCAGAGTGCAACAAGATTTCCCAACGTCATAGTTAGAACGGAAAGAATCATTAATGCATTTTGGATGTGAACTCCATTAATGAGTGTCCACGTGCCTGCAGGAAGATTCATTACCGAAGAATCGATGAACATTACTTTGAATGCGCGCATCATCATTGCAAATCCGGCTGCTTTGGAAGCAACAGAAAGATATGCGGTGATCGTTAACGGGGCACCTTCATATACATCGGGTGTCCAGAAATGGAACGGAACTGCAGATATTTTATACCCAAAACCGACAAGAATAAAGATCGAAGCAATGATCAACGCCAAACCGTTTGCACTTCCCTGTACCAACACCAGATTCACTCCGGCAATATCCAGAGTTCCCGTCAATCCGTAGATGATCGATATTCCATACAGCATTACTCCGGATGAGAATGCACCATAAAGCAAATACTTCAATGATGCTTCTGAAGAATCCTTTGCTTTACGAGTGAATCCCGATGCAATATACGATGTCAGTGATGAAAGTTCGAGCGTTAGATACATCATAATCAGATTCGATGATCCGACCATAAACATCATACCAACACACATTGAGAGGACAAGGAAATAATATTCGCCGATCGTTTTCTGTTCGGCATTTACTTCATCCGAGAATCGTGACATCAATACGATGACGATCGTTGAAAGAACGATGACGATCTTGAAGAATGTTGCGAATGGATCAATACTTAACATTCCGCTGAATGCCGAAATATTTATTCCGAAGTTTGAAGTCAACGAATATAATGCTGCAAACAGTCCGATAAGAGAAAGGATGGTCAGCAGTTGAGAGCTTTTTCTTGAGATCAGGTGAGCGAGAAGAACAACGCATAGCGTTGTCGTAACGATCAGCTCCGGAACAATGTTCGATAGATTATTTACTATAGTTTCAAGCATAGATTTTCTTTTTTAAACTCAGACGTTATCAAACCCTCAACACTTTCATTTTTCTCTTTTGATAACAAATCAAATTTTTCAACAAACAATGAATTAATTTCCAAAACTAACGGTCGAATTCATCTTCACAAAATCAACAAGCGAATTTGCAGATGTATTCATTACATCCAGCATCAAGTTCGGATAGATACCGAGAATGATCACAATAATTGCCAGCGGGATAAGCATTGCAAGTTCCCGTGAATTGATATCGGTCAAGTTGTTCCATTTTTCAGGAAGCGTTCCTAAAAACACTCTCTGTAATGTCCACAACATATAGCCTGCTGTTAACACAATTCCAAAAGCGGAGGCGATTGTCAGCCAACGGAATGACTGGAATGCACCAAGGAACGAGAATGCCTCCGAAATGAATCCGCTGAGTCCCGGAAGACCGATCGCAGCAAAGAACGCAAGCACCATTACGCCGGAATATTTCGGCATCTTGTTCATCAATCCGCCAAAGTCATCAAGTCCGCGTGTGTGTGTGCGGTCATAAATTACGCCGACGATCAAGAAGAGCATTGCAGTGATCGTTCCGTGATTGAACATTTGCAGCATACCGCCGAGCATACCCTGCGTGTTCATTGCTGCAATTCCAAGGATCACAATTCCCATATGACTGACGGACGAATACGCGATCAATTTTTTAAAATCTTTTTGCGCCATAGCGCACAATGCGCCATAGATAATATTAATGAAACCCAGGAACGCTAGCGGATATGCGAAATGGAGTGCTGCATCCGGAAACATTGGAAATGCTATTCGTAATAACCCGTATGTTCCCATTTTCAATAACACACCGGCAAGAATTACGCTGATCGCCGTCGGTGCTTCAACGTGTGCATCGGGCAGCCAGGTGTGGAACGGAAAGATCGGAACTTTGATCGCAAATCCGATGAAGATCGCAACATAAGCGATATATCGCCAACTTGTAGAAACTCCGGCAAGCAATGAGTTTGGATCGTAATTTGCCGGATTCATCATTGCAAGCATATTGAATGTGTGGATCTTTTCACCTGAAGCGGGATCGATGATCGAAACACTGAAATAGAGCGCAAGCATTGCAAGCAACAGAAGAACTGATCCGAGTAACGTATAGAGAAAGAACTTGATCGCAGCATATTCCCTTCGCGGTCCGCCCCACACGCCGATCAAGAAATACATTGGCAGCAGCATGATTTCCCAGAAAATATAGAACAAGAAAAAATCGAGAGAAACAAACACGCCCATCATACCGGTATCAAGCAAAAGAAGCAAAGCAAAATATCCTTTGATCGATTTCTCAATGCTCCACGATGAGACGACAGCGATACAGGAAATGATCGCTGTCAAAAAAACCATCGGCATGCTGATCCCGTCGATTCCAAGATAATAATCGATCTTGATCGAACCGAACCAGCCGGTGCTTTTTACATTGATCCAGTTGAAGAGTTCTGAGAACTGCATTGTGCTGGCGTCATGCACACCAGGCATTGAACGATCGAATTTTGTGAAAACCATGAACGCAAGCACAACCTGCGCAACGGTAAAGAAGAGCGATGTCCATCGTACCGCTGATTTTTGTTCCTTCGGAAGGAGAAGAACGATGATCATTCCGAGAACAGGAAGAAATGTGAGCCACGTAAGGACGCCGATATTGAGTAGTTTAAGTTCCATAGTTATTATTTCTATTAAAGAGTGAGCATTTATTACACCGCGGAGAACGCAGAGTTCGCGGAGTTATTCATTAAAATTATTTTCTAAAAAGCTTAAATACTGTCATTCCTTATTTCTGTACATTCTCCGCGCGCACTGCGGTGAAACCACTATCCAATATAAAACATTACCAACGCCATCATCCCGACAATTGCAAAGATGATGTACGTCTGAACTTTTCCGGTTTGAACTGTCCGCAAAAATCTTCCGGAAATTCCTGCTGTAAAGGCTGTAAAATTGACCAGACCATCGACCACAATAGAATCGAACTTGCTGCTGACCACTGCGATGAATTTTGTCACATATCCAGCACCGTTCACAATACCATCAACGATCGCCCCGTCGAACCACGCAAGGATCTTTGCAATTCCCATCGTAGCCGCAACAAATGTTGCATCATACAATTCATCGAAATACCATTTGCGATAAAGAAATGTATGGACCGGTTTGAGTGTTTTTTCGAAAGCGTCTGCAGAGATCTTTTTCCAGAAATATGTTATAAATGCAAGAAGGATTCCGAGTCCGGCAATACCAACTGAAAGGATCATTGCCAGATTGTGTTGATGATGGATCTCTTCCACAAACTCTTCCGTCGGGGTTGAAGCAACAGCTGCCGGAACAACAACTTCCGGATACGCCATTTTCTCAAAGAACCATCCCTTGCTTGCGG
>CAYHFN010000033.1:4346-25885 GCA_964355925.1 uncultured Chitinophagaceae bacterium
GGAACAACAACTTCCGGATACGCCATTTTCTCAAAGAACCATCCCTTGCTTGCGGAAAGTGGATTGAGTGAGAAGAAGAAAAAGAATGAGAGTGCTGCAAGTACCATCAATGGAACGGTCATTACTCTTGGCGATTCATGAATATGATCCAAACGCTCTTTGTTCTGATGCTCACCCATAAATGCAACGATCAACATTCGGAACATATAGAATGCAGTCATACCGGCAACTAAAAATCCGATGATCGGAATTAATGAATGTCCTGTGAAATGCGAGTATGCCAATGTGCCTGCAAGAATTTCATCTTTACTTAAAAATCCTGATGTTAATGGAACGCCTGAAATCGCAAGCGTGAAGATTAAAATTGTCCAAAACGTGACAGGCATTTTTGATTTAAGTCCGCCCATAAAACGAATATCCTGCGCATCAGTGTGATGATCATTTTGATGATGCAGCGCATGATGCATTGCATGAATGACAGAACCCGAAGCAAGGAATAATCCTGCTTTGAATGCGGCGTGCGTTACCAAGTGCATCACACCGGCAGTATACGCACCAACGCCAAGTCCCATCACCATATATCCTAATTGACTAACCGTTGAGTAAGCGAGAATTTTTTTAATATCATTTTGAACGATTGCAATTGTTGCGGCAACAAATGCAGTAATTGCCCCAACATACGCAATTACCATAAGTGCATCAGCGGTAAGCATCGGGAAAGTTCGTGCCACAAGATAAACACCGGCTGCAACCATTGTTGCGGCGTGGATCAACGCGCTGACCGGAGTTGGACCTTCCATCGCATCCGGGAGCCAAACGTGTAAAGGAAATTGTGCTGACTTACCAACCGCGCCGCAAAAGATTAACAGGCCGGCAGCCGTGAGCCAGTTTGTGGAATCGAACGGAATGTTTCCTGCACCGATCGCAGAAAAGATTCCGGTGAATGTCAGTGTAGAGAATTGCATCCATACAATCATTATACCGATAAAGAATCCTAAATCGCCAACACGATTAACGATGAAAGCTTTCTTCGCTGCATCGGATGCAGATTTCTTTTCATACCAATGTCCAATCAATAGATACGAACTCAATCCGACTAATTCCCAAAATACATACATCAATAAATAATTGTTGGTAATAACTATTCCAAGCATGGAGAAGGTAAAAATTCCAAGATTCGCATAGTAACGCGAAAAACGAATATCACCTTTCATATAGGCAAGCGAAAAGAGATGCACAAGAAAACTGATCAGCGTTACAACGACAAGCATCACCGCTGTCAGATTATCCACCATAATACCAATGTCGATCTTCAACGCTACATTATTGATAACGGTATGAAAATCGATCCAGGTAAATGTGAAATCCCATACTTTTTCTTCGGAAGATAACTTGCTGATAAGAATATACAACGCCAAGATGAGATCAATTCCCAAAAATGCAGTACCGATGAGACCGCTTTTTTCGATAAAACGTTTACCAAAAAAGATCAGAATAAGGAAACTGACCAGAGGGATAAAAAGAATTGCAAGTGCAATAGTAAGTTCGGGTATCATTAGTCTTTTAAGATTGAAATTTCGTCAACGTTGACAGTGTTAAACCGTTTATAGATATTCAGCACGATTGCCAGAGCAACCGCTGCTTCTGCAGCGGCAAGTATAATGACAAAGATCGCCGCCATTTGTCCTTCAATGTTCATTCCACCATAACGGGAGAATGCAAGAAAATTGATATTGGCTGAATTTAAGATTAATTCTATTCCCATCAATACCATGATTGCATTCCTGCGAGTGATCACCGCAAAGAGCCCAAGCGAGAAAAGAATTGCGCTAAGCAATAAAAAATGTGTAAGAGTTATAGTCATAAAGTTGAAATCCTAATTTCGAAATTATTAATTGCTTCGCTCTCTTCTTGCCATCATTGCTGCGCCAACAACTGCAACTAATAAAACAATGGATGCAATTTCAAACGGTAAAACGTGTGATGTGATCAATGCATTTCCAATTTCGGTTGTCGTTGTTGTGTGAACGATGTCTCCGGTTTGCTTGCTCATGAACCAATCACTTGTCCAAAATATTCCGCCGAGCATTCCCGCAAGCATGGCAATAACAATCGTTGCAGGAATTACATTCATCGTTCCCGATTTTATATCGATCGTAACAGTGTTTGACGTTAACATCACACCAAATAGCAGTAACACCAAAATTCCGCCGACATAGACAAGCAATTGTGTGATCGCAAGAAAATCAGCATTCAACAATACATAAATCCCGGCAACTCCAAAGAATGTAAAAAGCAGTGAAAATGCCGAATAGACAATGTTCTTTGAGAACACGACAACCATCGCAGATCCGACAGTGACAACTGCAAAAAAATAAAATATAACTTCGTATAGATTCATAGAATTATTCTCAATGCTATTCCGCTTTTGGCGGTGTTTGTGAATCTTTATTTTCCGGTTGCGGTGCTACTGCAGGAGTCGCCGGAGCCGGTGTTGGAACTGCTGCGGCTTGTATTGCTGCAGCGGCTTTTGCTGCGGCTGCTTGCGCAGCGGCAGCAGCTTTCTTGGCAGCCTGTTCTTCGTCGTTCAGTTTTATTTTTCCTTTTGCAACTTCAATATCCATTGGCGTCATCGTTCCGAAATTATAGATCAAATTGTTACGATCGTATTCGGAGAACTCATACACATCGGTCATCTTCAAACATTCGGTCGGACATGGAAAAACACATAATCCGCAATAGCAGCATTTTGCAATATCAATGTCGAACTTCGTTACATAGATCCTTTTTTTCTGTCCGGTTGAAGTTTCACCAAGATTCTCTGTCGGAGGTGCTTTCATTACTTCTATTTCAATGCAATCAACAGGACACGCCTTTGCACACAATTCGCAGCCGATACAATCATCAAAATTCATATACAATCGATTGCGGACCCGTTCAGGCATAATTTTTTTCACATACGGATATTGGATCGTAACAACCGGTGCAAACATCTGCCTCATTGTTACGCTCATTCCGATTGCAACAGAACGAAACGTTCGATAGACATCTGAAAAATAATTTGTAAATGCAGTCATATATTTTTGAAGTTAAATATTATTTTTAACATCCCCCATACCCCCCCCTTCGCCTTTGCACACTTGCCATCGCTGCAAGGGGGATAGCTATAACACTAAAATGAAACCGATCACGATAACACAGAGAAGCGCAAAGGGTGTCATCACTTTCCATGAAACATACATTAACTGATCAACGCGCATTCTGGGAAGGGTCCATCGAAGCCAAATATTAAGGCAGACGAACAACATTCCCTTTGTAACGAACCAAAATGTTCCCCACAATGGACCGCTCATCAATTCACCGAATGGACTTGCCCATCCGCCAAAAAACAATACCACCGCAACCGCCGAGACCAAAAACAGATTTGCGTATTCAGCAAGATAGAAGATCGCAAATTTCATTCCGCTGTATTCCGTATTGTATCCCTGTACCAATTCTGATTCCGCTTCAGGAATATCGAACGGTGTTCTATTGATCTCAGCCATTGAAGAAATCAAATAGATAATAAACAAGACTACAACAAATGGAATCAACGCCAGTTTTTGACCAATTGGTAATGCTCCGCCAAAAATGATCCATTCATGTATTCCGCCGCTTTGCAATGATGTCAGTGTTTGTAAATTCATTGTGCCCGCGATCATTACGACACCGAGAATTGCAAGTGCGGCAGGAATTTCATAGCTCACGATCTGAGCGGCAGAACGCAGTGCACCAAACAATGACCATTTGTTATTTGAAGCCCAGCCCGCCATCAAAATTCCGACAACAACAAGCGACGAAACTGCAACGAGATAAAATATTCCAAGATCTAATTCACTACCAGCATATGCACTGCTGAACGGCAAGACTGCAAACGAAGCATACGTTCCAACAAATACAAGATACGGAGCAAGAATGAACAAAAATTTATCCGCGGCCGTCGGAATGATATCTTCTTTTTGAAGGAGTTTTACGATATCAGCAAGAGGTTGAAGTGTTCCGTGATATCCTGTGTGCATGTATGCAACACGATTCTGCATATGCGCCGACATTTTCATTTCTATATAGATTGTCACCAACGCATACGGAAGAATGAATAATAGCGGAACCGCAGCATTAAGCACAGCAAGGAGAATTTGATTATCTAAAGCGGATGTAATGAATTCCATTTTGTTTTCTTCATTAAGACAGTTGTTGTTTCTCTCAATAATTATCGATCAACTTCACCAAGAACAATATCGATGCTTCCCATAATCGCAACAAGATCCGCAAGCATAGCACCTTTCGATATTTCATTGATGACACTCAAATTGACGAATGCCGGTGCGCGAGCTTTAATTCTGTACGGAGTTACACTATCTTCAGCAATAATATAAAAACCAAGTTCCCCGCGAGGCGATTCGATACGCGTATAATTATCACCGGGTGTCGGACGAATACGTTTTGGAATTGTCTTTGAAATATCACCGTCGGGAAGATTTGCAAGTGCTTGTTCAATTATAAATACACTTTGTTCCATTTCTCGCTGGCGAACCATGTGACGATTCCATACATCGCCGACAGTTCCAATCTCACCTTTTCCAACAATAACTTTCCAATCAAACTTATGATAGTGAGTGTACGGATCGTCTCGACGAAGATCCCAATCCACTCCGCTTCCGCGAAGCATTGGTCCGCTGCACGCATAATTGATCGCGAGGTCTTTCGGAAGGATACCAACATTTGCCGTACGTTTGATGAATATCTCATTGTAATTGAGAAGATCATTCAGATCTTTTAGACTTTTCTTAAAATCGGTACAAAATTGTTTTGCTGTTTCAACAAATCCCGCTGGAAGATCATGTGACAAACCACCGACCCACATATAATTATAGAGCAATCGCGCACCGCACGTTGCTTCAAACATATCCAAAATTCGTTCACGGTCGCGGAAGCAATACAAGAACGGGGTAAATGCACCCATATCAATTCCGAATGTTCCAATCGCGATAAGATGCGATGCGATTCTCTGGAGTTCAGCCATGATGATGCGGATATAATGCACACGATCCGAAACTTCGATCTTCAACATCTTCTCAACACCAATGACAAATGCTTGTTCATTCGTCATCGAAGCGGTATAATCCATTCGATCGATATATGGAATGACTTGTTGATAATTCGTCATGTGCTCACAGTGTTTTTCAAAACACCGATGCAGATATCCCATATGCGGAACAACATCAACGACAATTTCGCCGTCGAGAACAACTTCAAGTCGAAGCACTCCGTGCGTTGACGGATGCTGTGGTCCCATATTGACAACCATTTCTTCCGTACGAAGAGACCTTCCGGTACTCGTCCGTGCTTCCGAATTTGGCTTTGATACTATTTCAAGTGTTGATTCGTTCATTGTCTTTAATTTATTTTTTACTCAGCGTGCTTAAGATGTCTGACACCTCAAAGGTGTTTAACATCTTTCATAAAATTAATAGGGAACTTTCATTCCATTATAGAATTCAGGAGTCTGGTAATCTTTGCGCAATGGATGTCCTTCCCAATCATCAGGAAGTAAAATTCTTCGTTGATCGGGATGATTCACAAAATTTATTCCATACATATCAAACGCTTCGCGTTCGTGCCAGTTTGCTGTTTTCCAGATTGATTCAACAGATTGCACATTTGGGGCTTCGGTCAAAACTTCAACCTTCAAAACAATTTTATGTTTGAAGGTCATCGAATAGAGATGATACACAACGCCAAGTTTTCCTTTATAATCCACACCGGATAAGCAAGAAAGATAATCGAATTGCAATCGACTATCGTTCTTTGCAAATGTTGCAACTTCATGAATCTTATCAGGATGGATTTTAATGAAAGGATCGAGCACATTCTCAAGTTTTGCCTCGAGAACTGCATCGCCACATTGGGCTTTGATCGCATCGTAAATTTCTTGTGCTGTCATATTTTTGTTTAAGACTTGCCAAATTTATTAGATTTGGCAAGTCTTCCCTAAATAATTATACTGCTTTTTTCTTTGCCATACTCTCGTTGCGAATCTTTTCCTGCAGTTTGATCAATCCTTCGATCAATGCTTCCGGACGAGGGGGACATCCCGGAACATACACATCCACCGGAATTACTCTATCAACACCTTTCAATACATGATATCCATGTTCCCAATACGGTCCGCCACAATTGGAACAGCTTCCCATGGAAATGACATATCGCGGTTCGGACATTTGATCATACAATCGTTTAATGCGCGAAGCCATTTTCAATGTCACTGTTCCGGAAACAATCATCACGTCGCATTGACGCGGAGTCGCGCGGGGAATAACTCCGAAGCGCATCATATCAAAATTGGATGCAGAGGCTGCCATCATTTCAATCGCACAGCACGCAAGACCGAACTGCATCTGCCACAGTGATGAGAGACGTGCCCAGTTCAATAATTTGTCCATTGTTGTTACAACAACATTCGCATTTTCAAATTTCTGATCGAGAAGACCCATACAATTTTAGACTTTCACTTAGTGAAGATTACGGTATCACTGTTTCTTCTTGTTCTTCAAATATCGATTTCTTCGCTTTTGCAAAAAATTCGGGAATCGGTTTATCCCATTCAAGATCACCCTTCATCCACACGTATGCATAACCAACAATCAAGATCGCAAGGAAGAAAACCATTTCAAGAAATGCAAACATTCCAAAATTTTTAAATACTATCGCCCACGGAAATAAAAAAATCACTTCAACTTCAAATACAAGAAAAATTAACGCAACGACATAAAAACGAATATTAAATTTTATCCGCGATTCGCCGATCGGTTCTTCACCGCACTCATAGGTCGCAAGTTTTTGTTGATACGGACGATTGGGGCGAAGAAGCCAGGAAGCGATTAGACCGCCGGCGGTAAATACTGCGCCGACGATGAAGAAGGCAAGGATACGGCCAAAATCTGTTAGCATAATAGTAAGAGTCGGTGTTATTTAAAAATAAAAACTGCATCGTAAAGTATTATTGAACCTCTACGATGCAGTTACTATCCAAAAAGGAAAAACGTACTGTCTATCCGCGAAGTTCTTCCAAGAACCGTTCTGCATCTCGTGCCGCAGCAGAACTTGAATGTTCTTTTTTGATCAACTTGTAGAGTTCAATTGCTTGTTCTTTGTTTCCAGATTTCGAAAAATTTCGAGCCGCATTTGACAGATATTCTGCGGCATTCGGATCGTTTGCATTCGACTTACCGGCTTTTTCAAAATATTTTGCAGCATCCAAAAAATTTGATTTCACTTCGTAACACGCTGCAACACCGGCAATACGAGATGCTTCTAAGATCGGCGCATTTAAACTTGCATCATCATACGCCTGCAACGCTTTGTCATATTCGCCGGTATTGAAATAACTGTTTGCTAAATAGAATTTAGCGATGTTGCCGTATTTCGTTGAACCGTAATCACTCACGATCGCCTGCAGTCCGCGGATATTCTTTTCAGGCAGCCCGTTGATCGCTAATTGATATTGTCCGTTATCGTAATACGAAAAAACCTTTGCAAATTCATTTGCCGCTTTCTCGTTGTTCGTATGGTTGTTATTAATATAGAACCATCCGCCGGCAACAATAACAACAATTGCTATGCCAACATTGGTAATAAGTTTTTTGTTTGTTTCATACCACGAAAATGCATTTTCATACGTAGTTATGATGTCATCTTGTTTCTTTACTCGTTTAGCGAGCTCTTTTTGCTTTTTTAACATTGTCGTCTTAAATCAAAAATGAAAAAATGTGAATTATTTGTCTCAAATATACGAAAGTTGAACGCATTCAGCAAGGATTCTTATACGCGTTCGTCAATAAAATCATGTTCCTCTGCACGAATAACTAGAACAGGACAAGGTGATTTTCGGATAATTTTCTCTGCTGTACTGCCGAACAAAATATGCTCAACACCGGTTGTGCCATGGGTTGCAACAATAATAAGGTCGATGTTTTTTTTCTGCGCAAACGATGTAATCTCAACGAATGGAATTCCGGAATCAACTACTGAATATGATTGAACTGTTGATGGAACCAGCAATGCGATCAATGCACGCATCTCTTCCGCTGCTTTTTCCTGCAATTCCTTTTCCACATTTGGAAAACCAACTTGACCAAATCCAAAATCTGACGGATAGATTGTCGGCTCAACAACATAGATCAGTATCAGTGTTGCATTGAATTGCTGTGCAAATGGAATTGCATACCGTAATGCCTTCTTTGAGTTATCCGAAAAATCGACTGGGACAAGAATTGTTTTTAATCCGATCAATGATTTTTCAACTCGAACAGATTTTTTAACAGATGTTGTTACTTTACGTTTACGAGTTACTTCTTTTCTTTTTGGAGTTAGCTTTTTCATTGCCTGCCTCCTTTGATAGTTGGGATTGTTTAACTGTTTCGAGTTCAGCACGAAGGCGCGAGAACTCACTGTTCATATTCCGCAGACGCTCGCCGATCATTTCGGCAAGTTTAACAACGATCTTCAATCCGGTCTTCGGCGTCTTTTCGATGATCTCAAAAAGATCCGGACGGAAAAATCCGATCAATTCTGAATCTTCTTTTACTATGACCGAAGCAGAACGTGCTGACTCATCAAGCAATGCAATCTCACCAAAAAAATCTCCGTTCAACATTTCTGCAATTTCTTTTTGCGTACCGTCATCACCCACAACCACGATCCCGACCTTGCCTTTTTCGATGACGTACATTCCTAATCCTGGGTCACCTTGGTAGAATACAAACTCGCCTTTTACATATTGACGCCGGTGAACGATCGATGCTACCTGCCGTAATTCTTTGACGAGAAGTTTTTCAAAAACCGGAATCTTCGAAAGCATCTCTTCAACCGATGCCGGTTTGATCTTTGACTTGAATACATCTCTGAATGCAAAATCTTTTCCCATTGTTTCTCCATGGAAGTTCGTCGTGAATGCCGACCTTCCAAAAATATTTAATCGATAAAATCTAACCAGCCGTGAGGATCGTTTCCGCCTTCTACAATATCAAAGAATCGTTTTTGCAATTCTCGGGTGATTGGTCCGGGTTTACCGCTTCCGATCGAAATCCGGTCGATCGAACGTATCGGAGAAATTTCTGCTGCTGTTCCTGTAAAAAATACTTCGTCTGCAACATACACAATTTCGCGGGGAAGATTTCCTTCAACAACCGGGATCCCGGCATCTTTTGCTAATTGAAGAACTGATGCACGCGTGATGCCTGGCAGAATTGCATTCACAAATTGGGGTGTGTACAATGTTCCATTTCGTACAACGAAAATATTTTCTCCACTTCCTTCCGATATCTGACCATTCATATCAAGCGCGATACCTTCTTCATATCCATCAGCTCGAGCTTCCATCTTCATCAATTGCGAATTAAGATAATTTCCTCCTGCTTTTGCCATTGTTGGAATTGTATTTCCGGCAGCACGCTGCCACGATGCAAATCGAACATCAATTCCTTTTTCCAGCGCTTCCGGTCCAAGATATTTTCCCCATTCCCACACTGCAATCGTAACATCGACCGGGCAGCCCATGGGGTATACACCAACATCCCCATAACCGCGATATGCGATCGGGCGAATGTAACATGATTTTAATTTATTAACTTTGATCGTTTCTTTATCTGCCTGCATCAACTGATCGATCGTATATGGAATTTCTGCACGATAGAACTTTGCAGAATCGAATAATCGTGAAATATGTTCCTTATGCCGAAAAATTGCAGATCCTTTTTTTGTTTCATAGCAACGGATTCCTTCGAACCACGAACTACCGTAATGTATAACATGCGAAAGGATATGAATTTTTGCATCATTCCAATCAACTAATTTTCCATTCATCCAGATTTTTTCAACAGGTTTTACAGCCATTGTCTTCCTCAAAGTTTATAGTAGTATATATTTTTTAGTACCTTAAAAATACGAATTACTTGACTATCATTCTATATTAAATTTCTTTCTGATAGATCCTGTATGTTTTGTACCGTTTTCCTTGCATCATTTCTGCAGCTCGGTTCATCATCACATTATCTTCCAAAATCCAGCTTGCTTCGCCGTATAGATAACCGAGTTTTTTTGCACGAACAGCTATTTCGTAAAACAACACACCGGCCGCACCGGATCGTTGATATTCTGGAATCACTCCGAGGACTATGATCCTAACAAGTTCGATTTTTTTCTTAAAAACTAGCAGTCGCAGCAAACCGCCAATGAGACTGCCATTTCGATTCTGTTTTAACCGAACGTTTAAATCGGGAAGCGCAAGACCAAATCCTATCATCTTTCCTTTTGATTCTGCAATCAAAATTAATTCCGGTTCTAACACCATTTTCATATCGTTTCCCAACGCATCAAATTCCTCATCAGTCATTGCAACAGCACCCCAATTATATTGCCATGCAGCATTGTACACTTCTTTAATTCGATTCAACTCGTTTGCAAAATCCTTCATATTGATCGGACGGAAGGTTAGGCTGCTCCGTTGTTTTACGATCTCGTTAGCGCGATTAAATTTATCCGTGTAGACAGTATTTTGATCTAAAATATAAGCATACAGATCTTTTTCTTTTTTCAGTCCATAATTTTCAATGAGCGAGGCGTAATATTGCGGATTGTATGTCATTAACACAACCGGCGGAGAATCAAATCCATCAATCAATAATCCGTACTCATCGTTGACCGAAGGATTCGCGGGACCGCGCATTGCATTCATTTTTTTTGACAGCAAATATTTTTTTGCCTCATCAAAAAGTGCATTTGCAACATCCTGCTCGTTCACACATTCAAAGAATCCAAAGAATCCAACTTTGTCATTGTGTTCCTTATTATGATTATCATTGACGATCGCACCGATTCTTCCAATGACTTCACCGTTACGTTCTGCAAGAAATAATTCCAATGAAGAGTGAGAATAGAATGGATTCTTTTTTTTGTCGATCAATTTCTCACGATCCATTCTCAACGGTGCAACCCAATTCAGATCATCGTTATACAATTTGTATATAAAGTCGATGAATTTTTTTGTGTCTGCTTTAGTTTGAACGGATCGTATGGTAAAGTTTGCCATATTTTTTTCCTCAAATAAAAAACCACGCTGATAGTATTGCTATCGGCGTGGTTTACAGTGAACTGCAAAAAATAATTAACTGATCACACCGAGTTTTTTTCCGAGAATGCCGAAAATTTTCACGATCGTATCAAGATGTTCATTTTGATGTGTCGCCATATAACTTGTGCGAAGCATTTCCATTCCCGGAGGAACACCCGGACGAACAAACGCATTAACAAAAACGCCGGCATCAAACAATTCTTTTGTGAATACGAGTGTTTTATCTGTGTCACCGATGATCACGGAAACAATTCCAGTTTCAGGTTCACCAATAACATTGAATCCTAAGCCGCGCAATCCTTCGCGAACACGATTTGCGTTTGCGTGAAGTTGCGTAACAAGCTCCGGATGTTCCTGAATAATATCAAGTGCAGCAAGTGCTGAAGCAACTGAGGCCGGTGTCGGACTTGCAGAGAAGATCAAAGCCGGTGAACTGTGCTTAATATAGTTAATCACCGAATGTGTTGATGCGATAAATCCACCCAGCGATGCGAACGACTTGCTGAACGTACCCATCGTGATATCGACATCTTTTGTCAATCCAAATTTACTCGCTGTTCCGCGTCCGCCAATGCCAACTACTCCGGTTGCATGCGCATCATCGCACATAATTCTTGCATTATATTTTTTTGCAATAGTAACAATGGAAGGCATATCAACAACTTCGCCACTGGTACTGAATACACCATCGGTGACAATTAATTTTCCAGCATCAAGCGGTAATTTCGAAATAATTGCTTCAAGATGTTTCATGTCGCCGTGCTTATAGCGAACAACTTCCGCTGTCATTCCTAACGCCAGCATATTTGCCATGACAATACATGCATGGTTATCTTTATCTGATACAATATATTCGCCGCGTTGAACAAGCGTTGGAATGATCGCCTGTGCTGTTTGATATCCGGTTGAGATCAACAGAACATCTTCATAACCAAGAAATTTTGCAAGGCGAGATTCAAGTTCGATATGAAGATCAATTGTTCCGGTAAGATATCTGGAACCTGAACAACCGGTTCCATATTTTTTTATGGCATTAATGGCGGCTTCTTTTACTTTGGGATGAGCTGTTAATCCAAGATAATTATTTGAACCAGCCATGATGATTTTACGTCCCTCCATCTCTACAATGGGACCTTCGTTAGCTTCAATCGGGCGAAAATAAGGATAGAGACCTGCCGCTTTTACTTCATCGGCACGGGTAAATTCAGTACATTTATCAAATAGATCCACGGGGAAAACTCCTTCGTTGAGGTAATATAACCTTTGAATATACTTTAACATAGAACGAAATGCAATTTCAGATGAAAATTGTTGGAAAATAACTTAAGGTGTTCAACCACTACTTTTAGAACTTCTAACCAAATACAATCGAAACCATAAAAGAATTATGAAACCAATAGCATTTGTTACCGGAGGAACAGGATTCATTGGAAGTCATCTTATTGACCGTTTACTTTTAAATGGATACCACGTACGCGCACTGATACGAAATCCGAAGAACTTGGGATACTTAAAGGATCTTCCAATAGAAATTATCGAAGGCGATCTCTTCTCTAATACTGCTTTAGAAAAAGCGATTGAAGGTGTACAATTTGTTTATCACGTTGCAGGATTAGTCGCGGCACATTCGAAAAAAGAATTTTTCCGCGGCAACCAGGATGCAACACGAAATATCATCGAAATCACTGCACGAGTGAACCCGAATATTAAAAAATTCATTCACATTAGCAGCCAAACAGCTGTCGGACCTGGAAAGGGAATGACCGCAGTAAATGAATCTGCTGTGCCGCATCCATTAACGACCTATGGAAAAAGCAAACTTGCATCGGAGCATGAAGTTCTGAAGTTCAAGGATACACTTCCGGTAACTATCTTACGTGTATCCGCAGTGTATGGTCCTCGCGACTCCGCAACATTCGATTATTTCAAATCCGCATATTTGGGTTTGGAATTATTGATCGGTTTTAAGGATACATACGTCAGTCTGGTTCATTCAACAGATCTTGTTACAGGAATTATTCTTGCAGGCGAAAGTGAAAAAGCGGTCGGACAAATCTATTTTCTCGGAAGTGAACAGTACTATACATGGAATGAGATCGGTTATGTTACAAAAAGCGTTTTGAAGAAAAAATTATTTCGTGTGCGCGTGCCAAAACCTTTGGTATTCCTTATTGCAGGAATTTCTGAGATAGCTTCAAAATTCAAATCAAAGCCATCCGTGTTAAATTATGAAAAAGCACATGATCTGACGCAGGATAACTGGTGCTGCGATGTGACGAAAGCAAAGACAGAGTTAGGATACAGACAGAAAGTGACACTTGCAGAAGGAGTAAAAGAAACAATTAAGTGGTATTTAGATAATAAATGGATGTAATGGTTCGATTTAACTGACAATTATCATGATTTTTATTTCTCCTCTCTTGTTTGTATTTTATATTCATTATGTCAATCGGTCTTGAAATATTCTTAATTTTTCTTCTCGTACTTCTTAACGGTTTGTTCGCACTTTCCGAAATTGCAATTCTATCCTCACGAAAACCGAGATTACAACATCTAATCAACAAAGGAAATATTCGAGCCAGAGTTGCATTAGATCTTGCCAATGCACCGGATCATTTTCTTTCAACGGTTCAAGGCGGAATTACACTTGTTGGAATTCTTGCGGGTGCTTTCGGAGGAGCTACTCTTTCGGAATCTGTAGCGGCATATCTGATTCAATTCCCGTTTTTTACTGAATTCGCCGAACCGATCAGTTTAGTCCTTGTGGTCATCTCTATCACATATTTATCATTGATCGTCGGTGAACTGATTCCCAAACAACTGGCACTTAAAGATCCGGAACGAATCGCATGTTTAGTTGCAATACCTATGCGCACACTTTCGCTTGGAATGTATCCAATCGTAAGATTTTTAACATTTTCAACCAACATTATCATTCGTTCGTTCGGAATAAAAGAAAATACATCTCCTTCTGTTACCGAAGATGAAATTAAAGTGATGTTAGATGAAGGAACAAAAGCCGGAACATTTAACGAAGTTGAACAGGAAATGGTCGAACGCGTCTTCCGTTTGGCAGACAAGAATGTGAATGCGTTAATGACTCCACGTACCGATATTGTTTGGCTGGATGCCGAAGAACCACTGGAAGAGAATTTCAGAAAAATCGTTGAAAGTTCTCATTCTTTTTTTCCGGTTTGCAAATCGGACATTGATAATGTTATCGGGATCATTCATATTAAGGATCTTTTTTCAGCGTCTGTTTCCGGGCCGGTAACATCTCTTGAACATCACTTACGAAAACCATTATACGTTGTGGAAAATATGCTTGTTGTTCAAGTGATCGAACAATTCAAAGAGACCGGAATTCACTTCGCATTTCTTGTTGATGAATATGGCGGCATTCAGGGATTGATAACATTGAACGATATTCTAAAAGCAGTTGTTGGCGAATCGATAGATGAAGAGAACAGTTCAAACCCATATGTTGTTCAGCGTGCTGATGGTTCGTATTTGATTGACGGAGCATTAATGATTGATGAATTTAAAAAATTATTTACAATTGAATCATTATCAGAAGAAGATACAGGAAACTATCAAACGCTTGCCGGATTCACCATCAATCAGATGGGAAAGATTCCAAGAGCAGGTCAACTCCTTTTCTGGAGAGATCTGCGCATTGAAGTGATTGACATGGATGGAAACCGAGTGGACAAATTATTGATTAGTAGAACAATTCCTTCGGTAAAAAAATGAGCAGCCAACGACGAAACGATTTATTGATTCCGCTTCTTACTATTCTCTCAGATGTGATTGCAATTGAGACAGCATTCATTCTTTCATATTGGCTTCGTTTTTTTTCTCCGCTTACGCAAAATTTTGAGATCACTCTCGGTGTTCCTCCGATCGAAACATATATTACTGCATCGGCGATATTTATTCCGGTATTTCTTCTTGTCTTCCGTTCACGAAAATTATACGGCTCTCGCCGTCACATTCACCTTAGCGATGAATTTTTTGTACTTGTTCGTCTCATCACCATCGGCATGATGATCATGATGAGTGCGACATTCTTCTATCGACAATCTTCTTTTTCGCGCGGTGTCTTTATTCTTTTGTGGCTCTCTTCCATTGTAATGGTTACTTTCGGACGATTCATCATTATTGAGTTCGAACAATGGCTCTACCGGCGGCGGAAAGAATTAAAATCGATCGTTATCGTTGGAAAAAATTCGACGGCTGAACATATTTTTTCAATATTTACAAATAATCTTTCGCTCGGTTACGAAGTACTCGGATATTACTCGGACGAACACGCAGATCAATCCTCACAATTACACAATTGCAGATATCTTGGAATGATCACAAAACTTTCTGACGATATCGCACCACTTCGGATACAAAGCGCGTTAGTTGCTCTCGCCCACAATGAACAAGAAAAACTGATTGAGCTTCTTCGCGACACTGAAGGAAAAAATATTGAATTTTTGATGGTTCCTGATATGCTGGAACTGATGACGAGCAGAATTCGCATTCAGGAAATCGAAGGAATACCATTCTTAAAACTTAAAGATATTCCGATGACAACCTGGAATCGTATTTTAAAACGATTGTTCGATATCTTCATCACTGTAGCAGGGTTAATAGTCGCTTTGCCAATTATGATTTTTGTCGCTATTGTTATTAAACTGTCATCACCCGGACCAATTTTTTACATTCAAGAACGAGTTGGTCTGGATGGTGCATCATTTCCACTGATCAAGTTCCGATCGATGCGAATCGATGCGGAGACCTCGTCGGGACCGGTGCGAAATAAAAAAGATGATAATAGAGCCACGCTTATTGGAAAAATTCTCCGACGTACAAGTTTGGATGAATTGCCGCAATTATTTAATGTGTTGTTAGGACAGATGAGTGTTGTAGGCCCTCGTCCTGAACGTCCATTCTTTGTTGAACAATTCAAAAATAATATTCCAAAATATTTAGAACGGCATCGAGTAAAAACAGGGATGACCGGCTGGGCGCAGGTAAACGGACTTAGAGGTGATGTGCCGATCGAAGACCGAACAAAATATGATATCTATTATGTGGAAAATTGGTCGCTGGTATTTGATATCAAGATCATCCTTAAAACGATCCGGGCTGTTATTTTTGCAAAAAATGCGTACTGACCTTTACGATTTCTAAGAGTTTACGTCTATGATTCCATTAATAATTTTTTACCTGCACATCATCGGAATCAGTGCAGCCTTTACTTCTGAATATCAAAAGGACGGGATCAGTTCAGCATTTCTCTCTGTTGGTTTTATTGTTTTGATTTTTTCAGTAGGCTGGACGATCAGTACGTTTATACTAAAGTATATTATAAATGAAGAAGGTTTTGGAATATGGCTCAACAGAGACGCTTTCTCACTTCTTCTGTTGACAATCGGAGAAGCGATATTCTACTTTAATTATTATTCTGAAGAGGAAAAACATCCGGTTGAACAGGAAAAAAATTTCCCACTATAAAAAGTCTAATCCTTACAAAGGATGAACAAAAGATCGCATTTGATGGTGTGTTTTATTTTTCATATTCGAACCATGGGTAATACAAGAAAGTGAAACGCAAAACCGTCTGACGTATTCTTTAGTGTTTTTGACGTTTAGAGTGAGCGGGTGTAAGACGAAGATAGCCATCTTTTAATTACAGATCATTTAGTGTAAAATAAAATCTGCACTCTTCTCCTTTCCTTCTTTGAATAGTAATTAAACCCAAAACCATCTAAAAATCAGCGCTAAAACAGATTCTCATTTTGTTTCCTTGTAGAACAATCGGTTTTTTTGTAAATTATGTATTACACATCCGCTTTAATAAAGAGAGCCTATGAAGGGAAAGGAACATCAGCACCCGTTGATCGGCAAAGTTCAGCAATTTATTAAGCAAAAAAGATTGTTGCAGCCGAATCAAAAAATCGTCGCAGCGGTCAGCGGCGGGATTGATTCGATGGTAATGCTGGATATGTTAATGCAATTGAAGCAATTGTGGAAACTGGAAATTGTTGTTGCGCATGTGAACTTTCAATTGCGGGGAAAAGAATCGAACGGCGACGAGCAATTTGTAAAACAAATTGCAAAACAGCACGCTCTTCCCTTCTATTCGGAACAGACTGATACGAAAACGATCGCTCTAAAACAAAAACGTTCTATTCAAGAAACAGCTCGCGAAATTCGGTATTCGTTCTTTGAAACACTAAAAAAAACATTGCGGGCAGATGCGATTGCCACTGCGCACAATGCAAATGATAATGCAGAAACAATGCTCATCAATCTACTGCGTGGCAGCGGTATCGACGGACTGGCAGGAATTCCGCCGCGGCGTAACAGCATCATTCGTCCGATCCTTTCGGTAATACGAAAAGAGATCGAGCAGTATGCCAAAGCAAAGCACGTGAAATTCAGAAATGATTCTTCCAACGCAAAAGATGATTATACACGAAATTTTTTACGGAATGTGATAATTCCGAAGTTGGAACAGCGGATCAATCCATCGCTGAATGAAACATTGTTCCACGAATCTGAACTGTTCCGAGCGGCATCTGCCTTCACCGGCAAAGTAACAGATACTGCCTTTGCTGATGCTGTTTCAGTTTCAAAAGTTAATATAAAAAAATTGCTGCAGATCGATCCGTTCCTTCAACAATCAGTGATTCTACGGCTGCTTAAAGTGCTTAAGATCGAACCGGTGTTCAGCGTAGTCAATTCCATTGTTGACCTTGTGAACCAACAGAAAGGATCCATTGTTGAGATCAACAAACATTGGATCGCCGAACGAACTGCAGAAAAGATCGAGATCAGGCAAAATCGTACAGTCAAAGATTTTCTCTTTAGTATAGAGAAGGCAGGGAAACTGACTACGGAAAATTTTGTTATCACGGTAAAAAAGTCCGTTTCACCGGGCAATAAACAACATCGAAATGCGTCTATAGAATATGTTGACGCAGCAACGATCAAATTTCCATTGATTGTCCGATCCTGGAAAACTGGAGATGTGTTTGTTCCGCTGGGAATGAAGGGAAAGAAAAAACTAAGTGATTTTTTTGGAGAACAGAAATTAGCAGCAGAAGAAAAAAAATCGATCCCGATCATTGAAAGTGGCGGCGCTATCGTATGGGTTGCGGGGAAACGACTGGATGACCGTTGTAAATTGACCGATTCCACAAAAACCGTTTATCAACTAACATTTCAAACCAGGCAAGACAATGGCAAAAAAGACGATCACCGTTAACAACGAAGAATTTGAACCATACATCGACGAAAAGAAGATACAGCAACGGATCAAAGCGCTTGGAAAAAAGATCAGCAAAGATTTTAAAGGCCGCACTCCCATATTTATCGGTGTGCTGAACGGTTCGTTCATCTTTTTTTCCGATCTGATACGGAACATCACCATCGACTGCGAAGTAGACTTTCTGAAACTTTCCAGCTATGGCGATGCTAAAGTATCATCCGGTAATGTTCATATGCTGAAGGATCTGAACTGCCAGGTGATGGGGCGCGATATCATTATTGTGGAAGATATCATCGATTCCGGGTTGTCGATCGATTTTATGAAACGATTGCTTCTTGCACAGAACCCAAAATCGTTTTCCGTTGTTTCATTACTATATAAGACAAAAGCTATAAAGATCCATTTTCCCGTTCAATATATCGGTTTTAAAATCCCGAATGATTTTGTGGTTGGATACGGATTGGATTACGCACAAAAAGGACGAAATATTCCGGCGATCTATAAAATTGTAGAAAAGAAATAAAAAAACGTAACTCCTCAGCGAAGTTTTTTATGCCAGAGATTACTCAGATTTTCACAGAATAATTTTTATAAATTTAATCTGTGAATCTGTGGCAACGATTTTCATCAACATTATGTAGAATAATTTTGAAACAATAAATAGTTTGGAGAAGGCAGTATGTCAGAAGAAAAAAAGAATGAGCAGAACGACAAAAAAAATGAAAAACGTCCGTTCCTGCCTAAAATGAAAAAACCAAAATTACCAAATCGAAACGATGATGAATTCAATTGGGGAAAAGTATTCCGCGTTGTCCTTAGTTGGTCCGCAATCATTATGGCGGTGTTCGTGGTGATGACGATCTTCAAAAGCGCCGAAGCAACGGAATATGATGTTACATTTACGCAGTATCAGGATTTTCTAAAGAACAATCAGATCGCAAAAGCAACCATTAAAAAATCCAATCTGAATGATTTCGACTTCCACGGTATCATGCGTGAACCGCAGGAAATCGCAATGTCCGGCGGAAAACGTGTTCGTGTCGAAAAATTCACACTCACACTTCCCTACACCGAGATCAACGATGCGGTGATCGTTCAATGGACCGAACATAATGTTGCATTCAATATCTCTAAAGATGATGGTATGTGGACAAACATGCTCATCAGCGCGCTGCCATGGCTTATCATCCTCGGTGTCTGGATATTTATATTCCGGAAAATGCAAGGGGGCGGCGGCGGCGCAAAGGGGATTTTCTCGTTCGGCAAGAGCCGTGCAAAATTATTGAACGAAGGACAGATCCATATCACTTTTGCGGATGTTGCCGGTGTTGACGAAGCAAAAATTGAACTTCAGGAGATCATCGAATTTTTGAAGGACCCGGCGAAGTTTCAAAAACTCGGCGGCAAAATTCCCCGCGGCGTTCTTTTGCTCGGTCCTCCCGGTACAGGAAAAACATTGCTGGCACGCGCAGTCGCCGGTGAAGCAGGTGTTCCATTCTTTTCTATCAGCGGTGCAGATTTTGTTGAGATGTTCGTTGGCGTTGGCGCTAGCCGTGTTCGCGATCTTTTTGAACAAGGAAAGAAAAGCGCACCATGTATCATTTTCATCGATGAGATCGACGCGGTCGGTCGCCATCGCGGTGCAGGTCTCGGCGGCGGACACGATGAGCGCGAGCAGACATTGAATCAGTTGTTGGTAGAAATGGACGGCTTCGAACAAAACAATGGAGTTATTTTGATCGCTGCAACGAATCGGCCTGATGTTCTCGATCCCGCACTAATGCGTCCGGGTCGTTTTGATCGTCAGGTTGTTGTCGATCGCCCGGATGTTCGAGGACGCGAAGGAATTTTGAAAGTTCACACTCGCAACACTCCTCTTGCAACGGATATTAAATTGGACATTCTTGCAAAAGGAACTCCGGGTCTTTCCGGCGCTGATCTTGCAAATCTTGTGAACGAAGCGGCATTGCTCGCAGCTCGCAAGAATCAAAAAGAAGTGACCATGCACGATTTTGAAGAAGCAAAAGATAAAGTGATGATGGGAACAGAACGTAAATCGATGCTGATCTCCGATAAAGAAAAAAAGATCACCGCGTATCATGAAGCGGGACACGTGCTTGTATCAAAATATATTCCTGAATCGGATCCGATCCATAAGGTAACGATAATTCCGCGCGGTCGGGCTCTTGGTGTTACGACATCACTGCCGATCGACGAAAAACATACATACTCAAAACGGTATCTTGAAGCGCTTCTGGCAATGTTGTTCGGCGGAAGAATTGCGGAAAAATTGGTCTTCAATGAGTTTACCACAGGAGCAGGAAATGATATTGAACGTGCAAGTAATCTTGCCCGCAAAATGGTCTGCGAGTGGGGAATGAGCGAAAAGATGGGACCGTTGACCTATGGCGCAAAAGAAGAAGAATTGTTTCTCGGACGCGAAATTACCAAACATCGGGTTTACAGCGAAGAGACCGGTAAAATGATCGATGAAGAAGTGAAGAAAATAATTAACATTGCTGAAAAGCGCGCAATAGAAATTCTTTCCGCCAATATTGATAAACTTCATGCGCTCTCCAACGTACTTCTTGAACGTGAAATTCTAGACAACGAAGAGATCGAAAAGGTATTGCGTGGCGAACAGCTTCCTGCTATCATAAAAGATGGAAATGGAAGTTCGAACAGTACAGCCGCTTCAACTTCGGTTGTTCCATCACCGATCAATGAACTATTACCGGCAACAGCCGCACCTGAACAGCTGAAGTCGAACGGAAAAAGTGCAGTAAAAGTTAAACCGCGTCCGCGCGCCAAAAAATAGTACGGTATGATCAACGCTGTTAATATTGATTATAGAGCAGAACTGGCGCGAAAAGGAATACATTTTTTTTCGTTAAGCATACCAATCATATATTATTACATCGAGCGTGACCTTGCACTGGCGATACTGGTGCCGATCACGCTCGCTTTTTTGGTAGTCGATCTGCTCCGGTATTATCATAAGCCAACTGCCGATCTATTCTATTTGATCTTTGGATTCATGCTGCGCAAGCATGAATTGGATAAGAATTCCAAACGGCTGAATGGTGCAACAAATGTGTTGAT
>CAYHFN010000033.1:25985-36353 GCA_964355925.1 uncultured Chitinophagaceae bacterium
AGCATGAATTGGATAAGAATTCCAAACGGCTGAATGGTGCAACAAATGTGTTGATCGCCGCTTCGCTGTGTGTGATCATTTTCCCAAAGCTGATCGTGCTGACGGCGTTTTCAATTCTCATCATTTCAGATTCGGTTGCGGCATTGTTCGGCCGTCAATTTGGAAAACGAAAGTTTCTGCAAAAAAGCGCTGAAGGAAGTATGGCATTCTTTCTCTCCGCACTGATTGTAATAGCATTTACACCTAAGGTCGGCGGCAATATTGATGAGTATATAATTGGTGCAGTTGCTGCATTTGTAGGAGCAGTCGTTGAGGCAGGCTCATGGAAGATCGACGATAATCTTTCCGTTCCGCTCTCGGTTGGTGTTGTGATGTGGGGATTGTATTTTATAATGTATCCGTCTGTCAATTTATTTGCACTGACAATTCATTAATATGTCTTCCTAAACAAGTCCAATGATTTTATTGGACGCGTCGAAGGATGATGGAAGACCCTTCGTCGCACTCGTCCAAAAAACGGACTCGTTTGCTCAGGGTGACTTATACATCTCGTTCCCAAACTCAGTTTGGGAACGGTGTTGATATGAAACTCTGTTTCATACATTTCATTGCGAAGTGGAACTTCGCTTCGTTAAAATTAATAATCATTCTCAGCGTTCTTTGCGAACTCTGCCGTTCAATAATATTATGAACAAGATCAAATTCGGTTTACCAAAAGGAAGCCTGCAGGAAGCAACATTGCAACTTCTCTCCAAAGCAGGATTCAATTTCTCCGTTTCTTCACGCTCATACTTCCCTTCTGTTGACGATGAAGAATTAGAAGGAATGCTTATTCGCGCACAGGAGATTCCCCGCTATGTTGAGGATGGTGTGTTCGATGCCGGACTTACGGGACACGATTGGATATTAGAGAACGGTGTGGATGTTGTTAGTGTCTGCGACCTGATCTATTCGAAACAATCCATGCGAAAAGTAAAATGGGTGCTTGCCGTTCATGAAGATTCTCCCGTTAAGACCGTAAAAGATCTTGAAGGAAAACGGATTGCAACTGAAGTTGTGGGAATCACAAAAGCATATCTTAAAAAACATGGTGTGAACGCAGCAGTGGAATTTTCGTGGGGAGCAACAGAAGTAAAAACTCCCGATCTGGTTGATGCGATCGTTGAAGTGACTGAAACCGGAAGTTCCCTGCGCGCAAATAAATTACGCATTGTTGATGTTGTTCTTGAGTCGAATACCAAATTGATCGCCAATAAGAACAGCTGGAACGATCCGTGGAAACGGGAAAAGATCGAGAATCTTGCAATGCTGCTTCAGGGAGCCATCAACGCCGGTTCGCGCGTCGGGTTGAAAATGAATTTGAAAAAGATCGATCTCGAAAAAGTTCTTTCACTTATTCCCGCGCTCCGCAAACCAACCATCTCGCAGCTTTCGGACAGTGATTGGGTTGCCATCGAAACAATTCTTGAAGAGAAAGTCGTCCGCGCAATTATTCCGCAGTTGAAACGCGCCGGTGCCGAAGGGATCATCGAATATCCATTAAATAAAGTGATCTATTGATTCACAATATCTCACAAACCATTTGTTCTTAAACATACTTGCTTTGAAAAAAACGGAGATGTTGATTCTCCGTTTTTTTTGTTTACATCAAATTTTTCATTCTGTTACCTCATCAAAACCATTTTCTTCGTTTCAACAAAAGTCTTACCGGGATTTTGTTCTGATGTTGCTTCAATCCTATAGAAATAAATTCCTGATGAAAATTGTAAAGCATTAAATTTTTGTTCGTAAGATCCCGCATCTTTTATTTCACTGACTATCTCTGAGATTTTTTGACCGAGCGTGTTGTAGACGGAAAGTCGGACATTACTTCTTTCAGGAACATCGTATTTCAGAGTTGTAGATGGATTGAATGGGTTGGGGTAGTTTTGCGACAACGAATATTCCTTGACGGTCATTCCATCGTTCTTACTAACATCTGTAGTTACAAATTTATAGGAAAGATTTATTTTATAGCCAGTAAAAGTAGAAAATATATTCCCATAAATATCTTCATAATCTAAAGATCCATTTGCAGGAACCCAGGAAGAATTTTCCCATCGTTCAAAAGTATATTCTGATATAAACTTATTCTGATAATATTTATAGTTGGTGCGACTATCGTTAACCCATTGACTATCTCTCCACCGTTCGTACAACTCTGATAGTTTCTTTCCATTTCTATTGTAAGTATAACAAAAGCGGAATTGGTTTACCCATTGATCATTTGACCATCCTTCTGATACATACGATTGCTGATTTCCATTTGCATCATAACCATAAGAGATTCGATTATTGTTCACCCATTGATTATTTGTCCAATATTCGTTTACATACGATTGCACATTTCTATTTCCGTCATAGGTGTAGGTATTGCGAAAACTGCGCAACTCGCTGTTTGACCACAATTCCACCAGTATCGACAGTTGATTTCCAATTGCATCATATGTCATAACGATATTTTGGTATTTTACCCACTGATCGTTTATCCATTCTTCAGACAATCCAGATAACTGATTTCCATTTGCATCGTATGTATTGATTTGCCTATACCAGTTCTCCCACTGGTTATTCATCCATTGTTCTTCAATAAATGAAATCATATTTCCGATTGAATTGTATTCCATCATTACACGATACCTAATTATCCATTGATTATTAATCCATTCTTCATACAAACCAGATATCCACCATCCGTTTGCATCAGAAGTAAAGTTATAGCGGCTAAGATTCATCCATTGATCATTTTGCCATTGTTCACCCAATGATGATAAACGCAGACCATTAGCATCATAAGTATCTGTATAACGAGTTTTATTCTCCCATTGATAATTTGACCATTCTTCGATTAAATATGATTGCGGATTACCATTTGCATCATATGTTTCTGTGTAACGAGATTTATTCTCCCATTGATAATTTGACCATTGTTGGAATGTTTGACCTGTATTTATCCCTTTTTCATTGTATGTATATATTTGCCGTACCGTATCCGATGTGTTGAAAATTATCACCGTATCAGCAACGCATCCGTTTGATTGTGCATTAACATTTTTAATTTTTTTTGTTTGAAGTTTTTCCTTCGGCAATGAGTAAAGTTGCATCATTGAATCAGCAAAGGAATGTCTTCCATCCAAATATTTTATACCATCGTGTTGCGGAAACATCTTGTTCTGTTCGAACAATTGGTGAGGATAATTCAATCTCATAAAATCATTCGGTGTTTCTTTGGGAAGGATTTTAGTTGTGACAACAACTATAGAAATGATGAGATACAACAGATATCGATGTAAAGCGAAGGAATTTTTCATAAACTCTCAAAGTGTTACGGAATATATGCTCAATAACTATACCACGATAAGCCAGTATTTTTCTCGTTTTACGCTTTATAAAACATCGATTTTTGTATGTATTTAATCAGATTGATAATATTGTGCAGTTATTAAAAAAGGATGTTGTAGAACTAACAGCAGGATTAAGTATTGAATAATTGTGAGAGACATATGAAAATCTCTCAAGTGGTCTCGTTGCGAGACGATTATTGTTAATGCAATCTCGTATTTTGCCTGTTTGAAGAGGATTGCTTTGTCGCTTCGATTCTCGCAATGACTATTTCAAATGTCTCTGGGAATTAATTCATTTTACTTAAATTTCTGTTCTATTGTTTACAAAACAGAGAAAATTTCTCATCTAATTCCTTCCTTGAATCTCGCCTCATCTCTTTCTACATTTACACACTTCATTATTCACCATTTAGCCAGCGGAGATCTGCCCTTGAAAACATTCATTGCTGTAATCCTTTTTATAGTTCCTCTTGTTGCACAAACAAACGATTCTCTTTTTTTAAAAATTGTCCTTCCGAACCGCGACACCGTTCAGTATAACTCTTATCGACATCGTATTGCAGCTTCCACCAACCCAAGTTCAAGAGCATACATTAATTATAAAGAAGTTAAAGTGTATGGAAGCGGCGCGTTCGTTGGAATGCACAATCTTACATCCGATACAACAACATTGCACATAGCCGTCGTTAATGGTAAGGGAGATTCACTGTTCAAAGATGTTGTATTTATCAAACCAAAACAAAGCGTTACGTCAACCGTCGATCCAATCGTGATCGATTTCGTTTCTCAACCAACGGAAGATTTGTGGCTGATTGCCGGAAATATTCTTGAAGTGAAGATAAAAGCAAGCCCCGGAAAGAATCCTGTCTTTGATATTGACGGAGTCGAATCCGGAATTCCGATGCGGGAACTTGATCCGAAAAATGCGGGCGGAATATACGTGGGAAAATATAAGGTAAAAGAGAATGATGAATGCGCTAATATCCCAGTCCGTTTTAGAATATCGAAGAATTTTTTCAGCAGTGAAAAAGCATCTTCAAAAGGAAAGATCTCCATCATTCGTGATTCTCTTCCGCGTGCTGCTGAAGTGATCGGCAAACGGCCGTTCTTAAATGCCGGACTTGGCGGCGACCGACTCGGCGGAGCAAAATTAGGTTTTCTTGTTGAAGGAGTGCGGGTAATGATCACCGGAAAAGTCGGGGAACAATATCGCGTAAAACTTTCTGAAGGAATGGAAGCGTGGCTCCCGCAGGAGTATGCACAGCTTTCTCCCGTCAACGCTACGCTCCCCTACACACTAACCGGCTCAATTTCAGTGACCGGAAATGATTCTGAAGATGTTGTCCGCGTCGGCCTTGGACAAAAAGTTCCTTACACCAGCGAACAATTGACTGATCCTATGGCTATTGTGGTTAATATTTTTGGCGCAACATCGAACACCAATTGGATCACTCATCAAATTTCTGCAAAGGAGATCCAACAAGTTAAATGCACTCAAGTCGGTGCCGATCATTATCAATTGACGATCTATCTGAAACAGAAACAGCATTGGGGATACGATATTTCGTACGAAGGAACTTCAATGAAGATCCGTGTCCGACATACTCCGAAAGTGACAAATCCTTTGTCTCCTCTTTCAGGAATGGCGATCGCAATCGATGCGGGACATGGAATTGGAAGCCAGGGTGCGCTCGGCTCGCTCGGAACAATTGAGATGAACATCAATCTTGCTGTTGCAAAAGAATTACAGGCTCAATTACAGTCAAAAGAAATTAGAACAGTAATGACGCGCGAAACCGATGATAATGTTTTGATGAGCGACCGTGCTGAAAAGATCTTATCGTCCAACGCAGCAATGTTCGTTAGTATCCACTGCAATTCTACCGGCGAAACTTCCGATGCGGAACAGATAAAAGGAACAAGCATCTACTACCGGTATCCCGGTTTCAAACCACTGTCAGATATCATGTATGGAAAAATGCTCGAACTTAACCTGGGAGAATGGGGGGTTACGGGGAACTTCAATTTTTCATTAAGCGGTCCTACACAAATGCCGAACGTGCTTGTTGAAATAGCATTCCTCTCGAATCCCGAGGATGAAATGAAATTGATCGATCCGGAATTTAGGAAACAAGTGGCGGCGAAGATCATTAGCGGGCTGGAAGAGTTTGTAAATAAAAGTGTGAAATAGGAAATATGAATCTTGGTAAAGATGAAGGTTGAATTATGAAAGATGAACCAATTGATCTTAAAATTCGGACGAAGAAATTCGCACTTCGTGTTATCAAAATGTATTCGTCTTTGCCAAAATCTACTACAGCTCAAGTATTGGGGAAACAGGTTTTGCGATCAGGAACTTCAGTTGGCGCAAATTTCCGCGAAGCGTATCGGTCACGTTCCGAAGCCGAATTTATTTCTATCCTTGGGATTTGTTTGAAGGAACTCGAAGAAACATTGTATTGGTTTGAGCTTTTGGTGGAAAGCAATATCCTTCCGGCTGAAAAACTTTCTTCCCTGATGGATGAATGTGATCAACTCATTGCAATTCTCACATCCATTGCAAAAGGAAAAAAACGTAAAGTTCATCTTTCATAATTCATGTTTCATATTTTATTATAACTCATTTTTGTATCCTTATGTTATTTCTCAACGGAAAATCCCTTTCTATTTCTGATCTCTACAATGCAGCGGTAGATCTAAAATCAAAAATCGCCCTCGCCCCTTCCGCAAAAAAAGCAATGCAACGTTCCCGTGCACTGGTGGAAGAATGGCTTGCCAGCGACGAGGTGATCTACGGCGTTACAACTGGTTTCGGAGAGTTTGCCAATGTTCGTATTCCGCACGATAAGATTGAAGAATTGCAAAAGAACCTCATTGTCAGTCATGCGGCTGGAGCAGGCGATCCACTACCGCCGGAAGTTGTGCGCGCGATGATGATTCTCCGCATCAATGCACTTTCAAAAGGATTCTCGGGAATTCGACCAGAAACGGTTGAGTTCATCGTAAAATTTTTTAATGCGGGACTAATTCCTGTTGTTCCTTCGCAAGGCTCGGTCGGATCAAGCGGAGATCTTGTTCAATTGGCGCATTTGGTTCTCTCCTTTATGGGAAAAGGAAAGACAATGGACAATGAATCCCGTAAAAAACACGGGATGCTGGAAAACGCGCAATTAACAATGACCAATTCATTATCTGCATTAAAAAAACATAACCTTAAACCATTAACGTTGACAGCAAAAGAAGGATTGGCGCTCATTAACGGAACACAGATGATGACAGCATTCGCTACACTCATCATTCACGAATCGTTGCAGTTGATGAAACTCGCAGATATTTCCTGTGCGTTGAGTGTTGAAGCTTTAAAAGGAACAGACACCGCGTTCGATGAACGGATCCATAAACTTCGTCCATACAAAGGACAATTAGCTTGCGCGAAAAATCTGCGAATATTGATGAAAGGAAGCGAGATCAGAGAGTCTCACCGACATAATGACGATCGCGTTCAGGACGCGTATTCACTTCGATGCGCACCGCAGGTTCATGGCGCCTCGCGCGATGCGTTGGAATATGTCGCATCAAAAGTAGAGATCGAGATAAATTCTGCAAATGATAATCCGTTGATCTTCCCGAACGAAAAGCAGCATCTTGAAGGGGGAAATTTCCACGGACAGCCGATAGCACTTGCAATGGATTTTGCAGCGATCGCACTTTCGGAACTGGCAAATATCTCCGAACGGCGCACCGAACGAATGGTCAACGGTGCGCTCAGCCGTCTTCCCCGTTTTCTCACCACCAACGGCGGACTCAATTCCGGATTGATGATCGCACAATACACCGCGGCATCGCTTGTATCGGAGAATAAAGTTCTTTCACATCCGGCAAGTGTTGATTCGATTCCAACTTCCGCAAATCAGGAAGATCATAATTCCATGGGATCGATCGCGGCGCAAAAATGCTGGAGAGTTTTAAAGAATGCGCAGACTGTTATTGCCATTGAATTGATGACTGCAGCGCAAGGAATCGATTTTCATTCGCCGCTCAAATGCGGGAAAGGAACCAATGCGGCATATCAAACCATCCGCAGATCAATTCCTCATCTTAACGAAGATAGAATTTTGCACGACGATATTCAGAAAGCATTGGGATTAGTGAAAGATGGAAGTGTAGTGAAGAATGTTGAGAAGAAGATTGGAAAATTAGGATAAGGTTTCTATCATTAGTACAAGCAATATTTTCGTTTTATATTTTATTTTTTATTTGTTGTAATTTCGTATTCAGTCAATTACAGATTTTTTGTCTCAAATATCTACTCATAATTTCCTTTTTGATTTATTTAATAAGAACGGCTTTTTTAGTCACAGTGCTGTTGTTAATTTGAATCTGGTAATAATAACTTCCACTACTTACCACTTCCCCAATACTGTTGCGACCATTCCAGACTGCTTTGTGTAATCCTGAGTATTGTTCTTCATGAACAATCGTTGTTACTTCTCTGCCGGTAGCATCGTAAATCTTCAGTGCAACAAATCCTTTGTTCCCCAATGTGTATTCAATCGTCGTTGAGGGATTAAACGGGTTGGGATAGTTTTGTGAAAGATTGAAATTTAACGGTAATTGCTTTTTCTTATCGCTTATTCCTGTTACCCAATTCTTGTCTCCACTAAAAATCACAAAATAACCATCCTGAGGTGTGTTTCCTGATAAAGGATTATACGGCACTCCAGTGGCAAAGTCATTCACACCATCACCATTAATATCTCCCACACCGCTGATCTGGTTAAATGCGTCGCTGACAAAACCTTTGCACCGTCCCGCAACCCTTTTTGTTTGCGGGTGTGAACTACCTAAAAATGTATATACGCAAACTGCAGCCCCACCGGGCCATGCACGAAAAGCAAAATCGTTTTTCCCATCGTTGTTTATATCTCCAATACTTATAGCACCGCTACTAAAGGGATCTGAAGCTTCTGATGGCGATAGCTTGAAGTCATAATTCCAACGAATTGAATCGGTGCGTCCATAAAAAAAATATACACTACTGTCATCTGTGCAAGAGATATCCATAAAACCATCTAAATTGTAATCACAAAATTCATATGTGTATAAATATTTCATATTTAAATCGCTTGAAGTTAAACGATATGAATGATTAGCTTTTTGAAAGACCCAATTCTTATCACCAAAAAAAACATCAACTTTTGTAAAATAAGAATTAGCTATTGAGATATAACTCGAAGAACCTATTAACAAATCAGAGATAGAATCTCCGTTTATATCACCTATATTAATTTTAAACCCATAACTATCTCCAAGTGTATCTCCGATACCAAAATAGTCTGGAACCGTGCTAAGTGTAGGTTTGCCCATATAAATATATATCTTCCCTCTGTTTTGAAAAGTCGATGCCCCAATGACCAAATCATCAAACCCATCGTTATTTAAATCTCCAATAGCAAAACTATTCCCAAATGCGTTCTCACCGTTATTTTCTCTGTGCAGTATTGTACTTGGTAATGTATCAATTCTTAATCCTGATCTTATTTTACCTATATAAATTAAAACCGTATCTCTCATTGCAATTACCAAATCCATTATTCCATCACCGTTCAAATCACCCTTACCAATTTTTTCTCCACCTGGAATAATCACATCTGCTTTATTGTCTAAAATACCAGGTCCACCAAAATATATGTACGTCTTCCTTGCGTCTCGTGCACTCACAGCAACATCGGGCCAGCCGTCTCCGTTTATGTCACCAATTCCCAAGTTGCCGGAACCAAGAGCTTCTTTACTACCAACATTTTCTACTTCTAATATTGGCTGTAATATATCTTGAGAATAGATGAGCGAATAATTAATAATTATAAAATATACGAGTCTTCTCATGGCAATCATCCAAAAGTGAATTATTTACGATGTCCGAAATGATTCCAGATGATAATTACATTGGTGTAAATGTGGATGCTATTATAAATCATAATGGATTAAAATTGCTTTATTAAATTCTGTACCCAATGAATTCAGTGATAATTCAATCCCGGATACAATAAATTCACCGCAACAAGATGCATAGGGCTGTAGATATATTTAAAAACATTCCACGCGATCAGCAAACCAAAAAATCCTGCCGGAGAATTATACAATAACTGCAAATATTTTTGCGCAGTTTCATGGCTTAAGAATAATGGAATAATTCCGCTCCCATCCAACGGCGGAACCGGGAGAAGATTAAAGAGAAATAACAAAAGATTGAGAGAGAAGAAGAGGCTTAATAATGTTGCAACAATCTGATACGTTCCGGCTTCATTCGCTTCAACAATATGGGAAAAAACTAATTGCTCCGGCGCAGAAAAATTTCCGGTCAACATTCCAACACGAATAGCAATCGCCACAACGAACACCAATAATAGATTTGCAATCGGTCCTGCTAACGACATCACTGCTGAACGCTTTGGATACCGTAACGCCCACTCTCTATCGTAGGGAACACTCGCCCATCCCATCATCCATCCTCCAAGTGCAAATGAAAGAATTGGTACAACAATAAGCCCAATCGGTTCTCTGCGAATATGCGGCAGCGGATCGAGCGTTACGTGTCCTCCTTCGTATGCTGTGCTGTCGCCAAGTTTCCATGCGGCAAGCGCGTGAAACGCCTCGTGCAGCGTTGTTGAAAATAAAAATACCACATACCATTGAAGTCCGGTGATGAATGTTTCCATAGAATAATTTACTGTAGTTTACTAGAACCCTCATTCCCGTCCCAAAGGGATCCCTTCGGAACATGCTCCTAGCGGGAATCCCCGCCTGCATCGGGCAGATTCTTTGGATGCCCGACAGAAACATTCGGGCATGACATTTATTTTTTGTTAGTTATAAGATAAATGTAAACGAAGATTCTCTCCCGAACAACAACATTCAACCATAAATTCAGACGAAAAACTCTTTCTTTTTTTCGTATATTATATACAAATGAAGCCAACAATTG
>CAYHFN010000034.1:0-4627 GCA_964355925.1 uncultured Chitinophagaceae bacterium
AACATTAAAAAATCACTAAAATCAGTAACCGGACAAATGTCCTAATAGTAAATGACGAAGTCATTTTATCAGTAATCCCGCTATGCTTAAGCGGGGTTGTTGATGAAGTAATTTGGTTTGAAAACCTTGTCAAGGTTTGGAACCTTGACAAGGTTGTTTGGATTCACAAAATATTTGATCCACAATTTAATTTTGTTGAATTAATTTGCTCAGATGTAGGACACCTTACGTCATAAAAATGGCTGAAAAGTTAATGTGTTCTACATCTTATTTTAAAGACATTAAAAAGTATTCCTATCTTTTAAAGTAGATCGACAGGAATGGAAAGTTCGAATACTCGCAAGAAGTTGAAGTGATAATGACACAGATACCGCAGATATTTTCACTGATCCAGAACTATCCGAATCCATTCAATCCATCGACAACAATACGATATGAAATACCATCGACCGGATATGTCTCATTAAAAATTTATGATCAGTTAGGGAAAAATACGTCAACTCTTTTTAATGGGATGCGGACTGCCGGTCAATATCATATACAGTGGGATGCGGCTCAGTTTCCCAGTGGAATATATTTTTGCCGGTTGCAGACAGAGCAATATCGGGAATCAAGAAAAATTATCCTCATAAAATAAGTTGCGGTTTGTAAAAAAATGAATGCTATTGTGCAATTTACCGTCGATTGCGAAAAAACGACTGTTATCTGCTTACATAAGTGATGAATATTGGTGAAATTTATCCATCAGTTTTATAGTCATACAGATCTCTGAAATCATGAAAAAAATACTAAACTCACTCCTTATTAAACCGTCCGGTCCCGACTGTAATCTGGATTGCACGTATTGTTTTTATTTAGATAGAGCAGATCTCTTCCCCGAAACAAAAACGCATCGGATGTCGATTGAGACATTGGAAGAGTTAATAAAACAGACGATGCAGCAGGGTAGTCAACAAATATCGATCGGCTGGCAAGGTGGTGAACCGACGCTGATGGGTTTGCCGTTCTTTCAGAAAGCGGTTGAGTTTCAAAAAAAATATGGAGCCGGGAAAGCAGTAGGGAACGGATTTCAAACCAATGGTTTATTGATCGACAAAGAATGGGCAAAGTTTTTTAACGATTACAATTTTCTTATCGGAATTTCTCTTGACGGCCCCGAACACATCCACGACAAATACAGAATTGCAAAAGGGGGACAAGGTTCGTGGAAACAGGTCGATGCAAGCGCACGGATGCTGCTCGAAGCCGGAGTTGCAACAAACGCACTTGTTGTCGTGAACGATTACTCGGTGAATTTTCCTGAAGAGATCTACGCATATCACAAAGCACTTGGTTTGAATTATATGCAGTTCATTCCGTGTGTAGAAACTGATCCGAAGGATCCAACGCAAGCTGCATCGTTTTCCGTGACTGCAGAAAAATACGGGGAGTTCCTTAACAAGGTCTTCGATCTCTGGTATGCCGATATCGCCGATGGAGTTGCATCAACCTCTGTACGGTATTTTGATTCGGTCTTTCACAAATATGTTGGGTTAGAAGCACCGGATTGTACGTTAATGAAAAGCTGCGGTGCATATTTGGTTGTAGAACATACTGGCGATGTCTATGCGTGCGATTTTTTCGTGGAGAACAATTGGAAACTTGGAAACATAAAAACGCACCATTTGGATAAAATGCTTAACTCGTCCCGCCAACAGGAATTTGGCGATATGAAAGCAGTCCTGCCGGAAGAATGTAAGACATGCGAATGGTTGCACAAGTGTCAGGGTGGATGTACAAAAGACAGGATACGTGATCCACAGGATAACGGATCGAATCATTTTTGTCAATCGTATAAAATGTTCTTTGCACATGCAGATAAAAAATTAACTGTGCTTGCTGACCAATGGATGAAAAATCAAGGAAGGTAATAATGGAACGAAGAACATTTATCAAATCAGCAGGAGTAGTTGCCGGCACATCATTGCTCGGAAGTCGTCTTCTTGGCAAAGAACTGTCAATGCTTTTTGAGGGTTCCACAAAAAAACCGAACGTCCTGTTCATCATGACTGATCAGCAAACTTATAATATGATGAGCTGTATGGGGAATACGTGGTTGAAAACGCCGAATATGGATAGTATCGCAAAAAAAGGATACAGTTTTAATAGGACATATTGTGCTAATCCTGTCTGTATGCCGTCACGATTTTCATTATTGACGGGACATTATGCATCTGATGTCGGTGTGAAAGAAAATACATCTGTTGCAGATATTACAAAATTAAATGAAATCGTAAAAGAAGGTGCTTTAGGGAATATTTTTAGAAAAGCAGGATACGAAACGCTCTACTCTGGCAAGACTCATCTGTATGGAACATCAGATGTTTCTGAGTACGGTTTCACGCTTGATGATAAAGATCCATATGACGGTCCCGCATTGTATGCAGAAAAAGTACTGGCCGAAATTGGAAAAGGGAAACAGGAAAAACCATTCTTCTTGTTCCTTTCATTTTTGAATCCGCATGACATTTGTTACAAAGCAGGAGTTGATAAACGTTTCCCCGATGAATTGCCGGAACCGAACACACGCGAAACTAAGAGATTACTCGCGTTATATAAATCGCTGAGTCCTGAAGAATATCGTAAACAAATACCGCCGCGCCCAAGCAACATTGAGCCGATCAATGGAGAACAGCAGGATATGGTTAACATGTCCACGCAGGGAAGAAAATGGGATGATGATCAGTGGGATCTCTACAACTGGATGTACCATCGGTTAACTGAAGGGGTGGATGCTCAAATTGGCAGGGCGCTGACTGCATTAAAAAATGCCGGCCTTGAAGAGAACACGATTATTGTATTTACATCTGACCATGGTGAAATGAACCGGTCGCATGGATTGATCACGAAAAACGTCATGTTTGAAGAGAGCCAACGTGTTCCGCTGATGTTTGCAGGAAAAGGAATCAAATCCAATGTTGCCGATACATCGACACTTGTCTGCAATGGATTGGATTTTCTTCCGACGATTTGCGAATTGGCAGGTTTAGAAATACCCAAAAAACTTTCCGGCGTTTCACTTGCACCGTATCTGACCGGTGCAGGGAAGAAGCCCGAACGGAAATATATCATCACCGAAGATTATAATGCTTATCAGATCACGGATGGACGATATAAATATACGATCTATGAGTTACCGGAGAATCCTGAAATGTTGACGGATCTGACAGTCAATCCGGGTGAAACAAAAAACTTTTCGGACGATCCATCATACGTTGATATCAAAGCAAACCTGAAAAAAGAGTTGATGGGAAATTTATCCCAGCGAGGACTCACTCCACTGCCGGAAGATCGAACAATTCAAAATATTCGCAAAGCAGAAAAAGCGAAAGCAACAAGAAAAAAAGATAGACCTAAAAACAAAGTTGATTATGAAGAGTAACCTTTTAAAAATAGTTTTTATTGCTGCAGCGATCATTGCGATTTTCTGTTCAGTATCGGCAGGATCATTCACTGCAAACAAGGAAATTATTGTTTCTAATCCGGTCGAGTTGAATTCTGCCATTACCTCCGCTAAACCCGGAGATGTTATTGTTCTGAAAGACGGTACATGGCATAACACGGTCATCGATTTTAATGCTGGAGCCACCTCATTGTTACCAATAACACTACGAGCGCAAACTCCGGGGAATGTGATTCTTGATGGAAATTCAATGCTCACATTTTCGAAGCCGAATCTGATCGTTGATGGTCTGTATTTCAAAAACGGCGCTATTGATAAAAATTCAGTCATCAATTTTAATTCGGATAGCTGCCAATTTACAAACTCCGCCATTCTCGATTATAATCCTCAAGATTTTGAGACCAAATACTATTGGGTCTTTTTTCAAGGAAACTATAATCGTGTTGATCATAGCTTCTTCAAAGGGAAAAGTAACATGAATCCGTTGATGGGCAATGGCAACGAAAATTCCCGACATAACACAGTGGATCATTGTTATATCAAAGATATACCATACGTAGCCGATGTGAATGGAAGAGAAATTATGAGAATTTGGGGCTATGGTCATGGCGACGAAATGGGTGACGATGGTGCATATTTTACTGTAGAGTATAATTTGTTCGAACGTGCTCATGGCGAAGGAACGGAGATCGTCTCCCTTAAATCCAATTATAATATCATACGGTATAATACTGTCCGTGGGACAAGAGGTGGTTTGACGGGGCGAAGAGGAAAGAACAATGTATTTGAAGGAAATTTCATTATAGGCGAGAATGTTGAAGGTTCAACCGGAATCAGAGTTGCCGGACAGTTTCATCGCATTATCAATAATTATATCTGTGATGTTGCAGAAGATGGACTGAGACTCATCGCCGGAGAATTTGTTGAATTGAGTCTCACTGACGACTATAAACCTTTCAAGGAAACAGGTGTGATCGGAAGAGTACCAAAATATAGTCAGGTGAAGAATAGTTTGTTTGCTCATAATACGGTGATCAATGCTGGAGGCAATGGTATCGATATTGGGTTCAGTTACAAGATCCATTGGCCGGAAATTCAGATGGTGCTTCTTCCGGAGAGTAATAGATTCGTAAACAATCTAGTGGTGAATTGTAAAAAAAACGGGATCAATATTGCTGTTCAGGA
>CAYHFN010000034.1:4727-6244 GCA_964355925.1 uncultured Chitinophagaceae bacterium
AGTGCTGTCATTGGTATAGGAGGAATGATTAGTTTCTCTCCGTTACAAAAATTGTTTGGAATGAATGCATCAGAATTTTCATCTATCGCAGCAAGAAGAAAGAATGTCCTTTTCATCGCTGTGGATGATCTTCGTCCGGAATTGGGATGTTACGGTCATCCAATGGTGAAGTCACCGAACATCGATGCACTCGCAAAAAGTGGTGTGCTCTTCGAAAGAACATATTGCCAACAGGCGATCTGCGGACCGACTCGGGCAAGTTTGCTGACTGGCAAACGGCCAGACACCACAAAAGTCTATGACCTGAAGACCCATGTGCGGGACGCAAATCCTGATATCGTTACACTTCAGCAGCATTTTAAGAACAACGGATATTTTTCTGAAGGATTAGGAAAATTATTTCACGGGGGACAAGAAGACGAACCATCATATAGCATGCCTCATCGCAATGCAAAAGCTGATCCTTATGCTCTAGACGAAAATAATCAGCTTCGGAAAAGCGGCGGAAAAAAATCGACAAAAAATAAGGACGATGCAGATCCAGAATCCCGCATGCGTGGTCCGGCAACAGAATGTGCCGATGTGCAGGACAATGTTTATGAAGACGGGAAATCTGCCGATATGGCAATTTCTTCCCTTCAACGGCTTGCACCCAAAGCGAAATCGGAAAATGCAGCTGAACGGCAGCCATTTTTCCTTGGTGTGGGATTCCGGAAACCCCATCTGCCGTTCTGTGCACCGAAAAAATATTGGGATTTGTATGACCGGACAAAAATAGTGATGCCGTATCCGAATCGGCCGAAAAATGCGCCGGATCTGGCATTTACGACATGGGGTGAACTTCGTTCCTATTCGGATATTCCGGAAGTTGGACCGTGTGATGAAACCAAAACACGAGAACTGATCCATGGGTATTATGCTTGTGTCAGTTTTATGGATGCTCAGGTTGGGAAACTGTTGGCAGAACTTGACCGGTTAGATCTGCGGAAAGATACAATCGTAATCATCTGGGGAGATCATGGTTGGAAATTGGGTGAGTATTCAGATTGGTGTAAACACACCAACTTTGAATTGGACACACATGTTCCAATGATCATCTCTGATCCTGACTACCCGAAAGGAAAAAGAGTCAATGCATTAACGGAGTTTGTTGATATCTATCCGACACTCGCGGATTTATGCGGACTTCCAATTGCAAGTGATTTAGAAGGAACGAGCGTCGTTCCGCTGTTAAACGATCCAAAAAAAGTATGGAAGAAAGCGGCGTTCAGTCAATACCCGCGCGGGAAGAACAAAATTATGGGTTATTCTATGAGAACGGATCAATACCGTTATACTGAATGGATCGATATTAAGAAAAAAAATATTGTAGCAAAAGAACTTTATGATTTAAAGAATGATCCGATCTGTAAAGAGTGTATTGTCGATAAACCGGAACATTCGGCACTGGTTGCTCAGTTACATGATATGTTGGCAGCAGGTTGGCAGAAAGCAAAACCGTAAAATAAATTTCCGAT
>CAYHFN010000034.1:6344-29254 GCA_964355925.1 uncultured Chitinophagaceae bacterium
CAGACAGGCGTTCGCTTCACCCATGCATATACTCCTTCGTTGTGCGGTCCCTCCCGCGCTTGCATTCTGACCGGACGATATGCGTTTCGCACCGGTGCAACCAATCAGGATGCAACCGGAGAGTTCAAGCCTTCTGCCGAAACCATGATGCCGAAAATTTTAAAATCAGCTGGATATGTGACGACAATGGTCGGGAAATGGGGACAACTTCCTCTCGGACCAGCCGATTTTGGATTCGATGACTATCTGAAGTTTAAGGGAAGCGGTGTGTATTGGAACACGCAAGAAAAAGGGAAGACCTACGAAGTGAATGGCGAAGAAAAGATTCTGCGTGATAAAGAGTATTTACCTGACATCATGCATACACATCTTATCGATTTTATCACGAAGCATCGTGAAGTACCGTTCTACGCATATTATTCAATGTCGCATGTACATACGGAGATATTGCCGACACCCGATAGCATTCCTGAAAGTAGCAATATCTATGCAGAGAATATTACCTACATGGACAAACTTATCGGCAAACTGGTTGCAGAACTCGATCGTTTAAAACTGCGCGAGAAAACGATGATCGTATTTTTCGGCGACAATGGTACTGCAGGGGGTAAGGCCGGTAAGGCAACGATTGGTGGACGGCAATTAGATGGAGCAAAAGGATCTATGCTCGAAGGTGGCAGCCTCGAACCGTTGATCGTCAACTGGCCCGGAACAACTCCAGCAGGGAAGATTTCAGATGAAATGATTGACTCCACCGATTTCGTACCGACATTTGCAGAAGCTGCTGGTGCAACATTGCCACAAAACATAGTCATTGACGGACGAAGTTTTTTAAAACAAGCAATCGGTGAAAAAGGGAAACCACGTGATTGGGCATTCATTCAACTTGCCAGTAAGTGGTATGTCCGGGAAAAAGGATGGAAGCTGAACCAGACAGGTGAACTGTTCGATATGAGTAATGCACCGTTTGAGGAAAAACTTATTCCAGTTGATACGAAAACTCCAGAAGCAATTGCAGCACGTAAGCGCTTACAGACAGCTCTTGATCAATTGAATCCAGCAGGCGGAATTCTTGACAACGGAGATGGGACCGGTCGCCATTCGAACAGGAAAAATAAAAATTGAAATTCAATATGGTGAAACAAATGTTTAAAATATTGATTATCTCATTCCTCTTGATCTCGGGATGTGCTACAGTAGAGAACCTCAACGATCAAAGGAATTTACCGCAACGGTTCGATCCTTTGGTGAAAATTATATCAAACAAAGTCTCACATACCATCAAGGAAATTGGAGATACGGTTGCCTATCCGCGCAGTACAACAATTGAAGGTAAGTGGAAAACCATCCCGATCCGTGATTGGACCAGCGGTTTCTTTCCTGGAATTCTTTGGTATATGAATGAATTGACTGGGGATAATACATTCAGGAAATCAGCAGTACGTTGGACCGAAGGATTGATCCCGTTACAATTCTATTCAGGTTCGCATGATATCGGCTTCATGGTATTTTCAAGTTTCGGAAATGGTTACCGTGCAACAAATAATGGTGAATACAAAAAGGTAATTTTACAGACAGCAAATACGTTAACCACTCGTTTCAATCCTTCTGTTGGATGTATCAAATCATGGGACAATCGAAAATGGAAATATCCCGTCATCATCGATAATATGATGAATCTTGAATTACTTTTTTGGGCTTCTAAAAACGGCGGTACCCGGCAAATGTATGATATTGCATTTTCTCATGCCGAAAAGACAATGCAAAATCATTTCCGTCCTGATGGCAGTACATATCACGTCCTCGATTATGATACACTCAATGGGAAAGTGAGTTGGAAGGGGACCCATCAAGGATTTTCTGATTCTTCATGCTGGTCACGCGGTCAAGCTTGGGCAATTTATGGCTTTACAATGTCGTATCGATTCACTAACGATGAGAGATTCTTACGAACCGCTCAAAATGCCGCAGAATATTTTATTTCCCATCTTCCAAAGAATCAAGTTCCGTATTGGGATTTTCAAGCACCCAATATCCCAAAAGAATCGCGTGATGTTTCGGCAGCATCTATTGCTGCATCAAGCTTGTTCGAACTCAGCAGTTTTGTGAAGGATGACGTACTACGGAATAAATATTACACAACAGCAGTTTCCATATTAGAATCAATATCTCGGAAGCCATATTTTTGTGAAGAATCAACAGACTCAGGTATTCTTAAATATGCAGTCGGTAATATGCCTGCGGGGACCGAAATTGATGTGTCGCTTATATATGGTGATTATTATTTTGTAGAAGCGTTGATGCGTTATAAGGAGCACCAATCAAATCGAACAGTTACATTATTGAAAAAATAGATTCAAATTTTGCATCCCAAAAGGATGATTGAGTGATTCCCAATATTCACAAAGATTAGTCATTTTTTTTATCTTTGGAAAATGATAACAATATAACAACCTCTTTTCCATGAATTTTAAGCATTTTAAGTAAAATGTGATGGCATAATCTTTGCGGGAAACTAGTCACATATCATACAAGTCTAAGAAGTTTTGAAATGTTCTTCGAATTACGTTTAAGCATTGATTAAAAAAAATGTTTTGAATACAAGACTACAATTATTGTCAGCGTACCAAAGGTAAGAAATTATGACAAAATCAATTTTTCTTTTTTTTCTTCTGTCAGTCTCTGCAATTGCCCAGAATGCTGGGAAAATATCCGGACGTGTTATTGATGCTAAGACTAAGGAACTCCTTCCCTCTGTAAATATCGTTATCAGAGGAACATCGATGGGTGCTTCAAGCGATGTTGATGGAAATTATTTTATTCTCAATGTTCCTCCGGGAGAATATGATGTTGCAATATCGATGATAGGTTACCGTGGAGTTGTTCAAAAAAATGTTATTGTTAATGTGAACCGCACAACAACGGCTGATTTTTCAATGGAAGAATCTATTGTTCAACGAGAAGAAGTTATTGTTACGGCGACTCGGCCGGATGTGGAAAAAGAAAAAACTTCAACAAGTGAGATCCGACGCGGTGAAGATGTGGTAAATGTTCCCGGTATCCAGGACATTGCAAATGTGATTTCGTTGAATGCAGATGTCAGCGATGGACATTTCCGTGGCGGCCGCGATAATGAAGAACTGTATAATCTGCAAGGAATGGGGATCATGAATCCGCTCACGAGCGGTTCCGCATTCAACCCAATCATGAGCGCAGTGGAAGAAGTTGAAGTGATCACCTCCGGTTTCGGTGCACAATATGGAAATGCACAATCGGGTATAGTGAACATCACAATGAAGGAAGGGCGCTCGGATAGATGGGCGGCGCGGGCGGAAGTTCGTACCCGCGCACCGGGACGTAAACATTTTGGTCCTAGTATGTGGAGTACCGATAGCATTGAAAATCCATATTTTTCAAAACTTGATTCTCCGAGCGATTGGGGTCCTAATCTTTGGGGCTTTGCGAATTATTCAAACCGCTTTTCAAAAGACTCAACCACTCTTAGGGAAATGGTTTATACAATGTGGCGCTTTCAGGCAAAACGTGATGCCGGAAAGAATTATGATGATCTTTTAGATTATTCACTCGATGCTAATTTAGGTGGACCATTATCTGAAAACACACGACTATTCCTTGCTGCCCATACTGATAATAGTTGGGCACTTTTGCCAACTCCGGAACCAAATATTAGCAGACAATTAATGGGGAATCTTGTTTATGATTTTGGGAGCGGAATTAATATTCGATTAAGTGGAGCGTACTCCAGAGCGGAAGGGCATACATTCAGCGGAAGAAACACCCAGACATGGTATGATTGGGTTTGGGATCGAACGTTCAACATCAAACGAACATTAAATGAAAATATTCAACTTGGTGTACGATGGTCTCAAGCAATCAGTAAGAGTACCTTTTACGAGATTAAAATAAATACACTCCAAACGAGTGAACGTGCTGGATCACCTGTTTATAATCCGGATTTTTTTGCAGCTGCAGCCCCTGCGCTTATCTGGGCACAATTGTCCAGGAACATGCCGGATGGATTTAATTATGGTGCACTTGAAAATGATTTTACATCTGAGAAAACAAAAACGATCAGTCTTGATGCATCTATAACAAGTCAAGTATCAATTTACCATATGCTCCTTGCGGGAATTCAAGGGAGTTATTCTGTTCTTGATGTTGATAATGTTACTGGTCTTAGCATCCAGTCAAACGGAAATTTATCACGATATATCGTTAAGCCATTTGAAGTTGGAATATTTGTTCAAGACAAAATGGAATTTGAAGGGATGATTGCCAATATCGGACTTCGATTGGATGTGTATAATCCAAATATGACCTACTATACCGATATCTTTGCTCCGTATCGATATACGGATAGTCTTGGACTTCAAAAACTTGATGAACGTTTTGCACCAAAATCGAAGACATCAACTGTTGTTAGTTTGCAACCGCGAGCCGGCTTATCATTCCCTGTATCGACGAATACAGTTTTTCACGTGAACTATGGTACTTTTTTACAGCGCCCCGCATTTAACCGACTCATTTCACAGTCATTCGGCAGAAGTGATTTACTGAAGTATGGAACTGCGTTAACAGTCGGAAGTCTCGGAAATCCACGATTGAAACCGGAAATAACTAATAGTTATGATATTGGTGTAACGCAAGCACTTGGGGAAGGATTTACAATAGATGTAAGTGGATATTACAAAGATGTAAGAAACTTATTACAGCGAGCCGTTTATAGTTCGAAACAAGGTAATTATACAACCTATATCAATCTTGATTATGCCGATATTCGTGGATTTCGAGTCGGACTTGCAAAACGCAATGGAATGTTGACTGGTTCTATAAATTATACCTATGGTGTTTCCACTGGTAAAAACGGATCCTCTGACGGATATCAATTTCCAACAATTTACGAGAGTGGGGAATCCAAAGACCCGGTGCCTCAAGATATCTTATTAGACTTTGATCGGACACATAATCTTGTTGCCAATATTGGATTAAACGCACCGAAAGAATGGGGACCGGAGATATTTGGTATTTATCCGTTTGAACAATTTACTATTGCTGCAACATCATTTGCTCGCAGTGGTCGCCCGTTCTCTTCATGGGTCAACACTCTTATTAAGATGAACATGCGTGCGCCGAATGAATATAATGCAAATTTAAAAATCACCAAACAGATATCTAAATTTTTTGGCACCAGTGCATCGTTCTATGTCGAAGTTTCTAATCTATTTGATAATAGGATCTATGACTACACCGCAGTCTTTAATACGGATCCGGCAAATCAATATAATCTTCAAAAATATACTATCAAGTACGAACGAGGTGAAGACCTTACATATTATGAAGACGAAGAGCATCTTGGGTACCCGGTCAATCAAAAATTTCGAATATATTCAAATATGCCGCGATCGATGCAATTTGGAATGATTATTAACCTATGAGTTTTTTTCAGGAGCAACAGATGAGTTCATTCAGGAAAATTACATGCCTTCTCTTCCTTATCGGAAGTATATCTTGGGCGCAGATGCAAAAAGATTATCTTATACACAAACGGGGAATGCTGCATCAAACTGTGTACAACACCGGTGAGTTAGGGAGAAAATATGTAACCTCAAATGCGAATACAGAAATAGGGATTCCATCGTTTGAGTGGCCGGGGAATTCTGCTACAATTGTTGATGCAAAACAATACACCGGTTGGCACAATTCCTACGGTGGCGGAGTGCAGATTTCAGCAGATCGTGTTGATTCTTCACAGCGCCTCATCGCGTATTGCGGAGGAGAGATTGATGCTGTTGCGGAGTATGTCAATTCTTTTCCGTTGAGTCAACAGAAGATCGAAAATTTTCCTGTTCTTGCTAACGGTAATCTGAATCCAAATTATAACCCGGATGAAGCTGAAGAAATAATCATTTCAAAATGGGCAACCCCTGTTGGTGTGACTATTACTCGAACTAGCCGAGTTTGGAGTTTTCCTGATTACGATGACTTTATTATTTATGAATACGAATTTGAAAATACCGGCGACCTAACAGGCAATCCGGCAATTCCACCAAGACCAGTGATGCTAAAAGACTTGATCATTGTCTTCAATCACGGAATGACGGGTGGAAAATTCGGATATGAGAGGATAGGGGGAACGTGGAATAATACTCTTACGGATGAAATAAATATGTATGCACGGTGGGATCGACAACGGTGGCTTTTCTATGGGAATCATCGAACGGGTAATCCAGAGCCGACATATTTTAACGAATGGGCCACGACCGGAAAAAACGGTGGTGGATTACTCAGTCCTCAATCACCCGGAATAATGGCGCTCTATGTCGATACGGTACATCTTGCACGAAAAGGGGATGGCACTAGAGTTGCGTTCTCGGCTCTTTCAGATTCCGTCGCGTGGGATATCAACGGGCATATAAAACAACCATATTATCTTCGGTTAGAAACATCCCAGCATCGAACGGATAAGGTTTGGCCAAACGTTTTGAACATAGCGCTTCCTCAGAAGACCGGCTTGTTCAAAACGTTGAGTTTATTCGGACCTGATTGGGTAGGACGATCGAATTTCAATTGGCGTCAAGGAATGAGAATCGGATATACCTACGGATTCGGTCCGTACCATTTACTTCCCGGTGAAAAAGTACGTATCGCCTGGGCAGAAGTATGCGGGTACGGATCTGCACGCAAAGAGGATACCGATGCCGGCGTGAAAGATATCGGAGGGAGCAATGGAGCAACACCTCCCGATGTTGAAGCTGGGGATGCACTATATGGTTTCAATATTGTACCCAATTATTGGGTTCCAAAAACTCGAAAAGAATTGAATCCAAATGCGGGAAATTTATCTTCAACCACAACATTATTCGGCAGCAATTACTTGAGTAATTTTCCTTTACCGGATTATGTGAATTCTAATGTTGTTACAATTCGTGAAGTAGCAGATCGGGCTATCCAGGCATATACCGGTGACACGTTGGTCAATCACAACACGGTGCAATATTGGCCTGAAAATAAAAACGAACGCGGAATTTATCGTTTTCCCATTCCGGTTCCGGCTCCTGGACTTACGGTTGAAAATACGCTTGTTGGTGAAAGTAAAATTATCTGGGGTACTCAAGTAGAGTCTTTCTCAACCACAAGATTGCAGGGGACATTTGATCACTATGAAGTATCCAAAGCTTCTAGTCCGCTCGGTCCTTGGACAAAGTTAGCTACCATTTCAAAAGGTGATCCGCAATACTTAATCGGTGGTAAATATCAGTTCATCGATAAAAATGTTCGTATCGGTGATAACTTCTATTACTCTGTTTTATCTGTAGATAATAATGGGAATAAGAGCGGTCGCACAAACATGACATTACACACGGCATCGATTGGTGCAACAGCTACTTTACAACAAGTTTTTGTAGCACCTAATCCATTTATTGTGAAATCGGGATACCCTGGATCCACTCCTGATGGTGACATTAATAATCAACTTCGTTTCTATAATCTACCGAAATCATGCACTATACGAATATTCTCTTACAGTGGGCAGTTAATCGAAACCATTTCACATGATGCTGACGAAATTCAGCATCCATATTTTCAGATCACACGGAACAATCAATTAATCGCATCGGGAGTCTATTTCTATGTTGTTGACGCACCCGATGGATCCAGAGTTCATGGCAAGTTTGTTATCATCAACTAAGCAATGCAGATGACTATGAAATATTCAATTCGAACAATAGTAATAACTTTGATGCTGACGATTTCTATCGACCAGCTTCAAGCACAAAAGGTTGGCATCAGTTCAATGCAGTTTCTAAAAGTGATGCCAACAGCCCGCGCAACTGCAATGGGAGATGCGTTCGTCTCGCTTGCCAACGGTTCCGATGCAGTTTTTTGGAATCCGGCAGGTTTAACAACTATGGAGAACCACGAAGTGAGCTCAACGCTCACCACGTGGCTTTTCGATACAAAACAAATAGCATTGGCGTATGGGATGCCTATGGGAGAATGGGGAAATATAGGATTCCAATTTCAACACATTAATTTTGGTACTATGCAGGAAACGAGAGGTGATATTGCTGATCTTGTTCGTCCATCTCAGGGCACACCATATTATAATCCCGGTTTGACCGGAAGAACATTTACACCGTATTCGTATTTGATCGGGCTATCTTACGCACAAAAATTTACCGATAAATTTTCTGCTGCCCTTTCTGTAAAATATGCGATGGAATCGTTATGGTCAGAACAAACGATCACCATTGTAAATAGTACGACTGGTGAGATAAAATCATACAAGACATACGCGGATGTTGTACTCTTCGATTTTGGTATGCTCTATAATACGGGATTCCGTTCCGTGAAAATTGGTGTATCAACTCAAAACTTTGGACAGCAGGTGACATTTGCGGAAAAACCACATCCTGCTCCTTTGGCATTTCGACTTGGTGTATCCGGAAATTTATTTGGGAAAGAGGGATTGTTATTTCAAGATGACATGAATCGTTTCACGCTTGCATACGATCTGTTCCAACCGAACGATTATAAACAACAGATGCATATTGGTGCAGAATATTCGTTCTCTGAAATGCTCGCACTGCGCGCAGGGTACAAAGTTGACTATGACACGGAGGGTTTAACATTCGGCGGTGGCATCCATTCAGATCTTTCCGGCTGGCCTATAAGTGTTGATTACAGTTATGGCAAAATGAGTGAATTCTTGAATACTGTCCATCGTATTAGTTTAGGAGTGCAATTCCGATGAAATTGAATCTTGTGAAAAAAATAAATAATGTGACCATTGCTCTGTTATTGAGCAGTATATCTATGGCGGTAGCTCAACCCGCTGCAAGCCCTTTGACTGTTCAAGGGCTTGATCAGGTATCTTCCGTTGGCGTTCGTTCACGTGGAATGGGAGGAGCTGCCATTGCTAATGCAAATGATGCTTCTGCACTTTTTATAAATCCCGCAGCTCTCTCACGACTTTCATCGTTTGAAATACGTTTCGGTGGTCTCTATGAAATAACATCGAGAAAGCAAATTCAAGAATGGGTTCCTCAGAGGGACGCACCAGGACTCGGTCTGTTATTTGAAGGCCTTACCGGTACTGTTAAGACTCCTGATAGTGCCGGTGTACCGGGTATTCCCGAAAAAGATCCTTGGAAGACTGTACAGAGACAGTATGACAACATCAAACCGAATTGGGATAAAAGTTCTTCTGCACTTCAACCTTTATCGTTTGTGGCAGCCATTCCGGTAGAGATTGCAGGGTTTAATATCGTAGGAGGCATTGGTGCTTCTCAAGTAATGAATCTTGATAATTTTTATCAAAACAATAATTCTATGTCACCGTATCTTGGTCAATTGCGTCCGTACCAAAATTTTTATGATAGAAGTAAAGCAAAAGATACGGCACATGTCAAGTGGTATCAATATATCCGAGAGAGAGAAGGAAAAATATATGGCGTCACTCCTGCCATTGCGATCACGATTCTTTCCGGTCTGACAATTGGAGGATCCGCAACAATTCTCAACGGTTCATCCGATGATAATGAGCAAAGGGTTGAACGGGGACATGTTAACATTGCGGTTGAAAACGGTGCACCTCAAAACTTTATGCTCGATACTGTTTATTACCAACAATCGAAAGTTGGAACATCAACGTATACGGGAAACAGTTTGAACTTAGGATTATACTTTCAACAGGAACGATACAGCATTGGTGTTACCGTAAAACCGGCAATGACAGTGACACGCAAGTGGGATCGTCAAGTCACAAGTATGGATACAACCAAAAAATCGTTCCCTGTTAGAGTTGATAGCATTACGGCAAGAAGTTATAAAGAGAGCGGAAAAGATAATCTCGACTTCCCATTATCATATTCATTTGGAATAGTGTTGACGCCAACCGACAAATGGACGATTGCTTTCGATTACGAGATGAAATATTTATCGGATATGAAATTAACCACAACATCCAACAGTACATCGACGAATCCGTGGTCCAACAATAGTGCTTCAATGCGGCTTGGAGCAGAATATCGTCCCAGCAAAATGCTCGCGCTTCGAGGCGGCTATCGTGATGATATTCAGGCATTTTCGCCTGATGGTTCTGCAATTATCGATGAACCTGCTCGTGGTGGAATCTATTCCTTTGGAATGGGATTTTTCATTGAAAATATTTTGATTGATTTTGCATATGAATATTCGCTTTTAAAATATAGTGATATCTATCAATCAAATGTCAATTATAATACACGAGAACAACATCACGTGGTAATGGAAGTTGCATATCGGTTCTAATTGAGATGTCAAAAAAAAGTAAATGTTTACAAAAGTTCTATAATTTTAACCGCCACTATTATGTAATTGCACTAAAGAGTGCATTTGTAATTGTGATGAGGAGAGATATGAAAAATAAAATAATCCTAAACCCGATCTTGTTGGTAGTATTACTGTTCAGTGCGTGTACGGAAAATCTTGATCCGCTTTCGCCCGGTTCATTGGACGGAAAATATTCTTTAGGGATAAAATCACTTGTTCCATTAGCAGTTGGAAATACCTGGACGTACAATGTAGTATTGTATGATACAACAGGTGCGGTCCGGACACGATATACATATACGCTAAGTGTAAAAGATACAATAACAGCTGATACAAACAATATACCATTATTACCACCGAGCATAGATAGAAAATCCATAAAACGAGAATCTCTTGTTTGGTTTCTTCTGCAAGGAGAAGCCGGAGCGGCAACATGCTGGCAGGTTGATAGCTTGGAAAATTTACGTATCCGAAAATCGAATGATGCTCGATTTTACGAACAATCAGCTTTTAATTTCAGAGCTTCGATTGGTGACACAACATCAAAACGATTTGTAGGGACAGATACTGTAACATGGGGGTCAGGTGATGTCATTATTTCTGCGGCAGATTCTGTTAAATCTACTCTGGTATCAAAAGGAGTGGACACTCTGAGAACAACATTAGGATCTGCGCAATATTTTCACTATCGGCAATCCTATAGTACGAGGAATGATTACACAAATTATTATTTCAAACCCGGATTCGGACTCTTCTTAAGTGAAAAATTTCAACGGACACCAGGCGGAACCATAGTTCGTATTCGTCGAGACGAATTAGTTTCCTATTACTTTAAATAATGGTTTCGCGTTTCGATTACAGCTTGGACATTAATGTTTTACAGGAAAAAATCATGAAAAAATTACGGATATGTTTCTCATTTATTCTTTTAGCAATAACGATCGGTTCGGCCCAGGAGAGTTCTAATATAGAATTCTCATTGAGCAGCGGATTTGCTTTTCCTTCTTCTCCGATGTCGTTTTCTGATTATTGGAAAATGCAATACGGCGGAGGAATAGGTGCGGGAATTGCACTTTCGCAATCCATTACGATCAGCGGCAATGTCGAGTATTTTCAATTCACCTTGGATAACGATGGTGTGAATGAAGGGTTCGATACAAAATACATGCGCGATATTTGGGTTTTTAATAATGTGTCATTGAAACCTTCTGCCGATCCCAGTTCCGTGATGACACTCTCTGCAAATATGCGTATTGTTCCCTCCGGAGTTTCAGGATCTTTCACCCCATATTTTGTTATGGGTGCTGGTGTAATGCGATTCTCGCTGAGCGAAATCACGCTTCCAACGAAGAGTATCATTTCAGTCGGCGGATCGGATATCACAATGGTCGCCAAACAAAGGATCATTGGTGGTGATGAAACAGCTCCATTCTTGCAATTGGGTATGGGTATGAGTTATCGTTTGCTAGAATCCTTAAATGTTTTTGTTGAAGCACGATATTCGAGAGGCTTGAATAAAGGTCTCGGTACAACATATGTGCCGCTAGTCGTCGGTGTAAAGTTCCATATGTGATTGATCTATTAAATGTATGTGGAACATTCTCAAATTCAACACTATACCACAAAAAATTATTTGAAAAGGTTTTTAACGGTGTTGAAATTCTCTCTCCTAATAATTCTATCAGCTTTTCCGGTATTTGTCCGTCCCCAGGTGCTCCTCAATGCCGATGGTCCAGGCGATACATACGAATTGATAAACAGCGTATTAGCTCCAAATAACAATGTTGTAGAAAATCCTGAATGCATTCATCCTGAATTTGGCCGTCACATTGCCGAAGTGTGGGACATTGATCTGAATCGTTACGTCTTTGAATTTTATTCCCATGTTACACCGGATAATGATCGTTGTATCAATCTTGACAGACAGCGGGTTGAAATAAAAACCTACGATCAATCTCCTGCAAATTTAAAAGGAGTTTCAGGTGAGACCGTTATATACAAATGGAAATTCAAATTGCCTGTTGGGTTTCAACCTTCAAGCAGTTTCACACACATTCACCAGATAAAGGCAGTCGGTGGAAATGATGGTGATCCAATCTTTACGTTAACACCAAGAAAAGGGACTCCGAACAAAATGGAGCTGATCCATGATAATACAACAAAGGTAGCCATTGTAGATCTTTCATTATTTGTTGGAGTATGGGTAGAGTGTACCGAATTGGTGTATGTTGATTCTATCAATGGGACCTATTCTATAATGATCAAGAAGGTCAGTGATGGTTCGACAATACTATCGTATAGTAGTAAAAAATTAATGACCATTCGTTCCGACAATACATTCATCAGACCGAAATGGGGAATCTATCGTAGTTTGGATCATCCTTCAGACCTGAGAGATGAAGCGGTGCGATTTTCCGATTTCTCAATTCAAGAAGGGACAACAGGAGTTGGCGGATCATACAATTCAATCCCTGAAAATATTTTGTTAGAACAAAATTATCCCAATCCGTTTAATCCATCGACGATTATTAAATATCAAGTTCCTTCCACTTCACACATTCAATTAGCTATCTATGATTGTTTGGGAAGAGAAGTAGACAGATTAGTGGACAAGACACAAACTGGCAGTTACTATCAAATAGAATGGAACGCAGCGCAATTTCCGGGAGGAATTTATTATTGCCGGTTGCAGACAAAAACAAATTCCGAAATAAGAAAAATTGTTTTACTGAAATAAAAGGAAATTCATCCTGTTCGTGGCGACAATGTCAATTATTCTATGATTTGAATCAACCTCGTGTTCTGTATGAGATATCCTCTTCTGATACTTTATAAAGTTTTTGTAGTATTTGGATTTCTAATTAATCCGATCGGTATGCATTTAAATGCAACGGAAGTTCATGTTTCCTCGATTCCGATGCTTCAATCTGTAATTAATACTGCTTCTTCAGGTGATACAATTGTCCTTGCAAATGGAACATATCTCAATGCTTTGCTGACAATTAGCACAAACAATATCACTGTAAAGGCAGAAACACCAGGAGGTGTTTTTCTCAATGGAGCACAGTATATCGATATCACCGGAAGTTTTATCACATTTAGCGGTTTTCAATTTACTTCCGGTGATATTGGTGATGGATATCTGCTTGAAGTATATGGGAGCCATAATTATATAACGCAATTGAACTTTGTCGGATATTCTGCAAAAAAATATATCACCATTCACGCCCCTAGTCAATTCAATGAAATTTCGTTCTGTAATTTCGAAAATAAGCCTATTACTGCTCCGATTGGAAATCTTGTCCATATTGATCCCGATTCCACTATTCCGGGATATCATACGATCAGGTATTGTTCGTTCAAGAATATGCCCGGTGCTGGAGGGGACAATGGAAACGAATGTATCAGAATCAGTAACGGAGCAACGTCAACATTCATATCGCGAACGATAGTCGAATTTTGCTATTTCAACAACACCGGAAACGGAGACAGTGAAGCGATATCTGTTAAATGCAGGGAGAATATTCTCAGGTATAATACGTTTACAAACAATCAAAATGCAATGATGGTCTTTCGAAACGGAAACAATAATATTGCTTATGGCAACTTCTTTATCAATGCGGGGGGTATTCGGGTAAAAGAAGCGAATAACATCTATTGCTATAATAATTATTTTGAAAAATCGGGTGTTGGTGGAACAATGAATGCTGTGACGTATGTCTATATCAGTCCCAATCTTCAAAACATCAACTTCATTCATAACACATTTGTTGAGTGTGGGAACATTGATTTAGATAACGGTGCAAAAAATAATACTTGGGCAAATAATATATTTAAAAAAGGTTCAGGGAGCATCTTTACCGGTTCGGTATCAGGAATATCATGGGGGGGGAATATTTATCAGGGAACGCTGGGCGTTACCATTCCATCCGGTGTAACAAATGTTGATCCACAGCTAGTAATCAATTTGGATGGTTACTACGGTTTGTCATCAACAAGTCCAGCAATTAATGCATCGAGTTTATCGTACCCTGCAATTCTTGACATAGTAAATATTGATGATGATCCATCATTACTTCTTGATATCAGCGGTCAACCAAGACCAGCGACAGTCACACAAAAAGATGTTGGATGCGATGAGTTTACCGCCGGAGCCATTTCAAACCGTCCGTTGAAGGTAACAGATGTTGGACCGGTCTATTTAGGCGGACCTGCTACCGGTGTTTCAAACGAACATTCTGTGATAGCAAAGAATGGCGAACTGACAGGATTTGTGCTTTTTGATTGTTATCCTAACCCATTCAATCCAACAACAACGATTCGTTTTACTATTCCAGGTGCAGGTATTGCAACGCTAAAAATTGTTAATATACTCGGGCAAGAAATTACAACACTCTATAATAAAAATGCGGAATCGGGGAGTGACTATCAGGTGAAATTTGATGCATCCAAACTATCCAGTGGACTCTATTTGTCCTGCCTTGAGTATAAAGGAAGTGTTCGATGGAGGAAGCTCCTTTTGCTTAAATGATCTTGTTGTAAAGAAACAATTCTTCATACGTATTTGAAAATAAAAGCCAATGTTTTTTCAGTATTTTTGCAAATAATTTTTTTTTCATGTTCGTGTGGTTGGGTCATGAATCACTGAGAAATCTGTGAGAATATGAGGAAAATCAACGTGTTTACGTGTGGATTACCTGAATTCTACAGCCTTTTGCTACTCTACAGCTCTTTTTGTTGATACATTATTGACAAAAAAAAGCGAAGAATGTAACTTGAATATATGGTTAAAACGTGCTTCGGATGTAATCCATAGTCATTATATTTATCAATAAAACAATAGGAAAAAATGCAAATGTATACCACTTGTAAAAAATTTCTTCTGTTTTTCTGTTTTCTAATCCCATCCTTAAATATCTATTCACAATCAATCGTAAGTGGAGATATAACCGATTCGCTTTCCCGAGAGCATTTGGTTGGGGCAAATGTATATTTTACCGGTACTGCATTCGGCAGCGTGACGGATATCGATGGAAAATTTAGAATCGTGAACGTACCTGATGGTTCGTATAAACTACGAATTTCATACATCGGTTATACGACAAAGTTTATTGATGTTACGTTGAGCAATAATACAGATCTGAAGCTCACCGTTCAGTTGCAAAGTGAAGGGGTCGTTGGTGAAGAGGTTGTTATTTCTGCACAGCGCAAAGGGCAAGTTGCTGCGATCAATCAACAAATTACATCACAGACTATGGTGAATGTTGTTTCGGCAGACCGAATTAAAGAACTGCCCGATGCGAATGCTGCGGAAGCTGTCGGACGATTGCCAGGCATTTCACTGATCCGCAGTGCAGGCGAAGCTAGTAAAATAGTGATTCGCGGATTAGAACCGAAATTGAATGCTATCACTGTTAACGGAATAAAGATACCATCCACATCCACTACTGACCGGTCTGTTGATTTGAGCATGATCTCATCCGAATCTCTTGAGGGAATTGAAGTATTTAAAGCGACCACTCCGGATATGGATGCTGAAGCGGTTGGTGGTGTTGTAAATTTGAAGATAAAAAAAGCACCGGACGAACAAAAAATGCAATTGAAATTTAGTCCCGGGTATAACCAGTTGGCGAAGAGTTTTGGAGACTATAAAGTGACAGGAGAATTTAGTGACCGTTTTTTTGATAATGCTATTGGCATTGTTACTACCGGAAATTATGAAAGTGTGAACCGCGGTTCGGAAAGTTATCGTGCATCGTTTTCAGTTGGCGGAATCAGAGATTCAGTGACAGGTATTGTTCCGATCAGCGGTGAAGACGTTACTGTTGCTAATACTGTTGAAATGAGAAAACGATTTGGCGCTAGTGTGACCATTGATTATGCGTTCGAAGAAGGTTCAATTTGGCTGACTAATTTTTACAGTATGACGACCCGCGATCCATTCAGTATAACAAAATTGTATGATCCAAGAGCGGATAAATTAACGTACACAGTAAGGGATTCAAGAACAACTCTGAACGGACTTTCAAATGCGCTCAATGGAGAATTGAGACTTTTAGGAACAAGTATGGATTGGTCACTCTCTTCATATAAAATTATCAACAATAATTCGTATGATTTTTCGATGACGCTATGGCAGGTCTCGCCGTTTAATAATACAATATTATCTTCCAAAGACGTGAAGACATATATTCCTGCCGCAAACGATAATGTTCCAGAGATGCTTTTACGAGATAATTATGACCGCCCGAACAAAATGGTTCAATCGGATTATACCGGTCAATACAATTTGAAAATACCATTTAATATTGGGGATGTTTTTACAACGTCATTAAAGGCAGGGGGAAAATATTCTCAATCCAATCGCGATAATAAATCTGATGGAAACGGACTGGGACAATATTATTTAGGGGGATCATTCATAACGCAGGCACAAAATTATTATAACCGGCCGTTGATCCGTACTTCAAATGGAAATATATCAGCCCTTAATTTCACAAAACCGTTAGACAACAGCGCAAGCGTTGTGAATGGCAAATATAAATTATTTCCACTTTTTGACCGGGATGTTGCAAAAGATTGGGCTGAACAACAGCGTCCTTCTTTCCAGTTCGACAGGAATTCGTTGTCAGAAAGCTATAATTTAAAGGAAGAAGTTTCAGCAGGATATTTGATGACCGAATTAAAACTTGGAAATATTCTTACAGTGATCACCGGAGCGCGCTATGAACACGATGATAACCGGTATACTTCTGTTTGGACATCAGCCTATGAGGTGTACGGCAGATCTGGAATCATGAAGGATACAACGACAACGCGTGTCTATGAAAACTGGTTCCCTCACATCCACATGAAACTTCAGGTAGTGGATGGTTTCGACATTCGTCTCTCTGCGAATAAAACAATATCACGTCCCGATTACTATTGGGTCTCACCATGGACACGGCTGGATCCTTCGAATGCAACCATCAACCGGGGTAACCCGTTGTTGAATGCAACGAGAGTGGGAAATTATAATGCATCAATCTATTTATATAGTAACGTAGCTGGATTCTTTTCCCTGAGCGGTTATTACAAAGACCTTCGTGATATTTTCTATCGGAAACGCTCACAAGTTTTTAAACCTGAGGACATTATTGCACTCGGAATTCCCGGGAAAGAAGGGGGCTATCAAATGACCACCTATGAGAATGCTGAGCGTGCTCAAGTACGAGGGATCGAAGTTGAATGGCAGACACAGTTAGGTTTTTATTCGTGGATGCCTGAACTGCTGAAAGGATTTGTTTTTAATGCAAATTATTCACGGATCTGGTCCCAAACATACTTTCCGTTCAACAAATTTAATGCAACGCAAATACCCGGTTCCCGCCCGCCAAAATATACATACGATTTGACAGAACAAAAGCGCGAAGGTCCGATGCCGGGACAATCTGATGAAATAGTTAATCTTTCGATTGGATATGATATTGGTAAATTATCGACGAGAATTTCATATTCATATCAGGGACCAAGCATCAGTGCTGTCGGTGAGATAGCAGAGAGTGATACATGGAACAAGGAATTCAAACGTTGGGATTCGACGATAAAATATAAATTTTTCAATTGGATGAGTTTAAATATCAATCTCGTCAATATCTCAAATCAACCTGACCAGTCGTATTATGGCTCAGATGAATATCCAACAAGTGAATATTATTATGGAATGACTGGAAGTGCAAGCATTGATATTATTTTTTAACTTATCAGCAATAGAATTTTAAGAAAAATCCTAAGCACAGTTTTACAATTAACAATTTCATTCATCAATCATAGGAGTAGTTACATGAAAAAAACTATTTACGCAATAGTGTTATTTGCAGTAATGATTAGCCTGGCTCAAAGTCAAAGGCTGATTACGATAGCACCGGGGAAGGATGCTATCTATACTACAATTAAGGCTGATTCGGCTGCACGTATGGCGGCTCTCCCCACACAGACTATTTATATGCTAAAACGCGGAGGTGTTTATCCTTGTATCTCTTTGATTGAAAACACAAACTACTTCCTCCATATAAAAGCAGAAAGCGGAACCGGTTACAAACCATTATTGATCCCGGAACCGACGACGGGAACGACCTATGCCTACAATATTAATTTTAGATTTAATGGTAAGTTGGAAGGGTTGACTCTTGACGCATCACGCCCGACCGGCGGAGTGAACAACCGTTATATTAACATCTATAATGGTGCAAGTCTTTGGGTGAAGGATTGCGAAGTGATGCACGATCGAGGAAGTGCATTTGCATTGCTCAGTGATAGCTGTAGTATATACATCGATGACTGTTTTATTCACAGTGTTGGACATCCAAAAACACTTGCAGGGAACGGTAGAGTTGTTGATATCAGACCAACGAATGTTCAAGATTCTATTGTTGTCCGCAATACAACGTTCTTTAATCTTACTGATCGGATTGTTAGAAATATCGGGACAACGGTCAATTACATGAAATTCGATCATTGCACCAGTTTAATTACCGAAGGGTTTCATGGCGGATTGCAGGCAGGGAAAACGAAAGAACTTATTATTACAAATAATATCTTTGCCAATACAATTACGCTCGGATCGTTTAAAAAAAGAACAGCTGTTGCATCATCAACTCATGAACAGACGCAGCCCGAAAAGAGCTTGATGTATGTATTGACACTCGACACAGTGTTTGCGAATTCAAAGATCACCGTCAGAAACAATAATATTTATTGGGATCAAAAATACAAAGATCTTTTCACTAAATGGAAAGACTCCACAGATGTTCCCGGTATTATCACATCGACCATTAATAAAAAGTTAACCGATTCAACAAAAGCATATTTTGTTGAACCACTCACTTACAAAGCGCCTCCGGCATCCATCGAGAAATTCATCGACTCTGCTTTAATGGCCCCGAATGCTTTGGTATTGCCGGAAAATTGGTTGTTCACGTATCAAGATTCTCTTGCAAATGGATTCGATAATCCTATCAATGCATCGTATGGAACCACTGCTCTATCGTACACAAAAGCAGACGGCAGTTTTCCTCTTGGTGATTTGAACTGGTATCCTGCAAAGAAAGCTGCATGGTTATTAACAAGTGTTGCAGAACAAGAAGCAGGAATACCGGCAACATTTACGTTAGCTCAAAATTATCCGAACCCTTTCAATCCAAACACAAGCATTGCGTTTAGTATGAGCAGAACAGGGTTAGTGTCATTGAAAGTGTATGATATTCTCGGACGCGAAGTTGCAACACTCATTAATGACGTTATGGAATCCGGAACACATCAAACGTCATGGAATGCAGCTGGAATGGGAAGCGGTGTGTATTTCTATAAGATGCAATCCGGATCATTTAGCGAAATGAAAAAAATGATCCTTTTAAAGTAATAAATATTTTATTTGAATTACGATATGTAAGCTCCGATTCCTAAACAGTGGAGTCGGAGCTTTTTTTTTGAATGATTACGAATTTTTTTATAAAGATCGTATTGATGGTTTATTCGAATTTTTTACACGCGCGTTCCAATACAATACTGATATTTCAATAATGAAACTGAAGTTAAATAAAATCATACTGATCACATTCGTATCACTTGCAGGTTGCACAATATTTAAGAGCAGCCAAAGTGACCATAATGATTTTTCATCGAAAATTGATCCACTGTTAAAAATTGTTTCCAAGAAAATCGAGATCACGGTAAGCGTGATGGGAGACTCCGTCGCCTATCCTCGAAGTACGGCATCCGACGGTAAGTGGAAGACCGGTCCAATCCGCGGTTGGACGAGCGGATTCTTTCCCGGTATTCTCTGGTATATGCAAGAGTTGACCGGAGATCAGTCGTTTAAAAAATATGCCGAACGATGGACGGAAGGTTTAGCGCCGCTTCAATATTATTCCGGATCTCACGACATTGGCTTTATGGTTTACTCCAGTTATGGCAACGGCTACCGTTTATTTAAAAATGAAGAATATCGAAAAGTTATTGTGCAAACCGCAGCAACACTTACAACGCGTTTCAATCCAACCATTGGATGTATAAAATCGTGGGATAATAGAAAATGGCCGTATCCGGTAATCATCGACAATATGATGAATCTTGAATTGCTTTTTTGGGCTGCAAAAAATGGCGGGACTCAACGGATGTATGATATAGCATTTTCTCATGCAGAAAAGACAATGCAAAATCATTTTCGTCCTGATGGGAGCACGTACCATGTTCTCAGCTATGATACGCTGGATGGTTCATTACTGTGGAAGGGGACGCATCAGGGATATGCTGATACTTCATGCTGGTCGCGCGGACAAGCTTGGGCTCTCTACGGTTTTACAATGTCGTATCGTTTTACTCGCGATCAGCGGTTTCTGCAGACTGCCATGCGTGCGGCGGATTATTTCATCGATCATCTTCCTGCAGATAAAGTTCCGTATTGGGACTTTCAGGCGCCAAATATTCCTAATGAATTGCGCGATGCTTCGGCGGCAGCGATTGCTGCATCCGGATTGTTCGAACTTAGTGGCTATAGTCCTGATGATGTAATTAAGAAAAAATATTTCTCAACGGCAGTTTCCATTCTACAGTCTCTTTCACGCCAACCGTACTTTACTGAAAATTATACTGTTGCGGGAATAATTTCCTATGCGGTTGGCAATAAACCAGCGGGCAATGATGTGGATGTTTCTTTGATCTATGGTGATTATTACTACATAGAGGCATTGATGCGGTATAAAAAATTGAATTCACAGTTTGTAGAAACACGCGTTCCAGGACAATAACATGAAGATTTGTTTTACGAAAAGTATTCTTTTGATAATTTTTGGTATGTGCATATCGTCAGCGCAAACAAGCAGTCTCGTTTCAATTGGTGCAGGCGGGAAACTGGAATATTCATTGTATGCGAATACAGGACAGACGAATGCAGTGAATAAAATTCCTGATTTTTCATTTGCAGGTTACAAGGGGGGTGGAGTTACTCTTCCCGTCGTACCTGTTGTGGAGACAGTGCAGCCTGTTGTTGGTGACGCTAAATCCGTTATTCAGTCTGCCATTAATAAAGTTTCTGCGCTTCCTGTTAATGCAAATGGATTTCGGGGAGCAATACTTCTTAAATCCGGACGATATGAGGTCAACGGCTCTCTCTATATTAAAGCGAGCGGTGTTGTGCTTAGAGGAGAAGGGCAGAATACTTCGGATAAAGGTGGGACAGAAATTGTGGCAACCTCGACTATACAGCATGATTTTATCCAGATACAAGGAAACGAATCATCAACAGAACCGGTAACTGAAGCAATGCTGGATACAGAGCTGTATCCGCCCGTACGAATGTGGCAGGAATTTAATGTACGGAATGGTGTGCTTGAGGAAATAGAAGGAGACAAAACAATTTCATTCCATTTGACAGCCGATGTAAATCAATATGTGAACTATGCGAGCAGGGAAGATTCAGTAATAAACCGCCCAGTGTTGGAAATAACAGTACGCTCACAAAAAACGGGCGCGGATAGTATTGTGTCATTGGTACCGATAGCAGATACTTATGTTATGGGGGGAACCAGTGCAAAAAATAATTATGGATCAGACTCGTCCGTTGCCGTTAAAAATGCCGGCGTGAATGCCAATGTTACCAGAGAAGCGTATCTGAAATTTACCATTCCTCAATTGCAGGATAGTATAAAGAAAGCTGTCTTAAAACTGTACACAAAAAAAGATCTTGCAGGAGATCCGGCAGCGACAAAAATTGTTTATGTCTCGGTCTCATCAATCAAAAATGATCTTTGGGAAGAGATGACGTTGACATATGAAACGCGCCCTCTTTCGGCGGCTATATCGACAGGAGCAAAACGAATTTCATCTGCGTATGTGGCAACCGGCTCAACAAGTTTTATTGTGGATAGTATTTCCGGACTCTCGGTAGGTGATACGATAAAAATTATGAGAACGCCGAACGATGCGTGGATCACTGCTCTGGATATGGCGCAATATGGCTGGGTTGCATCGTCGTACAGAATATCGTATGAACGGGTAATTACAGGGATTTCAGGAACCACAATAACGATCAACATTCCCATTGTACAAGTGATGGAAACCGGATTCGGAGGAGGCGAGATCACAAAAGTAACGATCAGTGGAAGAGTTCAGAATAGCGGTATCGAAAACATGATGATCAGTTCCATCTATGCAAATGATACCGATGAGAATCACGGATGGAGCGCTATTACGATTTCACAATCGTCAAATTGTTGGGTCCGGAAAGTGACGGCTCGATATTTTGGTTATAGTTGTGTTGGACTGTATGATGTATACAATACGACGGTAGAAGAATGTGCGATGCTCGATCCGAAATCAATCACGACCGGCTCGCGAAAGTATTCTTTTTATATTGATAAAGGATCGTTCAATCTCTTTCAACGATGTTTTACACGCGGGGGAAGACATGATTATGTGACCAGTTCACGTGTTGCCGGTCCGAATGCATTTGTCGATTGCTATGCGACTCAGACGTATGCAGATATCGGTCCGCATCACAGGTATGCAACCGGAATTCTCTTCGATAATATTCAGGG
>CAYHFN010000034.1:29354-35780 GCA_964355925.1 uncultured Chitinophagaceae bacterium
AATGTCACCTTGCCGGTGCAAAGATCGGGGAACATCTGGACGTATTTGAATAATTGGGCCGGCGTTGGTGATCTGTCGGTCTTTACTAAGATCCCTTTTGATGAAGAAAATATTCCAACTCAACTTTCTCTTTCAAATAATTATCCAAATCCGTTCAACCCAGTTACGACCATACAATTTACTGTTCCTTCGAACGGACATGCAACTTTAAAAATTTTCAATACTCTCGGTCAAGTAGTTGCGACACTCTTTGACGGAGTAGTTGATGAGAAAAAAAATCACCGGGTGCAGTTCGATGCCACTGGATTTGCAAGTGGAATATATTTTTACCGATTAGAACACAATGGTAATATCAAATTTAAAAAAATGGTTCTCTTACGATGAAACGATGTTGTTCCATGTTGTTCTGGTGTTTTAGTCTTTGGATGACTCCTTCATCAGCTAGATCATCCCCGAATGAAACGTATGTATATGTTTCTCTCGATAGCTTGCAGAAAATTGCGATCTATAAAATCGATTCATTAAACGGTGATTTGATATTCGTGAAAGGAGTAGCGGTGGACGGTCAACCCGGATCATTGACTGTTGATCCGACGAACTTGTTTCTTCACGCGGCTCTTCGTACAAAGAATAGCGTTGCATCATTTCGTATCGATGAAACGAACGGAGATTTAAAATTGATGAGCACTGTGAACGTCAGTTGGAATCCCGTATATCTTTCAATGGACAGAACCGGCAAGTATCTTTTCACCGCATATTTTTCAGATAACAAAGCGGCAGTGTATGCGGTTGGACAGAATGGAGCAATACAGAGTGGAGCGCTTCAGGTGTTGACGACCGCAAGTAATCCACACTCGATCCAAATAGATAAAAGCAATCGATATCTTTTTGTTCCGTGCAGATCTGGAGAAGCGATCTTTCAATATCGATTCGATGAAACCACCGGTACAATAACATCAAATTCACCGGACCGATGGATCACTCGCGACAGTACCGGACCTCGGCATATAATATTTCACCCGTTTCTCAGCACTGCATATGTCGCCAATGAATTTGGAAAAAGTGTAACCGCATACCAAGTGGATGATGCAATGGGAACGTTGTCTGAGATTCAGACACTTTCGATGATCAAAGAAACATCCGACGCGCTTACGGTAACAAGCAGTTCGGGGGGTGCCGATCTTCATATTACACCGAACGGCCGGTTTCTGTATGCCACAAACCGCGGAACCAACAGCTTAACAGCTTTTCAGCTTGAAGACGGCACCGGATTGATGAATGTAATCGCCCAATATCCAACCGAAAAAATGCCCCGGTCTTTTGCCATTGATCCGTCCGGAAAATATCTCTACGTGGCAGGACAACGCTCCGGAACGATTGCTGTTTATGGTATCGATTCAGCGGTAGGAACCTTGAAGGCCTTGAAAAAATATTCTGTTGGACGGAATCCTGTCTGGATCCAAATCGTCAAGATGGAGATCGCGAAATGAACAATCATAGAAATGCTTTTCTTTTCCTCTGCATCATCATCTCTTTACTTCCCGTAATTTCTTTTGCTCAGCCGACGTACGAGAATCCGATCATTCCCGGATTCAATCCGGATCCAAGCATTTGCAGAGTCGGCGATGATTACTATTTGGTTACCTCCACATTTGAATATTTCCCGGGCGTTCCGGTCTATCACAGCCGAGATCTGGTGCATTGGAAGATGATTGGTCATGTTCTGCACCGGCCGTCACAATTGGATCTGGACAGCATCGCATGTTCAGGAGGCATCTATGCACCGACGATCCGGTATCATAACGGAACGTTTTATATGATCACTACTCTGGTTGGACAGTCAAAAAGGCCGCAGCACCGAAATTTTGTTGTGACGGCGACAAACCCGGCCGGTCCATGGTCCGAACCGCACTGGATCGCTGGAGCGGAAGGGATTGATCCTTCTTTGTTCTTTGATGATGACGGTAAAGTATATTATTCCGGAAACGGCACTCCTTCAGTAAAGTTGTGGGATAAGCACAGAAATATTTGGGTGCAGGAGTTGGATATCAATACATGGCAGCTTATCGGAAAGAAGATTGATGTTCTTGACGGTGGGGAATATTACAAGAAAGGAACTCTTGATGGCGGCATAGAAACCGGTGTCAATAACTATGAAGCCTCGCACATCTACAAAAAGGATGGAAAATATTATTTGTTAATTGCGCACGGAGGTACGAGTCAAAACCATGCCGTTTCCTTATGGGTGAGCGATAGTCTCTTCGGTCCTTATAAAATAGATCCGGCGAATCCGATTCTGACGCACCGCGATCTTTCGAAGGAGCTCTATTTCACCTCCACTGGTCATGCCGATCTGGTCCAAACACAGCAAGGAGATTGGTGGATGGTCTATTTAGCGAAGCGTCCGTATGGCGGCGAGAATCATATCATGGGACGTGAAACATTCATGTCGCCGGTGGACTGGAGCGGAACATGGCCGATCGTGAATCCGAAAGGTCATAAAGGAAGAGGAGAATTAATCCATGAGAAACCGAATCTTCCCGAGTTCAAATTCTCAGATATCAGTTCTCGCGATGACTTTAATACTGTCTCACTGAATAAATATTGGACGTTCATTCGCACACCGAGAAGTGAATGGTGGTCATTAACAAAACGGAAAGGATTTTTGCGGATCGATCTTCGTCCGGAAACAATCTCCGATCAGGCGAATCCGTCATTCATCGGAAAACGTCAGGAACATAAAAGTTTTGTTACAACGGTGAAGATGGAGTTCGTTCCCAAAACCGAAAATGAAACGGCCGGATTGGTCATTGAACGGGATAAGGATTATTATTTGCGATATACGCTGAGCATGGAAAATGGAAAAACAATGCTGTCGCTCTTCCAAAAAAACAGGATTGGAATGCCGGACTCGCTGATTGCCCGGTCCGCAGTTGAAAAAAAGACCGGATATCTGCAGATCAGCGCAAAAGAATATCTCTATACGTTCAAATATTCCAGCGATGGAAAAACATGGAAAGTTCTTCATGCGGACGTTGACGGCAGATTGTTAGGACTAGCCGGCGCCGGCAGATTTACCGGAACATTTATCGGCATGTATGCCTCATCCAATGGACTGCAGTCCAAAAATTTTGCGGACATGGATTGGTTCGATTACAGAGAAATGAAATAATTTCGTCAGATTATGCGGTCGAAGTTCAACGGTCAAATCAGATAGTAGTTCGATTGTAGAGATGCATGACTATCGAAGAATGATCATCAGTGTAAACTAAAGAAACGGTACAATGCTTATCACCATCGGCAATACATACAGAATTTCTCTGGCTCTGTTCATCCTGATTGGACTGCTTGGCACGGAGGGAAGAGCGCTTCCAGACTCTGTTTCGAAGAGGACCGTGCTTCTCTTTATAATTGACGGACTTCAGGCCGATGCGGCATCAGTGTCGATGACGAACGGCGCCGTGAATTTGAAATACTTCTATGAGAACGGTGTCCGGGCGGATGAAGCGTATTGTTCAAGCCCATCAGGAAAACTCTACCTTCCCGATAATTCCATGCCGTGGGGGACGGCTGCACCGCCGAATGTTGCCATGCACACAGGCACACATATTTTTGAATCACGGCAGATGGATGATGTTTTTCGGGCCGCCCGCAGATCAAATATCGTCTCGCTCTTTTCCGGAAATGCTGAAAATTACAGCGTCTTCAACACTGCAGATTATCTCTTTGCGCGCAGCAGCACAGATTCTATTGTGATCGACTTTGCAATCGGGCATCTTCGGCAGCATCAGGCACGACTGCTATCATTGCATCTGCAGGAGACGAGAAGGCATTGGACCGGACCGGAAGACAAAATTAAACCGGATTCACGATATCAGCAATATCTGCTGTACGTTGACCGGCTGCTGGGGAGAATGATCAGCGCATTGAAAAGTGAAGGAGTGTGGGACAGTACATTCGTGATCATCTCTGCCGATCACGGTATGGGAATGACGGAAAAGAGCAATCATCCTGCATCGGTGATCTCTTCCTGGCAGACATATCTGAATATGTACGGACCGGGAATCAAACGCGGGAGATCGATTTCCTATGCGGAAACTCCCGATATAGCAGTTTTGATCGCTCATCTGCTCCGCCTTTCACCGTTGCAGGGACATACTGATCCAAAGATCTCCGGTGTTCCAAAAAATGTTTCGGGCACGTTGTTGACGAACATCTTTGAAGGAAACCGAAATGACATTGACCATCCTATGCTGATACGGAAATATTTGGAAAAGAAGAACTGGCATCCGTCGGATGATTATGCGGAATACCGAAACGATATGATTGTTCTGCTGAAGGAATATTTCAAGGCAAAATAAAACCCATGACATCACATTTCATACAATATCGAAGCGCAGTAATTTTAGCCGGCCTGGTGCTGTTGTTTGGAGCTGCCGCTTTCGCAAAAGGGAATGTACATCTCAAGGTATTTTATGATAAGGAGAGTCCGCAGCAGGTGTATGCAGTGTCGAAGCTTCAGGCGTCGATACCATTGATGCACGAAAGAGATCCTGATAAGGCTGATATTGCCGTCATCACATTAAAAGAGGAGGCATCCGTTGCGGGTATAGCGGCGGAGGGATATTCATTACGGAAGCTGAAGGGAAACAGGGCGGCGATTCTTTCCATGGATCAAACGGGGGCGATGTACGGCATCATGGATATTGCAGAACAGTTGAACATGGGAAGAACTGTCTCAACCGTCATCGAAAAAACAATCAATCCTAAATTGAAATTCAGGGGGATCAAATTCAATTTGCCGTGGAATTCATACCGGAAGGATGAGAGTCTTCAGCTCCACGAAAAGACATTGAGGGATTTGAATTACTGGAAAAGTTTTTTGGATATGATGGCGGAGAATCGCTTTAATGCGTTGACACTCTGGAATCTGCATCCGTTCACATATATGATCAGGGCGAAAAATTTTCCGGAAGCATGTCCCTATACCGACGCAGAGCTGAAAGTATGGCAGAACTTCTGGCACGGTTTGTTGAAAATGGCAGGAGACCGTGGAATAAAAACTTATGTTTTTAATTGGAACATCATGGTGTCACACTCGTTCGCAAAAAAACATGGTGTTGCCGAATATTGTCTGGAGGATTATCAGGGAAAAGATTTTATCGGGAAAGGAGATTATTCGCCGATCGTTCAGCGCTATATGCGCGAGAGCGTCACGCAGCTGATCAACGAGTATCCGGAATTGACCGGCATCGGCATAAGCCAGAACGAACGCATGGAAGGTGTTGACGAACAGGTCTGGCAGGATTGGATCGTTGATACGTACAGCGCGGCCCTGGATAGTGCCGGACGGAAACCGGAAGTGATCATTCGGGCTCATACGCACCCTGCTCCGGAGCTGACGAGAAAAGCGGTTGAAGAAAAAATGAACCGCTGGGGCACCACGTATATGGATGTGAAATTTAATTGGTCGCATGCTCATGCGACTCCGGACCTGATGTATATCCACGGCGGATCGAAGTCGAAGATATTATGGGAACCGAAGCCGGAAAAGTATTCGATGATCTACACAATGAGAAACGAGGATTTTTTTGTGCTGCGGTGGGGCGAGCCGGAATTCATACGGGAGATGATCAAGCGAAATTCTCAGGATTATGTCGGAGGATATTTGATCGGTTCCGAAACCTACATTCCGGGGAAAGAATATATCACCAAACCCGGGAAACATCTCACCTGGGAGTATGCTTTTGAAAAACAATGGCTGTTCTATCAAGTGTGGGGACGATTGATGTATAATCCCGGAACATCCAATGATGTTTTTGCAAACATGTTCGACCGGAAATACGGCATCGCATACGGTGACAAACTGATGAAAGCCCATGTGCTTGCAGATAAGATGCCCTTGAAGTTAGCTTCCTTTTATGCCGCATCGTGGGACTTTACATTGTATTCCGAAGGATTTCTTGCCAATGCACCATCCCGGATGAAAGGACTGTATGACAGTATTTCACCGTTTATCTCTGTAAATGAGATTATTGAAACAACGGTTCTGGATACGAATCTTGTTTCCATTAAGGATTTTGTTTCCGGAGCAGCAAGAGCTACTCAAAAAACAAGTCCACTGCAGCTGGCGGACGAATTGAACAGCAATGGGAATAAAGCTTTGGCGATACTAAAAAGTATTCGAACAGCACATCCTACCGTGAGACACGAGATTGATGATATCAAAACCTGGGCGTATTTGAGTCTGTACTTCAGTGAAAAATTAAGAGGGGGAACTGTGTTGCAGCAATTTCGTATAACTGGCAATCGCGAAAAACAAAAGGAAAGCATTCTGCATCTTACAACAGCGTTGCAGCATTGGAAAATGATAGCTGCCATCACAAGTACATATATTGATGAAATTCCATTGATGCATTTGAATCC
>CAYHFN010000035.1:0-23399 GCA_964355925.1 uncultured Chitinophagaceae bacterium
GCTGAGAGCTTTTTGTTTTATAAAGTAATGAGAATATTGTAGTATCTATTCTTTCTTCTTCACGATGACCGAAGAAGGGTATCACTTTTTCATAGAAATCAACGCCATATTCTCTAACATTTCCAAACTTGCGGGCTTCATAATATTCGTAGGTTTTCCTTTTATGTGATAAATGGGGAACCTCTAATATTGCAACTCCATCAATTTTTAATACGCGCGATATTTCAGAAAAGGCTTTCACATCATCCGGAACTTCTTCAATTACATGCTGCATTAAAACCAAATCGAAAGTATTTTCCTCAATTTTTAGATCACAGATGTCCATTTCATAATCAATCCAAGAAGTATCTCTTTTATCAAGCGGATTACCGCTTTTCCATTTATCGATACAAATGTATTCACAGCCATAGCTTTTTATATAATCGCCAAATAGTCTTTTACTCAATGGAGCTACTTCCAATACTTTCATTCCGGGTTTAAGAATATTACGCGAAACAAGTAAACTCCATAAAGCTCTTTGTCGCTCCAAACTATGGCAATGAGGACATCGTACTTTCTTACGGCTACCCATATCAAGAAAATTATCACCTTTGTGTCCGCAAATATTACATTGTTGATACGGCGATTTATTACTCGCTGCTTCGTAAGTGGTTTTAATGATAAATTCAGCTCGTTTGGCAAAAGTATAATCTAAACATTTATAATAATTCTCTTGAGCTTTTGCATTCCTCTCATTATCGTTTGTTAAGTAATAATCGACTAATTTTTCGAGTTCAGCTACATTACTGTAATGCACAACTCCATATTCATTAAGTCCATCTACATCATCACTTATCTGGAACGATTTTGTCAATGCGATATCAAAGGTACGATTATTAATGAAACCATTTTCTTTCATCGTTTTTTGATGATCGTTTAAAATAATTTTAGCTTTCTTATAGAGCTCGGGAAGTTTCCTCCACTCAACAAATTCCCCTTTGATATACTTATCATCAATGAATCCCTTCCAGTTTTCGCCAATAATGTGAAGGTTGTATTTTTTCTTTGCTTCGAGCAGATCGTGGACAATTTTTCTAACATTATTCTTTTTAGCTTCGTAATTGTTACCTACAAAAAGTACATCGATAGTTTTCTTTGTCTCTTCCATATCCGGAAGAAATACACTGGGATCTGTTGCTTGAGGTAAATAATGAATTGGTACCGTTACTACATCTTTAATTTCTTTGAAGTATTTTTCTGAAGCCACCATGACCAAATCGTATGAATTTATTTCATCCATAGCGTGTAACTCAGGATGATTTATTACCCACAGAATGTTGAAATTATGAGGTTTTAATATGTATTTACTTAACCCCTTTATATGAATTACAACATCGATCTGTTTATCTGCTTGGTTCCATTCGCATAAATAGTGTACAACTGCATTATGACCCGATAATTTAATTTCTTTAGCCAATGCTTCGGCGTAATAAACGTCTCCCCAGTTAATATTTTTTCGTGTTGGCACACCAATTTTTATTGCAAAGTTCATTTTTGACGGCAAATTATATTTCGAGCGGAATGATGTTATTGATCTAAATTTTTTTATTTCATAGAACCCATTTAGATCCGATATAATATTCTGCTGCCACTTAGCGTAAAATCTTGCTGTATTATGCACTACATTATTAAGTCTTCCCTCCGATTGACTTTCAAGGTGGAATATTTTCACTTTCCCATTATAAACGACCTGCAAACCCGACTGCCGAACCCGAAAACACAAATCCATATCTTCCCAGCCATTGACATATTCTTCGTCAAATCCTGTAAGATTATCAAATACGTTTTTCTTTATGAACATACAAGCACCGGTTACTGCTTGTATTGATTCTACTCTATTAGAAGGATCATAATCACCTTGATAGTATTTGTAAATATGTTCCGGTCTCTTTTGATCATTAAAAGCAATTCCTGCGTGTTGAATCGATTTGTCTTTATACAACAATTTAATACCAACTATTCCAACGTTTTCAGCACTTAGAATATCTATTGAGCTAGAAATAAAATCTTCTCGAACTATGATATCGTTATTAAGGAACAAAAGGTTTTTGAAATTTGCTGAACGAGCACCAATATTATTTGCTTTAGCAAAACCGAGATTCTCTTCATTTCGAATAATGATCAAATCATAATTAAGTTTAGATCGCAATTTCGCGATTTCAGTTTCGCTGCCATCACTTGAAGCATTGTCAACAATTATAACCTCATATTTTACAAACGAAATCATTTCATTAAGCGATTTCAAACAGTTTAGCGTTAACTCTATCTTGTTGAAAACGGGTATAATTATTGAAAGACCATTTTCTTCAGTCGCCACAGAACTTTTCAACTCCGCTAATTTTTGTTGCACAAATATCAAATTGCTTGATGCAGTTTCGTTTAACGGATCTAACTCTATGACACGATTTATCGTCACAAGCGCTAATGTGAAATCGTTTTTAAGAATATTGACAACCACGAGATCATTCAGAGCATCAATGGAATTGTGATTGTACTCAGTAAGAATCTGGTTTAATAATACCGATGCTTCCTCAAGTTTATCTTGTTGAATATATTCTTCGGCAACGGAAATTAAATTTTGTTCATCCATTTCTCTATTCATATTTTTGTTCCAATAATCACATCTTGATAATCGAAATATGTTTTTCGACTGCACCATTGACCGTATTTAATAGGAAGTTCGATCTCTAATTCATGTTTTTTATTCGGTTCAAGCATAAATGATTCGATTCCAAAGTTAACTTGTAGAAACAAGCTTTTATTTTTCCAGTAAGGTTGTAATGAAAGCTGTACACATCCGCATGGATGAATTTGAAATTACTTCTTTGTGTAGTAATTACCTCGGTACACCAATCCATTTCATTTTTAGTATTTCCAACCCGCGGTGTTAGGCCTCATCATTAAGATATTGACTAAACGGCAACACTACTCTTCCATATCCGTTGCCGATAACAAGTATTATTTCAATTTTCGAAAGATTGCACGCTTTAATCATTTGCTGCATTAAATCTTCACCAACTTTATTAAATCATCTCCACCAATAGCGTTTTGATAATTTTTATCAAGATTATATTTAGCTATTACCTGATCAGTGCAATAATTATAATTTTGCTCTTTGGTTTTTACAGTTTTCTCTGATTCAGTTTGCATTACATAATCCATATTTTCTATAGCAACTTCATTGTTTGGGTCGAGGATCAATATTTTATTAATCGCTCTTCTTGCATCTATGAAATTTGTTTTCAACACATACACTACCGAAATGTCATTCAAAGCATCTATGTTGTTTGGTTCGAGAGCAAGAAGTTCTTTTAGTATATCTTCTGCAAGATCAAGTTGGTTTTCCGCAATTAGCACTTCTGCTTTGTCTAATTTATTACGACTAGTATCTAAAGCGTGTGATAGTAATAAACTATTTTGTTCTTTCACTAAATCAGTTGAACAATCTACGCTGACATAGTTAAGCCTATCTAGGTGGTATTGCGATGTAAATTTCTTTATTCGGTTAGCAAAGCTGTTTGGAAGCGGATTAGCAGCATTGATCGATAATAAATAATTATAAGAGATATAATTTATATATTTTAATATGTCAATTAGTTTTTCTTTGAAATTGTTGTTTTGGATTGCGTCATGCAATACATTTCTTAATTCTTGCAAAGATTGAACTTCATAGCATGCGCCCCTACCACTCAGCATACAATGCCCCATCAATATTACCGGTTTTTCATACAGAAGAGCTTCGTTAAGTGCTGTCGTACTACTTCCGACTATTGCATCCGCTGATTCAAATAACGAATGAAGGTTTACATTTTTTTCAACATAAATTCCTTTGCTTGAATCTTGATGATAAGTATTTACGTCAAACGGATGTGGTTTAAACACTAAAACCATATTTTCTTGCTTTGATATTTCTTCTTTTAATGCCTCAAACATCGAAATCGTAGAACCAAATACCGGGGAGTTGATATATGATTGAATATTATTGGTAGAATTCACACCCGCGGCAACATCCCACTGTCCAATAAATATTATTAGTTTTTTATCATTCGCATTAAATTGTTCTCTAATGCTTATCGAAGTTAAAGAATTACCTTGTTCATGTTTTTCGATCTTTTTTGATAGATAATAGTCTTTAACTTTTTCATATATGTCAGGTTGTGTTGTAATTTCATATTTCGTTTGCATCTGCATCGAAGAAAAAGGGCCATACCCTCCAATGTCCATCATTAATGTTTCAGGGAGCAATCCTCTTTCAATATAGAATGTTGGTATAAAATATGAGTCAAATATATTTTTAAACAACACCGATTGCGGAACAGTGGAAGACCATAATAGTGTTAAGCATGGCCTCATTTTTCTAATTATGTTATGCACAAAATAATTTATAGCACTAACCCCTTTTTTGTATTCATCATATTTCGGCTCAGAATCATCATTAAATTCGGCATCAATCGTAATTAAATCTTCGTTAAACAAGATATCGTTTGAATTGTATAGGTCAATTTGTCCCCAATCCTTTAACGAAAATGGGATTTCAATTACAGTACAATTTAATTTATCTGAGTTTGATGAACTTAAAAGAATAAAGCAAAAGCCTAAATCAGTGAATACACTGTTTATGTAATTTATGGTATTGATTGATTCAGGAATCATTGTTCTAAAGTTTGTCATTAGAACAATTTTATTATACTTCTGGTGATTTGACTTGAGTTTTGTCATTAATTAGAAGAGTCCATATTTTTGTGTGAGTTCCGAAGTGTGTATCCCTTTTGCGACATCAATTAAAATCATTTTTTCATTTTTCATTCTCTCTAATGCGGTATCAATTACCTGACGTTCATATTTCTTTGGAATAACAACAATTCCGTCTTTATCACCAAAGATCAGATCATCTTTATGAATACTAATACCGTCAATTATGACAGTCTTATTCTTCGATGTTACAATTCCCCTTTTTCGAGTGTCTTTACAATAATTTCCTTTAGAAAAGACCGGGAATGACATATCGCCAGTTTCTCTGGTATCTCTGGTAACACCGTCAATAATGGCGCCAACTGCGCCTGAACGAAGAGCAAGGTTAGCGTTAAGTTCTCCAAAAAATGCATAATCAGGAATTTTGTTAGCGACAACAATGATATCGTTGGTAACAACGTGATCGTAAAGATTTAAGCCATCATATATTTTTTTGAAATCTTCATCATCTGGGCATAAATCGATTTGAAGAGTTTTTGCTCTTCCTAAAACTTTAAGAGTTGGAAGGTTTATGTGAAAATGGCTCGAAAGAACACCTCCGATTCCAAGATCGTCTAAAATGTCAGAGAGTAATGCACTGGTCAATAACAATTTTATATTTTCCAACAGCCTTCTTTCTTGTTCTCGTAATCCAATAGCAATAAGGTTTGCAAGTTCAAAATCTGCCGGCCAGTTTACGTCTACGCTTTCAATTGGATCTATTTCCAACAAATATGGATTGTTTCCAATTCTTCGTTTTGTTGAATGTGCCGCCTCTTTTCGAACTATATACAGACCCATGGATTCAATAATTGCATCTTCTAATTCATCACTATTTGGGATACGATTGATGTCATACGTTGGTTTTGATTTTTCCCACCGATATTGTTTTTCTTTTCTTACGGCAACTACCGAATCGTATTTATTTTCTTTTATGAGAATATTAATACCTTTTTCAATTGTCTCCGGCTTAATAAAAGGACTTGTCCCTAATAATTGCACATAAATATCTGCATCTGTCTGAATTGCTTCATTATAAAAAAGCTGATGGCCGTCAGTTTTGTTAGATGCTAAAGAAATGTCTCGCGTTAATATTTTACACTTTACTTCTGATGCTAACTCTATAATTTCATGTGATTCAGTATCAAGATAAACTTCATCAATCAATTTTATGCTCAATAATTTTTTAAGACTCCTTAAAAATAGTGGCTCACCATCCAGGAGCATTACGTTTTTATTTGGTATTCTATTGCTGCTGCCTTTAGCTGGTAGGAATGCTGCTATTTTCATTTTTTATCCTAATCGTGACAAACTCTATTTGATGATGATATGATTCCAATTAATATATTACTTCATGTAATCATAATATTAATAGAATCTTATTATTCTTAACGACTGTACACCGGTGTCTGTGTAAATTCAAAGAAATCCTTCATCTCATACACCTGCATCTGAATAGTTTTATTGCACAATAATTTTCCGTAGGAATATTTACTGGATAATGTCCTATCACAGAACAACGGCGCTTCTGCAATCTTTACTGAAAGATGCAATTCGTACACTTCATCTAGTATTTCCAGTAATTCTTTTTTCGAGACTGAATTTGGTGAGTAAAGATGATAGATCCCTTCGATATATAGATCCTGATCGAGGATCTTTTCTATGATCTCTGCCAGATGAACTGTTGTCAATCCGTTCCAAAAATGATTCACAAATCCATTGACATTTTTCCCTTGTTGACTGCGCGCCCATTCTATTAACGATCGTGATTGGTCCCGTTCCTCACCGATAATTGAAGTGCGCAATGTCATGCAATTCATCGGTTCGCCGGCATTTTTTGTCAATCCATAGATATCGTTTGTATCAAATGCATCATCTTCTGAATATGGACCATTGTTACCGGAATAAACACACTCAGTTGTAATGTGAAAACATTTTATATTCATCTGTTTACAGAATATTGCAAGATTCCGAGGAAAGATAGCATTCACCTTTAGAACATCCTCAATGGTGTTCTTTACAATCTCTGGCTTGATAACACCGGCACAGTTTACAACAACATCTGTGTCGATCAATATATGTTCTAATTTTGAAATCGGGTCTTTTGCAATGTCATAATCTGAACGTGTGAGCTTCTGAACATTGTATCCTCGTGATGTAAAATATTCGGAAACTGCAAAACCAAGCATTCCATTTGCTCCTAATACTGTTACAGTTGAAATTTTCATACGTTCCCCCTATCGTTCTTCTATTGTTCAATGGATTCTTAAAATGCAATTCAAAATGTACCACGTCAATTACTCAAACCAAAAACGTAGTAACGCTACAGTACGTGATATCTCTCAACACAAACTAATACAACTTCAAATCTTCAAGAGTTAGAATTTTGTATTCGTTATTTTTTTACGACTTGATTTAGATCCGGCAAAGACTTGAATTTCAAGTTCTTTGCACCGTTTCACTTGTTTCAAACAGTGTGCCCGAAAATTGCTGGTATTTAATGAGTTTTTAGATTTGAGGGGGGTGCGTCGTGGTTATTATTGGACATCTGTGCACACTATTGTACACTATAAGAATTTTAAAAAAAGACGCTGAAATTGTGGGAAATTACTGGTGTTGCGCTCTACGAGTCGTAGGCAAAGCAGCGAAAATGGTTTCTGAGCAATGCGCAGATTTTAAAATATTTGAGTCATACTTCTACCGATCCAAAGGGAAATGCTGTCAATTTAAGGAAACACTTCGACTCAGTTCCAACAGTCATGATGATTAAATCCTGCTTTTTAGGATAACTGTCGAAACGTCGCTCAGTGTGACTATTCACAAAACAGAAAGCATTGGATCCAGCGAGGCAGTTTGCGAATGGATTCCTTTGGAACAAAGAACAAAAGATTTCCGCCAAACAACCCACAGACAAGTGCTAAGAAGCATCTTTTGTGTACCGCACTGGAGCACAGTACAATAAAACTATAAACTGCGTACCATCAGAATATTACATACTGCAATATTTTTTTACTGTATAATTCCTTTCACGATCTTCTCTAATTTTTTGAAAATAATTGGTTTTCTCATACTGATGGTATTTGTATCGTATTCAACTCGATTGTCAATATCATCACCGGAAACAATAATCACCGGTATATTCTTTGTAGATGAATGATTTCTCAATTTTTGTAAGAATTCAACTCCATTCATTGCAGGCATATGGTAGTCTGTAAAAATTAGCGTTGGTTGTTTTGCAATTGCTATTTCTTCAGCTTTCTCGCCGTTTTCAGCGAATAGTATTTCTGCACCACTTAATATTCTGGATACATACTTCGAAAGTAGCAGTCTGTTCCCCTTTTGGTCATCAACAATTAAGATACGCGGCACACGGGATCGAGCTTGTTGTGGAAATTTCATGACAATCGTTGTTCCCAAACCATACTCGCTTTCCACCATTATTGTCCCGTCGTGCTTTTTCATAATTTCCAAACATAGTGGTAGTCCTAATCCAGTGCCAACTTCACCATTTAATCCATTGCGCGAATATTTTTCATCAATCTTAAACAAACACTGTATTTCACTTGGTGGAATTCCAACTCCGGTATCGGAAACGCAATAAGAAATAGTGTTATCAGATTCAATCCGCTGGAATAATTTGATTACACCAAACGCCGGGGTAAATTTTAATGCATTGCCGATTAAATTTGAAAATAATTGTCTCAATAATTTAACATCGCCATTAACTATAGCGCCTGGTGGAATGTTGTTTTCCAAATAGATCTTTTTCTTCTTGGCTAACCCTAATAATGAATGAATTACGTCATTTCCAATATTCGTAAGGCTGTAATTCTCAAATGTCATCGCAATATTACCTGTTTCAATAAGGGACCAATCTAACATGGAATTGACTAGAGAAAGCTGCTGCTCTGCAGATTCTTTTATATAGCTAATGAATTCCACTTTCTCTTTATCAGAAAGTGTGGCAAATTCTTCGGAAAGAAGATCGCAAAATCCTAAAATACTGCTTAATGGTGATCGAAGATCGTGGGACATTACTTCGATAATCTTATCTTTCTGGGTATTCAACGTAGTTAATTCCTGCTTCATCGTTTCAAGAGTGCTCACATATTTCGATATCTTTTCCTCAGTTTCTTTCCGAAATGAAATATCCTCAAGTGTCCCTTCAAATCCGGCGATAATTCCGGAATCATCGTTGATAGCTCTGGAATATAGCAGCACATAAATGATTCCTCCATTTTTTTTCTTTAATTGGAGTTCTTTCCCTCTAATTTCTCCTTCTTTTTTCATTACTTCAACTACTTCTTCACGTTGTTTCTGATCTAAATACAATTCGGTATCGATATTGATGTTCCGCAATTCAGAAAACGAATTATACCCTAACAGTTTTACCATAGAACTGTTTGCATTATAGAACTTACCTTCGATAGTTGATTGGTACATTGCTATTACTGAATTTTCAAACAATAATCGATAGTTGAGTTCACTCTCTTGCACATTCCTTTCCCACTGTTTTCGTTCAGATGTATCACGAAATTCGGTGAGTAAATATCGTTCCTGTGCATCATCCAATAGTTCCGTCTTGGTGATTTCGATTTCGATAGTAGTATTATCGTGAAGATGGAGATATTCTTCGTATTTCTTTTGAAAACTTCCGGTTTCTATACTTCGCGAGTAACTATTACGCAATTCATTCGGATCGGTATCTAAAGAATACATAACAGTAAACTCTTTACCCACCAGCTCTAATTCCGGCTTGTGGATTAAAGAACAAAAGGCTGAATTCACTGCAATAATAATCCCATCACTGTCAGTAAGACGCATACCATCACTGGTATTATCCCAAACCAATTGCAGAATATCTAATGGAAGCGTACTAATTACAGAACGACGTCGAAAAGTTATTTCCGAAGACTCATGTTGATGATAACCATAATCCGAAATTTGAATGATATTTTTTTTGTTGTTCTGTGCAAACATATTCAATGCCTTTTGAAATATGAACTATTCAAATACATTTAACATTTATTAATCAAATAAGAGTTGGTGAGAATGAAAGGATCATCCCTTTTTTCTCTCGTGCATATTGCTTAATATTTTCAGGAACGATAATCGAAAATACTGTCCCAATCCGCTGGTTTGAATTGAATGTTACAACTCCATTCAAATATTCTTCAGTTAATAATTTTACACTGTACGTTCCAAGACCTCGTCCTATTCCTTTTGTTGAGAATGAACGTTTAAATATCTGTAATTGCACTTCATTCGAAATAACAGTGTTGTTATGAATAGAAAATTCTAATCCTTGATTCTTTCGGATACAGCCAAGCGTGACAACATCGTGTGGACCTGATGCTTCCAATGCATTTTTTAAAAGATTACCAATCACCCGACGAAGAAGAACTTCATCGGTAACACATACGAAATCTTCGGCACTACGATCGATAATAACAGATTTTCCTTTCCCAACATCATGATATTTATACATCTCTGCTACGGACCCTAACAACGACCGTGAATGAATAACGACCGGATTCACATCTAATTCATGCTTTTCAGCTGCCGTTAATTGTTGCTGGGTAAATATTTCATCCGATATAGTTTGAGTGATTTCAAAGAATACATTTCTAAACTGTTCTAATTCATTTGGTTTCGCATCTTTCATCAATTCTGCATAGCCTAGCAAGCTTCCAATACTATTTGCAAGGTCATGAAAGAAAATCCTCTCAAGAACTTTTTGCTGATTTTCTCTGCTAATATCGGTCATGACAAATATTGTAAATTGCTCACCTTCAATAGTGATAGGTGTGGATTGGATTCTAAAATCGATATTCTTATGATCCCTTCCCGTTGTGAGACTGCACTCTTGTTTTTCACAAAATCCTTTTCCCGCAGCAAGAAATGCTTTATAAGCACCGCACAAATTACATGTCTCAGTAGCACCGCACCCAAGTGACGATTTTATAGAATTATCACAGTAAAGAACTTCACCAATTCGCATTCCAAAAAGATCTTCCAATGAAGGAATTGCCAGGTATTGTATAAAGTGTTCATTTGCAAACACAATCTGCCATTGAGAATTAGTCACAATCAGATAATCAGGGATTGCATTTGCGAATACTTCGATCTGTTTGTTTTGTGAGAATGCAGCGATTTGGCGCTCTAATTCTTCCGAATTTGTGCGATGGATAAATCTGTCGTTTACAGAAATTTCTTGAACGGTGGCCATTATTATCTCCCCTATTTGAAGGGATTAGTTACAAATGATGTGCCACTGAAAACTGGGTTTTTTTAAGAAAAAATGGCGTTTTTTAGAAGTGGGTTTTTACAATACTACAAAATGGAAAATAATAAATCAGTTCAGCAGCAGCTATAAAGTTATCCTTCGGCCATGCAAATTGTGTCAAAAATATATCGCCGACCTCTGGTCGGTGTTTGTTTGTTGAAGAATAAATCTTTCCATAAGAATCCAAAATAATAATTAGAATATTTATTGAAGTTTTCGCTTTTGCTGCCGATAACTATACCAGAGAAGCCATAAGTCGCTTCGCATACGGGCAAGGATCGCCCAATTTATTTTTTAATAAACTATATGGAGGTAGTTATGCGTAAATATTTTACCAGTTTATTTTTACTCGCCTTTGCAACATTTTCGTACGGGCAAACATTGACGAGCCCAGCTACAAATGCAACTGGATCATCGGCAAAGGTCATATTCGGATGGGACAAAGTAGTTAGTTCTACACCTACGGGTTTCCACATTGTCTATTCATCAACTTCAGCTGATTTACCAACATTAGCGGCAGATCCTGCATCCATCACATTTGGTAGTGCAACCGCTACCAAAGGATTTGTTGCATATTCAGGAGTCTACACAAATAACAGCTATACATATGCTTTGAATGTAGCGAATTCTGTAATTTTATCGGCTACAACTAAATATTATTGGAAAGTGAGACAGAAAGTCGGCACAACGTGGGGAAGTTGGAGTGCTGCTTTTAATTTTACTACTGGAACTCCAACTATCACAGCACCATCATCAGCTCAGAATGCTGGTTCACTTTCAGTAGTGTGGAACTCATTTGGTCAGACAGCTACTAAAGTGTACCTTTCTGAAAATGGTACCACTTATGATGCCGGGGTCACAGCTACTACATCACCAACAACAGTTACGTTGCCTGCCGGATTAGCACGTACTGGTGCTAAACTTCAATTAGGATATGGAAATCCCGAAGTGAAAGTAACGTCTGGTGTATTCACAATAAATGGACTAGCCTCTGCTATTACTTTTCCAACAGCCAGCGATAACGTAACAATTGGCAATCATTATGTTTGTTGGACAAATAATACTGGTGGAAGTTTTAACAAAATAGCTATTTCTACAGACTCAGGAGCAACGTGGTCTGGAGTAACAGCTTTCACTGCAACCTCACTTGTTACAGATAGTGTACAATATAATTTCCCAGGGGGATATAGTTCATACCCAAAACATATTCTAAAAGTTTACGGTGCCAGTGACACGGTAACATCAGCATATTTTCCAATTCAATATCGAGTGGTTGCGGTTACTTCACCTACGGTAGACAGTAGTTTCACCATTGGGAATCATTATGTTGTTTGGACCAATAATACTGGAAAAGCAATTACCAAAGTTGATCTTTCACTTGACTCAGGAAAAACTGGTTCGGGAGTGATAACGTTAGACTCGCCAACAACAAGTGCTAAAGATAGCGTATTGTATGATTTTCAGGGATCAAAGAGTTTAACAAATCCTGTTATGAGAGTGTACGGCGCGAATGGTGATACAGGAAAATCTGCTATTTTCTCTGTTGTTGCACGCGTAGTTGCCGTTACTCAACCCGCTGCAGGTACTACAACAGCTGGTCCAAGTTACGTTGTATGGACTAATAATACTGGTGCGGCTGTTACCACAGTTAAATTCTCTTTGGATTCAGGGAAAACATATTCTGCTCCATTGACTGTCAATTCAAGCAGTGCAAAAGATAGTGTATTGTATAATTTTCAAGGTGGAAGAAATGCAACGACATACTGCGCAGTAATAGTATACACTGCCTCCGATACAGGAAAATCGGTTATTTTCTCTTTAGCGAAAGGTACTGCAGCATTTTCTATCCCCACAGTATTTGGTGATCCAGCCGGAACACTTTCCGTCCCGATAAGTGTCGCAAATTATATAGCTGGTGATTCAGTAAAGGGATTTGATATTAAAATGTCATTCGACTCGACCTATATTAGTTTTACCGGTGTAACGTATAATGCAAGTGTGAACAATTGGGTAAAAATTATGGATTCAAGCAATGCTCAAACTACCACTGCAAATTTCGTAAGGATTTCAGCATTTAAAAATACAACAGGTGCTGGCGTTAAAAATTCTGAATTGTTCAGGCTAAACTTTACGGTAAAAGACAAACAGAGTATCATCGGACTGACATCACCACTAACAATTGTGAACTCGGTTCTTTCTGCTGCCGGTAATAGTGCTGCTTCTTTAGATGTTTCCAGTTCATCCAATGGTTTATTAAAGATTTATTCGAGTATCACAGGAAACATTCACTACTTCCACCAAAAATGGGGTGGATCCGCGAGTTATCCTGTATCAGGAGATAGCGTAATCGTCTATTACGATAGCTCACATACAGCTAATAACTCATGGTGGCCGGTTGCTAATGGATCATTTAATTTAACAAGCAGAGAACCAAATGATACAATAAACTTCTATCCATCTGCAAGCAAATATATGGGTGATGTCTCCGGAAAAATCAGTGTCATCGATGCCACACTTGCTTTCAAGTCTTGGCATGATACTCTCAGTACTCGAGCACTGATTGCCGCAGATGTGAATGAGGATAGTCTTGTCAATACAACTGATGCAATGGCAATAATGGAAATTTCGGTTGATTCAACATATCTTTCTGGACTTGGTTTAACTAATTGGATCTTTGTCGATTCAACATCACTGGCGGGTTTTGAATCTGCCGCTGATTCTTTGACTGGCTGGTATACAAAACATCGGCACTCAATGTCTTATAAACTTGTTGCTCAACGAACAAATCAAAACTTCTTTGGCGTGTTACGCGGAGATGTTGACTTTGATTATGCAACGGCAGCAGTTTCAACAATGAAAAAATCTAATGTAAATCCTGTGATATTTAATACTGATGCGAATTTTAATCTTCGCCCCGGAGATGAAGTTTGGATTCCGTTAAATATTTATCCCAGCGAAAATACAGTAGCCGGATTTAATGCAAGTATAAATATAGATCCGAGTATTTTAACATATACCGGTGAATTCAAAATGGGGCAATCTGTTCCACAAGATAAAAACTGGTATGTTGCTGCAAAGAGCGATTCCAAGGGAACATTACGAGTAGCTGCAACTGATTTTTCTCTTAATGTAACACCAATTACACAAGAAGGTGCAGCACTTTTGTTTAAGTATATCGTAAACAAAAATGCAAAACTTGGAAGCACAAGCCTCATTGATATTAAGACACAAACTGTTGCAGATAACAAAATGCAGAAAATATCAAGTGCGGTAAGCGGCGGAAAAGTTGAAATTACAAGAATGGGATCTGCAGTTGTTACTGAATATGCACTTGCACAGAATTATCCGAATCCATTTAATCCAACAACAACAGTTGAATTTGCATTGCCGAAAGATAGCAAAGTGAATATTGAAATATTTAATATTCTCGGACAAAAAGTAACAACACTATTTAACGGTGATCAAACATCAGGGTATCATCAAGTTTCATGGAATGCATCGAACTTTGGTTCCGGAGTTTACTTCTATGTGATGAATGCTTCTTCCCCTGAGGGAGATAAATTCCGATCTGTTAAGAAACTGATGCTGATGAAATAATAAATCAAATATCAGTATCTATTGAGGTGCACAATTCTAATGAGTTGTGCACCTTTTTTATTTAAATACCTTGTCGAACAAAAGGAATACGATTTTAGGATAGAATAAACAGGAACAGAGATAAGAAAAATCGATAACGAAGCAGGATTTCAGATTAAAAATACACGAATAGTTGCACAATCATTTTAAAGTAAAATTAAAAGTGATTGTGCAAACTTGTTCAACCTGAGGTTGAGTGCTTAAAAGAGGTTCAAATTTCCATAATTTTACTTTACTCATAGCAGCATTTTCAAGACGTGTATCACCTTTTTGAACAGGAGCGGCAGAACGCACTGTACCATCCGGTTGAACAGTAACTTTCAATTTAATTTGCGCAGATACATTAACACCCGGCGGATATGTTGGCATATCTCCGGTTAATAATTTTCTGTTTCCTCCTCCTGCCCATTGAAAAGAAAAGGCAACATTATTACCCAATCCCCCGGCTTCAGTACCTGCACCAAACGGCGTTGCGACCTGCATGGTCGAATTACTTGAAGATTTTCCCGTAACATTTTCACGCGTTCCAAGACCAGTTGATACGATGTTTACTCGTCTTTCTTCTCCGGATATTTTTCCGCTTCGCCCTGTATTTGATGGAATATCAGCACTAATATTTTTTTTATTTTGCTTTACCGATATAACTTCGTCCGGAAGATCCAAATACTTTCTTGATGGAAGTGCAACAGAATTGTCTGTTCGATCAGATTGCTGAACCTCCTCCTTTGCAGAAGACCTTTCGGAAGGAATATTTGGCATAGGAGATTGAAGCGATGATATATCACCCCATGTCATCTCCACAAATTGTGGTTCAGGAATATACTGGCGGAATGTAGAATAAAAAAGAAGGAGAGCAACGAGACCATGAAATAAAACAGAAATAATCCAACCGGTTTTCAATTCTCTCTGACTACGAACCATGACTAATTTCCCTCAACAGGTTCCGTTGCTATCAAGAACCGCTGTGCTCCGACTCCTTTGGCAAGATCGATCACTTCAACTGCTTTTTGAAGACTTACTTCTTTATCAGCACGAATAATTAACACTTGAGTTCGATTTTGATCAAGTATTGGGATAAGTCTTTGACCTAATGTTTCAGTCGTTACTTCTTCAGAATTAATATAGATCTTTCCGGAAGTAGTAATCGTGAGAACGGTTTGGCGGTCTGTTTGTGTTTCACTTGTTTGAGCTTTGGGCAATTGCACCTGAATGCCAGGTGAAGAGACAAATGATGAAGTAATGAGAAAAAAAATTAACAACTGTAATACAATATCTGTCAGCGATGCATAATTAAAATTTGGTTCTATCTTATGTTTACGTTCAAATTTCATTGATATAATTCTATTGGTAATAATAACGGCTTGATGATTACTTTTTGTTATTCATCTTTCGGCTCAAAATAATCGTCGTCGGCAAAGACAGTTTTTATTGGTGAGGATTTTTTCTCATTCTTTTTTTCCAATACCGAACTGTTGTCCTCAAGCTGTCCCGTTTTCATTAGACTCATAAACTCTTCGGCACTATTTTCAATTTCAAAAACAAAACGATTAACTTTCGCAACAAAATAGTTATAAAAATAGAGAGCAGGTATTCCAACAATTAACCCAAAAGCGGTGGTCAACATTGCTTCCCAAATTCCTGCCGCTAAAATACTCGGATTAACGTTTCCACCAAGCTGTTCAATGGTATGAAATACAGCAATCATTCCGGTCACTGTTCCAAGAAAACCAAGCATTGGTGCTGTTCCGGCCATATTCGCTAGGACAGACAATCTTTTTTCTAAATGAAATATTTCTTCTTTTCCAGCTAATTCAATTGCTTCTTTTACTGCTTGTTGTCCATACTGATAATTGACAACACCATGCTTAAGGATATTCGCAACCGGAGCTTTTATTTTGGTGCATGCGTCGACTGCACTTGCAATATCGTTCCGTGAAAGTGAACTCCGTATCTTTATCATGAGCTGTTTTGGATCAATATTCGATTTTGAAAGCATTATATATTTTTCAATAATCACTGCAATGGTGATCAGAGAACATAAAAGGATCGGCCACATCACCAATCCGCCTTTCAAAAATAGTTCTAACAGATTCATCCTACAATCCTTTTCGAGTGAGAGAGACTACGTAAAACAGTCGCAGATTCGACAAAAGGATATGTTTATTCTTTCGTTAAATCTGCGGTTTAAAAATAATTTATTTTCCAACTTTTGCAACAACCGGTCTGGATTCCAGCATCGATTCCATTTTTTCCATTTGTGTTTTTGCTTCTGCTTTCGTTCCAAAGCGTCCAACACATACACGGAAATAAGCACCTAATGGTTCAACAAATGCTTCAAAGCCGGCGTCAGCAAATACTTGTGACTGAGCATTTGCTTTAGATTCAAGCGGCCATGAAGATATTTGCACTGTATACATCCCAGTACCGCTGACAATTTTTTTCTTCGGCGATGAAGAAAGTGGAGAGGGTTCTACTTTTGTGTTATTTTCAACGGTCGGAGTAACTTCTACTGCTTGTTGTGCAACCTGCGGAAGATTTTCCGGAGTAGTGACGGGTGAAAAATTATCCGGAGGAAGGGCAACAACTTGGGGTATCGCTTTTTTCTTTCCCCATAATTTTACAACTCCCATTGTGTTCAGGATAAATGCAACAGCACCGAGTGCAAAAACAGCGACAATTACAATGATGAGTGTTTTTGAAACTCCTCCACCCGCTGCAGTTCCAGTTCCGCCGCTTGCAGCTTTCGGCGATTCACCTTTTACATTTAAGTTTGGCATTGTTAGTATCCTTTATTTATTTAAATAGAAAATTTTGTTACCAATTAAAGCTCACACCAAGAAGCAAAAAAATTGTTCGTTCCTGATAACCATTCCATACATAATAATGTTGGTTCACCAAATTAGTCAACTCAACAAATCCTCTGAATTGCTTAAAAAGTTCTATATCTGCTTTAACACCGGTAAAAAGATATCCGGCATTTGAATGTGTATTTGCATAATTCGTAAACCGTGCTGAATTATATTCAACAAATGCTTCAGCATGAAGTCCAAAATCAAAGAAGTGATGATACACAGTCCCGATAGTAGACTTTGGTATATACGGCATTACACTGGATGAATCTTTTTGCTTCACTGTCTGCAGTGAAACATACGCAGTAATATTTTGTTTTTGATTTAAACGAAAAAGTATTGAAACATCGAATTTCGTTGAACGAACTCCTGAAAGATAAAGAACTTCCCACACTTTTGCACTATTCTTGTCATAGAAAGTGGGATAATTATTGATCTGTTTATAGGAAAATTTTACGGTAGTAGTAATAAAATCAATAGGGGAATACTCCATCCCTGCGTACAGATTCAAGCGAGTATCTGCAGGAACTATTTCCGCATCATAATTGATGTATTTGTTCTGTTTAATTACAGAAAAAAGCGTATTTCGCTCAACAGTTGGTGCGTATCCGTAATACAATAGTGCATTTTCCGTGAATGAATATTTCAGTTCAATCTGCGGATAAAATCGTCCGGACGTCGATCCTACATTTCCTCGATAGATGAATTGCTGCAATGCAAAAGAAAGTTGAAGTGAAGGTATCACCAATTGATTGCCTTCCGCGCGAAGAACAAACCATTGTCCTGAATGCATGCCGGGAATATTCATTGAGTAACTGGTAGTACGATATTCTGTCTGCCCGCGAAGTGACATAGATAAATATCGTGTTGTGACACTGCCGTCAATGTAAAATTCAGATTCACTCGATTTAGTAGAATCATTTGCGGAAAATAAACTCAACCCAAGTTTTCCATTATAATCAAATCCGGAAAGTGCTTTATATGGAAGAGAATATCGTGAACCAATTCCGCCATTCACTTCTATCCCGCTAAGATCTCTTACTCGATATGGTGAGCGAGAAGCGAAACTTCGGTACGACTCTCTGCCATATTTTGTCTCTGCACTTAGTTGTGCATACGGCAACAATGCCGAAGATTCCGGCAGAGCATACGTTCCACGAGCACCAAATCCACCGCGCCAAAAACCTGCATCATTTAAATGACCTTGACTTTCGGAATAATATCCATTCACCACGAATGAACTTGTAGGATCGTATTGACCGAACCATCCATCAAATTGCGGTGTTTGATAGAATCCAATTCCCGCAAAAACTTTTCCGTTAAGCGCACCCGGCGTTTTCGAAAACGATTTAATCTGTTTTGGTGAAAGTGCTTCGCCAACATTCATCGGACGTTCACCGGGTGTTGGTTGTACTGGGGAGAATAACCTATCCTCGTCATCTTCAGATTTTGATTTTATCTGAAGGTCGATTGTTTCACTGCCGGTAATAACAAATTCCGGAAGATCGATCTTTGGAAGTGCTGCATCAGTTTTTGGACTTTGGATATTTTGAAGATCAACATCTTTTTTGGTTGCTTCTTTCTTGTCGGTTTCTTGTGATAACGAAACTGAAACGATTGCGAATAACAAGAAATAAAAATAAACTGCTTTGCGATAGGCAACGAACGAAATCAACAGATCCACTAAAGACAATATTCTCTTCACAATTGCTCCAATGATTTTAATTTCTTCTCTGCTGCCGGAACCAAGTCTGCAACTTTATTTTGTTTTACAACAAAGTTGAATGCATCTTTTGCTTTTTGAATTTGGTTTGTCTTTGTGTAACATTCGCCAAGATTAAAATATGAACGACCTATCCATTGCACCGCTGCAGGGAACACATATCGCACACGCAAATAATTCACAATCGCTTCCTGATAATTTTTCTGCGTTTGGTATACAAGACCGACAGCATATTGTGCTTCTGCTGCAATCTCATCAGTACGATTCACAGCCACCGATTTAAAATATTCTGCCGCTTTTCCATATTGTTCAGATTCAACATTCAACCAGCCAAGCGCAAGTTTACTTCTGTCTGCGGCAACGGACTTTTCATATGACGTGATCGTCTCTTCAAACTTTTTTACCGCAGCAACCAATTGTCCTGTCCCTTTTAGAACAAGTGCTTGTTGATACGAAGCTTCGGATGCTTCATTGGATTTTGGATATAGCTCTTCTATTTTTGAATATGCACTCAATGCAACATCCGGTTTACCACGCTGAGAAGAAATTCCGCCAATTTCAAAAAGTGCTGCACTTGCTACGCGACTTGTTGGATAGTTTTCTGCTGACGTTTTAAATGATTCTAATGCACTTTGAGCATTACCTAATGCTTGATACGATCTCCCAAGCCAGAAATGAGCATCCCCTAACAATTTACTTTTAGAGAACCGATCGAGAAATTCTTTGTATGCAACAATTGCACTATCATACTGTTTTTGGCCATAAAACAGGTCCCCTTTTTTGAAAAACAATTCATCGGCGAGACGGACATTCGGATTTGACTTCACAAAATCATCAATGACAGAGATCGCATCGAGCGGTTTTCCTAATAAAACAAAGCAATATTGCATTCCATTTACAGCATCGCTTGCCAACGGTGAGTTCTCATAATTCTTAACAACTTCACTGTATGCAGCAATCGCATCGGCATATTTTTCAAGATTGTAATATGCATCGGCGATACTATATTGCGAACGCGAAGCCATTTCACTTTTGGGGAAACTCTTGATCAGCTTACCAAATTCAACAATCGCCTCTTGGAACCGTTTGTTTTGGAAATGAATGAGTCCAATACCATATTGAGAATCGTCGACATACTGTGACTTTGGATATTTTATAATAAGTTCTGTAAATCGGGCAATGCCCTCTTTATCATCATTAGAACGAAATTCTGCATTCGCCAATTGATACAATGCATAGTCATTATTTGTTGATGCTGGATTCGCCTTGAGATATTCACGATAGGCATCACTTGCCTTATCATATAATTTTGCAGAATAATAACTATCCGCAATTCGTAATTGAGCATCCTGCGTATATTTTTTAGCTGCATCTCCTTCTACAACCTTTTCAAACGCATTTGCAGCTGCCTGATATTTATTTTGTTTAAGATAAGACCACGCCAAACCATATTGCGCATCGATCTTTTTACTATCGGGCAGATTTTCCAATGATTGGGCATAATATCGTTCTGCTTCGACAAATTTTTCAACTTGAAAATATGATTCAGCAGCCCAAAAATTTGCTTCTGCATTTTGTGGCTGCTGTGTATTCCGGCGGACATACATCTGGAATAATTTTGCTGCATCCGCAAATTTTTTCATTTTATAGAGAGCCCACGCTTCTTGAAATTGGGCATCACTTTTCACGGCAGCATTTCCCGATTCAATCTTTCCGACTGAACGGAACGCGATCAATGCATTTTCAAATTTTTTCTGAGCCAAGAATGTTTCACCAATCATTCGGTGAGCATCGGCAATGACATCGCTTTTTGGGTTTTTTGTGGTAATATTTTGGAATGATTGCAGCGCTTTATCATAATCTTTCTTCTCAAAATAAATCATTCCGGATTCGTAATAAGCATTATCTGAAAGATCACCATTTGAGCGAGCTGCGACCACTTGAAGGTACGTTACAAGAGCAGAATCAATTTTTCCGCTCAGCTGTAAAGAACGCCCTTTGCGAAACATGGATTTATGTGCAATATCATCGATACCATCGGTCAGTTCTCCGAACAACGCTGCCGCCCGGTCATATTCTTTCAGATTCAAAAATGTCCATGCGTACGAATATTTAACATCCCGGAAAATGATGCTCTTTGGGTATCTATAGAGAAATTCAGCATACTGGTTTTTTGCTTTTGGATAATCCCCCAAACTGTAATATGATTCTCCGATAAGAAATTCACTCCGCTGCACTTCCGTGGAGTCAGAAAGGGTTGATTTCGCCTGCGTTAGATACTCTATACACTTTTTATAATCACGAGATTGGAAATAACATTCACCAATTCTGACTGATGTTGCAGAGAATAAATCGCTCTCTTTCTTTTCGTTCAGCAATTTTTGATAAACTTCAATTGCTTTGGCGTAATCTTTTTTCCGTTCAAACGTCCATCCAATCGAATATAACGCATAATCCACCAATCGGTGTTTTGGATATCGTTCGTAGCTTACTTTAAAATAAATTTGTGCATTCGTTACATCATTCAGTTTTAGATAACATTCGCCGACCCAATACGCCGCCTCTCCCGCTTGATCGATCAAAGGATATTTTTCATATACTTCACGGTAGTATGGAATTGCATCTTTGTACATCGTCAATGCATAATTCATTTCGCCTAAACGAAAAAGCGCATCCAACCTAAGTTTATGCTTTGGATAATCTTGTGTGAAATTTTTGAAAATGGAAATCGCAGATTGGTACTGGTTGAGGCGAAATTGTGATTCTGCAGAAAGGAAAATCGCATCGGGGCGCTTTACACTGTTTGGATACTGATCAATGAATTTTTTGAATTGTTCAAATGAAAGCTGATACAATTTGTCATCAAAAAGCCCATATGCGAAAGCATAATCTTGTTCTTCTTGTAATTCACCCGAATTTTGTTGGGCGTTAAGATAACCAACAAAAATAACAATAAATAAAAATAAAGATCTCTTCACTGTTTCCTCATACTATTGCACCTTGTTTAAAGTAACGGTTTTAATTAATCCGTTAAACCTATTATAATTTAAGACTTCAAACTGAGGGAGTCAATAGGAGAGAGAATGATTGTAAAAAAACAAAACCAAGCGATGTTTGCTTGGATTTTTGTCTAAAATCTAATAATCTGAAATCATATAATCTGTTCTTATTTCACCACTTCTTTGAGCGGAACTCCATCCAGATTATTTGGGAAAGAAAAATCGGCAAACTTCGCAAGGGTCGGTGCAGCGTCTGCAGAATGAACTTCTCGTGTTATTTTATTCGGAATTGCACCACTCCACCAAAATATTAGAGGAACATGGGTGTCATACGAGTATGGAGAGCCATGGGTGGTTCCATAAGAACGAGAAGAAATAATACTGTTCTCTCTGATCCGGTACAGATAATCTCTACCCCGAGGTGCATAATAACTATTCCGATATTTTTCAATGAATAATTTATCAGATTTTTCTCTTGTGATCAATTCTCGTCTAAAATATATATCAACAAATGCATCTACGTTAAGTAGTCCTGCTTTTACTCTCTGTTCAAGTTTAATACTGTCCAATCCTGCTTTTGCTCCGGCAGAATAATTGATAAACGCATTCTTAATCAAAATATCGTCATATGAATTCAACTCCTTTTTTAACAGCAAATTAAATTCTTCAATTTTCGGCTTGATATCCGTCGCATAAATGTATCGTTTCGCAGAAATATTTCTATATTCAGAATTAAATTCAGGGAGCGGACATACTGCGTGGTCGGCACTTAATGCAACAACATAGTTGTCAATGCCAACTGTATAGTCGAGGTAAGAAAATAATTGACCAAGATATCGGTCGATATTGACAAGAATATCTAGCATTTCATGACTGTCAGGACCTTGAGCATGACCAACATAGTCACAGTTTGATAAACTGATACACAAAAGATCTGTAACATCTCTTTGACCAAGTCTTTCATTCTTCACCGCTTCGATCGCAAAATCAACAATGATCTTATCTCCATACGGCGAACCGCCAAGTTCTTCAGCCTTTTTCCCTAATGTAAAAGCGTGAGGAAATGTTGTCGTATTTTTCCATTTTGCTTCTGCGGCAAATTCATCCGGACCAATTTTGGAATATGCACTATCTGG